>NZ_CP092784.1:207500-797500 GCF_023539285.1 Enterococcus sp. LX10 | reverse complement strand
TACCTCACCGACTTCGGGTGTTACAAACTCTCGTGGTGTGACGGGCGGTGTGTACAAGGCCCGGGAACGTATTCACCGCGGCGTGCTGATCCGCGATTACTAGCGATTCCGGCTTCATGCAGGCGAGTTGCAGCCTGCAATCCGAACTGAGAGAAGCTTTAAGAGATTTGCATGACCTCGCGGTCTAGCGACTCGTTGTACTTCCCATTGTAGCACGTGTGTAGCCCAGGTCATAAGGGGCATGATGATTTGACGTCATCCCCACCTTCCTCCGGTTTGTCACCGGCAGTCTCGCTAGAGTGCCCAACTAAATGATGGCAACTAACAATAAGGGTTGCGCTCGTTGCGGGACTTAACCCAACATCTCACGACACGAGCTGACGACAACCATGCACCACCTGTCACTTTGTCCCCGAAGGGAAAGCTCTATCTCTAGAGTGGTCAAAGGATGTCAAGACCTGGTAAGGTTCTTCGCGTTGCTTCGAATTAAACCACATGCTCCACCGCTTGTGCGGGCCCCCGTCAATTCCTTTGAGTTTCAACCTTGCGGTCGTACTCCCCAGGCGGAGTGCTTAATGCGTTTGCTGCAGCACTGAAGGGCGGAAACCCTCCAACACTTAGCACTCATCGTTTACGGCGTGGACTACCAGGGTATCTAATCCTGTTTGCTCCCCACGCTTTCGAGCCTCAGCGTCAGTTACAGACCAGAGAGCCGCCTTCGCCACTGGTGTTCCTCCATATATCTACGCATTTCACCGCTACACATGGAATTCCACTCTCCTCTTCTGCACTCAAGTCTCCCAGTTTCCAATGACCCTCCCCGGTTGAGCCGGGGGCTTTCACATCAGACTTAAGAAACCGCCTGCGCTCGCTTTACGCCCAATAAATCCGGACAACGCTTGCCACCTACGTATTACCGCGGCTGCTGGCACGTAGTTAGCCGTGGCTTTCTGGTTAGATACCGTCAGGGGACGTTCAGTTACTAACGTCCTTGTTCTTCTCTAACAACAGAGTTTTACGATCCGAAAACCTTCTTCACTCACGCGGCGTTGCTCGGTCAGACTTTCGTCCATTGCCGAAGATTCCCTACTGCTGCCTCCCGTAGGAGTCTGGGCCGTGTCTCAGTCCCAGTGTGGCCGATCACCCTCTCAGGTCGGCTATGCATCGTGGCCTTGGTGAGCCGTTACCTCACCAACTAGCTAATGCACCGCGGGTCCATCCATCAGCGACACCCGAAAGCGCCTTTCACTCTTATGCCATGCGGCATAAACTGTTATGCGGTATTAGCACCTGTTTCCAAGTGTTATCCCCCTCTGATGGGTAGGTTACCCACGTGTTACTCACCCGTCCGCCACTCCTCTTTCCAATTGAGTGCAAGCACTCGGGAGGAAAGAAGCGTTCGACTTGCATGTATTAGGCACGCCGCCAGCGTTCGTCCTGAGCCAGGATCAAACTCTCATAATAAAAGTTAGAACAATCTTGCGATTGTTAAGCTCAATTTGTTTGCTAGCATATTGCTTGCTTGTTAAAAATGTTTGTTGTCTTGAATTGAATCAAGACGCCCTACACATTTGGTTCGTCTATTCTTTGTTCAGTTTTCAAAGGTCTACGTTACCTCGCAGCAACTTTTATATCATAACAAACTTTTGTTTGAATGTCAAGAACTTTTTTTAAAAAGTTTTTTCAAGTTGTTTTGCTTGGTCGTTGTCGTCTGTTGTGACAACTTCTATATCTTATCATTATCTCAGTTGTTTGTCAACAACTTTTTAAAACTTTTTTGTTATTTTATAACAAGTTTTTTTGATCAAATGATTGATTTAAAAGCAATCTCTTTAACGACTTTGTTATTCTAACATGTTATTTATCTTTTCGTCAAGAAAAATTTTCAACTTTTTAAAACTTTTTTCTTAACAAACTGTTTGTCAGAACAGATATTAATATACCAAGGATTTTTCTAAAACGCAACTATTATTTTGCAGAAAAATAACATTTTTTTCAATTTCGAACGATGAATATTTTCTGCAAAGAAAACATTCGTTTCTTTATCTTATAATTCCTTTCCTCTTACTGAAATGTTCGTTATTCATTCGTAAAAAAAAGCAACGTACTTTATTGTACGTTGCTCTCTTCTTTTATTCCAGCGATTGGAATAAAAATTCTAAAGATCGTTCCTTGATGCAATACGCTTTCTGCATCAATACGTCCTTTATAGTTTTCGACTAATTGTTTTGCAATCGATAGACCTAAGCCATTACCACCTTTATTTCTTGCACGGGCTTTATCTACTCGGTAGAATCGATCAAATATTTTCTCCAAGTCTTCTTCAGTGATTCCTTCACCAAAATCTTGCACAGCTATTTCAAATTCATTCATCGTTCGAGAAATGGAAATATGCACTTCTTTTCGATCCGTTGAATATTTAATCGCATTATCTAATAGAATAATTAGCAATTGTTCAAAGTGATTACGATAGATTTTCAGTTCAACTTCGGTTGGTAAATCGTCATCTAATGTGATATGAAACTCAGGATAAACCAATTGGAAGTTATTAAATACTTGGTAGACTACTTGTTTAGCATCTGTTCGTTCATTTGCATATTGGGTGTCCACTTGTTCAGCGCGTGAAAGGTCAAGCATTTCTTGGACCAAACTCTTCATACGACTAATTTCTTGTAAACTGGCCTTTAATGATTCATCTAAAATTTCAGGATCGTCTTTTCCCCAACGATTTAAAAGGTTTAAATGGCCTTCCATAATCGCAACGGGCGTTCTTAATTCATGGGAAACATCTTCAACAAACTGCTCTTGTTGTTCGATATAGCGTCTCATACGATCTAACATTTCATTAAAGATTTCCGAGATATCTGCTAACTCATCTCTCGTATTAATCTCCGGCATGTGGACATCTGATTGCGGGTCTTTGCGGATTGTATCCATCGTGTCTCTCAATACTTTTAATGGTTTTAAGAAATAAGAAGAGAGGATAAAACCTAAGACACTACTTACAATCAGAGAAATCACTTCTAAAACTACAAGTGTTAATAATAAATGATTACGAATTTCATAAAAAGAAGAAAGTTCATAAAACGCTTGAATATAGCCAATCTTTTCTCGTGTTTCTTTTGAAAAAATAGGTTCCACGGAATAAAAACCGGTTTTATCAAAAACGGTTCGAACAACAGGTAATTGTCTATCCAATTGTAATAACTTATCATATTCATTTTGTGTTTTAAAAACTAGCTTTTGGTTTGTGTCATACACAGATAAATAAAGTTCTGGTTGTCCTAGTTCAGATATGAAACTGTCCATTTCCATAAACGAACCTTCTACTGCTGTATGCTTATTATAGTAGTTTTCATCTCTTTCACTCGGCGTTTTTAAATAGTCAAAAACGTCTGTTACCGTTAAATTTTCATTGGCATTAGCTAATCGATTTGTTACTTCTGCAATCGTTGCTTCGACATTTTCCTTTTCTTTGGCAACAATAAGACTGACAGAAGACTTATAGGTAATCACCGCAAAAATGGTAAAAACTACAAATATAAAGAAAGAACTTGCGAAAGCCCACTTTATAGTTAAAGATGGGCCTTCCAGTTCTTTTTTAATCGTTCTTTTCATTAATTAGTTCTCACGAACGCATAACGTAGCCAGTTCCACGGACAGTTTGGATGTAGCTTTCTTCTCCAGGTACGTCAATTTTATTTCGTAAGTAGCGGATATACACATCCACAACGTTTGTTTCTACTTCTGTTTCATAGCCCCAAACTTTATTTAGTAACACATCACGTGCCAAGACAACGTTCACGTTTTCCATTAGCGTTAATAGTAATTCGTATTCGCGTTTTGTTAATTCAATCATTTCAGAATTACGACGAACGACACGATTTTCTTTTTCAATTGTTAAGTCACGATATGTAATCGTTGTTTGTTTTGCAACGTTTTTATCGCCCTCAATATCAATACGACGAAGTAACGCACGTAAACGAGCTAACAATTCTTCAATTGCAAATGGTTTAACAATATAATCATCCGCTCCATGGTCTAAACCAGAAACACGGTCAATTACTGAATCACGCGCAGTCATCATAATAATTGGTGTATTTTTCACTTGGCGAACACGGCGACATACTTCTAATCCATTCAATTCTGGTAACATCAAATCAAGAAGGATAGCATCCCATTCGTTGTTAAGAGCGGCTTCCAATCCTGTACGACCATTGTAGTGTACTTCTGTCGTATACCCCTCATGTTTTAATTCAAGCTCAACGAATCTCGCTAAGTTCTTTTCATCTTCAATAATTAAAATGTTGCTCATTTGATTAATTGTCCTTTCTCTTTAAAAGCTATACTCAAGCTCAACCTTTTTATTCCTTACTACTTATTAGAGAATTACTACTCAATCTGTCTGGTTCTTTTTTAAGCCACAGTAAAACCATGAGCATGGTGAGCCACACTCATGGTCTCCAGCGTGTTTATTCTTCGTTGTACCAGCTATAATGGTAGATTCCTTCTTTGTCTGTGCGTTCGTACGTATGAGCACCGAAGTAATCACGTTGTGCTTGAATTAAATTCGCTGGTAAGCGATCTGAACGATAAGAATCGTAATAAGCAATTGCAGATGAGAATGTTGGTACAGGAACACCTGCTTGAACAGCAATCGCAACAACTTCACGAACGGCTTGTTGATATTTTTTCGTAATTTCTACGAAGTATTCATCTAACAACAAGTTTTCAAGTGCTGGATTTTTTTCATATGCATCGGTAATTTTTTGTAAGAATTGTGCACGGATAATGCAACCTGCTCGCCAGATTTTTGCAATTTCACCAAATGGTAAATCCCATCCGTATTCTTCAGAAGCTGCACGGAGTTGTGCAAAACCTTGCGCATAACTCATTAATTTACTAAAGTATAATGCTTCGCGAATTTTTTCAATCAATTCTTTTTTATCGCCTGCAAAGTTAAAGGCTGCAGGTTTTGATAAAATGCCACTTGCTTTTACGCGTTCTTCTTTGTAAGCCGAAATAAAACGTGCAAATACTGATTCTGTAATTAATGGTAATGGTACGCCAAGATCTAACGCACTTTGGCTTGTCCATTTACCTGTTCCTTTGTTGCCTGCTGCATCAAGAATAACATCAACGATTGGTTGGTCGGTTCCTTCATCATCTTTACGTGTCAAAATGTCAGCCGTGATCTCAATAAGGTAACTGTCTAATTCGCCTTCGTTCCATTCTTTGAAAATCTCTGCCATTTCATCAACAGATAAACCTAAGATTTGTTTCATTAAATCGTAGGATTCAGCAATTAATTGCATGTCCCCATATTCAATCCCATTATGAACCATTTTTACATAATGTCCAGCACCATTTGGGCCAATGTAAGTCACACATGGTTCACCGTCTTCTGCTTTAGCTGAAATTTTTTCAAGAATTGGCGCAACTAACTCATACGCTTCTTTTTGTCCGCCAGGCATGATAGATGGTCCTTTCAAGGCTCCTTCTTCTCCGCCAGAAACGCCAGTACCAATAAAGTTAATTCCTGAGTTTGCTAGTTCTTCATTACGTCGCATTGTGTCTTTGAAGAACGTATTACCGCCATCAATTAAGATATCGCCTTTATCAAGGTGTGGTAACAATTCTTGGATTGTCGCATCTGTTGCAGGTCCAGCTTTAACCATCAACATAATTCGACGAGGTTTTTCAATTGCATTCACAAATTCCTCAATTGAGTATGTTGCTTGAAAGTTTTTGTCAGGATGTTCTTCAACCACTTCTGTTGTTTTTGATCCTGTACGGTTATACAGCGCAACTGTATAGCCTCTGCTTTCAATGTTTAAAGCAAGATTTTTTCCCATGACAGCCATGCCGACTACGCCAAATTGTTGTTTTGTCATTTTATGACCTCCTATATTATAATCAACGAAAATTCTATGAGCATTCTCTTATAATCCTCACTATTATAACGCACTATCTTTCATATGAAAACAATATAGTGCCAATAAATTTCCAATTTCTTCATATTTTCTTAAAAAAATACAAATCCCCTAGGCTCCATGGTTAGCCTAGGGGATTCAACATTTCAAAAAATGTTTTTATGCTTATGCTTCTTTAGACATTACGTCTTTTCCATCGTAGTGACCACATGCTGGACATACGTGATGGCTTTTTTTCATTTCACCACAGTTTGAGCATGCATTTAAGCCTTTGATTGTTAATTTGTAGTGTGTGCGACGTTTTGCTTTTTTCGCTTTAGAAGTTCTTCTAGCTGGTACTGCCATTGTTGTTCCACCTCCTTGTAAAGATGCGTGTATTTACATACACAATATATTCCAACCTAGCTGTTATCTTCCTCTTCAGCATTATCGCTGAGTAATTCTGATAGTTTAGCCAGACGAGGATCCACTGTTTGTTCTGCTGCTTTCTGCTTACTTTCCAAATATGCTTCTTCTGAAATCACTTCCCAGTCATTGCCACTTGGCATTTCTTGACTGTTTTGTTCTTCTTCTGTAAGCACTTGAATTGGAACGGACAATAGAATGTTGTCTTCGACAGATTCATCTAAATCAATTGTTGGCTTGTCCAATAAAATAATCTCTTCAGCTGCAAATCGTTCATCTCTTGTATCCATTTGTTCTTTTGTCATAAAGACTTCATCGACCGTGATTTGCATTGGCAAAGCCACAGGTTCTAAAGAACGGGATGAAGGAACGGTTACAGTTACCTGAATAGTGTAATGAAGTAAATATTCTGATTTATTGACTGCTAATAAGCCTTCTACTTTGATTGGACTTACATCCAACAAGGTATCATCTCGTTGAAGAAGCTCTTCTTTAAGATGCAATGTTTCTGAAAACACTAGCGGCTCTTCTTTGTATTTATTTAATTCTAACAAAGACCACTTCATAATTATCACTCCTAAGCAACAAAAGCTATTATACAGGGGTATGAAAGCTTTGTCAATGAAATTTTCTTGACAGCCCTTTCTTATTTCCTGTTTTTCTTTCGTTTTTTTTATAATTGTTTTTCTGTTGAAGATAACTTAGCGCTTATTTAATTAAATAACAAAATTTTTGTGTGAAATAACATAAATAATTTAAAACTCAGACATAACTTTACTATTTGCGCCCAACTCTTTATTTACTGAATACGTGTTTTCTGAACATTTCGTACTACTGTCTTCCTTGTAAAAAAAGCTGAGACAAACTGACGAATCGGTTTGTCCCAGCTTTGCGTCCGAGTACATATTGCTTAAAATCAAATGATTGAATTAATTAGACTTAGATAGCTGTTGTTGCTCCGCGGTAAACAATACCACGACGAGGATCAACAGTAATCACTTCGTCATTATTAATTAATGATGTTGCATCTGCAGCACCTACGATAACTGGAATATTTTGTGCAATCGCTACAACAGCTGCATGAGAAGTTAAACCACCTTCTTCAACAACTAATGCTGATGCTTTTTCAATTGCAGGCATGTATTCTTTATCTGTTGTTTTTGTAACTAAAATAGCTCCTTCAGTCGCTTTAGCAACTGCTTCTTCAGCAGTTCCTGCAACAACGGCTTTTGCAATAATTGCTTCTTCGCCGACACCTTGACCTTGAACTAATTTAGAACCGATCATTTGAATTTTCATTAAGTTTGTTGTGCCTTTTTCGCCAACTGGAACACCAGCAGTGATAATGATTAAATCACCTTCTGAAGCATAACCTTCTTCTTGTGATACTTTTGAAGCTAAATTAAACATTTCATCTGTGCTTGATGGTTTGTCAGCAACTGTTGCGTAAACACCCCATGATAATGATAAGCTACGTGCTTTTTGTTCTGAGAACGTAATTGCAACGATATGTGCTTTTGGACGGTATTTAGAGATCATACGTGCTGTATGGCCTGATTCTGTTGCCGCAACGATTGTTTGGATACCCAAGTTACGTGCTGTATGGCCAACAGATTGTCCGATTGCTTCAGTCATATCTGTTTTGCTATATAATTTCAATGCGAATGAATCTTGGTTAACTAATGTTTCTTCTGTACGAACTGCAATACGAGCCATTGTTTGAACAGCTTCTAATGGGTAATCCCCTGCTGCAGTTTCGCCTGATAACATTACTGCATCTGTTCCATCGTAGATTGCGTTTGCTACGTCATTTGCTTCCGCACGTGTTGGACGTGGGTTACGTTGCATTGAATCTAACATTTGTGTTGCAGTGATAACTGGCTTACCTAAAGCATTACATTTTTTAATTAAAGCTTTTTGGACAACTGGAACATCTTCTGTTGGAATTTCAACACCCATGTCACCACGAGCAACCATTAAACCATCAGAAACTTTTAAGATTTCATCGATATTATCGATACCTTCTTGGTTTTCGATTTTAGGAATGATTTGGATGTGTGTTGCGTTTTCTTCTTCTAAAATTTTAGTGATTTCTAAAACGTCAGAAGCACGACGAACGAAGCTAGCTGCGATAAAGTCAATTCCTTGACCAATTCCGAAACGGATATCGTTAGCATCTTTTTCAGTGATCCCTGGTAAGTTTACAGAAACGCCTGGTACGTTAACGCCTTTTTTGTTTTTCAAGACGCCTTCGTTTTTAACAACTGTTACGATTTCGTTTGCATCACGGTCGATATCAGTTACTTCTAAATCGATTAAACCATCATCTAAAAGAATGTGTGAACCTACGTTTACATCATTGATTAATTCTGGATAAGTGATTGAGAATTTTTCATTTGTTCCTAAAACTTCTGTCATAGAAATACGTACTGAATCACCAATTTTCATTGTGATTGCGCCATTTTCCATGTCATTTGTGCGGATTTCAGGACCTTTTGTATCTAGTAAGATCGCTACGCGTTTCCCTGTAATTTTTACAGCTTCACGAATGTTTTTAATACGAGCACCATGCTCTTCGTAGTCACCATGTGAAAAGTTCAAACGGCAAACATTCATACCTGCATTAATTAAGTTTACTAGCATATCAACGGATTCACTAGCTGGTCCAATCGTACATACGATTTTCGTTTTTTTCATTACTAAAACGCTCCTATTCCAAATTTGTTTATACAAAGCTAATAAGATTAGCTAATATACAAGATTAAAAAGAAATTTCATGATTTAACTCATAAAGAGATAAATCTGGTTTGTGTTTATTGTTTTCTAACGTGTCAATAATATCAGCTGCAACTACTTGGTTATCTAACATACCGATACATAAACCGCCTTTGCCTTCTTTTAGAAGTTCAACAGCATATGACCCAAATTTACTTGCTAATACACGGTCACGAGCACTTGGCGAGCCCCCACGAACCACGTGTCCTAAAATTGATACACGCGTATGGAAATCACCGTATTCAGAAAGTTTATCAGCAAATTCATTTCCGCCCATTACGCCTTCTGCTAAAATGATTAAGCAATGTTTTTTCCCGCGGTCACGGCCTTCTTGAATGCGTTTGGCAACGTTTTTCATATCAAAATCATGTTCAGGAATAATGATTTCATCTGCTCCGCCTGCCACGCCTGACCACAATGCGATATCACCAGCGTTACGTCCCATTACTTCGATAACGAATGTACGAACATGAGAAGTTGCTGTATCACGAATTCGGTCAATTGATTCCAAAACAGTGTTAATCGCTGTATCAAAACCGATTGTGAAATCTGTTCCAGGAATATCATTATCAATTGTTCCAGGAATTCCAACAGCCGGGAAACCACGTTTTGTCAAAGCCATTGCGCCATGATAAGAACCGTCTCCACCAATAACAACTAAGCCTTCAATACCGAATTTTTTCAATTGTTCGATTCCTTTTAATTGCCCTTCTTCAGTAGCAAATTCAGGATAACGAGCAGAGTACAAGAATGTTCCACCACGTTGAATCTTATCGCCAACGTCAGCAACATCTAAACGACGGATGTCGCCTGCGACTAAACCGGCAAATCCATAGTTAATACCGTAAACTTCGATTCCATCAAAAATACTTTTGCGTACGACTGCACGAATTGCAGCGTTCATTCCAGGGGCATCTCCCCCGCTGGTTAAAATACCAATGCGTTTCATTCGCTATTTCACCTCATATAATATACTTTCAACTGCCAAAAGAAACCTTTTCGCAAAAATTGATATACAAAAATATTACGTCATTCATTTTACCATTAAAGAACCAAAATGTCTTGAGTTAAGAAGAAAAAAATGAAAAAAGTTGAAAACAACTAGTATTTTTTACCGTAAATCATTTGAAAATGACGTTTTGCTCACCTAAAACGTAAGCTAATTGTTGCTGACTAGCGCTTGTATGAGCGACCCAATTTTCTTCATTTAATACCATTTTCTTTCCTGTTTTTTCAAAATAGACAATCACTGGAATGTGTCCAGCGTGACGACTGAGTACCTCTTTCATTTTCTGAAAAACGTCCGTTTGTTCGACATCTTTTGTAATTCTGATAAAACACGTTTCGTCACTAATTGATGTTTCTACTTGTTGCGCTTTTTCTATTCGTTGAACCAATATTTGCAATTCTTGATTGTACGTACTGCGTTCCACTTTTCCTTCCACATAATAAACTTGCCCTTTCTCGACACTCTGTCTTAACTGGCGAAAAACAGTTGGGAACAACGTTAGTGAAATACTTCCTGTTGTATCATCCCCATCAACAAAGGCCATTTGTTCTCCCTTTTTGGTCCGAATCGTCCGAATGTTTTTGACATAAATCAATAATTTCGTGGGCTGATTTTCAACAAGTTCATGAACAAGTTGCGTTTGCTTGGCTAAGCGTGTTTTTTTGAACTCTTCTGTCGGATGTCCTGATAAATAGACCCCTAAATATTGTTCTTCTTGTTCTAGTCGCTCTTCTAGCGGATAATCGGCAATTTCTTCTTCCTTGGGCTTCAACGTTTCTAACAAATCCATACTACCACCGCTGAGAAGAATACTTTGGATATTACTCTCTAAACCTACCGCTAATTGACGGCGATTGGGTGCAATTTCGTCAAATGCACCGATGGCAATCAATGGTTCGATATTTTCAACTTTCAACCACTTACGATCAATTCGCAAAAGAAACTCATCGAACGTTTTGTACGGTCCATTTTCTCGGCGTTCATTTAAAATATTTTGAATGAAGTCTCGGCGGATTCCTTTTAAAGAACTAAAACCAAATAAAATTTGCTGTTGCTGATTTAGGTAAAAGCTGTAGTGACTTTGGTTAATTGACGGCTGCAAAATCGTCTGCTTGTTTTTTCTAGCTTCGCCAATATATTCTTTAATTTTTGTTGGATTATGACGAACAGAATGCAACAATGCGACATAAAAAGCACTCGGATAATGAACCTTCAAGTAAGCCATTTGAAAACCAATAAAGGAATAGGCAAATGCATGCGAGCGGTTAAAGCCATAATTAGCAAAGCGCTCAATATAATCGTACACTTGGTTAGCTGTTTCTTGGGGATAGCCTTGTTGTAACGCACCATTAACAAAATGATTCCGTTCTTCATCTAGCACATCTTTTTTCTTTTTACTAATGGCCCGACGTAAAATGTCAGCTTGCCCTAAAGAGAAGCCTGCCATTTTCGCAGCAACTTGCATAATCTGCTCTTGGTAAACAATAATTCCGTACGTATTTTCTAAAATGGGGGCGAGACTAGGCTCTGGATAACTAATTTGTTCCAAGCCTTTTTTCCGGCGGATGAAAACATCAATATTTTGCATCGGACCAGGACGATACAAGGCATTGACAGCAGCAATATCTTCAATGCTAGTTGGTCCTAATTTTCTTAATACATTCCGAATTCCAGCAGATTCAAACTGGAAAACACCACTTGTTTCCCCTTTTCTAAATAAAGCCAGCGTTGTTTCGTCATCTAATGGAATCTGATTTAAACGAATGGTTTGATTATAGACGCGTTTAACAGCTGTGAGGGTATCATCAATGATAGATAAATTTCTTAAGCCCAAGAAATCCATTTTCAGAAGACCAATTTTTTCAACATCATTCATAGTAAATTGGGTCAATAAAATTTCATTCGATCCTAGTTGTAACGGAACCAAATTCAAAAGATTTTCATCACTAATTACCACACCTGCTGCGTGCGTAGAAACATGACGAGGCAATCCTTCTAGCTGAACAGCTGTTTTATAGAGCAATTGATTATTTGGTGAAAAATTGACCAATTCTTGCATCCGTTTTGACTCTTGGTATGCTTCTTCTAACGTAATTTTCAGCTTGTTTGGGACAGCTGCCGACCAACGATTCGCTTCACTCTGGGACAACCCGAAAACACGTGCAACGTCCCGTAAAACCATTTTCGCAGCCATCGTACCAAACGTGGCAATTTGCGCCATGTGATAATGACCATATTTTTGACTGACATAAGCTAAAACTTCCTCCCGCCGATTATCAGGAATATCTAAATCAATATCGGGCATCGTGTAGCGTTCCGGATTCAAAAAACGTTCAAAAAGCAAATCATATTTGATTGGATCTACATCTGTAATTGATAACACATAGGACACTAAAGAGCCCGCAGCTGAACCTCGGCCAGCGCCTGTAACAATTTGATTGTTATGACAGAAGTCCATCACATCCCAAACGATTAAAAAGTAATCATCAAAGCCCATATTGTGAATGATGGTTAACTCTTTTTCTAATCGTTTTTGGTAAACTTCATTTAGATGAGGCACTCTTTCTGGTAATTTTTCTAAACACAATGTGCGTAAATAAGAACCAGCCGTTTGATTATCAGGCACAGGAAAATGCGGTAATAATTTTTGATGTAAAGGAATGTCAACTCGGCAATTTTCAGCTAGCTGAATCGTATTCTGGACCACTTCTGCACCAGCTATTTGAAGCATTTGTTCCATCGTCGTCTCTGCTTCACGCAAGTAATTCAGACCTTCTATTTCCGGTGTTTGGCTTGTAATATTCAATTGATTATTTTCTTTGATGCTCTCAAGAACAGTTACGGCAAAACCTTCTTCCCTTGTTAAATGACGTACCTCTTGCAAAGCCACGCCAGGTAATTGTTCTCTTTGGTAAAAAGAAAAGAGCGCTGGATTGCGTTGTTGATTCATTGAAAAAGAATGTTCAACAAATAACGACTGGGGATCAAAATATGAAGCAAGTTGTTGGAAAGCGTGAACCGCTTGTTGTTCATCTTCAAAAAATGTTTGGGCGACTTCTCCTTTAGCTGACAAAGTCACGGCAAATAAATCACTTAATAAGGATTGATGTTCTGCTAAGTAAAAGGGACCCTCTGTCGTCATTTTGCTGCTAGATAGTTGCATTAATTGCTGATACCCTTTTAAATTTTTAGCAAATAAAAGCAATTCGGAATGCCCTTCTTTTTCTGCTGGGGTATATTCTAATCTTAAACCGATAATTGGTTGAATTCCCGCTTCTTGGCATGCTTCATAAAATTCAACCGCCCCATGCAAGACATTGATATCGGTAATCGCTAATGTTTGATAACCTAACGCTTTCGCTTGTTTTACATAGGAACGAATCCTAACCGTACTAGATAAAAGCGAATAGGAAGTAACGGTATGTAATTGTGGAAATGACATTGGACAGCTCCTTTTTGAATCCTTGCTATTTTTTGCCTCTTCTCTTATTTTCCTATCGCGGATTCTTTACTTTTAAAGAAAATATGCTAAACTAAGAGCTAGAAAAGAGGTGCTCATATGCGTTATCTTGTTGTATTTTTCTGGACCTTCGCATTAGGCCAAGTCGTTGGATATATCGGCGGTGCATTATCTGGTGGTTCATACGACTTTAAAATGACAACGATTCTATCGTTGGCAACAGCCGTTATTATTTTATTAATTGCACACTTTGCAGTACCGAAAGAAACCAAACCTGTTAAATAAGAAAAAACCAGTTACTAAAGTTATTGTAACTGGTTTTTTTATCTTTTCAACTGTTTAGAGCTTTTTATTTAAAACTTTTCGGAAATTAAAGAAGGACAACCCAATGTTTCCTAAAACGAAACAAGCGGTTACCAGAAAAACAGAAGAATAGCCAAAACCATGGGCAACTGTCGACCCTACCATCGGTCCTAAAACTTGACCGAAATTACTACACATCTGATTGTAACTATAAACTCTACTTACGCCCTCCGTTGGCGTTATTTTACTAATTAACGTATTAATTGATGGCATTAATGCGCCTGTTGAAAAACCTAAAAGGAATCGTAAAACGCCTAACTGAAAAGGTGTTTGCACAAACGCCATGGGAATGTAACAAATAAAAGAAAGAATTAATCCGCCTAATAAAACTTTTTGGTTCCCAATGCGGTCCCCAATTTTTCCCAAAGTTGGAGAAGAAATAATTGCTGAAACGCCGGCAATCGAAACAATCAAACCACTAACAAATAATACATTCTCTGTATCGCCACTTAAAGATCGAATATACAGCGTTAAGATTGGGCTGATACTTGTAATTCCTAATTGTAAAATTAACGTAGTCACAAACAAACCAATCAATACTGAAACATGATCCATCTTACTAAAAATTTCTTTCGTCGTTAATAAATCCTTTTTCTCAACTGGTTGAAAATCTTCTTTAACTAAAAAGATAGTCAACAACGTTGTAATGAATAAAATAACGCCGGTAATAATAAAGACATTTTCCATTCCAAACCACTGTGCCAGCGCACCGCCAATCGATGGCGCAATTAACGTCCCAGCAATTGCACCTGTTGATAATGTTCCTAGAGCCCAGCCATTTTTCTCTTTTGGCGCCTGCGACGCAATCATCGCTGTTGCGTTAGGAATATAGCCGGATAAAATCCCGTTCATAAAACGCATAATCAGCAGCCAGTATACATTAGGGACAAACGCTAACGCCCCCATTGTGATCGTCATTCCTGCTGCAGCCCGAATCATCATAATTTTCCGACCTTTTCGATCAGCTAAATTTCCCCAAATCGGTGCAACAATCGCAGCAGCAAATGCCGTGACAGAAATTGCCAATCCAGAAAACAACTCTACTTGACTCTTAGGCGTCCCTAATTGTTCAACATATACTGGAATAAACGGCATAACTAAGCTAATACTCGCCCCTGTAAAAAAGCAACCAATCCATGCGACTAATAAATTCTGCTTCCATTTTATTTTCATACTTTTATCCACCTTATCACCTCTTCACCTACCACTATACTCTAAAAGAGTGAATCTCTCAAAAGAAAATTCTTTTAAAAAAAGTCTGGCAGACCGGCCAAAACGACCAATCTGCCAGACTTCTTAACACTTGGGCTTAAGATAAATAGCTGAATAAATGCAACACCTTCGAAGCTAACCGCTGTTATCTCAGCCTCACTTCTGTTTACTATAAAATAGCTAAGATTACAAAGTTTAAGATAAACAACGCATCAATGACCCAAATAATTGGTGAAACTTCTTTGGCTTTCCCTTTGACTACTTTCACCACTGCATAAAAGATGAACCCAGCAGCAATCCCATAAGAGATGCTATAACATAATCCCATGAAAATTGAAGCAAAAAATGCTGGAATCGCATCTTCTAAATTCGTCCAATTGATGTCTTTGAAAGAAGCTAACATCATAATTCCCACTAAAATTAACGCTGGAGCCGTAGCTTGTGCCGGCACAATAGCAATAAGTGGTGAAAAAAGACTACTTAGGGCAAATAGAATTGCTACCACTACCGATGTTAAACCTGTTCGACCACCCGCACCGATTCCTGCTGCACTTTCTACATAAGTTGTCGTATTCGATGTACCAAAAATCGCACCGATAGATGTTGCAATAGCATCTGCAAATAGAGCTTTGTCCATTTTAGTGCTGAAGCCCTTACTATCTTCTAAAGCTAATTCATCTTCTTTAGAGAAAATTCCTGTTCGACGTCCCGTACCGATAAATGTTCCAATTGTATCAAACGTATCTGATAAACTGAAGGCAATAATGGTCATTAAAACTTGAGGAATTTTTGAAGAATCGCTAAACAATGACTGTAAGCCCTCAGCACCAAAAGCAGCGCCAAAAGTTGTACCTAATTCTTGAAATGAATTGCCCAACGAATTAGCATGCCAATCAACCGAAGCAGTGTCTACCACCCCCATTGGAATTGCGACTAACGTAGTAACCACAATGCCAATTAAAATAGCCCCACGAACATTGGTGACAACTAAAATCGTTGTTAAAACTAACCCAATTACCGCCAAAATAATAGCTGGATTATCAAAATTTCCTAAAGCGGGCACGATACTCGAACCATTCACAACACCATTTTGAGGTTCTGCTTGTACTGTGAAACTTAGTAAGCCAGCATTTTTCAACCCTACATAAGCGACAAAAATTCCAATCCCACCACCAATAGCATGTTGCAAACTCTCTGGAATTGCTTTAATAATCATTTTGCGAATTTTTGTCACTGTAATCAAAATATTAATCAAACCACAAATAAAAACCATTGCTAATGCTTGTTGCCATGTATACCCCATCCCAAAAACGACCGTAAACGTGAAGAAAGCATTGAGTCCCATCCCCGGTGCTTGAGCGTAAGGTACATTAGCAAACAGCCCCATAATTAATGTACCGATGATTGAAGCAATAATGGTCGCTAAAAAAACAGCCTGAAAAGGCATCCCTGTTTCTGAAAGAATGGACGGATTAACAAATAAAATATAACTCATTGCAAAAAAGGTCGTAACCCCTGCCATTATTTCAGTTGATACCGTTGTCTTGTTTTCCTTTAATTTGAAAAACGTATTCATAATTGCACTTCTCTCCCTTAAAATCCATGTTTTCGAATAATTACTCTTTGATTATAAGAGAATCGCTATCTTTTTACAACAAAATATTAACTATTATATATATTTTTCTATATAATGTTCGTGTTTTGTAGATATAAAAAAAAAGAAAAAGCTTTACATTGCTTCTTCTTTTCCTAATAATTGGATTAGCCCAAACAACAGCATCTGTAGAAACATCATTAATAAAATAAACATTAATTTTTGAAGGGACCAGTCAAAAAAGATAATTTTCACTGTTTCAATTGGACTCATAAAAAGATAGACACTGTGTAATCGATCAAAACGTCCAACATAAATCGCCAAAGCAGACAAGAAATGAAGGCTGGCTTGAAAGACTACAATTGTTCTATAGTCACAATAACTTTGCAATTTCTGACTAACAGTTGTTACTGTTTTCATCCCTAAAAGTCCATATATAACAATCCCGCTAGTTAAGCAAACAAACGCCCACCAATCACCAATTTGGTTTGCAAAAATCGTATTAAAGCCTCGATAAATAGATAGCGTTTCTAAATGAAAAAAATCCGTAAATAGGTACGGCGCATTAGGATAAAAAATTAACCAAGCAAAACCTATCAACCAATCCCTTTTACGTTTTTCTGCGTTTAAAAGATAACTAAGTTCAATTGGAATATAGGCTAACAACACGTTCAACGCCATAAAATGAAAATGCGTAGCAAATAACCACATATAGATACAATAGATTAAGGTGATCACTCGTAAATAATTTCTAGAATTTTTCAAGATGCTCTGCGCTCCTTTTTCAAACGGTTTATTTTAGTGTAGCATACTTCTTAAGCTTTTTTTTAAACCTTATAAATGAACATGCTTCTCCCCTTGATAATCTTCGGTTTTATGCTAGACTGAGTAAAAGGCATTTAGGAGGAATTTTTACTTGAAAAAATTAATTGCTATTGATTTAGACGGCACAACATTAAATGCACAGTCTTTAATCAGTCCAAAAACCGAACAAACACTAAAAAAAGCGATTGACAACGGTCATTACGTCAGTATTGCCACTGGACGTCCCTATAGAATGAGTCATCAATTTTACCAACAACTTGGCCTAACGACCCCTATGGTTAACTTTAATGGCGCTTTAGTCCACATTCCAGAGAAAAAATGGGACTTGGAAAGCGAAGCCAATATTGAACGTGACCTAGTCTTTGATATTTTGGCACAGAAAAAAGAATTACAATTAGATTTTGTTGCTGCTGAAAACAAAGAAACATTTTATATCGATACGTTAGATGGGTTCGATCCGAAATTTTTTGCTTCCAAAGCAACCTTAGATAATTTACTTAATGCTAAAAATTTACGAAGCAATCCTACCTCAATGATGGTTCGGACCACGCCAAACCAAGCTGAAAAAGTTGCTGATACATTGACAAAACAATATGGTGATTATATTGATGTCCGCACTTGGGGCGGTCCAATGCCTATTTTAGAAATGGTCGCAAAAGGAATTCAAAAGGCCCATGGCGTTGATCAAGTGGCGAACTTTTTATCTGTCAAACCAGCTGATATCATTGCTTTTGGCGATGAACATAATGACGAAGAAATGTTAAGTTATGCTGGTTGGGGTGTTGCTATGAACAATGCCACGGATAAAATTAAATCCGTAGCCAACGATGTCACTGAAAAAACAAATGATCAAGATGGTTTAGCAGATTACTTAGAAAATTATTTAGATCTATAAAAGGCTAAAATAAAAGTATTTCTTTAAAAAGAACTCACTTTGGTTTAGCTGATAATCTTAAGATTACGAAAGTAGGGCATAAGTCGAAACGACTTATGCCCTACTTTCGTTTTTCTTATTCCTTCAATGAATTTTGAAACGGGCTGATTTTTTCAGCCAATCTTTGATAAGTAGTAAAAGACGGATGCTGTAGCTCTTGTTCTTCGTTAACGGATAAAGTTTGTTGTGTCGTAATGGCCTTTGTTAGTGCATCTGCAAAATGAATAAAAGAATTGTTGGTTTGTTTATTGTATCCTGGTGAATAATATTTCGATTGACGATAAAAAGGCCGCAGAGCTGTTTCTGTGATTTTTTCCTGTTCATCTGAAAAGTATTCATCATAGCTGACATGTTTTATTTTCTGCTCTTCTGTTATCACTTGAAGTCGACCGATTAGGCCATTGCCTAAATCTTCTGCGTAACCGATATACGTTTCTTTCGATGGCTCTTTTAGCCAAGTATCCATCTCTGCTGCTAAAGGCATTAATCCTTCACGCGCAGAAGTTGATGAACCACGTACAGTATAAAAATTACCTGTGACACGATTTTCGTCACGCATTTGTTTTTCTACATAA
Source organism: Enterococcus sp. LX10 (assembly GCF_023539285.1). Classification (NCBI taxonomy): domain Bacteria; kingdom Bacillati; phylum Bacillota; class Bacilli; order Lactobacillales; family Enterococcaceae; genus Enterococcus; species Enterococcus sp. LX10. The sequence goes on along the minus strand of NZ_CP092784.1, from coordinate 778,415 downwards.
GTAATACCATTAACAACGGTGACTAACGTATCGTCTGTACGCGTTTTGCTTGCTTGAAATTCAGGATAATCCGACAGGCGTTTGTTGACACCCGAATAGCGTGTATCGTAATAAGGATCACTAGCAAACTCTGTAAACTCAACATTCAGAATCCGTTGCGTTTCAGGTTCCGTAATAATCTCTACAATGCCGTAATTTCCGCCAGTAAATACACCTTCATTTTTATAATAGTTACCCGTCATTAATCCCAAAGGCGGTTGATTGGACCAAAACATTTTTTCCTTTTTTTCTTCTGGTGTATATTTTGCTGGTGGGGTTGTCCCAAATGTCGTTTGTGTGGCCCCTGTAACCACTTCGTACGTATATTCATGAGAATCAAAAGTCAATTGATTAGCAATCAGTTCGTCATTTTTAGTCGGCGCTTGTTTTTCCACCGCAGAAGTCGTTTGATTGGTGACGGTAACTTGCTTCACTTGCTTTGTCTCTTGCGGTCCACTTGTTGTTTGTTTCGTTGACTCTTGATCTGGCGCACAACCAAAATAAATAATCCGATAAAAACCAACATTCCTTTAATATGTTTCATTCACTTTTCTCCTTTTTATAAACGCTTAATTTCCTCTTATCTCCAGTGTAGCAAACATTTATAAACCAAAACTGACGGAAAAATGAATAAATAATAAACAAAAACGCTAAGTCTCCTGCAGCTTAAGAGACTTAGCGTTTTTTTATTTAATTGCTTGGCGCTTTTGGCGCAACCACTCTTCTTTAATGTGTTCAGATAGGCGAATCATTCGTTTACCAACTTCACTATATTGGTTAGTAGCTAAATTGGCTAAAGAAATTCGAACTGACCATTTGTCACTCCCGAAAGCATCCGCTTTTAAAAGCATTAATTTTTCTTTTTCTGCTAAAGAGGTTAATACTTTTGTGATCGTCCACGATTTCGTTAAATAACTTGAAAATTCTGGGCCATAACGTTTTTCTGTCCAATCTCTAAAGTTAATTTCACAATAATATGCTGTATTTAAACTTGCTAAAGGCTCTTCAATGCCTAAGGTGCGAAACAAGAGCTTTTCACGCGTATGACAAATATCCATCACTTCGTCTTTATATGCTTGACCGTCTTTTAACAAAGCATACAAACTAAATAAAGCCATCATCGCTTGCTGAATAGAAGAAAGTCCCGCTGCATGGTTCAACGCAATATCGCGGCTGTCTGCGACCAAGCGGCTGATAAAGTTAATTTGGCTTGTGTCTGCATTCAATGTAGCATAACGTGCCTGTAATTCCATTTTTCGAGCCACTGGCAATTCTTTTAATAATTGATCAAAGATGTTCTCTTGGCTGACCGCAATGGTCCCCACACGCCAACCGGTAGCGCCAAAGTATTTAGAATAAGAATAGATACAAGCTGTATTGTAAGGTAACTCCGTAAATAATGAACGGAAAGCTGGCACAAAGGTTCCGTAAACGTCATCTGTTAAAATCATTAACTTAGGGTTATCCACTGCAACGATTTGTTTGATTTGTTCAATGGTAGGTTTTCCCATAGCATTAGCAGTTGGATTGCTGGGATTTACGACAAAAACCGCTTTGATGGACGGGTCTTTTAGTTTATCAATTTCCTTGTTTGAGTATTGATACGTCGTTTTTCCATCAATAATCATTTGCTCTGCTTTGATTTTAACTACGTCAAAATCATAACGTGGTAGTTCTGGAATTTCTAGATAAGGAGCAAACGTTGGTAATAACAACGCAATACGATCACCTTTTTCTAGTAAATAATTATTTGCCAACGTATCAAACAAGTAACAAATCCCTGCTGTACCACCTTCAACGGCAAAAATATCAAAGGGTTGTGCTTCGCTGGAAAATAATTCTTGATTTAAATATGCTTTAATCGGTTGTTCACACGCCTTCAAGCAACGAACAGGATTCGGATAATTATCCCCAATCACATAGTCTAACATGGCATCTAACCACATTTCCTTATCCATCCCAAAATAGTTATGCTCTGCTGTCCAAATTTCTTGTAAGAAGGTTGCCCCTTTGCTAGGATTTTCTGCTAAAAAGTTTAAGAAGCGTTGCGTTCTACCAAAACTTGGCTGAATCATACCAGCCGTTTGTTCGCTCCCCTCTCTTAACGTTTCTTTTGTAGCAAATTGACCTAATAAAAAAAAGGCTTCCCTTGGTGTTGGCGCCGTCCAATTAGGATTGCCTCGCCCTGCATTTAGCAATGTTTCTAAATTATGATTTTCTTCATGTAATTTCTTCTCTAAAAATAGACTTAATTCAAACGGACTAAGGTTTTCTGTCAATTCATCACTTGTTATCATTTTATCCTCCTGAAGCACACGCAGTCATTTAGTATTTAGTATGTAGTCTATACTACTCTTCTACCTCCAGATGTCAACCATTTAAGCGGAATATTCTGACAATTAATAAAAAAGAAACAATCCTTTATAAAAAATAAAGGATTGCTTCTTTTTCGCTGATTAACCAAAGAACCGTTGCATCTCAATTTTTGCTGATTGAACAGAATCAGAAGCATGGATTAAATTTTTGGTGACAGACAACCCATAATCCGCTCGTAAGGTGCCACTTTCAGCATCTAACGGATTCGTTGCTCCAACTAATTTACGCACTTTTTTAACCACATTGTCCCCTACAACGACCATCACAACCACTGGGCCACTTGTCATATAGGCTAATAATTCAGGGAAAAATAGTTCATCTTTTAAATGCTCATAATGTTCCTTCACTGTTTCTACTGTTAGTCGTTCGAATTTAAGGTGCAATAAGTCAATACCTTTATCTTCAAAACGTTGAATGATTTTGCCAACTAACTTCCGTTCAACGCCATCTGGCTTAATAATTACTAAACTTGTTTCCTTCATTTTTTCCATCCCTTTCAAAACTTCCTTTTGCCCTTTCCCAAGGGGTAGCTACAGAATAAAATGAAAGCGGATACTTTGTCAATGATAAATTTTCTTTTCCTTTTGATTAAATAAAAAATTAAAGATTATTCACAAGGTTTGTGAATTGTTCTTTCAGTTCTGTATTACTTGTTTCTTTTAAAAACAAATAAGGTTGCTCTTCTACTGGCTGTTCTTTACTCACATAAACTTTGGCTTCACCATTCACTAAAGTAAATAAATAGACATGCTTCTGGGCAACTTGTGTCGCACTGTCAGAGTATACTGCCACCAGACAATAACCCCCTTCGTTGCCAGTTTCTGACCAATTTAACCAAATGGGATTGTTCCCAATAGCTGGTTGTATTTTAGGTTCATAACTCAATAAATCATCAGGCACTTGAATCGTGTAAAAAGCTACAGAGTGACCTGGTTGGTACGCTTGATAGTTCTGATTGCGTTCTTGACCCCAGGTTTCCATGTATTGTCCTAACTGTTTTGCTTTTTGCTGATTCCAAATCGTCCCTTCTTCTGTAACTAATTCAGTTAATTCTTGTGTTTGCGTTGTTTGCTCTAATTCCAACGCCGTGGTTTGACTAACTTCGGTTGCTGAAATTGCTCTTGTTTCTTCAGTATTTACATTGTTTATTTGTACGGTTTGTACTTTCTGTGATTCCTCTTTCGATTTTTGCCAACCACAGCCAGATAAAACGCTTCCAACAACCGCTATCATAATAATCCCGTTTAGTTTCATTCCTTAAACTCCTGTTTTTATTTTTATTCTATCGAAATAAACCTAAAATCTCAATCCCTTTCTTTGGATAGTTGAAAACCATTTGGGAACTAGTAATTCTCCACAATTATAGTCCTCTAGTAATTGTTGGTATTGCTGTTCCATAGTCCTGATTTCTTTTTCACCAAAGCTCAGTGCCCAAACTAAAGAATAGAGTCCTGCGTGAAAAGTATAAAGCTTTTGAAACTGCCAAAATAAGGTAGGAACTTTCCCAGCAAAATAACCTTGTAATTGACCATAAGCAAACAATGGCGAAACATTTCTTGAAAAAAATTGTAACTTGTAAAATTCTTCATAAGGATCCCCAAAATCCCATCGATTAAAATCAATCACACCGACCTGCCTAGTTGGCAAGTAAATAAAATTTCCCACATGGAAATCTCCATGCTGATAAACCACAGGCCGTTGTTGCAATAATGGTAATTGTTTTTCTAAATATGAAATTATTGGCTGCTGGTACGGCATACAAAATTGAGATTTCTTATACTTATTTAGTTGGCTCTGCTTTTTTTCGTATAAATTTCGCGCAATCTCTCTTTGACTAATCCTTTCAGGCAACAAAAGCTTATGGATTTTGTTTAAATAGTGGCCTGCCTCTACGCCTAAGTTCAGTTGTCTTTTGGGAGAAAGAGCGGGTAAAACATCGCTTAAGTCTTCACCTTCTAGATACGTTAATAACATGTATCCTTGTTCACTTTCAGGAATAGGTGCACATAAAAAAGGTTTAGAACTGGGAAATCCTAACGCCGCTACTTTTTTGATAAATTGATATTCTTGTTGTTTAGCTAATAACTCTTCTTGTTGAAAAATTCGTAATAAAAAGGTTTCTTGATTTTTGGTAACTTTAAACTTTAAATCAGTTGACCAACCACGGTGAATAGCTTCAACTTTTTGCCATTGCTGAAACGCTGGAATCTTCTCAAACGCCCTCATTACTTTCGCCTCCATTTCCCTATTGGTTTTAGTATACCAAAGAAAAAAGGCTGGAGACAATTGGGGATAAATTGTCTCCAGCCTTCACTGGTTATCGTTTTCTAGTTTTCCTTATATAAATCATTCCACTCGTTACTAAGAAAGCTCCTCCTAAAACAATCCAGAAAGTACTAGGTACTTCTGCACCTGCTTTTGGTAATACTTTTTTAGGAAGCTGTTCTTGTTTCCCAATCATACTTTTATTAGAAAAAGCATGCGTACTTTCTGTTGATTTGGTTCCCTGATTTGCTGATGAATTCAGCGAATTATTTAAGGATGACTCACTAGTAGTTTTTCCAGCTTTGTCTGGGTTTTGGTTTTGGTTTTGATCTTTTCCTTCGATTGGTCCTTCACTTGTTTTTGTTTCTTTGCCTTTATCTGGTTCGCCGCTTGCATCTGGTTCTTTGTCTTTTTCTGGTTCGCCGCTTGCATCTGGTTCTTTATCTTTATCTGGTTCGCCACTTGCATCTGGCTCTTTGTCTTTTTCTGGTTCTTCTACATGTGGTTGATTTATCTTGTGGTTATTTTCAAATAAAGCGCCTAATTGTAGCAATGTTCGGTCTTCATTTAATGCACTATTAAATTGAATCCCCAAAGGCAGTCCTTCTTTTGAAACGTAAGTTGGCACACTTAATGCTGGATGTCCAAATAAATTTGCTTGTTGTGTAAACGGTGTATATGTGAACGCCGTCAGCCATTGGTCATAAATCAATTGTTTTTGTTCTGCTGGTGACAATTGATCAATTTTTTCCATCTGTGCTGCATGTTCTGGTTTTAGTAACGGATTATCAATACTAGGTGCGGTGGCAGCTGTCGTTGGTGTTAATAAGATAGGATACTGTTGATAAAATTCGTCCATCGCTTGTGCTTGTAAAGCAATATCTGTCCAAGCCGCAGTTGTCTCTTCACTCGTTATATTTTTTCCTGTTTGAAAAAGCGCCCATGTTAACAGTTCTACATCATTTCGTTCAAGCGGTCTTTTCAATTTCTGCCGCGCCATAAAATCGGCAATTCCTGCTGAGCCAGCAGCTACAGTATAATAATTTTTCATTAGACGTTCCCCATCAACAGGGTGCTTCACTTCAACCAATGTGTACCCTTGGTCTTTTAAAAAAGCAACAGCTTCAGCGACCGCCTCTTTTGCTTCGGCACTTACAGGCGTTCCGGCAGGGGATTCTGTTGTATAAGCAATGGGTTGCGCTTGACTTAAATGTCCCGCAGGAAGATCTTTTTTGGTTAATAAGGTTTCAAACAATGCATTTGTATCCGCCACGGTTCGACTTAAACCAAAGTGAACAGTTTGACCTTTTGCACTATTAGAATTGCCAATGATTACTCCTCTAGAAGGTTTCAAGCCTACGGTGCCTGTCCAAGAAGCAGGGATGCGGATAGAACCACCAGCATCACTTCCAGAAGCAATGGGAACAAATGCCGCGGCAACACTAGCACCCGCTCCGCCTGAAGAACCACCTGAATAATGGTTAGGATTCCATGGATTGACGGAAACGCCATATAACTTTGAATCTGAAATATTCTTCCAACCTAATTCTGGATAATTCGTTTGACCAATGATTATGAATCCAGCATTTTGTAGTGCTTTGACAAAGGTCGATGTCCCACCAGCTACTTGATCTTGGAGAAAACCAAAACCGTTCGTGTTGCTTTCACCTTTCAAGGATTGTCCTAACCCTTTTAGTAAGAGCGGCACACCTAGAAATGGTTGACCTGTATCTTGTAAAGCTTTTGCTTCTGTCAAAGCCGCTTCTTCTCGTAAAGTAATGACCGCATTTAATGTAGGATTTTCACGTTTAGTGATGGCCAACGCAATTTTTACTAATTCTTCGCTCGTTACCTTTTTTTCTCTTACTAAAGTTGCTAACTCCAGTGCAGTTGCTTGTTTATAATCTGCTTCTGAAAAAACATTCTCTGCAGAAACAGCTTTTCTATCTGTATCACTATTTTGTATCTCATTTGTGGTTTCAGTAGTTACTGCCACCACATTTCCGCTACTGCTTTCGGCGATTGCCGAAGAGGATTCTTTTTCCTGCATCACCGTTTGGCTAGTAGTTTCAGATTCCAAATTAGCTACAGTCTGACTGGTTTCTGTTGTTACTGATTCCGTCTCTGTTTGAACGGTTGTTTCTAGTATACTTTCTTGTGCCAACATTGGTACCCCTACCAGTGTTTGGCTAATTAATAAAATAATCCCTAACTTTTTGAACAAAATCGACTTCTTCATAAGTCACATCCTTTATCTATTAATACAGATAAAAAAATCTGTATTACTTATAGCATAAATGAAAGCGATTAAAAAGTAAAGTTCTCTTGAAAATTCCAATGTTCAACTTTTAGGCTAGGTTCTTTTTATATGCTAAAATAGAATAGAAACGGAGGTTTTTTAATGGAATGGATTGAAATTAAGCACGCAACACAAAATAATTTGAAGAATGTCTCTGTCAATATCCCTAAAAAGCAACTAACTGTTGTTACTGGACTTTCGGGTTCAGGAAAGTCCTCCTTAGTATTTGACACATTAGCCGCTGAATCACGTCGTGAACTAAATGATACATTTAGTTCGTTTGTTCAAAATTACTTACCCAAATATGGTCGTCCAGAAGTTGAAAAAATCGAGAATCTTCCTGTTGCAATTGTCATTGACCAGAAAAAAGTAGCAGGTAATTCTCGTTCGACAGTGGGAACGTATACAGATATTTATACGTTTTTACGTTTGCTGTTTTCACGAGCAGGTTCTCCATTTGTTGGTTATTCAGATACTTTTTCGTTTAATCATCCAGATGGAAAATGTCCAACATGCGACGGCTTAGGAAAGATTACCGAAATCAATCTTCATCAGCTAGTTGATTATGACAAATCATTAAACGAAGGGCCTATCGATTTCCCCACATTTACAGTTGGCAACTGGCGGTGGAAGCGTTATGCCCATAGTGGTCTATTTGATTTGGATAAAAAAATCAAGGACTATTCTCCTGAAGAGTTAGCATTATTTTTATATGCTCCACAACAAAAACTAGCTAATCCACCCAAAGAGTGGCCTCATACAGCTTTGTATGAAGGAATAGTCCCGCGCATGCAACGTAGCATATTGCATACAGACGAAGGCAAACGTCATCAAAAATACCTTAATCACTTTGTTACCGTAAAAAGATGTCCTGATTGTTTAGGAAGTAGAGTCAATGAACGTGTTCGTAGCTGCAAAATTAATCAGAAAAGTATTGCTGATGCTGTTGACATGCCACTCACTGAATTACATTCTTTTATTCGTTCAATGGACCTATCCTTAATAAAAAATATTCAAGAAGAGCTACTTGTACGTCTAGAAGCATTAATTAATATCGGTCTCTCCTACCTCACATTAGGACGAGCAACTGAAACACTTTCTGGTGGTGAAGCACAGCGGATTAAAATTGCTAAGTATGTAAACAGCGCCTTAAACGATATTATGTATATTTTAGATGAACCAAGTGCTGGCTTACATCCAAAGGACATCGAACGGATCAGTCGTGCGTTGCTCAATTTAAAAAATAAAGGAAACACCGTGGTTCTGGTGGAACACAATCCACAATTAATTAGAGAAGCTGATTTTATCATCGATATAGGACCTTTCGCAGGCGAAAATGGTGGCCATGTCCAGTTTTCAGGAACGTATGACGCATTTCTAGCCTCCAAAACCTTGACTAGTCAAGCGCTTCAAGAGCCGCTCCCTTTAAACGACCAACCAAGAAAAGCAAGGAAGTCTTTAACAATCGAACATGCGACACTGCATAATTTAAACAATCTATCTGTCGAAGTTCCGTTAGGAGTTTTGACTGTTATTTGTGGGGTCGCTGGTTCAGGTAAATCATCATTAGCGGAAGAAATTTATCAAAAAGCCCAAGCTGATAACCAAGAAATTATTCATCTTTCACAAAAAAGCATTACCGCAAATTTACGATCCACACCAATGACCTATCTCAATATTTTTGATAAGGTCCGCAAACTGTTTGCGGAAGAAAATCATGTTAGTCCAGCTTTATTTAGCTATAATTCCAAAGGCGCCTGTCCTACTTGCAAGGGGAAAGGCATAATTGTCTCCGATATGTCTTTTATGGAGGATGTTACTAGTATTTGCGAAACCTGTCACGGAACGCGTTACAAAGAAGAGGTGCTTCATTATCTGTATAACGGAAAAAATATCGTTGAAGTACTAGCTTTAAGCGTTAAAGATGGCTATGATTTTTTCAAAGACCAGCCTTTTGCTCTTTCATTAAAAAATTTACTGGAAGTTGGCTTAAGCTACCTTAAACTCAATCAATCGCTCTCAACATTATCTGGTGGCGAATTGCAAAGGGTAAAATTAGCAGACACACTTCACCAAAAAAAAGCTATCTATTTAATGGATGAACCTACAGATGGCTTACACTTAATTGATATCCAACAAAGTCTTCAACTTTTCAATCGAATGGTAGAAGAAGGAAACAGCTTGATTTTATTAGAACATCACATTGATGTGATTAAAAGTGCCGACTGGTTGATTGAACTAGGTCCCGAAGGTGGAGAAAATGGCGGACAGCTTCTTTTTACAGGAACCCCAGCAAATATGCTAAATTCCACTCATTCTATTACTAAAGGCTATCTATAAAATAATTGGAACAATAACAATGTTACTTTTATCCCCAACCTATATTACTTTTTAAGCTTGGAACAAAAATCTTTCTGGATTTTTGTTCCAAGCTCTTTCTTTTTTAATTTATATATGCACAGACCAATTCAAATACTTTTTCCATTGCCTGTGTTTGTGTATCTTCTGTTACTTTGACTGCGTTAGCATCCGCTCTATCGCAAATAATTCTTATAGAAACAAAAGCACAATCATTTAAAAAGCAGCATTGTGCAATAGCTGCGGATTCCATATCCACACAGTCAATAGAGAATTGTTCAATTAAGTTTCTTTTTTCAGTTGTGTCACAAACGAAGCCTTCTCCAGTTCCAAAACGAACACACTTTATCTTTTCATCTAGATGTTGAAGTTCGGCCAGCATTCCTTTATCTCCTTTATAGTACAGCTGATAAGGAAATTTATTGATTGACTGTCTTTCACGAATATCGTAATGGCAGTATTCCTCACCTAGCACCATCTCAAAGAGTTGCAGTTTTTCATTTAAACAGCCACAAATACCGATATTAATTAGTTGTTCTATTTGAAATGAATCAATAAGTATTTGACTATATAGCGTAGCATTCGTCTTTCCTTGTCCTGCACAAACCATAATGACTTGCGATGTTTTTTGTTCATAAATATAAAATGTATTTTTTGCTAGCTGTATCTTTCGTTGTGGTGGAAAATATTCCAATAATTTTTGAAGCTCTAAATCCATTGCGGCAATAACCCCTAATTTCATCTATCTCCTCCTTTTTCTATTTCAACCCAACTTCCATCTTCACAGGTTGGTGATCTGTATATTTAAATTGTTCGTCCTTTGTTTTCACGCTATGAACAGCCACATTATCAGAAACAATAAAACCATCAATTACATACACTTGGGATGTTTCATAAGAGCCAGTGTAAGGCTTATTAAGCACCCGCACAGTCGGTTGTTGATCATCATAAGCAAGTGAAAAATGTTTAGGTAAGTCTGCTGGATCAATTTCTCCTGGTACCCAACCAGCTTCCCCTAAGTCAGGATATCGATGACTGCCTTTGAAAACTTGATTAAAGTCACCTCCAGCAATTACATAGTTTCCTTTAGCGTATTCTTGGGATAATACGTCAGCTAACTTTTTGCTTTGAGCAATCTTCCCTTCCCCATTGTCATAGGCTTCCAAATGTAAGTTAAAAACCACTAATTCTTTGTCTGTGCCTTTAATTGGAAAGCGCGTTTCTAGAAGTGCTCGTTTTAAGTTACTAATGCTAACGGGCCAACGAAAGGGATTGGGTAAAGCAATGCGTTTGGCCTCTGTTATTTTTTCATTTGATAATGTTAATAAACCACTTTCTACTCGTCCAATCGGCGGCCAAGGAATGGGCACATAATCTACCTTAAAATTATAAGCAAATGCGCTGTTCAGCTGTAGCTGTTTTTGTAATTCTTCCTCTTGATTGACTTCATAAGAACGTTGCGAGCGACGATCGACTTCTTGGAATAAGTAAATCATCGCTGGTAATTCTTTCAAGGTTTCTTCAATGCCTGTTAAATTCTGTTGGACCATTGCCTTATTAACTGGTTGGACAGTTTTGCCACCGTCCATAAAAAAATCTTCTGTTTGTCCTAGGCCAGCATAGCCTATGTTATACGTGACTAAAGAAATGGATTGCTTTTTTTCGATGGTTTGCTCTGAAAATTGTTTATTTATAGCAACTGGTTCAACCGCTCGTGGTCGAAACTCTCGGAAGGTTAAATATCCTATCAAAATTAAAGCTATGCTTAAAAGAAGGACCATCAAGCTACCGAGATATTTAAAAAACTTTTTCATTGATTCCGATGTTCCTTTCACATTATGTCAAACCAAAAGTAGCAATTATCTTCGTTGCTACTTCTTCTGGTGTCATGTTTGAATTATTTATTTTCGTTATTTTTACATTTGGAAATGTACCTTCTAGTTCACCTTCGTGGCTTACTAATCGATGTTCTTTGAAGGTATTGAGTAATTCTTTTCGAGAAAAGTCGACATCGCGTTTTGAAGGTTTTGCCTCTAGCCGCTCTGGATGAACATTCCGTTCTAGGCGGATTTCTGTTGAAGAGACGAGTTCAACGAAATAAACGGACTCATGTTTACTAAGAAAAATTTCTGATATTTCTTCTAAAAATTGAAAATCCTGTTCTTGATCAAAAGCAATCACCACTGTAAAAATAATGTTTTTTGTTGTATTTGTGGCTGGATTTTCTACAAAGGCATGAAAAAGTTCCTTTCTAACGGAATCAGACAATTGAAACGCACGTTCCGTATACCCAAGATAGTTTGCAAATAAGTCAATGGTTTGATGATTAAATAGTAATTTAGCATCTAACTGCTTTTCTAAAGCCTTGCCAACGGTCATTTTCCCGACAGCTCGGGCACCAATTAAAACGATTAAAGACATCAACTTTCCCTCCTCTAGTCTAATTTTTAGGTGGCTATCTTCTACTATATCACACTATATTACAACACCTTACAAAACTGTTCGGAAAATTTTCTGTTTTTTATTACAAAAAAAAGACAAAAGACTCTATAATGAGAGAGGACTCGATTGATTATAGATGAGATAGGTGACGGAGAATGGCAATAGAAAAATATTTTCAAACAATAGATGGCAGTCAAATTTTTTATCAAATTTTTGGCAAAGAAACAAATTACCCCCTTGTGTTACTTCATGGTAATGGCAATGATCATACTTTTTTTAATTATCAAATTTCTTATTTCTCCAAGGAGTATCAAGTTATTGCGGTGGATACCCGCGGACATGGACGTTCCACCAATACACAAAGTCAATTAACTTTTCCGCTTTTGGCAGAAGATTTAGCTGGTATTATTCAACAAGAACACTTAACAAAAATTAATTTATTGGGCTTTAGTGACGGAGCAAATATTGCCATGGTTTTTACCCATTTATATCCTGATTTCGTCAACAAACTCGTCTTAAATTCTGGAAATGTCACCATGTCTGGTCTAAAAAAATATGTAACGATTGCCACTTATTTTCAATATTGGTTTTGTCGTATTGGCGCCTTTTTTTCAAAAAAATTGCGCGCACGGCTCCCTATCGTGGCTCTGTTATTTGAAGATACTGGACTGACAAAACAAGATTTAGAACACATCCCCTGTCCTACTCTTGTTATTACTGGCAGTCGAGATTTAATTGCGCTTTCCCATTCACGGGCGATTGCTGATGCCATTCCTGCTGGCAAATTGGTCTTGGTAAATAAACAAGGTCATTTATTTGCCAAAAACTCACCAGATATTTTTAATAAAACAATCGAAAAATTCTTAAAGGAAATGAAGGTGTCTAAATGAAACAAATTATTCATTGGATCAAAACGCATACAGGATTACTAAAAACACTGTTTGTTATTGCGGTCTCAATTATTGTTGTTGCCCAACTTTTATCAATTGGTAAAACGATCTCATTTGAACAGTTAAAACAGATTTTTGATGAGATCCCGCTATGGAAATTGTTATTGATGATGGTTATCGGTTTAGTTTCCGTTACTCCGATGCTAAATTATGACTTAACATTAAATCGCATTTTAAACTTGAAAGTCTCAAAACGGGAACTCCTTGAATCTAGCTGGATTGTCAATACAATCAATAATATTGGTGGATTCGGTGGTTTGGTCAGCATGGGACTTCGTTCTGAATTTTATGGAAATAAAACAGAGGAAAAGAAAATTTTACCTGCGTTAACCCATATTTTACTTTTTGTGTTATCCGGTCTATCTATTTATAGTATTCTTTGCTTTTTCCTTGTTCAGTTTGATCCAAAGATGGCTTATTTACAGCAATATTGGATTTGGTTATTAGGTGGCGGTCTTTATTTCCCATTACTTTATCTTATTTTACATTTCCAAAAAAATAGTTCCTTTGGTAACCTCGATGCAAAAAATCGCTTATCTCTAGTTGTTTCTTCGTTTTTAGAATGGACAGGTGTTTTAATTACCTTTATCAGTATTGGTTACTTATTAGATGTACCGATTCCTTTAATTGATATTGTTCCTTTATATGTAGCAGCTTCGATTATTGGGATTGCTTCGATGATTCCAGGGGCTTTAGGTAGTTTTGATGTCATGATGATTTTAGGACTGAGCAACTTAGGTGTCGATCGTGAAATTATTGTTTTGTGGTTATTGCTCTATCGTTTATTCTATTATATTATCCCTTTCTTAATTGGCTGTTTGTTCTTTACAAAACACTTAAGCCAAAAATTGGATACTCATTATCGACAATTACTGAAACAAATTACTTTGGAAATTGCCCACAAATTGGAAGTGGTTTTACTTTATTTTTCAGGAATTATGATGGTGCTCCTAGCCACTATTCCAGAAGCCTTCACTCAAGTGCATTGGTTAAGAGATATTAACCCCTTCCGTTCACATATTATTATTCAAATTCCGAGTATTGTTTTAGGCTTTGCATTATTAATTATGGGACGTGGGATTGCTGATCGTGTTAAAAGAGCCTATTATCCAACGATTATTTTATTAATTGGTGCTATCTTGTATTCATTTGTTGTTGACTTTAGTATGTTTTCCATTTTCTATTTAGCTATTTTATTATTTATCGTTATTTTTTCAAAATCAGAATTGTACCGTGAACAACTGGTTTACTCTTGGGAGTGGATGACGATTGATGGGTTTATCTTTGGCTTGTTGACCTTATTATACCTAGTCATTGGTGTTTATAATTTACCGAACTTCCCACACCATCGTCATCATTTTGTGGAATTTTTCTTGTTCCCTTCCGAACGGATCTGGTTGTCAGGATTTATCGCTATCCTCTTAGTTATGAGTTTTAACTTTCTATTTGTTCGCTACCTCCAAGGGAAAAAACACCAAGTTGGTGAGTTTCCAGAAGATAGTATCTTGCATAATATCTTAACAACTTATGGCGGGAATATTGATAGTGAACTTGTCTTTCTTCATGATAAACAGGTTTTCTTATATCCCAAAGAAGAACCGACTGTCTTTTTACAATTCAACACCATTAATAATAAATGCGTTGTGATGGGCAACCCTTCTGGGAACAAAGAAGATTTTCCTGCGGCGATTGATGCATTCCTTAAAGAAACAGATCGTTTCGGCTATGTACCCGTCTTTTACGAAACCAATGAGGACAGCGTGATGTTACTACACGAATACGGCTACGAATTTATCAAAATGGGCGAAGAAGCCTTAGTTAATCTAGAAACATTTACGATGTCTGGGAAAAAATTCAAAGGTACCCGCGCAGTGTTTAATAAAATTACCAAAGCCGGCTATTCATTTGACGTACTCCAACCTCCTTTTAGTGCCGAACAAATGCACGAATTAAAAGCTATTTCGGATAGTTGGTTAGACAATCGAAAAGAAAAAGGCTTTTCACTAGGATTTTTCGATGAAGCGTATCTTCAAAGAAACCCAATTGCTGTTGTCCGAAATGCTGAAGGAGAAATGGTCTCTTTCGCTAATATCATTCCTAGTTACACAAATGAAGTTGGTACCATTGACTTGATGCGTCACCATAAAGAAAAAGCCCCTTCTGGAAGTATGGATTTCCTATTTATTCATTTATTTGAATATATGAAAACAGAAAATATTCATTATTTCAATTTAGGGATGGCTCCGTTAGCAAACGTTGGTCAATCAAGAAAAAGTTTTATTCAAGAACGGATTGCTGCGTTAATTTATGAATTTGGTTCAGAAATTTACTCCTTCCAAGGATTACGCGAATACAAGGAAAAATTTGCTAGCAAATGGCAACCCCGCTATACACTTTATTCTAAAAGTAGTTGGATTGTCTACGTGATGATCGCTTTACTCATTGTCGATCAAAAAAATATTGACTAATAAAAAGAATCCCAATTAAGTATAAAAAGCTTGGCAACTTCACTGAAATTTAGTGAGGTTGCCAAGCTTTTTAATTTCTTTCATCTAGTTTTTCTTTAATCAAAAAGGCTGTTTCTTCGACAGATTTTGCGGTTACATCAATCACTGGGATACCATACTTCGCAAAAATTTCTTCGGCATAGGCTAATTCTTGTTCAATCCGTTCAACATTGGTATAACTGGTCTCATTACCTAAACCTAAGGAAGCCAACCGACTGCTACGAATCTGTCCTAATGTTTCTGGCGAACAAACTAAACCAATCATTTTTTGTGGATCCATTTCTTCCAAAATTGGCGGCAATGGAACTTCTGGAATTAATGGTAAGTTAGAAACGCGGTAGCCTTGATTTGCTAAATACATACTGACTGGCGTTTTTGAGGTCCGCGAAACGCCTAACAACAATATATCAGAATTAAGAAACCCTTGAGGATTTTTGCCATCATCATATTTTACAGCAAATTCAATCGCTGAGATTTTATCAAAATAGGCACGATCTAGTTGGTGGCGTCGTCCAGGCTCTTCAATAGGATCTACTCCGGCTTTCGCTTGAATTAATTCAAAAAATGGCGCCATTAAATCTAAATATAACAACCCTGTTCGTTCACTAAATTCTTTCGCCGCTGTGATTAGTTGTTTACTGACTAATGTACTGACAACTAAGGCTTTATCTTTTAAGGCATCTTTTAAAATCTCTAATAATTCTTCTTCTGTTGTGACAAAAGAAAAATTGTATCGATTAAGAAAAGAAATATCTGGATATTGTGCGCTTGCTGCAGCTAACAATTTTTGTGATGTTTCTCCAAGTGAATCGGAAATAGTATAAACAATGATCTCTTTTTTCATAATTAAGCTCCCTTATCTATTTTGTGCGGCTTCTTTCGCTTGTTGCGTAATATAGGTTAAAATTTTCGTTTTCGTAATTTTTCCAATAACTTTTTTAGGATTTTCTTTTTCAACGACTGGCAAAGAATCCACTTCGTATTTTTGCAAAGTGTCAGCAGCTTCAAGAATAGTAAATTCTGGTGTGCAGGTTTTCACATGTGGCACTCTTGTCATACAAACAGCAACAGGTGTGCCATCAATATTTGTATTTAAAGAGGCTCGTAATAAATCTTTTCGTGACAAAACCCCTAATAATTCTTTTGCTTCATCCATGACATAAAGAGAACCGACATCATACATAAACAAGTTGGTAATCGCATCTCGAATTGAGGTGTCTTGGGCAACCATCAATGGTGGACTCATGATCTCCTGAACTTTTGTTTGAAAAACGTCAAAAAAGAAAAAAGCCTCCATGTTATCACTTTCGTAAGTATAACCAACTTTCGGACTTGCTTTTAAAATTCCTGAAAGTGTTAAAAAAGACAAATCAGAACGCAATGTCGCACGTGAAACGGCTAGTATGTCCGAAATGCGTTCACCACTAACTGGCTGATGCTCTTTTACAACAGCGATAATTTGCTCTTGTCGTTTACTTAATTTCATCATTTCCTCCTCAATTCCTCTTAAACAAATTGTGCATTCGCTTACAATTATACACATATTTATTGTTTTTTCAACATATTGACAAGAAACTTTTTCTATTGACAAACTTATTTCCGTCTATTATGATGTTTATTGAACATATAAGACACATATTAAACGGAGGTCACGCATGAAAAAGTTTATTTATTCTTTTAACGAAACACACAATGAAGGTAAAGAGACTCTTGGTGGTAAAGGGGCGAACTTGGCAGAAATGACACGCTTAGGTTTGCCGATTCCGCAAGGATTCACGATTACAACCCGTTGCTGTATGGACTATTTGGCAGATGCTACTTTCTTTGAAGAATACTTACAATCAGAAATTTTGAAAGCGGTTAAAAACTTAGAAACTGAAACAGGCAAATCTTTTACCGCGGATAATGAGATTCTCTTAGTTTCTGTTCGCAGTGGTGCTGCCTTCTCGATGCCTGGTATGATGGATACTATTTTAAATTTGGGTTTAAATGATCAACGTGTGAAAAAATTTGCGACCTTAACCTCTCCTGGTTTTGCTTTTGATTGTTATCGCCGACTTATTCAAATGTTTGGAGACGTCGTCTATCACATTCCCAAAGAATTATTTGACCAACAAAAAGAGCGCTTGGAACAAGAGCTCAACAAAAAAATTACCGCTTTTCAAGAAGAAGATCATTTCGCCTTGATTGTCCGCTACCAAGAAGTTTTTGAACAACATCAGGTGGTCTTCCCGCAAGACCCTGTCGCACAACTTTTTGAAGCAATCAAAGCTGTTTTTGATTCATGGAATAATCAACGTGCGGTGGTTTATCGAAACTTACATCATATTGCACATGATTTAGGTACAGCTGTCAACATTCAAGAAATGGTTTTCGGCAATCGTGGACTAGACAGTGGCACTGGCGTTGTTTTTACTAGAAATCCGGTCACAGGGGAAAATCAACTGTTTGGAGAGTTTCTTTTGAACGCGCAAGGAGAAGATGTAGTGGCTGGTATTCGGACGCCAGAACCCATTCGTCGTTTACGTTTGACTATGCCAAAAGTTTATCAAGATTTTCGCCATTACGCAGAACTTTTAGAATATCATTATCGTGACATGCAAGATATTGAATTTACCATTGAAAATGAAAAATTATATATTTTACAAACAAGAAACGGAAAACGAACCGCCGCAGCTACGGTTAAAATTGCTTTAGACTTAGCCAAAGAAAATCGTATTACTAAACAAGAAGCACTGTTGCGTGTGACACCTGATACGATTGATCAATTAATTCATCCCGTGTTTGATCAAGAGAAACGACAACACATGGAACGCTTAGCTATGGGACTTCCTGCTAGTCCTGGTGCAGCAAGTGGCCAAATTGTTTTTACAGCAGAAAAAGCCAAAGAACTGACCAATCTAGGAAAGAAAGTCATTCTTGTTCGTCAAGAAACTTCACCAGAAGATATTGAAGGCATGGTTGTAAGCGAAGCAATTGTGACCAGTCGTGGCGGAATGACTTCTCATGCCGCTGTGGTCGCACGAGGAATGGGAACTTGCTGTGTGACTGGTTGTGAAAGTTTAACCGTCAATGAAGAAACCAAACAACTACACTGCGGTCCACAAGTCATCTTAGAAGGAACAATCATTTCCGTCGATGGCTCAACGGGGGAAATTTATCTTGGCGAAATTCCCACAATTTCTGCTGATAATAACGATGACCTTCAAGAGCTCTTGTCTTGGGCAGATGCGTATGCTGATTTAACTGTTCGTGCCAATGCAGAAACTACACAAGATTTAGAGACTGCTATCCGTTTTGGCGCAGCGGGGATTGGTTTAGCGCGAACAGAGCATATGTTTTTCGGTGAAGAGCGTGTCTTGGAAATGCGTCGCCTGATTTTAGCAGAGTCTGAAAAGGAAGCAGCCTATGCGTTGGAGCAACTTCTTCATTTTCAACAGGAAGACTTTTATCAAATGCTGAAAGTAGTTCAAGACAAGCCCATGGTGGTCCGCTTGTTAGATCCGCCGATGCATGAGTTTTTACCTCATGAAAAGAATGATATTCAATTATTGGCGAAGCAACTACAACGGTTCCCGGTGACCATCGCCAAACAAATTGAACGGTTACAAGAAACCAATCCAATGTTGGGCCATCGTGGTTGTCGCTTAGGTGTGACCCAACCACAAATATACAAAATGCAAGTTACAGCCTTATTTACTAGTGCCATTCGATTAGTCAAAGAAGGAATTACTGTTTATCCAGAAGTGATGATTCCTCTAATCGCCGAAAAAGAAGAACTTCTCTATCTCAAACGCATTTTAAAAGAAACGATTGACGGTCTCTTTGAAGAACATAAAATGACTCCTTTCCCTTACGAAATCGGGACAATGATTGAACTACCTAGAGCTTGTCTGATTGCGGATCAGTTAGCAGAAGAAGCAGACTTTTTCAGCTTTGGAACAAATGATTTAACACAAATGACCTATGGCTTTTCTCGTGATGATATCGGTAAATTCATTAATACGTATCGGGAAAAGAAAATCATTACCCAAGATCCGTTTCAATCACTAGATCAAACAGGTGTTGGTCAACTGATTCAATTAGCTGTAGAGAAAGCGCGTCGCACTAAACCAAACATGAGTATTGGCGTATGTGGAGAAGTCGGTGGTGATCCGCAATCCATCACGTTTTTCCAAACACTTGGCCTAAACTACATCTCTTGCTCACCTTATCGGGTACCTATTGCGAAACTCGCAGCTGCCCAAGCCAAAATTTTAACCGAACCGGCTGTGACTGAAGAACAAATGGTCCTTCTTTAATTTAACGTGTGTAACAAATGATTCATCCTTACAAGATAAAAAGTGCTAGGAACATCAGTCGAAACGATTGATGTTCCTAGCACTAAATTTTAAGATCAATGATTGCACTCTGGTTATTTTCTTATAAACGCAGCATCTTTTGTCAAGGGGTCTGTTACATCTGATACATATCTTTCTACTTTCATATGCAAATCATATTTTTCTCTAAGTTCCGTAATACGGGTCATCATTGGAGAAGCGTGGTGTTTGTCTAATGCTTCCTGATCTGTCCAACTATCAATTAGCAGAACTGTTTCTTCATCGTCCATTGGAAAAAAGTATTCATAGCGACTATTCCCTTTTTCTGCACGAATCGCCTCTACAATTCCGCTGGCAATCATTTCTTTGGCAAATTCTCTTGCACGTCCATTTGTCCCACTATAATAAATATTTATAGTAATCGCCATCTGTCTTCCCCCCCTAAATTTACTTGCCTTTTTACGTTCCCGACTGGAATTGAACCAGCGACCTACCGCTTAGGAGGCGGTTGCTCTATCCTACTGAGCTACGAGAACAATCTGTTTTAATTTTAGAAGTCTTCACTACATCTGTCAATAGACAAAAAGAAAGTATCCCGCATAAACAATTATGCGAGATACTTTCTTTCAGTGAAACACGTCGTTCTTTTATCTATTATTTTTTTTGCCGCCGATCAAGAATCATTTTTCCTAAATAATAAAGTCCTGTCGCAATAGCTATATATTGCCCAATTTTATTATTGCGTGCAACTTTTTCTTGTTTCGTTTTCGCCATTGTCCCCATCACCTTTCTAAAATAATTCTTTTTACATTTTTATTATAGTAGGTTCTGTCATTTTTTGCGAATAAACACACTTTTAAAAATAATCTTCTAAAATTGGCATGCCTTTGACTAAACGTTGGCCTAAACGTTGAACTGTCGTTGCGTCTCCTTGCAAGCGTTCATAAAAAGATAACGTTTCTGCTGAACGATAGCCCAAGAATAGTTGCGTCCACGTTTGGATATCTGCTTTCAAAGCAGCAGTCCCTTCTTTTTCCGCAGCACCTTTAGTCACTGTTGCTTTTCCTTGTTCGTCAATTGTGATTGTCCAAATGCCTTCATTCCATGGCCCATAGGAATCTTCAATCTCTAAAGAATACGTTTCTTTTTCTCCTGATTGAAATGGATACTTTTCCAGAAATGTTTGTAACTCAACGATTCGTGCCATCATGTAAGGTAAAATTTTTACAGAAGCTGCTGGCGTTGGCATTAAATCATTTAAATCTTTTCCAGCAAAACCATTAATCCAATGGAACGATTGAACGGAACCACTATGTGAGCCAATAAACCCAGCTAAAGCTTTAAAAGCTGTATTAGTTAAATAGTTCCATTCTACGATTTCAAAGGTGCCAGCAGCTATCCGATAAATCACATAGCCTTCCGCTTTCCCTTCTGACGAATAATAAATCGCTTGATTATTTGGTTTACTTGCACGATTCAGCGTATAATCCAGCCACCAAGTTTCACGGATCACACCACCAGAGTGCGCTCTTTGATTTTCAAGGTATACGTCTTTAATGACCTCTTTACCGTCAGCCCAAGAAACTCGTTTAATGGTACCTGGAACTCTTTTAACACGTGGCCAATCTTCCGTTTTAATTGTATACTCCACTTGTTCAAATGTTTGTTCATAGCCATATTGACGATAAAATGGATATGAAAACGGTGCTAAGTAAGAAAGGGCAACCTTTTGTTTCGCTAAATCAGCCAACATTTCTTTCATAATAGCAGAGATGCCGCCTTCACCACGATATTCTGGATAAGAAGCCACATAGCCAATTCCAGCCATGGGATAGCGGACACCATGGAAATTCACTTGAAAAGGTGTCGCCATCACTTGACTTGTTAATTGCTCATCAATTAGGAAGCCATAGCTTTGCGTATGTGACAACAATTTTTCAAAACGTTCTTGGCGTTCCGCCGTGGGTTCCTGATTAAAAGCATAGATGACAAGATCAAACATCTCTTTCATTTCTTCTTTGCCCATTTTTTTGACTCTTTTAGTTGTCATTTTCTTTCCTCCTCGCACATTGTATCAATTCATTTTATCACAGAAACAGTTCTCTTTCTAAAAGCCGTTATTTGCTGTCATTTCTTTGAACCAACGACCGCTTTTCTTAATGGTCCGTTTCGCATCATCATCTAAATCCACAGCGATGAAGCCGTAACGATTTTTATAGGCATTAAGCCAAGACCAGTTATCCATACACGTCCACATATGATATCCTTGAACATTACTACCTTCTTGAATCGCTTGATGCACCCATTTCAAGTGATCTTGCACGAATTCAATCCGATAATCATCTTCAATGACTCCTTGTTCATTGACAAAGCGTTCTTCTCCTTCTACGCCCATGCCATTTTCTGAAATGTAGCAGCGAATGTTGCCATAATTTTCTTTTAAATTCATTAATGTATCATAAATGCCTTTTTCGTAGATTTCCCAGCCACGGTAAGGATTCATTTTTTTGCCAGGCATATCGTAGACATCATAAAAATCTTCTGGAAGTAAGCCTTCTGGTCGTGTTTCAACAGGTGTTTCTTTTGCTTTGGCACGACGTGGTTGATAGTAGTTTACTCCTAATAAGTCCACAGTATTTTCAGCAATTATTGCTAAATCTTCTGGCGTTGTTTCTGGCAACAAGTCATTTGCTTTCGCCCAGGCAACCATATCTTCTGGAAAATGGCCTTTAACTGCCGGATCTAAAAACGAACGGTTAAAGAAACCATCGACAAATTTAGCCGCATTTACATCGGCTTCATTGTGCTCATCACGAGGATAAGTCGGCGTTAAGTTTAAAATAATGCCAATTTCACCTGATAAGTTCATAGAATGATAAACAGCAATCGCTTTGGCACTAGCTAAAGCTTCATGATAGAGTACTTGAATCCCTTCTTTTAGATTCACTTTATCAGGATAATGCCAGCCATAGAGATAACCACCTTCAACTGGTACAATTGGTTCATTGTGCGTAAACCATTTTTTCACGCGATCGCCAAACAATTCAAAACAGGTTTTGGCAAAGTCGACATACAAATCAACCACTTCACGGCTTTCCCAACCGCCTTTTTCTTGAAGTACCATCGGCATATCAAAATGATACAAGTTCATAAAGGGCTCAATCCCGTGTTCTAATAAATCATCAATCACTTGATTATAAAAATCAACTGCTGTTTGATTGACTTTCCCTGTTGTAGGGTCTGGAATTAAACGGCTCCATTGAATGGATGTTCGAAAAGAGTTATGTCCCGTTTCTTTCATTAACTGAATATCTTCTTGGTATTTTTTATAAAATTGTGAGGTCTTATCTGGACCGACTTGTTGAAAAAATTTTTCTGGCGCTTCTTGATACCAAAAATCCCAAATATTTTGACCTTTACCATCACCTTCAAAAACGCCTTCTGTTTGAGGACCGCTGGCTGCAGAACCCCACCAAAAATTTTCTGGAAATTGATATTTCATGTTGTTTGCTCCTTTACGATTTAATCATTAAAAAAAGGATTGAACCCTCCGTAAGAGTCCGGACGATTCAATCCTTCGATTTTTTACTCAGCTGCTTCTGCGGCTGCTTCTTGTTTCAAGTATTGATCTGTTGCTACTTTTACGAAAGGCATGTAGATCAAAATAGAAATCAATAAGTTAACAGCTGCTAAAACTCCGCCGGCGATACTCTTCGTTGCTAAAAATCCGCCAATAATTGGTGGTGTTACCCAAGGTGGCATAAAGGTTGCAGCTGGTACTAAACCAGTTGCTGTCGCCACATACGCAACAGTTACAAGAACCATTGGGACTAAAATGAATGGGATAAACATAATTGGGTTTAAAACAATTGGTAAACCGAACATGACTGGTTCATTAATATTAAATAGTCCTGGTGCTAAACTTAAGTTTGTAATGACTTTGTATGGTTTGTTACGACGACCTACGATAAAGATAGCAATTAACAGACCTAATGTTGCCCCTGTTCCACCTAAGTTTACAAATGAATCAAAGAAAGGTTTGTTTACAATATAAGGAATTGCTTTACCTGCTTCTAAAGCTTTAATGTTCGCATCAATCGCTGGTACGTTGATTGTTTGCATTAATGGGTCAACCATGTTGGCACCATGTAAACCAAAGAACCACAAGAATGGTGTAATGAAAGCTAACAATAATGCTGATGGGTAGCTGTTTGCAAGTCCCATAAATGGTTGTTGAACTGCTTCGTAGAATGAAATAACGATATTGTCAATTCCTAAAGCAAATAGAATTGATGTAATTAAACTAAATAAACTGATTGTAATCATTGCTGGTAATAATGCCGCAAATGATTTTGCTACTGCTGGTGGTACACCATCAGGCATTTTGATAACTAATTTAGGATTGCCAGATAAACGTTGGAATAGTTCTCCTGAAATAAGTGCAATAATCAAAGCAATAAATAATCCAGTTGCGCCCATGCCTTCTAAGCCGCCAACTGCGAAGAATGAAGCTACAGAAACTGTACCGGCTGCAATGCCGTCTTTTCCATAAGATTTAACTAAATTGTGTGCTACTAAAAAGGCTACTAAAACGGCAAAGATTGCGAATGTACCGTTCCAAATGTTGCCACCAAAGCTTTTCCAAATTGGTGCATCGTTATACATCATTGGGAAAATTTTGTTTAAAAAGTCCTCATATCCTGGAATTGGAATATTATTAATTAATACCGCCAAAGCCCCTAAAATCATTAATGGCATCGTTACGACAAACGCGTCACGAATTGCTACCAAGTGCCGTTGCGCTGCGATTACTGACGCTTTCGGCATAAAGTGTTTCTCCATCCATTGAACAAATCCGTCCATTGTTATTCCTCCTAATTAACGCTTTCTCAAGCGCGTTTTTCTTATAAGACGTATTGACAACGAGATTACTCGTTATCAATACGGCGATAAAGATCGATAATTTCTTTTGCTAAATCTGTAAATGCAATCGCAGTCATTAAATGATCTTGACTGTGCACTGTTAACAATGTTACTTGCATGTTATTGCCTTTTGCTTCTTCTGTTAACATTCCTGTTTGCGAATGATGTGCATGTACAAGTGATTCTTCTGCATCTGCAATTTTTTTGTCTGCTAATTCAAAATCCCCCGATTTTGCTGCGGCAATCGCTTCCATTGCATCGCTTTTAGCATTTCCGCCATACATGATTAAACCCATGATTGCTTCTAAGTTCTGTTGTCCGTCCATTACCTCTACCCCATTTTCTGCTCTAGTTTGATGATCCCATTAATGAAATTGCTTGATCTAAAACTTTTTCGCCATTCATCATGCCATAGTCTGCCATGTTAATTACATCTAAAGGAATTCCTTTTGGTTGTAATTTTTGTTCAAATTGTCCTTTCATGAAACGAACTTGTGGGCCTAATAATAAAACATTTACCTCTTTATTTTCCAAGTTTGTATCTGCTTCAGAAGCCGATACTGCAAAGATGTCTGCTTCCATGCCACGATCTTCTGCTGCTTTTTGCATTTTTGTTACTAATAAACTTGTGCTCATTCCTGCGGAACAAACTAACATAATTGTTTTTTTTGCCATTTTCCTTCATCTCCTAAATTCTCTTTGTTTTGCTTTACACCTTTATATAAGCAAGAAGCGTGCCAAGTTTTAACACATTGAAAACCTTGATATGACAACGTTTTTCAACATGGAAAGCGTGTACACACTAAAAATAAAACGATTACACACAGCTTTTTTGTGTGCGTTTCCAAAATAATAGGGCAACAAAAGAAAGTGAGCGATAAGTCGAAACGACTCATCGCTCACTTTCTAAAGCTGAAGAGAATCAACTGGACAAAAGCCGCTTTTTCCCTTTAAGCAGTTTCCATCATTTTAAGCATTTTATAAAACTGTTTCTTTTTAAAATAACTTAAAAAGATACCTAATACTGCATCATTCAGTTTTTGTAACGCCCCATAAGAAACCATTGTTTCTGTATAACGCAGTTCACAGCTTTTTTCATCAATTGGCTGGAGCTCATACCGCACCGAGAAATCATTTTTAGTTGTGGATGTTCGAAATTGATAGGTCTTATTTTCTACAGCTTCTTCAATAACTATTTTCGCGCGACTATTTTTACTATATTCTTTGATGTATTCAAACTTACGCAACTGCTTTCTTGTAAGAGTTTTGCCTGTTTGCTTACGGATATCAAAAATAACAGAATTCATTAATTGCGTGTAAAATTCATCTGCTGAAATAGTTAATGTTTTCGTAATTTCCATTACCGTTTCACCTCATCCTTTGTCGCCTCTTCTTCAGCAACTTTTTTTCCTTTAAAAAACAGGTAACCACCAAGTCCAATGAAAAAAATCCCCGTTGTCAGACTTAATAAATCATAGTTTAAGGAGCTGGGATTCAACGAATACAAAACAATCAAGAAGCCAATACTACATAAAAATAATCCATTTCTAATCATTTTCATCCATCCTATCTTTTTAGACTACCGTTGCTTGGAAGTATAAAACGCTACCCCAAGGTTGTTCCTTAATCAGCTGTTTTGCAACTTGTGCAGCAGTTTCAGGGTCTCCTTCAACTTCAAAAAATAACTTAATACCATTCTTTTCTTTAAAAGTAAATGTTTCATTTTCCCCTTGATATGCCTCTAATAAAGTAATAATTTCCTCTTGCTTCATTGCACTTGCAATCGAAATCATGCCGCTCGCTCCTTTCTATACAAGTAATTGCTGTTTTTATTGCTTATTGCTCACTTTCGCCTAATGCAGGATCCATTTTGTTAGCAGCGATAACAAACGGTGTCCAAATCAAGAAAGTGACTACCATACATACCAATGCTACGATTGGTGCGCGCCAGTCGGCACCTGTCGCTAAGAAAGATAATAGCAACGGCGGTGTCACCCATGCGACTTGTTGAGAAACTGGGGCTACTAACCCAAGATACGTTGCAACCCAGCCAATTGTAGTAGCAACTAATGGCGCAATTACAAATGGAATAAACATAATTGGATTCAGAACAACTGGTAAACCAAACATAATCGGTTCATTGATATTAAAGATCCCAGGTCCTAATGATAATTTACCGACTGTTAAATAATCTGCTCGTTTGGAGAATAACAAGATTGCAATAATTAGGACAATTGTACCGCCTGAACCACCAAACCAAGCAAAAGCATCAAACGAACCACGGACCCACATGTAGGCTTTACCGTCGTCAATAGCGGCTAAAACCGCAGCTGTTCCTGTTTTTCCTTCATAACCTTTTTGGAAAATATCAATATTAATTAATTGTGCTTATCCCCAAATTCCTTCAAGAACTGGTGCCAAAACGTTTGGACCGTGAATACCAAAGAACCAGAAAATTTGAACAAAAACCGTTACGATTAACACAGCTCCTAGTCCTTGTGATAACCCAAGGAACGGTTCCGCGATATATTTTTGAATTAAGTCAATTAATAATTGACCGCCTGAAAGTTTTGACACCGTAAAGTTAATAATTGCTACGACATACAACGCGATTGTTGCTGGTAAAATTGCCGCAAACGCTTTTGAAACTGCTGGCGGAACAGAATCAGGCATTTTTATTGTTAAATCCGCTTGCATTAATTTACAAAAAATAATGGTTGATAAAGCCCCCATAATCATCACTGTAAAGAAAGCGTTACCATTTAGATGGTTGAGATTTAACCAACCCCATGGATTGACAGTCAATTGATTATTAGCAATTGACGCACCAATTTCTGCCCCATTAATTGCGTTGGCAATCTTTTCTGGCACTTTCACAGCTAATTCAGCTGTGTTATTTGGTGCAAAAGCAACACCTGAAATTAAGGTAGCTAAACTGACAATCCCACCAGCTAGCTCATTCACATTGTATGCTTTCGCTAAGTTATAGCCCCAAGAAAAAGCGAAAATCAAACCAGCGATAGCCAATGTACCATTCCAAACAAAACCATTAATCCCAATGATGACATTCAATACTGCAAAAATACCTTTGTCTGCTTCCAAACTTGCCGCATAAGTTGAGACAAACTCTTGGGGAAGATCTCGAATAATTGCGTTAATCATTACGGCGACTGATCCAGCCATTGTCGCAGGTAATGTACCAATAAAAGCATCTCTTAGTGCCACCAGATGTTTCTGTGCACCAATTTTTGCGGCAGTTGGTAAGATATATTTTTCCATCCATGCCATTAATCCGTTCATTTTTATTCCTCCTGTATCCATTTATATTTATTAAAAAGGCAGTAGCCTCATTAAACGAATGAATCGAGCGTACAAAATAAAACCTTTGGTAACATGCACTATCCTTGTTTGCTATTCACTTTTCTTAAACGTTTTAATTCCTTATCCCATTAATGAGATTGCTTGATCTAAAACTTTTTCGCCATTCATCATGCCATAATCTGCCATGTTGATTACATCTAAAGGAATCCCTTTTGGTTGTAATTTTTGTTCAAATTGTCCTTTCATGAAACGAACTTGTGGGCCTAATAATAAAACATTTACCTCTTTATTTTCCAAGTTTGTATCTGCTTCAGAAGCCGATACTGCAAAGATGTCTGCTTCCATGCCACGATTTTCTGCTGCTTTTTGCATTTTTGTTACTAATAAACTTGTGCTCATTCCTGCGGAACAAACTAACATAATTGTTTTTTTTGCCATTTTTTCTTCATCTCCTTAAAAGTTATGACGTTATACACTTTATTTATAGCAATAATTGTGCCAAGTTTTTTCCTCATTAAAATACTGATATAACAGCTTTCGCTATCAAAAAAAGCGTGCACACACTAAAAGAAAACGCTTACACACATAAAATTGTGTGTAACTTACAAAAAGAAAACATCAAGAAAAAAGAGAGCGTTTTCTCATTTCTTGATGTTTTTTTATTTATTATTGTTTACTTTTAATTTCATTTTCTAAAAACATTTGGGTAACATGCGCAACTTCCGCTTCTGGAATCGTCACACGATACGCCCGTTCAATTAACATAAAATTCGTGCGTACGACATCGATTTCTAAACGATGTATTTTAACATATTCCGCTAAGTTTGGAAAAGTTCTTGCTTCTTCTCCTTTAATTAAAGCATCTACCAGAAAAGCCAAATGAATCATAATTCCGGCATCCACCCCTGGTTCAACAATAATATGCATGTCTGTTTGTATTTGATGAACTGTTTTTTGTAACATGAGAATTAATTTTTGTAAGGAGTCCACAGAAGTAATGACGCCACTTAGTGAATGAACAATTGTATCAATCGCCACTTCATCACTAGCAATCCGTTTCAGTACATTTAATTTTTCATCATCAAAAATATCATAGACGGAAAAGAAGGGAATATTTTGATATTCAACATCCACAGTTCCCGCAATGGCCTTAATTTCATATTCTTCCATCAAGTTGTCGATATGCTTTTTAAACGTTTCTCGTTCAATAAATTGCATTTGAATCAGTTCCACTTTTGTTTCATCAATAACTGGTAAGATTCGTTGGTATAGTTTTGCGGCAACCCCTTCTCCAGTAAAGCACGTCACGATTACTGCTTTTTTAACGTTTTGACGTTTTTGCAGACTAGAACGAAATTGTTCTCTCACAACGCTTTCAAAAGAAAGTTGAATATTTTGGTAAATGTCCTCTAAACTTCGTCCCACGCTTGCCATTCGAATAGCTTCTAAGACAATCATTGTGCTCGTCATTGTAATCGCCTTCGTTCGGATACCTGTTTCTTCAAACAACATATTTCCAAACGAATTTAATGAACCCATATCGGTCAGTAATAAAATCCCATTGTTTAACGATTCTTTTTGCGTAATTACTTGGTTTCGTAATTGTTCATACATTGTTTGAACTTCCATCGTTAACGGCATATTCATCGCTGTTCCGATTGACGTTCCTAAAAGTTCTTGGGCGGTTTTCAACATACTTGAGGCAGTAGAATCCCCATGCATTAAGACGAACACACCAACATTATTTTCTGGAGTTCTTTCTTCTTTACCGACATTAATAGATAAAAACATACTAATAAAGCCAATTTCATCGAAAGGAATCTCTATGTTGTTCTCTTCTTCAATAATAGAAGATAAATCTAAGGCTACTTGAAATTCTTTTTTCATATTTTTACGGACATTATTTAAATCAGGATGGACAATCACGTGACCTTCTTTGACACGTTCAATCGTACTTTGTAAATGAAGCGCAAAGGCAAAGCGCGCTGTTTCATTGTACGTGTGTTCCAAACGCTCTTCTGCGATATCATAAAGACGATTCGTTAAGTCCCAAATAGCTTCTGGTAGTAACTCCTTATGTAAAGAATGTTGGGTTAATTCTTCGACATAATTTTTAAAATACGCATTCATATCTTTAGAAATCAATTCTTCTAAATCAACATTTTCTAAGTCAGCTTCGGACAAGTCAGCGACTTTTTCTTCGATTTCATTGTAAACTTGCATGTCTCTAGCTGGATCTTGCGACCAAACAATTTTGTTAGTACCTGGCTGGAAAGATAAATAATTACTTTTACTGTCGACAAATTGATCCAAGCGCTCAGGTACTTCTTTAATTTTTAATAATCCTTTTTGGACAGGTAACGACAAATCCCGTTTACGGATAACCAAGTGTTCTAAATTGTGCGTCCGGTAATAAAGAAATGACTTAGCACAAACTAATTTTAAGTCCCGCTTCACCTGACCAATATTTCCTTCTGCATCGTATAACATGAACGCCAAAACTGCTTCGCGTTCGATATCAATTTGTTGGCCCAAACGTGTTGCCTCTTGCTGAATAAATAACGAAATGATGGCATAACGCTCATCTAGCGTCCGTGCATCTAAAGATGGTAATGTAATCGACATCGGAATCCGCCGATTAAAAGTGGTTAAAAAGTTTTCTGAGGATTCCGTTGTCGCACCAATAATTTGAACAGAGGCTTCATAGGTTTGACCACTTTCTCCTAATGGACGGTACACGCCTTTATCAATAAACGTAAAGAGCATTTCTTGACCTTCTGGCGGTAAGCGATGAATTTCATCTAAAAAGAGAATCCCGCCATCTGCTTTTGCCATTAAGCCTGGACTATCTTCATTCGCACCAGTATAGGCGCCTTTTTTTACGCCAAAGATATGACCAAATAATAATTGTGGGTTTTGTGCATAATCAGCACAATTAAAAGAGACAAAAGGGGCATCTTCATCTAAGGTTTTTGAATCAATTGCAAAACGGTACATACATTCAGCAAAAAGAGATTTACCTGTTCCTGTTTTCCCAAAAATAATCGTATGCAAACCTCTTGGTGGATATAAAATAGCCGCCTTGGCCTGCTGAATACTCACTTTTAAAGAATCATTGGCACCTACTAATGTGTCAAAACTAACAGAGGTGGACTCATCTACATGGACTTGTTCTCCTTCATTGATTGTTGGCACTGAATAGATAACAGGACGTCCAGTACTTCTAGTAATTTTCTTTTCTTTGAATAATTCATTTAAATAACGGCTGGCATTACTGCGATCAATCATTAACTGTTCTGCTACCGCTCCTGCCGTTAAGCCAGTTTCATTTTTTTGAAGTAACGCTAAGATTTCTTCCTTCCGAGATTTCATGGAATCCTCCTCGATACAACGTTCTGCTTGAAGCTCGTAAAGCGTTATTTCTTCGCTTTACGAGCTCCTTTATTTTTCGTGTTTTTCTTTTTGTTTTTCTTCTTTTTGCGTGTTTCTTGTGGTTCTTTGACAACAGAATTTACTGTTTCTGGTTTTCTTTCTTTCGTACTCTTTTTTTCTGAAGACGTATCTTTGACTACGTTCTTTTTTTCTAGTTCATCTTTGGCTTTTGGCTGCTCATGAAGTGCACCATCATATAAAAAGATTTCCTGATAAGGAATGGCCAATTGTTTCATCAAACGTTGATAATCCCTTTTGGTGCCATCGTTGATAAACGTAATCACTGCCCCTTGTGCACCCATCCGGCCAACGCGACCAGAACGATGAATATAGCTCTCTTCGGTTAAAGGAACATCTACGTTTACGACGTAAGGGACCCCAGTGAAATCTAAGCCCCGTGCCGCAATATCCGTGGTTAATAACAACTTCACTCGTTCTGCTTTAAATTGATCGATCGCCAATTTACGCAACTGTTTACTTTGATCTGAAGCCAGACCAATAGCCGGCACATTCTCATAAACTAATTTTTCTTCTGCTGCACCTAAATCAGCAACTTGATTGAAAAAGACCATGCTTCTGAATGCTTCTGTATGGGCCAAACGACGTAAGTAATCAGCTTTTTTTCTTGGTGCTAACCGAATAAAGTAGTGGGCGACTTGACCTGCTGAAGTATCTTCTTCCGTCACATCAATCACCTGTAATTTTTGACTTAAAGATTGCGCTTGATTCACGACACGATCAGCAGTCGCTGAATAAAAGACAAGTTGGTATTCGGTTGGTGTGTGTGTCAAAATTTGCTTGGTTAAACTTAGCTCTTCCTCTTGGAAAAGTTGATCAACTTCATCCATTACAATTGTTTTTAACAACTGAGCTTTGACTTTTTTGTTCTTCATTAACTCTAAAATCCGACCTGGCGTTCCGATTAACACTTCGGGACGTTTTTTTAACTTGTCAATCTGGCGTGAAACATTTGCCCCGCCGATTAACGTTTGAACCGTTAATTGAAGTGGCTTAGCCCAAGTCCGAGCAACTTCAGCAATTTGCATAGCTAATTCTTGAGACGGAGCAATAATCAACAATTGATTTCCCTGTCCTTTTTCAACAGTTAAGAGTAAAGGTAGCATGTAAGCAAGTGTTTTTCCAGTTCCTGTCGGCGAAATTCCTAAAACATTTTCTCCTTCGCGAAGGGGCGTAAAACTTTTTTCTTGAATTGTTGATGGTTCGTTAAAGCCAGAAGCTTGCCACTGTTCTTGCCAAGCCTCTGGAAGTTGTTCTAAAAATCTCATATTGTTCCTTTCCTATCGCTTAATTCTTATTTATCAGCATCAAAAATAATGCCGGCACTATGACGTAAATCAGTGACTACTTTATTGACATTTCGAGCAAGCTCAACCCATTCTTCATACTTGGTGCCCCAATACTTATCTGTTGGGTTATTTAAAACTGCTGCAAAATCACGAGCTTCTTCAATCATTGGATTATCGGCTACTTGAATATCTAAGACATCACGTTCTTCATGTGCGCGATCATGGTACTCAGCCGAAGAAATAGCATTGACACTGTCTAAAATCAAGGTCCCGTTTTCAAAGTAAATTTCGGATGGCGCAAAAGAATCACTAATTTTCCCAGTATTTAACGTCACGTCAAACTGATCATAACGTAAAATAATTGTTCCTAAGCCATCGACACCTGTCGCAATTTTACTAGCAAAATAATGGCTTTCCTTTGGTACGCCAAACCAACCTAAGGCTGCATAAACTAAATAAACGCCTAAATCCGCTAAGGCTCCCCCAGAAAAATGAGGAGAAAAAATATTTGGCTCTTTGCCTTCTAATACTTGATCATAGCGAGAAGAATATTTCATATACGTAAAATTCGCACCTAAAATTTGGTTTTTTAATGGCAATAATTCAGCAATTTTTTGGAAACTTTGCTCATGAATATTACGGGCCGCTTCAAAGAAATACACACGATTTTTATTCGCTAATTCAATAATTTCTGCCATCTCATCAGGCGTTGAAAAAGCTGGTTTTTCAACAATTACATTTTTTTTCGCTAAAATTGCTTGTTTCGCTTGTTCAAAATGTAATGAATTTGGTGAGGCAATATAAACCGTATCCATATGTGCAATACCAAAAAACGTCTCTAAATCAATTGCATATTCCACATCCCCATAGCGAGAACCAAATTCTTGTGCCGTTGCTAGTTTCCGAGAATAAACAGCCGTTAAATCATACGCACCCGTTTCTAAAGCTGCTGCAACAAATTGATGACTAATCCAATTGGTACCAATTACGCCTAAATGTATCATAATCAAAAACCTCCATTTTTTGTTTATTTACTCTCTTTATAATAGTAATCTCTCGTACAAAAGTCACGTAATTACCCTGCCTTAAAGCGCTAGGAGTTCTTCAAGTTATTTATTAGGATCATCAAATGCCTGTAATAAATCAAAGGTTACCTGTGACTTAAGTTCAATCGTTGCTGGTGTTACGTGGCAATTGTAAGCAAGGACTTGCACACCTTGATCAATTGCAGCACCCACATTTTCAGCAAAGGCAGGTTGCATCTCTTGGTGAATCGTTGCTTGCTTAATTTCTTCAAATTGGACCACAAACAAAATGTAACAGCGGTAACCCGCTTTAGTTGCAGCCATTAGTTCAGTGACATGCTTCAAGCCACGAAGTGTTGGCGCATCAGGAAAAGCACCGATGCCTTTATTTTCTAAAGTCATGCCTTTCACTTCGACAAAAGCTTGTTCGTCCGCATCCGTTTCCACTAGAAAATCAAATTTTGAATGTGCAAATAGTTGCTCACGTTTAACAGTTTGGATCGTACCAACTAAACCAGGAAGCACAATTTGACCATTTTTTAACGCTTCATTGACTAATGTATTCGGTACTTGGCTATCAATATTAATCCAAAAAGAACCTTTTTTTACTGCAATCAAATCGTAATCTGTTTTTCTTTTAGGCGATGGTTGATAACTAAGCGCCACAACAGCACCTGGTAAAAAAACTTCTTTCCCTCTGCCAGTATTTTTGACATGTGTGATTACTTCTTCATTCGTTTCCATTAAACGACAGTGTGCAATAAACCGATTGGGTCGTTCGATAAAATAAGCAAGTTGGACATTCGGGTACTTCATACACAGACTTCCTTTCTTACACACTATACCATAAAAAAACAAGGAAAAGTATAGACCAAAACCAACAATTTTACTATCTTGTGTCAATCATTAAATATTTGTCAATTCTCAGCGATTTAGTCGAATATTTTAGACAAGTTCTATATAATAAAGGTAACGAAGACGAATAAATGAAAATGAAGGTTAGGAGGAATTTCTTTGAAAAAACATTGGACTTTCTTGGTTGGTGCATCTTTACTTACTGGATTAGCAGGCTCTATCCTCTGGAAAAAAAATAAACAGCTCCCTTCCCCACAGGAGCTTCAACACAACTATACTGGGCATTGGTGGTTTGTGGACGTGAAGAAAGCCACGCAACACACCTTAGAAATCACCTCATCTTTCAATGTTTTCATTGATGGCAAACAAACGCATGCCTTGCTTGTTGAATTAACCGCTAAACGCTTAGTTATCTTAGACAAGTTAGGTTACCATTTAATCATTCAATGTGAAAATGGTGTCCCTGCGACGCTTTACGATGAAGCCGACGACGAAACCTACACACTAGAACGGGCCATTTACAATTAATAAATCACCCACGACACATAAAATGAAGTATGTGCGGTGGGTGATTTATTTTTTTACATCCCTTGCAAAAGCATTCAGAAAGTTTTCTTACAACTTGAATATTATTAAATAGTCAAATGCGCCTTTTTCTGATAAACTTAGGATGATGTTTTTTTGAAAGGATGAGCCCCTATGACACCAAATCGCGAAGACTATTTAAAATTAATTTTTGAATTAGGTGGCGACGAAGTTAAAGTGAATAATAAACAAATTGTTTCTGGACTCGATGTTTCGGCAGCTTCGGTTAGTGAGATGATTTCAAAGTTAGTAAAAGAAGATTTGGTTGAGCATTCTCCTTATCAAGGGGTACAATTAACTGAAAAAGGCTTAAAAAAAGCGAGTACGTTAATTCGCAAACACCGAATCTGGGAAGTCTTTTTAGTAGAGCACTTAAATTACACTTGGAATGATGTGCACGAAGAGGCAGAAGTTTTAGAACATGTTACTTCACAAACACTTGTGAACCGTTTAGCGGATTATTTAAATCATCCAGAATTTTGTCCACACGGTGGTGTTATTCCCGAAGATAATCAACCCATTCATGAGGAGAAACGCCAAACGTTAACAGACTACCCTGTTGGCACAAAAATTCGGATTGCACGTGTCTTAGACGAAAAAGAATTACTGGATTATTTAGTTTCCATTGATTTAAATATTCAAGAAGAATATACGATTAAAGAAATTGCTGCATATGAAGGACCGATCACCATTTATAATGAAAACAAAGAATTATCCGTCAGCTTTAAAGCAGCAAACACAATTTTTGTTGAGCCATTGATTAGAGAAAGTGAGGAAAACTAATGAATGAAAAAGTAGCATTATTTACTATTTTCGGGGGGACAGGTGATCTTGCCAAACGTAAATTGTATCCTTCCCTGTTCCGCTTATATAAAAAAGGATTATTAGCTGAGCGTTTTGCGGTGATTGGTACCGCACGTCGGGAATGGACAGACGAATACTATCGGGAAATCGTTCGTGAAACCATTCAAGACTTAAATCCCACGGCCGAAGAGGCGACTGAATTTTCTAGTCATTTCTATTACCAATCACATAATGTGAATGATACGGAACATTATAATACCTTAAAAGAATTATCTGATCGCCTAAATGGACAATACCACTTAGAAGGTAATCATGTTTACTATCTAGCTATGGCCCCTCAATTCTTTGGAACCATTGTTAATCACTTGAAATCACAACATATTATTTCGGAAGAAGGCTTTGATCGACTAATTATCGAAAAGCCATTTGGTTCTGATTATGAATCTGCCTACGAATTAAATGAAGAAATTCGTGCTGCATTTCCTGAACAAGATATTTTCCGAATTGACCATTACTTAGGCAAAGAAATGATCCAAAATATTTCAGCCATTCGTTTTGCCAATAATATTTTTGAATCACAATGGAACAATCGTTACATTGATAATGTCCAAATCACCTTCGCTGAAAGCTTAGGTGTCGAGGATCGTGGCGGCTATTATGACCACAGTGGTGCACTAAAAGATATGGTTCAAAATCATATTTTACAAGTCGTTGCTTTGCTTTCTATGGAGCCTCCTGTTGCCTTTTCTGAAAAAGAAATTCGGACTGAAAAAGTAAAAGCTTTACGTGCCATCCGCCTTTATTCTGAAGAAGAAGCCCTTCAAAATTTCGTGCGTGGACAATACGGCGAAGGTCAGCTAGCTGATCAAACATTTGCAGCCTATCGTGATGAACCGAATGTGGCAGAAACTTCATCCACTGAAACTTTTGTTGCTGGTAAATTTTTAATTGATAATTTCCGTTGGTCTGGCGTCCCTTTCTATGTTCGCACAGGTAAACGATTAACTGAAAAAGGTACACGCATTAACATCGTCTTTAAACAAGTACCTATTAATGTCTTCAAAGATGATACGTGTGAAGAATGCGATAAAACCGATTTACCACCGAATGTTTTAACTATCTATATCCAACCAACTGAAGGATTTTCATTAACCTTAAATGGAAAAGAAATCGGTCAAGGGTTTAATACAACTCCAGTGAAACTTGATTTCCGTCAAAGTGCTGAAATGACTGAAAATAGTCCAGAAGCATATGAAAAACTTCTATTAGACTGCCTAAATGGCGATAGTACAAACTTCTCTCATTGGGACGAAGTTGCCCAATCTTGGCGCATTGTTGACATTATTCGACATGCTTGGGATAAAACAGACGTTTCTTTCCCTAATTATGCCGCTGGCACAATGGGCCCGCAAGCTGCCTTCGACTTATTAGAAAAAGATGGCTTTACTTGGGAATGGCAACCAGATAACTGGTACCGTGACCGCGGTCAACTTGATCAATAAATAAGCCAAAAAAGATCCGCTAGTTAACGACTAGCGGATCTTTTTCCTTGTTTATTCGAATCCTTCAGCAACCGCTTCTGGATAATTTTCTTCAACAATGTGTGCACAACGGCCACAAAGTGTTGGTAATTTTTCATCTGAGCCGACATCTTGACGAACGGAACGACAACGGTCACACGTTTCGCCTTCTGCTTTTTCAACTAAAATAGCCATGTCTTCAAATTGAACAGCTTCACTAGGTGCTACTTCTTTTGATACTTCAAAGTCGGAAACAATTAGTAATTGAGAAATATCTGCATCAACAGCTGTCATTAATTGACGAATTTGTTCATTTGGATAAACGGTCACTTTAGCTTCTAACGATTTACCGATTAATTTAGAATGACGAGCTTCTTCCAACGCTTTTAAGACATTGTCACGGAAATCCATAAAGGCTGCCCATGTATCCATCAATTCTTCTTCATTAGTAAACGTTTCGTAACCTGGGAATTCAGCTAATTGCACATACTCTTCTTCTTCTTGTAAGAAACTCCAAATTTCTTCCGCTGTATGTGGAATAATTGGTGTCAATAATTTTGTTAATGAAACCAATGTTTGATAGAAAACAGTCTGCATACAACGACGTTGATAATCGTTTTCTGCTTCAATATAAACGACATCTTTCGCAAAGTCTAAATAGAAAGAAGATAAATCTACCGTTAAGAAGTTCATAACTGTCCGATAAATATGCATAAAATTATATTTTTCATAACCATTTTCACGGATTTCTTGAATGACTTGATTTAAACGAACCGTCATGTATTTATCTACAGAACGTAAATCAGCATAAGCTACAGTATGCTCAGCTGGATTAAAATCACTCGTATTCGCTAACAAGAAACGCATAGTATTACGGATTTTCCGGTACACTTCAGATACTTGGTTTAAGATATCCATTGAGACACGCACATCGGCTTCCGCGTCAACACTACTTACCCACAAGCGTAAGATATCTGCCCCCATTTGGTTAATAACTTTTTCAGGTAAGATGGTATTGCCTAACGATTTACTCATCTTACGGCCTTCGCCATCGAGAACCATCCCTTGAGAAATGATTGATTTATAAGGCGCTACCCCATTGATAGCAACACTTGTTGTAATACTTGAGTTAAACCAACCACGATATTGGTCAGAACCTTCTAAATACATATCTGCTGGGAAAGTTAACTCTTCTCTTTCTCGTAAAACTCCTTCATGTGAAGAACCTGAGTCAAACCAAACGTCCATGATATCTGTTTCTTTGGTAAACTCGCCATTTGGTGAACCTGGATGTGTAAAGCCTGCTGGTAGTAACTCTTTTGCTTCACGCATAAACCAGATATTTGATCCATGTTCTGCAAATAAATTCGCTACATGTTCAATTGTTTCTGGCGTAATGATGGCTTCCCCATTTTCAGCATAGAAGATCGGTAATGGTACACCCCACGCTCTTTGGCGAGAAATTACCCAATCACCACGGTCACGAATCATATTATACAAACGTGTTTTTCCCCAAGGAATTAGCCAGTCAACTTTCTCAACTTCATCTAAAATATCTTGACGGAATTTAGAGATTGAAGCAAACCATTGTGGCGTTGCACGGTAGATAACTGGTTTTTTGGTACGCCAATCATGTGGATAACTATGCGTAAAGAAATCTAATTTTAATAACGCGCCTTTTTCTTCTAATAACTCAGTAATCATTGGATTCGCTTTGTCATAGAAAATTCCTTCAAAACCAGGTGCTTCATCTGTAAAGACCCCACGGCTGTCAACAGGAGAAATAACAGGTAAATCATATTTACGGCTAACAATATAGTCATCTTCCCCATGTCCTGGTGCGGTATGAACTAAGCCAGTCCCGGCATCTAGCGTCACGTGGTCGCCTAGCATAACAAGTGATGTTCGATCATAGAATGGATGTTGAGCTGTCATACGATCTAATTTTTCACCAGAAAATTCTCGCAAGACTTCTACTTCTTCCCAACCAATCGCTTCTTTAACTGTTGATAATAAATCTTTAGCAATTACAAATTTACGACCGTCTGCCTTCACTTCAACATACGTAAAATCAGGATTAACTGAAATACCTAAGTTGGCTGGTAATGTCCAAGGGGTTGTCGTCCAGATTACGAAGGCTGTCTCGTTATCTAAAAGACCTTTACCATCGGCCACATTAAAAGCTACGTAAATAGAAGGTGATTTTACATCTTTGTATTCAATTTCTGCTTCTGCTAAAGAAGATTCACTTGAAGGAGACCAATAAATTGGTTTTAAGCCTTTATAAATATAGCCTTTTTCTGCCATCTTACCAAAAACACGAATTTCTGCTGCTTCATACTCTGGATCTAACGTAATGTATGGATGTTCCCAATCGCCTGACACACCTAAACGTTTAAAATCGTTACGTTGTTTATCGACTTGTGATAAGGCATACTCTTTACATTTTTCGCGATACTCAGCGACAGTCATTTCTTTACGTTTAACTCCTTTATTGGTTAACACTTGCTCAATTGGTAAACCATGGGTATCCCAACCAGGCACATAAGGAGAACGGAAACCAGACATTGATTTTGAACGAATAATAATATCTTTACTGATTTTATTCAAAGAATGTCCTAAATGAATATTTCCGTTTGCATACGGAGGGCCATCATGTAAAACAAAGGTTGGTTTTCCTTCGTTTAATTTTTGACGTTGTTCATATAAGCCTTTTTCTTCCCAGTCTTTTTGCCATTCTGCTTCACGGTTTGGCAAGTTCCCACGCATTGGAAAAGCTGTTTTTCCTAATTGCAATGTTTCTTTCATTTTCATATGCATTTGCCTCGCTTTCATTTTATCGATTTAATTGTGTTAGTTCATACTAAAGATGAACGATAGCTGATAAAAGTAGATAAAAAAAGAGTACTCCATCCCAAGGGACGAAGTACTCGTGTTACCACCCAAATTCAAAGTAGAGTTGCCCCTACTTTCTCTGAAATTGATAACGGTAATTATCCGGCAGTTCCTACTCAAGTGTTCAGAACTGCATCTAGGATAGAGGATCTGTTTAATGCCAGTGTCTGTCAAACTTTCACTATCATTGACTCGCTGCTAAGAATAAACATTAAACGTTCTGTTCTATCTATTTTGATTCTTCTTCAATTGTTTCTTCAGTGACTTCAATTACAGGCTTTTTTTCTACTACAGCATCTGTGTTCTCTTCAGAGTTTACAACAGTTTCATTTTCGTTGTCAAGGTCTTGTTCATCAAGAATTTCCTTAACTGCTGTATGTTTGTCTCCGACATAACTAGAAAAAGGCTTTAAAATCTCTTCCCACTCTTCACTCTTTACTTGCTCTAATTGAGTTTCAAGCATTAAGCTTAAGCGTTGATGGAAGACACGTGTTTTCTTCTTCAAGTCTTCTGTTTCCCCAGCTAATTGACGGGCACGTTCAATTGCTTCTGCTAAGATTTGTGTTGATTTCGCTTCAGCATCTGCAATCATTGCATTTGATTTACGTTCAGCTTCTACCAAGGTTTCTTTGGCTTGGTTATCTGCCGAAGTGATAATCATTTCTGATTCTTTATTGGCACTTGATTTCACTTTATCAGCGGTATCTTGTGCAACAATAATTGATTGATTCAATGCATCTTTCAATTCATTGAAGTATTGTAATTTTTCTTCTGCGTGTTTTAATGATTTCTCAAGTTCACGATTTTTTTGTAATGCATCTTCATAATCACGTGTGACTTGATCTAAAAAGTCATCTACATCGTCTTGGTTATAGCCTCTCATTTTTGTTGAGAAGTCTTTGTTTTGAATATCTAATGGAGTTAATGCCATATTCCTTCACCTCTTTGGATTATTTTTGTAAAACCCCTTATGAACACATTCTCATACTAATCCTGAAATAGCAAATATCTTACTTTTTTTATTATACACAACTTCGTCTGAATGAACAGCCAAAATGGTTTTCTTAAACAAAAGTTCGAGATTATTTTCTCAATACCCCTAAGAGGACACGAAATTTTTCTTTCTTTGTTTTTCCTTCTAATTCTTGAATCTGAAGGCGCCCAAATCCTCGTATCGAAACAATATCTAATAAGTCTAAGGCAAAATCTGGTCGTGTCGTTTCTGTCCAATTGACTTTTACTTTACCAGATTCGATCAATTGTTTTGATCGCTGCCTTGAAATATTAAATACGGCGGAAATTACACTATCCAGCCGCAAAGAGCTCATAGTCGTTCGCTCTTCTTGCCAACCATCCTTCGGTATCAAAATTTGTGTATAATCCCGCTCTTCTAAGCGAACAGTAATTTTACCAATTTTGTCGACTTGGTTAACAACGAAGCCAGCTACTTCTTGTGCTATAAAAACCTGCCACTTATCACCATCGGAAATAATATCTCCAAAGGCTTCCCTACGAACCCCAACATTCATCAAGGTGCCTAAAATTTTCCCATGAGATAATGTCGCAAATTTAGATGGATAAATAATTTCAAATAATACAACACCAAAATCTGTCTCTTCTGGTATGTAATACGCTGGATAAATCAAGCAGCGTTTTCGTTCTGCTTGCTCATAACCACCATAAAAAGTAAACGATAAATCACTGTTTTGTCGAATCAACGTTTCCAAAATATACGCCTGTCTAGGATCAAGAAAGTCTGTCAAATAAGGCGCGTATTGCATCTCCACTTGCTCTAGCCAATCCCCGACAGTGTCAATAAAAGGATGTTCATCTTTGCGGAAATGTTGATACACATTTGCGTTCATAGATAAATCATCCTTTCTAAAAGTTATTAATAAACAATAGCTCGTAAAATGACTGCTAAGCCACCCGCTGCTAGGTTAAGGACAATAATCCCTACCATTACGTTAAATCCAACCATTCCAATCCTTAAATTCAAACGGTCAAACAAACTTAAGTATGGTTCACAAATTCTAGAGAGCAAACGCCCGAAAGCAGAATCATATGCTCCTGGAAACCATGAAAGTAGCGCGTAAATCACTAGTAATCCTGAATAGATTTGAACGCCTTTGTATAATAGAGTAATCAGTGTTGCGATAATAACACCTCCCTAAGGCTTAGAAATCAAAGAATTGTTTGTTGGCTAAAGATTGTGCTGTCGCACTATCAATTTCCATATTCGCTGGTGTGCATAAGAAGATTTCATTGCCAACGCGCTGAATATCTCCGTCTAAAGCATACACAGTACCAGTTAAGAAATCAACGATGCGTCGTGCTTGGTCTTCTTCTACTAATGTAAAATTAACTAGCACAGCTTCTTCAGCAAATAAATGTTTCGCAATGCTCATTGCTTCTGAATACACACGTGGTTCAATAATAGTAATTTTATGTGTTTTTGCATTGGCGGTGCTTTCTTGTGCTCGTCTTGTATTCGTAGTCGCTGATTGATTAGAACTACGCATAGAAACCACTTTTTTCTCTGTGTAAGCAGCTTGTTGTGTGTCTCTTTCTTGATGCGCTTCAGCAGAACGATAGCGTGCAGAAGGTTTTTCAACTACAGGCTCACTTTGTTGTGTATAAGCTGGCTGACTGTAACTTTCCTGTTGTTGAACAGGGCGTTGTGGTTTAGGCCGAGCCGCACGACGCGGTGGTTCATTAACTGCTTTGCGCTCTTCATATTCTTCGTAGTTATCATAATAATCATCTTCTTCGCCAGATAAGCCAAAAAAGCTCGATAACGCATCCTTGTTAAAAATTGACATAAATTCCTCTCCTTTACGCATCTCTGAATAACGCTGTTCCGATTCGTATAAAAGTTGCACCTTCTTCAACTGCGATTGGGAAATCGTTACTCATTCCCATGCTAAGTTCTGTACAAGGAGCAAAAGATAAATGTTTCTCATTTACGGTCATTTGCAGCTCTTTTAATTCTCTAAATGTTGCATGTAATACTTCTTCACTTGCCCCAAAAGGTGCCATAGTCATTAGACCGACGATTTGAATTTTGTCCAAATCAGCAAGTTCTTGAATGAAAGGTAAGACGTCTTCTTTACGAAAGCCGTGCTTGCTTTCTTCCCCAGTTATATTCACTTCAACAAAACAACGAATAACTTTCGTTGCTCTTTTTTGAATTTCTTTGGCTAGACTCAGACTATCTAATGCATGAAAATAATCTATCTCATTAATAATTAATTTTACCTTCCTACGTTGTAAATTACCAATTAAATGCCACTGAATATCATTAAATTTTTCCAATCCAGCTTTCTTTTCTAGTAACTTATCTACTCGGTTTTCAGCTAAATTCTGGACACCAAGCTGAACAAGCTCTGCTGCTTCCTCAATTCCTACTGATTTAGTGACGCCAATCATTGTCACATCAGCAACAGAGCGCTGTGAGCTTTTGCATGCTAGCTGAAGTTGATTATTAATATTTGTTAAGTTTTCAGC
Organism: Enterococcus sp. LX10; assembly: GCF_023539285.1. Lineage (NCBI taxonomy): Bacteria > Bacillati > Bacillota > Bacilli > Lactobacillales > Enterococcaceae > Enterococcus > Enterococcus sp. LX10. The sequence goes on along the minus strand of NZ_CP092784.1, from coordinate 734,686 downwards.
TATCATTTCTAATCGATGCTCCTTATCGTTTTCTGCGGAAAAATGGTGGCGTACTTAATTCGTCATCATTGTGATTTGGTTCTTCACGGTGGAATGTATCAAATTCTTTTTTGTCTACTTGTTCTAATGAAGATTCGTCAACTTTTGGACGTGTATTTTGTTCTCTGCGAATATCCCAATCGCCAAAAGCACTTGCTTCTTCTTGTGATTTTGGTTGATCCATTTCCACAGATTGAGTTGTTTGTTGCATTGGTTGAACCGCTTGTCTTGTTTGACGGTGCGGTTTTCTATCCTTTTTTGATTCATCAATACCTGTAGCGATTACTGTTACACGAATTTCGTCGCCTAAATCTTCGTTGATTGATGTACCTAGGATGATGTTCACATCACCTGAAGCAGCATTTGTAACGATATCTGAAGCATCTTGTGCTTCAAACAAGGTCATGTCTAAGCCACCAGTAATGTTTAATAAGACTTGTTCCGCACCATCGATTGATGTTTCTAACAATGGTGAAGAAATAGCTTTTTTCGTTGCTTCAATTACGCGTTCTTCGCCGCTCGCTACACCAATCCCCATTAAAGCTGTTCCTTGGTTTTCCATCACTGTTTTCACGTCAGCAAAGTCCAAGTTTACGTAACCTGGTGCAGTGATTAAATCTGAAATCCCTTGAACACCTTGACGTAATACATTATCAGCTTCTCTAAATGCTTCAAGCATTGGCGTTTTCTTGTCAACGACTTCTAATAAGCGGTTGTTTGAGATAATTAATAGTGTATCAACGTTTTCTTTTAATAAAGCAATTCCTTCAGCGGCAAAACGACCACGTTTTGGACCTTCAAAACTAAATGGACGAGTTACTACACCAACTGTTAAAGCGCCTAATTCTTTAGCGATTTTTGCAACTACTGGCGCAGCACCTGTACCAGTTCCGCCACCCATACCAGCAGTAATGAAAATCATATCCGCGCCTTGTAATGATTCTGAAATCACTTGTTCACTTTCTTCTGCAGCTTTTTGGCCAACTTCAGGTTGTGAACCGGCACCTAAACCACGAGTGTATTTAGGGCCTAATTGAATCACTGTTTCTGCTTTTGAATGTTTTAATGCTTGAACGTCTGTATTGGCTGTGATAAATTCCACGCCTTTAACGTTTTCTTCGATCATACGGTTTACAGCGTTTCCGCCGCCGCCACCTACACCGATAACTTTAATGACTGCACCGTTGTTAATGTTATTGTCTAATGAAAATTCCATGATATCGTATCCTCCTGTTTGTGTGATTAGTCGAAAATGTTCGAGAAGAAGTCTTTGATTTTGCCTGTCACTTTTTCACCAGACTCACGTTCGTTGAATTCTTCGTATTCTTCTTGAGGCTGTTCAGCATATGTGTCATAGCGAACTTCTTGTTGGACAGCGACTGATTGTGCTGGTTTCGATTTTTCACCAGGGATTGCATATTTGGCAATGTGATAAATATCGTTTAGTTGCGCTGAATATTCCACAATGCTAATGACATTAGCAAAGACTGGGTTACGTAAGCCCATGTGATTTGGTACGTATAGTTTTACGTTGGCTTCAAAAATCTCTTGCGCCAAATCGACAATACCTGGCATACTAGCGGCGCCACCAGTTAACACAACGCCTCCAGGTAATTCAAACGCATCAATTTCATCCAGAACTTCTTTTGATTTTCTCAAAATTTGTTCCACACGCGCTTCAATAATTTCTGAAAGGTAACGTTCGTCCACTCTTACAGGCTCTGACTTACCGATAACATCAACAGGAAACTCTTCGTTTGCTGAAGTTCTTTCTGGATAAGCATCCCCATAATTAATTTTTAAGGCTTCGGCGTTGTTAAAAGAAGTATTCAATACGATTGAGATATCTTTCGTGATGAACTCGCCGCCTTCTTGGTTAACATGAGTAAATTTCAATTGTTTGTCGTGGATAACAGATGTCGTTGTTTGACCGCCACCCATATCAATGACAATTGTTCCAAAGTCTTTTTCGCCATCTGTTAAAATTGTTTCTGTTAAAGCAAGCGGTGTAATCACTAATTCGTTAATTCCTAAGCCAGCTTTTTCAACACATTTACGGATGTTATGGATGATTGTTTTTGGTCCAGTATAGACAACGCCAAACATCTCCATGCGAACGCCAAGCATTCCACGTGGGTCTTTGATGCCTTCAAAGCCGTCGACGGTAAAGTCTTGCGGTAAGATTGCAACAATTTGACGTTCAGGAGGAGTTGAACGAACCAAAGCTGCAGATGCGACGTTGCGCACATCCTCATCTGTAATTTCTTTTGATTCACTGCTAACAGCTATCATTCCTTGACAGCTTTCTACTTCTAATAAATTCGCTGGTAATCCAACATTTACGCTTTTAATTTGAATGCCGGCTTTTTCTTCGGCTTGTCGAACGGCCCGTTGGATTGCTTGAACTGTTTGATCAATATCGACGACAATCCCTCGATTCAAACCGTCTGATTTTGCATTTCCAACGCCGATGATGTTCATTTGACCTTCAATATATTCAGCGACAACTACTTTGACAGAAGTTGTACCAATATCGAGGCCTACATACATTCCTGTTTTTGCCATGAACGGAATTCCTCCTCCTATTAATTCCAATATCTAAGCGGACAAAGGCGTCCGTTTAACTATCTCTTTTTTAGTATTATTCACTTCTTCCAATTTTACCATAAAAATGGGGGTTTTAGAAAGCAGATTATACGAATTTGTTCGTTAATTTTTGAAACATTTTTGTAAAAAACTTATTCTGCTTGTTGCACTTCTTGATTTTCTCCATTTATCGGCGTACCGTTATTCGCTTCATCCGTTGCTACGCCTGCATTTGGGTCCGCAACTTCTTGATTTTCAACCGCTGAATCTTCGGAAACTTCACTGCCCGTTTCTTCACTTTCTTTTTCATACGGATAAGAAAAAATGCCGACTTCCATATCAACGATTCCAGGTTTGTCCATTTGCTCGGCTACTTGTGAATAATAAGCCATTTTTTCACTTAAATCAGAAATATTAACAATCACTCGATTTCCATCATTCATATAGACATTAATCAAGTCTTTATTGGTTTTGGATGGTGCATATTTAATTTCTGAAATTCCTTGTTTAATTTCTTGAGGTAATTTGTTGTAAGAGGCCATTAATTCAGGGATTAATTTATCCTCTTTGAAATTCTCAAAAATTGGTTTGCCACTTTCAGCAGCTTTGGTGGTTTCCGCCAAAGTTTTACCATTCTCTAAAATCGGATGATAGCCGCCTTTAGTCGCAGCAAGAGCGACAATTTGATACTCTTGAATATCAATTTTAAATGAATTAATACCATTTAACTTAATGTTCGCCTTTTTTATAATTGGAAACTTTTTCTGAATATTTGCAGAAAAATAATTTCTATTTGAATACTGCTCCCATAAGCCACTGCCCGTTTCAAGTTTTGACTGCTGAATAATCGCTTGACTCTCCACACTTTTGTTACCTGAAACTGTTACTTCACTCAATCGACTAAGAGGCGAAACAAAATACAATGCCACTAAAATGGCTGTCCCTAAACAAGTTAAAATAAAGGCTAAACGCCTATATAAGCGCTTGTTCCGTGTTTTCTTAACGTTCGGTAAACGATCTGCAAAATGCTCCTCTTCTTCCACTGTTTCTTGTGGAAGATGTTGTTGAGGCTCTTCTTGACTTTGTTCTTGTAAAGTGATGATGACTTCTGCTTGTTCGTTTTCACCTTTTGAAGCAGCTTCTTCCGCTTGCTTCTTCAAATATTCTTGGTTTTGTTTTTGCCAAGGTGTCAGTTCAGGTTGAGACTCTTCCGATTTTTTTGGAGGTAATGGTTTTCTTTTTTTGAATATATCGTTCTCGTTACTAATCTTCCACACCTCCTATCTCAGACTAACGTTTTCACAACTTGATACAAACGATCACTTGCATCTGGGATGCCTTCCCCTTTGGACGCCGTTGCCATCTGTTGTCTTTTTTCATTGTTTAATAAAATATCATCAATTGCCGCAACTAAACGAGCGCCGGTCAATTCTGCATCTGGAATCATTTCAACAGCACCAACTTTTACTAAGCTTTGCGCATTTTTCGTTTGATGATCATTCGTGACGTAAGGACTCGGAATTAAAATTGCTGGTAATCCTAATGCGGTGAACTCCGCAATTGAGGTTGCTCCTGCACGTCCCACCATTAAATCGGTATTAGCCATCACTTCAACCATTTTATCAATATACGGTTGCACACTTATGTTTGTCAATTTCTTTTCAGAAAGCTTTAGACTTTCTTGAAGTTCCTGATAATATCTTTCTCCTGAAGCGTATAAAACTTGATACTCTCTCTCTTCAAACAAAGGAAAGGCCTGTTCAAACGCTTGATTGATTTTCAAGGCGCCACGACTTCCGCCAAATAAAACCACCGTTTTCTTTGCTGGATCCAAGCCAAACTCTGATAAAATAGCTGACTTTTCCACCGTTACGACTTCTTGTCCCCGCGGGTTCCCTGTCAAAATTGTTTTTTCTTTCGGGAAAAAACTAGCGACATCCGGAAAACAAATCGCAATTTTATCCACATAACGACTTAAAAATTTATTTGTCATTCCAGGGATACTATTTTGTTCATGAATAATTGTCGGTATTTTTAATTGGTGGGCCGCATAAACTACTGCACCAGAAACATAACCGCCTGTACCAATGACCACATCTGGTTGAAATTCACGAATAATTTTTTTTGCTTTATTAATACTTGTTAAAAATAAATAAATTGTTTTAAAATTTTGAGGACTCAGCGAACGCTTGAATCCTTGAATTTTAATCGTTTTAAATGGAATTTTCGCCTTTGGCACAATTTGACTTTCTAAACCATTTTCTGTTCCCACATACAAGAATTCTGTTGCAGGTGCTTCTTTTTTGACGTGTTCGACGAAGGATAACGCAGGATAGATATGCCCACCTGTGCCACCACCAGTTACTAGTATCTTCATTTTCTCACATTTCACTTTCTTTTAATTGTTGAACAGCTTGCATAAAGGCTTCCCCGCGTACTTCAAAATTCGGGTATTGGTCCCAACTTGCGCAAGCAGGTGATAGTAAAATAGTATCATCTTTTTCCGAATAATCAAAGGCAATGGTAACCGCCGTTTGAACATTTTCAGCAAATAAAATTGTTTCAATGTTCGCTTTTTTAGCAGCTTCCGCCAATTTTTCTTTAGTTTCTCCAAATAAAACAATTGCTTTGAGTCCCTGCAGAGCAGGAACCAATTCATCAAATGAGTTACCGCGATCCAAGCCGCCCGCAAGTAAAAGTAGCTTTTGGTTGTCAAACCCACTTAACGCCATCTCTGTAGCTAAAATATTGGTTGCTTTTGAATCGTTATAAAAACGTCTTTGCTGAACTTCGCCAACAAATTGCGTTCGATGGGGAACGCCTGAAAAGTTTGTCAAAGTTTGTCTAATCTGAGCATTCGATACATTTTTTAATTTAGCTACACAAATCGCTGCGAGTGCATTTTCAATATTGTGACTACCAGGAATCCCTAGCTCATCGGCGGGCATAATATATTCTTCATTGAAATATAATTTCCCATCTAAAAGATAAGCACCTTCTACTGCTTCTTTCGTTGAAAAAGGCAATACGTTGGCTGCTGTGGTTTTAGCTAACGTTTGAAGCTCTACTTGATTCCAATTTAAAATCAAGGTGTCCTCTGCGGTCATGTTTTTTTGAATGGCCCATTTTGCAGCAACATATTCTTTCCGCGAACCATGATAATCCAAGTGTGCCTCAAAAATATTTGTAATTACTGCAATTTGTGGGTGAAACGTCTCAATTCCCATTAACTGAAAACTAGAAAGTTCCATCACAAGATCATCCTTGGCTGTTGCTTCTTGAGCCACCGTACTCGCTGGAAAACCAATATTTCCCGCCAAACGTGCCTCACCAGCCGTTCTGTCAGCGTTTAGCAATAAACCAATCATCGTGGTCGTGGTTGTTTTGCCATTGGTGCCCGTAATGCCGACAATTGGACATTCCGCAATTTGACCTGCTAATTCCACCTCAGTTATGATAGGAATTTTCCGAGTTAGTGCTTCTGCCACAAGTGGGTTTGTATAAGGAATACCAGGATTTTTAACGATTAGTTCAAATTCTTCATCCAACAATTCAATTGGATGCCCTCCTGTAACAACACGAATACCCAAGGTTAATAAATCTTGGGCGTCAGGGTTTTGATCAAATTGTTTTGCGTCATTAACGGTAACGAGCGCACCTAACTCATGTAAGAGTTTCGCTGCGCTGACACCACTTTTAGCTAGTCCTAAAACCAACACTTTTTTGTTTTGATAGGTTGTTATTTTTTTCATTGTCAATTTCCCCTTTGATAGATTAGAAAAGAATCCATAATGTGATTCCTGAACAGATTAAACCGACAGACCAAAAGACAAAATCAATTTTCCATTCAGACCAACCACACATTTCAAAATGGTGATGAATTGGTGACATTTTAAAAATCCGTCGACCAAATAATTTAAATGAAGCAACTTGTAAAATAACACTTGCTGTTTCACAAACGTAGACAAGTCCAATTAAAAGTAGCGTCCATTCTTGATGCAAAATAATTGAAATTGCTGCTAACAATCCACCTAATGCTAATGAACCAACATCACCCATGAAGATTTTTGCTGGTTTTCTATTATAAGGGAAAAAGCCAATCAGCCCACCAATCACACTTAGGCAGATAATCACAACATCAAATTGTTGTTGTTTCCAGGCAATAATTGCATAAGTACCAAATGAAATTGTTCCTAAACCAGCAACTAAGCCGTCAATCCCATCTGTCAAATTCACGGCATTAGAAAAACCGACTAACCAAAAAATAATAAACACGCCATAAAAAATACCTAACGGAACTTCTGCTAATCCAAACAAATCTAAGGTGTCTGAAAAGCCTTCACTTCGATAAACAAAGTAGAAAACCAACCCACCAAAAATTTGACCAATTAATTTTTGACGAGAATTTAAGCCCATGTTCCGTTTTTTAAAGACTTTTATGAAATCATCTAAATAACCTAGCAAACCGTATAATACTAAAATAAATAGAATAATTAGTAGAGACGGCGTAAATTGGTGGAAAAACAACCCCATTGCTAATGAAGTAATCAAGCTGGCTACAAGGAAAACGACTCCCCCCATTGTAGGGGTACCTGTTTTCACGCTATGCCAAGTTGGGCCATCTTCACGAGTAACCTGCCCTTGTTTTTTCATTTGAAAATAGCCAATGAATAGTGGCATTACGCTCACTGTAATGGCAAAACTCACCACTATGGGAATAAAAATCTGTGTCCACTCCATGTTATCTCTCCTAATTATTCTACGTTATTATTCTGTGCCTTCTAAAGTCACGGTTAATTTTTTCTCCGTAATTTCAGTTTCAGCAGCGATACTTTGTTTCGTCACATAGCCTTCACCTTTAAACTCGACAGTCAAACCTAATAGATCGCCAAACTTGGTAACATCGCTCTTCGACCAGCCGGTTAAATCAGGCATATAGTTCGTTCCGTTTGTGATCAAAATCAATTTTTGATTAGGCATTAATGTTTGACCAGACGGCGTTGATTGTTTCTTGATTTTTTCACCATCGCCGATAATCACAGGATCCACCCCGTTCACTTTGGCATTGGCCAACGCTTCCGCTGGCGTCATGTTTTTATAATCAGCAACTGTGACTTTATCAGAAGCTACTTTCGTTGTTTCCGGATCTGTCTCTTTAATGTCTAACGCTAATTTCATTAATGGGTTTGCAATTGCCGCCATTGCTTCTGAAGGCGAACCTGATTTTGCTTGTCTAAGTGTAATATACAAAACATATTCAGGATTATCCGCTGGGACCATTTCCACTACAGAAGACAAGACTTGACTTGCTCCATCAACGTACCCTTTACCATCTGAAATCTGGGCAGTTCCTGTTTTGGCAGCAACATGATAGCCTGGTACTTTATAAATATCATACGCAATCCCGTAAGTCGGGTCTTCAACGGTATCAATCATGTACGTACGAATCTGTTGAGCTGTTTGCGCTTTGATTGGGGTTCCTACGATTTGTGGTTCCGTAATCGTTTCTTTTCCTGTATTTTTGTCAACAATTTTGCTGATGTAATGAGGTTGCAACATTGAACCGTCATTTGCAATAGCTGAGAAACCTTTCATCATTTGGAAATTAGTAACCGTAATTGCTTGACCAAATGCCGACATTGCTCTATCTACAAAGTTTGTTCCTGGCAATTTACCAGCAGATTCACCACTTAAACCTGAATGCGTGCTCGTACCAAAACCAAATTTTTTCAAATACTCCATCCATTTTTCATCACCCATTTTTTGTTCTAGTTTTACCATACCAATATTACTAGACCAAGAAATGGCTTGACGATAATTCAAATATTCTTTGCCGTTCAACCGAGTGTAGTCATGGTCATTCACAGTTACATCCCCAACTTGAATTCCACCAACACGATTGAATAATTCATTAGGATTAAACTGTCCTTGTTCCATAGAAGCAGCTGTTGTAAATAATTTGATTGTTGAGCCTGGTTCATAAGGACTTTCAACTAATAGGTTCTGCCACGTGCCATTATCGTCTAACCCTTGTTTCGTTTCAGGATTAAATGTTGGCCGTTGAGACATGGCAACAATTTCGCCTGTTTTTGCTTCCATTAACATGGCAGTCATAGAAACTGGTTCATATTTTTCATTAACTTGCGTCATTAAATCTTCTAAGGTATTTTGCAAGCGACTATCCAGCGTTGTGTAAATATCTTGACCATCCACTGCTTTTTTCTCTTCCGCCACAGTTCCTGGTAAGGCATTGCCATAAATATCTTTTTCAAAATATACACGGCCATCGGTTCCGCTTAAAATATCATTATAGGTCTGTTCTAGTCCCATTGCGCCTACTAAGCCTTCTTTATCATCATCTGGATTGGCTGCTTTCGTATAGCCAATAAAGTGAGAAGCAAACTGCCCATTGGGATATAATCTGGCTGGATGTTCATTGAAATAAACACCTGAGATTTTTTTCTTTTTCAAATCTGCTTCAATTTTTTGGCGTGTTTCCAAGGTAATGTTTTGACCACCTGCACCAAATTCCACTTGATATTGTGTTGACCCATCTTCATGGATCCCATTATTCAAGTATTTCAATGCTGTTTTTTTGTCTAGTTTGGTATATTTCGCTAAAATTTCAGCAATATCATCGAAGTCTTTTTTCTCAGCATAGAGCTTTTCATTATTTTGTCCCGTATATTTTTTTGATAATACAACATATAACGAGTAGGAGGTAGCATCTTCTGCGATTGGATTACCATATCGATCTAAAATTGATCCTCGCTTAGCTTTTACCACTTGGCTTCCTTCATATAAAGAAGCTGTTTTTTCCTTTAGTGAGACACCGGCTACTTTTCCTGTTGCCACAATGTATGTCGTTCTAAAGGCAAATAAAAAGAACAATCCAATACTCGTAGCGAATAAAATGATGCCTACTTTTTTACGATTGTTCATCGGATTTAAGTTTTTCTTTTTCATGAATTGTTTAAATTTATGTCTTTTACTCATTATTTAACAGTCCTAACATTGTCGCCGTTATTTTCTAGTCCTTGTTTTTTAGCGACATCTTTGATTCGATCTGATTTAGAAAGTTCGCTTCTTTCTTGTTCCAATTTCAAAGCGTTATCTTCCTTTTCTTTAATGACTGTTCGCGTATCTGTAATATCGTTCATGGTTTGGACAATTGTCGTTCTTACTTGAATTGTCGCAATTGCAATACCAATCGTTGCACAAACTAATACAACACCGATTAATTTTTCTAGCAAAGAGACATTTTTTAGTTTCTTTTTGGGTAATAGAGTGGGGACAGGTAGTGTTTCCTCTTGCATTTTTCTGTCTTGCTCTGTTGCCACAGTTGGCTGATCCATTTCTGGTGCTTCATAATGGAAATCATTTACTTTCTTCAATTCAGCCATGTGTCTACCCCTCTCTCTAACTAGATTTTATTTTTTCGGCAATGCGTAACTTCGCACTTCGTGAACGATTATTCTCAGATAACTCACTGTCACTTGGTAAAATTGGTTTTCTGGTAATTACTTTTAATTCTGGTTGAAATTCTTCTGGTACCACTGGAATGCCTGGTGGCAAATCTTGTACCGTACTGTATTCTTTAAACATTGTTTTAACGATACGATCTTCTAACGAATGGAACGTAATCACACTGATTCTGCCATTTTTCGCTAGCAAATCAATTGCTTGTTCTAGCGACTCTTCAACTGCCCCTAATTCATCATTAACGGCAATGCGAATTGCTTGGAAAATTCGTTTTGCGGGATGTCCACCTTTGCGTCTTGCTGGAGCTGGAATCGCCGTCTTAATAATCTCAACAAGTTCACCTGTTGTTTCAATTGGTTGCTTTTCGCGAACACGTTCAATTTCTCGAGCAATCTGTTTCGAAAATTTCTCTTCCCCATAACGAAAGAAAATTTTTACTAACTCACCATAGCTATACGTATTCACCACTTCGCGAGCCGTCAAGGGTGCGTCTTGATCCATGCGCATATCTAAGGGCGCGTCTTGATGATAGCTAAAACCACGTTCTGCTTCATCTAATTGTGGTGACGAAACACCTAAATCGTATAGAATTCCATCAACATGGAACACCCCGTGTTCTGCCAATTCTTCTTTAATATTTCTAAAATTTGATTTGATGAAGGTCACTTGACCTTTGTCTACATATTTCTGCAAACGAGTCTTAGCATGTGCCAACGCTTTTTGGTCTTGATCAAAGGCATATAAATGACCGTGCTCATTCAATTGTGTCAGTAAGTATTCACTATGTCCGGCACCACCGAGTGTGCAATCTACGTATACGCCATCCGGCTTCACTTGTAATCCATCCACTGTTTCTTTTAAAAGAACGGTGTAATGGCGAAATTCTTCAGTCATCATTTGCCTCATTCCTAAAATCCAAAATCAATCATTGTTTCTGCTAATTCATCAAAGTTTTCTTCAGCTTCATCAGAGAATGCATGCCAACGTTCGTCACTCCAAATTTCAATTCGGTTAGAGACGCCGATAACAACACAGCCTTTTTCTAAACTGGCATGTGTTCGTAAATTCGCCGGAATATTGATACGACCTTGCTTATCAATCTCACATTCAGTTGCAGCGGAATAAAAGAATCGCACAAAGGTACGTGCATCTTTCTTAGCTAAGGGCATTTCTTGAAGTTTTGCTTCAAGTTGTGACCATTCATTTAAAGGATAACCAAATAAACAGCCATCCATCCCTCTCGTTACCACAAATTTTTCACCAAGTTCCTCACGAAACTTTGATGGAACGATTAGGCGGCCTTTGGCATCGATATTATGTTGGTATTCACCCATAAGCATAGCCAATACACCCGCTTTTCCACTTGATAGAACAAGTCTACCACATCCCACCACTTTCTACCACTATAAATCTAAAAACTTCTATTTTTTAACTGTTATTTAAAATTTCTGTAATATTTACAGGGTTTTATGTAACAAGCATCATCCAACAAAAAATGTTATTATAACAAGGTTTTTACTATGTTTTTTATCAAATAACCCCCAAAATAACAAAAAAACCCCACGGAGTGGGGAGTTGTGGGGGACATTTTCCCACAGCGTATTTCCCCTATTGTCTCCACGCTTTATTACAGTAGATAATGACTGATATTTAGCAAGATAAGCAACACATACAACACAAACGTTAGTAAAAACGTCAACCGCCAAAACATCTTGAAATATCGTCTATATAAAATCTCTCCATAATAATAAGCTTGAAACAGGGCAACAGCGACTCCTAATAACAAAATAGAAATCACAAAATACGGCATAATCGATTCATCATAACTATCTTTGGATAACTCATGGATCCCTATGAATAAAAACGGAATGGCCAAATCCGGTGCTTTTATTTTCCAACGTTCCGTTAGGGAAAAAGTGGACACGAGAAAATTGCACGCAAAGAGCACAATTACCGGAAAAATATACCAAAATAACATTATTGCCGAAAACGACACCATTCTCTCAACAAATCCTTTCATTCCACCTGCTATAACTATACTTCATCAACGTTACACAGATGTTTCATTTCGTTTAAATATATGTGCTAAAAGCCCTTTTTGCTTGCTTTTTCATATAAAAAACGGATTACTTATCAAACCATTTTCAAAACGAGGCCTCACCTATCGCGGCCACTTATTTTTGAATGTTTTTTATAAGCTTTTCTTCTCGTATTGTGTCATACTTCTATTATAATGGATTTAGAACAAAAAATGTTGATTCGGGGTGAATCTTTTGATTAATTATTTATTATTGAAAAATGACTATTTTGAACCTTGTTCACCAGACGATGAAGCCCTAAGTTGGATTTCGGTAGAATCTCCTACAGAAGAAGAAATCGAGCGTCTCGTCAATCAATACCACTTACCAACAGATTATCTTACCGGCGTTTTAGATGATGAAGAAAATGCTCGAGTGGAAGGTTTCCGCCACGAAAAATTACAAACGCCTACGTTACTTTTATTTCGTTATCCCAAAGCTAGTATCAGTCCTAGTGGCTATCTGCAAGTAGAAACGGTGCCGATTGCTTTAATCGCAACCGTCGATAACAAACTAATTACTGTTAGCAATGGGCCTAACGACATCGTTCATGGGATTCAAAAAGAGGCGTTCACGCATCAAGATCTTTCTATCGAAAAGGCCTTAATTTTAGCCCTTTCATGGAAGATGGCCCTTTCCTTCAATAAAAACTTACAAGCACTTATCCAACAAACCAACAAACTTGAAGGAGAGCTCCAAGTAGCCACAGAAAATAGTCAATTATATCAGATTATGGACATTCAAAAAAGTCTAGTTTATTTCGAAGCAGCTTTAACGGATAATTTAAAAGTATTAAAACGTTTATATAGCGCTGAAATTTTTAATCATCCAGAAAAACATTTGCCATTTTTAAGGGATATTTTGATTGAACTAGAACAAGGACTGAATACGACTAAAATACAACTAAAATTAGTTGATAACATTAGTAATACTTTTTCAGCAATCGTCTCAAATAACTTAAATAATGTCATGAAAATTTTAACATCCTTAACAATTGTCCTAACCATCCCGACCATCATCGGGGGAATCTACGGCATGAATGTGAAACTCCCTTTTGCAGAGCATGAATATTCTTTTTGGATTATTTTTGCTATCACTACCTTAATCTGCGTAATTAGTATTCGAATTTTAAAGAAAAAGAATCTCTTATAACTTTAGGTTGCTGTTTTCAGGAAAAGGTTGTACACTATTAGCAGAAATTAAAAAGGACGTGTCATTTATGAACGACAAAGAACAAAGTCGCTTTTCAAAAATCACGAAAGTCGTGGTTTGGCTAATGCTGATCGCAATTGTAGGTTCAACTGTTTTAACAGCAATTCTTAGTCTTTAAACTGGAGAACTTTTTCACACATTAAAAGTAAAAAAACAGCCCCTTCTATCAATTGAAGGGGCTGTTTTTTTACTTGCTCAAATAGAGCGGCTATTTTTTCGCCATCGCTAACAGCTCTTGTGCATGTTCAATGGTTAATTTCGTAATTTCACTTCCTGCGAGCATACGCGCAATTTCGTTTACTCGCTCTTTTTCAGATAAAATTCGGACGCTTGTTTCTGTCCGACCCGCCACGATTTCTTTTTCAATAAAATAATGTTCATCGGCAACGGCCGCCACTTGGGGCAAGTGCGTGATACACAACACCTGCGAATTTTCTGAAATCTGATAAATTTTATCGGCAATCGCCTGTGCTACTCGGCCACTGACTCCTGTATCCACTTCATCAAAAACAATACTAGTGATCCCTTGCGTTTGAGAAAAGATTGTTTTCATAGCTAGCATCACTCGCGAAAGTTCTCCGCCAGAAGCCACCCGAACTAACGGTTTTAATGGTTCCCCTGGGTTAGTAGTAATATAAAATTCTACTCCGTCTAAGCCATTTTCTTGTAAATGCTCAAGTTCTGTAAAGCGGACTTCAAATTCAGTTCGCTCCAAATATAGTTCTTTTAATTCGGTTAAAATTTGTTGTTCGAGCTCTTTGGCTAGGCGCTTTCGCTCTTTTCGTAAAACTAACGCTTGTTGATGAGCCGCTTGTTGTTTCTCTGCAAGCAATGCTTCTAAGTCACCTGTACCACCTTCCAAAAAATCAGCCTCTGCTAACTCTTTGGTGATTTCTTCATAGTAAGATAAAATCGTTTCGATTGAATCGCCATATTTACGTTTCATTTGACGGATTAATTCCAAACGATTTTCTACTTCATTCAAGCGACCTTCGTCTAGTTCTAAGCCATCAATTAACCTAGAAAGATCTCCACTGGCTTCTTGTAGTAAGTAGTAAGCATTTTGAACAGTATCTGACAATGTTTTATATTCTGAATCAAGGGATTCAATCGAAGCGAGTTCATTCATACTTGTTCCAATTTTATCCAAACTACTATCGTCTTCACCATTTAGCGCGGCATAACTAATCGTCAGTGCATCAGCAATCTTTTGAAAATTGTTCAGTTTATTGCGTTCTTCTAGCAATTGTTCTTCTTCACCAGCGACTAACTGTGCACTAGCAATTTCATCACTTTGAAAATGAAGCATGTCCATTCTTTGGGCAAATTCTTTTTCATTTTTTTGTCGCTTTCTGACTTTGGCTTCGAGTGCGCGATACTCTTGATACGCCTGTGTATATTTTTCTTTGACTGCTAAAAGTTTTTTCCCACCAAATTCATCTAACATATCAATATGGCGTTCACTTTGCATCAATTCTTGATGTTCATTTTGGCCATGAATATCTACTAAATATTCCCCAATTCTTTTTAAATTAGTAATGTTGACAATTCGTCCGTTGACACGGCAAACATTTTTACCAGAAGCGGAAATATCTCGTTGAATCACTAAAGAATCTTCTTCTGTTTCAATACCTAATTCTTCTAATAATTGCTTTAATTCTTGACTTTTCGGCATTGAAAAAAGTCCTTCTAAGGTGCATTTATTTGCTCCTTGACGAATATAGTCACTGGAGCCGCGTCCGCCTGTGAGTAATCCCATTGCATCAATAATGATGGATTTCCCCGCACCCGTTTCTCCCGTTAAAACGGTCATACCCATTTGAAACTCTAATTGTAACGAAGAGATAATCGCAAAATTTTTCACGGAAAGTTCTTGTAACATCTTGTTCACCTCATTCTTTATAGATAGCTTAACAGCTCTTTATGAAGTTTTTCTGCCGCCTCCTCAGTTCGTGCAATCATGAGGACACTATCATCATCGTTGATGACGGCAAAAAGTTTCTCTTGGTAATTCTTTTCGATTAAACTACCACACGCCGCTGCATTGCCAGGAATGGTTCGTAATACGACATATTTTTCCATTTGTTCTGCAGCTACAAAGGCATCTTTTAAAAGCTTTGCAAGTTTAGCACTCGTATTAGCTTGTGTTTCTAATGGAAGGCTATATCGATAACCCCCTTCTGCAGAAGGAACTTTAATCAGTTTCATATCTTTAATATCGCGAGAAATTGTTGCTTGTGTTACAGCTACGCCCTTTTCTTGTAAGTAGTTGACAAAATCTTCTTGCTTTTGAATATTTTTTTCAGTCAATAAACGTGTAATTAAACGGTGTCTATCTTGCTTTCTCATGGCGCCGCTCTCCTTTTCAGTTTACTCTTGCCCTCATCATAGCTTATTTTTATGCATTTTAAAAGATGAATTACTAGATTTATACAAAAAAGAAGCTTTCACCCGTAGGCGTCCACTTCTTTCTTCTAACTTTTCTCATCATTCCACTAATTTTTGATGCGCATGCGCGACAACTTCTTCAATGGATTCTGTCGCTTGATAGGATCCTTCCCCATCAACAGAAACTAAATGTGCCAAAAATTCAATGTTTCCTTCGCCACCAGTGATTGGTGAAAAATCTAAGTTTTTCACATCATAACCGTTATTCATGGCAAAGCGTGTGATTTCTTCCACAACCATTTGATGGGTTTCTGGATCACGCACGATTCCTTTTTTCCCAACAAACTCTTTGCCAGCTTCGAATTGTGGCTTAATTAACGCCACCACACTACCACCTTTTTTCAAAATATCATGGAGAGGTGGCAAAATTAAGCGTAATGAAATAAAGGAAACATCAATCGTTGCAATATCCGGCACCCCTTCAGTGAAATCTTCAGGTTTACTATAGCGAAAATTGGTACGTTCCATTACCACCACGCGTTCATCTTGCCGAATTTTCCATGCTAGTTGGTTATAGCCAACATCTAAAGCGTAACTCAAACGAGCCCCATTTTGTAAAGCGACATCGGTAAAACCACCTGTGGAGGAACCAATATCTAGCATTGTTTTCCCTTGAACGTTGATTGCAAAAACATTTAGTGCCTTCTCTAGTTTTAAGCCCCCACGAGAAACATAAGGCATTACTTGGCCCTTAGTATGTAAGGGTGTCTCCACAGAAATTTTTTCCCCTGGTTTATCTAAACGTTCATTTTTATCATTGTAAACCAAACCAGCCATCACGCTGCGTTTTGCTTTTTCTCGTGTTTCAAATAGTCCTTGATTAAACGCCAAGACATCTACGCGTTCTTTTTTCATAAGTGCCTTCTTTCTATCTCAATTGTAACTGAGTTAACAAGTTTGCTAAATGTTCTTCTGAAAAGTTAGGAACATTTGCTTTGATTTTTTCTAAAACAGCGCTGCCTTCTGCTAATTGATGTGTTAGCGCATCTTTCGCGCCAGCAATCCCTAGAAGAGCTGGATACGTACTTTTATTCAACGCTTCATCTCGGCCTACTTTTTTACCTAAATCTGCTTCTGTACTTGTGGCATCTAATAAGTCATCACGAATTTGAAAAGCCAAGCCATAGTGATGCGCAAACTGTGTCAGTAAACCAATGACTTCTTCTGTTTGATTGGCTAATACGCCCCCAGCAATTAAGGCGAATTCAATTAGCGCTCCGGTTTTCTTTTCATGAACAGCCGCTAACTCTTCTAAAGTCAAGCTGACTTTTTCTCCTTCAATATCACCCATTTGGCCGGCAACCATGCCTTGATTCCCCGCTGCCTTTGCCAGTTGTTGCATCAGTAAAACTTTTTCACTTAAGCCTAATTGGCTCAAAGAAAGTAACTGAAATGCGCCTGTTAATAAGCCGTCCCCTGCTAAAATGGCAGTCGCTTCACCAAACACTTTGTGATTGGTTGGTTTGCCACGACGTAAATCATCATCATCCATTGCTGGTAAATCATCATGAATTAATGAATACGTATGAATCATCTCTAAAGAGGCAGCCACTTGATAGTCTTGTGTTTCCATCTCTTTTTGAAAAGCGGCCACTGTTGTTAACACTAATAGCGGGCGTAATCGTTTACCACCTGCGTGTATTGAGTAGAGCATTGCTTCTTTCAAACGCTCATTTTCAGTATATTCTGCGATAAAATCGACCATGACTTTTTCAACCAACGGTAAATGCTGTTGACTAAAATTCGTCATTACGCTTCCTCGCTCTCTTCAAAAACAATTTCTTCATTGTTTTCTGTCATCATTTTCGTTAAAGTTTTTTCCGCTTTTTCCAATGTATCTTGACATTGTTTACTTAATGCCATGCCCTCTTGAAAGGCAACTAAGGCTTCTTCCAAAGGAACATCTCCTCGTTCTAAGCGCTGAACGATTTCTTCTAAGGCATTTAATGATTCTTCAAACGTTTTTTCTTTTGCTGGCATGTTAAAACTCCTCTTTTTTCGCTGTTATTGTTTCGACGTTTGCTTGAACTGTACCGTCAGCATAATGAATCGTTAATTGATCTGCTGGCTGTAACTCGGTAACAGTTTTAACGACACGGTCCTCTTTTGTAGTATAACTATATCCTCGACCCATAATTTTGAGTGGGCTGAGTAAGTCTAATTGTTGAACAGCAGACGTGAATTGCTTTTGTTTGTTTAGGAACAATTGTGTCATTTGTGTTTGCAAGTTTCGTTGTAAAAATGCCAATTGTTGCTGACTTTCTCTTAATTGTCCCTTTGGTGTCTGTTGTTGCAATTGAGCGATAATTCCTTGGGCTTGACGTTGCTTTTGGTGATGAATCGTTGTCATTGCTTGGAAAAGACGTTGCGTCATTCGATCTAATTTAATCGTTTGACCTTCATAAAGTCGCTCAGGTTGCTTAAACACATAAGAGTTTTGTAGTCGTTGGAAACGTTCTGTTCGTTGTTGTAAGAGATATAAAAAGCTTTGTTCTAAACGACTACGCCGTTCACTAATTCTTAATAGTTCTTCATTTAAAACTGGTACCGCTAGTTCCGCTGCTGCCGTTGGCGTTGCTGCACGAACATCTGCTACCATATCGGCAATTGTCACATCTGTTTCGTGACCAACCGATGAAATAATCGGTGTGGTGGCAGCATGAATGGCTCGAGCCACTTTTTCTTCATTAAATGGCCATAAATCCTCGATTGAACCACCGCCACGGCCGATAATCATCGTATCAAAATCGCCTTGCGCATCGGCTCGCTGAATGTTCCGCACAATGTCATCCGCCGCCTGCTCGCCTTGGACCAAGGTTGGAAAAAGGACCAGTTGCGCAATCGGATACCGTCTTTTGACTGTCGTAATGATATCCCGAATGACAGCACCACTAGGACTTGTAACCACAGCGATTCGTTTGGGATAACGAGGCAACTGTTGTTTAGGCCCTTCAAAAAGTCCTTCTTTTCCTAGTTTTTCTCTTAATTCTGCCAATGCTTGATAAAGTGCACCGACACCATCTGGTTCCATATGTTCAATATAAATTTGATAGGAGCCGCTGTTTTCATAAAGCGAAATCCGCCCCACCACCATGACTTTCATGCCTTCTTTTGGTTGAAACTTCAATTTTTGAAAGGCTGATTTAAACATAATTGCAGAAATCTTCGCATGATCATCTTTTAAACTGAAGTACTGATGCGCGTTCGCTCGGAAGCGAAAGTTCGAAATTTCACCTGTTAAATAGACACGTCCTAAGTAAGGGTCTGCATCAAATTTACGTTTTAAATACTTCGTTAAGGCTGTTACTGTTAAATACTGTTGCGTCATTTTTTCACCTTACTTTTGTTTTTTTGTTGCCTCGACTGTTTGATACATTAACATGGTAATCGTCATTGGGCCAACACCTTTGGGAACCGGCGTGATATAGCTTGCAATTTCAGAAACTTCATCGAATGCTACATCACCAATCAGTTTTCCTTCTTGATTGCGATTCATACCCACATCAATCACTACCGCACCTGGTTTCACGAACTCTTTGGTGACAAAATGCCCGCGTCCAATTGCTACAACTAAAATATCCGCTTCTTTTGCAACTTCTGCTAAATGTTCAGTTTTAGAATGGGCAATCGTCACGGTCGCATTTTTCATTAACAATAATTGTGCCATTGGCTTGCCAACAATATTACTTCGACCAATAACCACCGCACGTTTACCTGTTAAATCAATATCATAGGCTTCAAACATCTTCATAATTCCATACGGCGTGCAAGGAATCATTTCAGGTTTGCCTACAAACAAGCGGCCTAAATTCATTGGATGGAACCCATCTACATCTTTTTTGGGATCAATCGCTAATAAAATCTTTTCTTCATCAATATGTTTTGGCAAAGGTAGTTGTACAAGAATGCCATGAAAGCGTGAATCTTGATTATATTTGTCAATCTCAGCCAATAATTCTTCTTCTGAAATAGTTTCTGGCAGTTTTTCGACCTTTGACAGAATGCCAATTTTGGCTGCTGCACGTTCTTTATTTCTCACATACGTTTGGCTGGCAGGATTTTCCCCAACTAATAAAACAACTAATCCTGGTTGGATGCCTTGTTGTGTCATCTTTTCTACATCTTTTTGAATCTCTGCTTGCATTTGATCTGCTAATTCACGACCGTTAATTACTGTACTCATTCCTTCGCTCCCTCTATTGTTTCTTTACTTCTTTAATAGTATTTATTTTAGCATATAACCCAGTATCTTAACACCAGTTAGATAGTAAAAAAAGATTCAGAGCTTACGCCTCTGAATCAATTTCTTTCATTACATTTGATAACACACCATTAACAAATTTACGTGAACGGTCGTCGCTGTATTTTTTACTTAACTCAACGGCTTCATTTAATGCCACAATGTTTGGCACATCTGAAACGTATAGCATTTCAAAAATAGCTAAGCGTAAAATAACAATATCTATTTTTGCTAAGCGTTGCATAGACCAGTTATTACCTAAATGGTTCGTAATTACTTCATCTAATTCTGCTTTGCGGCTACACACACCACCGACAAGTAAATCTAAATACGTAGGAACTAGGTCTTCGCCATCTTCACTGACGATTTCCCGATTATCATAAGCCAACGCATAATCAATGGCATCTTGTTTGGTTAAATCAGCATTAAAATCTAAAGGAAAAAGGGCTTGGAGCGCTTTTTCACGAATCTCGTGACGGGTTAATTCTGTTTTACTCATTCTCTTCTCCATCTTCATCTTCTGGGAATAATTCATTTAAGTCTGGTTGAGGGATTTTTTCAGGTACTACCGCTACAACATGAATATTCACTTCAACTAAATCAATATCTGTCATAAATAAGACTTGTTGTTTCACACGGTCTTGCATTTCTAACGCAACTTTTGGCACAGAAACACCGTAGTTCAAGTAACAATAGATATCGACTTTTAAGCCTTCTTCTTCTGTTCGTAAATATACACCTTTGCCGTGTGCTGCACGGCCTAATAATTCATTCACATTATTGGCGAACGTGCCACGCATCCCATAAACGCCCTCTACTTTTGAAGCAGCGATTCCGATAATTACTTCAATGACTTCAGGAGCAATCACGATTTCTCCTAAAGAATCGTTTGCATTGATTACAAGATTTTTTTCTTCTGACATTTGGTTGTCCTCCTTATCTATTACGCACAAAATCGTTAAATAAACGATTTATTTGATGAATCACTAAGTCTCTTAAGGATTCTCTTTTAAGCAACGGATGATTCTTAAAAATTAAAACAACACTGGTTTCTTCAGTTAGTTGTGAAAGAACGTCCAAATTTTGCTTATCAATACTCGTTCTTAGTTTATCATTAATTAGCCTATTTCGCTACCAGAAAAGCTAAGTTCTGACTAAAAGAACAGATAATTTCTTGTCATAAATTTCTAATCCAAGCCTTTAGACGTAAAAATAAGAAAGACCAAGTAATTTTGGCTTTCTTATTTTTGCGTCTTTATTCTTCAGGATAACGTTCCATTAGTTTCGTCCGATGCTTTTGCATAATCATTTCTAAAGAGATGTCATATTTATCGGCTAAAATAAATAAATTATCCAACACATCGCCTAACTCTTCCGTTAAATTTTCCAGATTCTCTTCATCCGCCAAAACTGTTTCATCCGGTCGATCACGGCCAATTTCAATTGTCCGAATGGCCCGACAAACTTCGCCGACTTCTTCTGTTAAAAAGTTGGAACGAATAAACGGATCATATTGATACCAGTTACGTTTTTTATAAAACGCGCTAATAAACCGCTGATACTCTTGGATATCCATGTTCTCCCAACCTTTATAAAATGATTAATTCTTTTGGCGCATGTGTTAATACACGATTACCTTCAGCAGTAATCAATAAATCGTCCTCAATACGCACGCCACCAATTCCTGGCAAATAAATTCCAGGTTCGTCCGTAATCACATTCCCTGGTACAAACTGTTTATCTGCTCGGAATGAAACATTTGGTCCTTCATGAATTTCTAACCCAATGCCATGACCAGTGCTGTGACCAAACGCATCGCCATAGCCATAGGAAGCAATATGATCCCGTGCAATCGCATCTAATTGAATGCCCGTCAACCCAGGTTTAGCTTCTGCTAACACTTTTAATTGTGCTTCTAAAACAATGTCATAAATTTCTTTTAGTTTTGGCTGAATACTACCAATGGCAAATGTACGTGTCATATCAGAAACATAGCCTTCATAATAACAACCGAAATCTAAAGTGATTAACTCACCTTTTTCGATGACTTTATGGCTAGCAACGCCATGTGGCATCGCCGAACGTAGACCGCTGGCCACAATTGTCTCAAAAGAAACACCACTGGCTCCTTTTGAACGCATGAAGAAATCTAATTGATTAGCCACTTCAATCTCTGTCATTCCAGGTTTAATCATCTCTAAGACAAAGGCAAATCCTTGATCCGCGATGGCACACGCTTTTTCAATAATCGCTACTTCTTCTTCATCTTTCACTTCTCTTAATTCTTCAATCAAACCCATTACAGGAACTAATTCACATGGTAAAATTTCTTCCAATAAGCTATAATCAGCGAAACTAACTTGCGTTTCTTCAAAAGCTAAATTATCTAATTGCAACCGTTCAGCTAAATCTGCTACTTCGTCAAAAATATGTCCTGTGTTTTTAACGATAGTAAAACCAGTTGCTTGTTCCGCAGCTTGTTCCGTATAACGAAAATCCGTTACAAAAAAAGCTTTATCTAATGTAATCATTGCCAAGCCTGTTGTCCCAGTAAAATTGGTTAAATAACGTAAATTATACGGACTTGTCACTAAAAATCCTTGTAAATTATTTTCTTTCATTAACTCCCGTAGCTTTTCGACTCTTGCCATCATTGGTTCGACCTTCTTTCTTTTTTCTCATTTTTCATTATAGCAAATTTACTTCAGAAAAGCATGAATCACCAAAAAACTTCATCGAGAAAGTTTACTGAAAATTTTACCTTTCCTTATTTTTTGCTTAACACTTTTGTAGTAAACTAATGTAGCGACTTCAAGGAGGAAATTATGAACGTTTATTTATTTCTGGCACTATTTTTCATTATTATCGGCATTTTAAGCTATAGTTTTTTTATTGAACCTAACTGCTTAGTCATACACAAAAATCAAATTAAAGTAACAGAATCAGGGAAAACCTTACGGATTGTTCAACTCTCTGATATTCATTTAAAAAAGAATTATTCTGTGAAAGCCTTAAAACAGATTGTTGAAAAAACAAATACATTACAACCAGACATAGTCGTTTTTACAGGAGACTTGTTCGACGATTATGCCCGTTTCGGTATCGAAATTCAGGATGAAGTGAGTCAACTTTTCCGTAAAATTAACGCCCCTTATGGCAAATTCGCTATTTATGGCAACCACGAGTATAGCGGGTTAGATACCAATTTTTACGAAACAATCTTAGAAGCTGCCGACTTTACCGTACTAAAAAACACGGGCAAATTACTGCCTGTCTCACACCGTATCTCCTTGTACGTCGCTGGTTTAGAAGATTCGTTATATGGACAAACCGACTTAGCTGCGGCTTTAGTCAACCGCCCTACTGGAACGCCCACTCTGCTACTAACCCATGAGCCAGATGTCGCAGACTCAGCAGTCAACAAAAACATTGACCTCATTTTAGCAGGACATAGTCACGGCGGACAGATTCGCTTGCCTTTTTTCACTTACAAAAATCAGCTTGCCAAAAAATATACACATGGGCTTTATCATTTAGAAGATGAAACGCCGCTAATTGTTCACCCAGGAATCGGAACCACTAAAATCAGCGCACGCTTTGGTGTCTTACCAACAATTGAACTGATTGAGTTAACTATTTAACTATGCATTAAAAAGACCGCCCCACGTTAGAGAAAACTTCTCACGTTGGACGGTCTTTGATTATGTTCGATTAATGATGAAAATCTTGCTCGTGATCTTCTTCTACTTTCGCTTTTCCTAGCGTATAAAATTTGCTGCCATTTAACCCGAGAATAAATAGCACAACCACTAGTAAAAGAATTGATAAAGATAGCAATAAGGTCTGCAAGCCATCGCCATGCGCAACCATTAATTGACGTAAAATTGCGGTTAAACAAATTAAAATCAAATAACGAATCGGAATATGGTGTCCTTCTTGAATATAGCGAAGAATCATCATAATAAACTCAAATAACATAAAGAATGAAATAATTTCTTGCATGATAACTGAAAAATTATCCGGCGTCATTGGCTTCATGAGATATGTAGCGAGGTCAACTAAATAACTAGCCATAAATACTAATAAGAAAACTCCTAAAATCCCTAATACAATATCCAAAATCAAATTCACGTACTTCTTTACTACACTAAAATTCTTCTGCATAATACCCTTCTTTCTTTTGACTCAATTATTTTATAACATGCTTGTTATTACATTAAATATATCATCAATTAACCTTGTCAGACAAGCAGTTAAACCCAATGTGAGATTTTTTTTATTTTAAGATCTTCCTCTATTTCCGTCTAACCCTTTAACAAGACAAAAAAAGCTGAATCCGCAGATTCAGCTTTTTAATCATATTAGTTAGCTACTGGATAAACTGATACTTGTTTTTTGTCGCGGCCTTTACGTTCGAAACGTACCACACCGTCAACTTTTGCAAATAACGTATCGTCGCCACCGATTCCAACGTTCACACCTGGATAAATTTTAGTTCCGCGTTGACGGTATAAAATTGAACCACCTGTAACTGTTTGGCCATCAGCACTTTTAGCGCCTAATCGTTTAGATTCAGAGTCACGGCCGTTTGATGTAGAACCGCCACCTTTTTTATGGGCAAATAATTGTAAATTCATAGTCAATAACATAGTCTGCACCTCCTATTTCTCAGTGATTGTTTTTATTTGAATAAATTCAGTATTTTCGTTCTCTATTGATTGTAAACCTAATAAAAGATTTTCTAATAGAATTTGGGCAATATTTTTTTGTTCCTGATTGACAGTTGTTAACATCTCGACATAAAGGTAGCCACCTTCTACATCGTCAACTTCCACAATCGGTTCAAAACCTGCTAAGGCATCAATCCCATTGACTGTGCTAATTGCTAAGGCAGAAACTGCCGCGCAAACCACATCGCTGCCATAAGGACCTGCTTCAGCATGCCCGGTTAATTCGAATGAAACGATTCGGCCGGAGCCTGTTCGTTTAAAAGAACCTTTAATCATTGATAGGCCTTCTTTCCTGTCAACAAAAGAATTAAGCGTTGATTGCTTCAATCATAACTTTTGTATATGGTTGACGGTGACCTTGTTTACGGTGAGAGTGTTTTTTAGGTTTGTATTGGAAAGTCACGACTTTCTTTTGTTTTCCGTGTTTTTCAACCGTACCTTCGACAGTTGCGCCTGCAACAGTTGGCGCACCAACTTTTGTAGATTCGCCACCTACTAAGATAACTTCGTCAAAAACAACTTTCTCGCCAGCTTCAACGTTTAATTTTTCAACGTAGATTGCTTGACCTACTTCAACTTTCACTTGTTTACCACCAGTTTTAATAATTGCGTACATGCTATACAGCACCTCCTTCTTCTAGACTTAGACTCGCCATCCCAAGTGATGATTCCTCATGCTTAAAAACTTGTTCTGTGCGGTTGTAGCTGTGGAGCCCACAATTACAACACTAACTATAATAACAGAACCAGAAAACCTCGTCAATATAAACTCTATATTTTCTTCACTTTCTCTCTCCAAAAAAACTTCTTCTGTTATTTAAATTTCCGATTGACTTTCTAACACTACTTCCATTATAATTAGCTTTGTTGTGTTACAACTATTGTCATAGTAGCTCAGCAGGATAGAGCATCCGCCTTCTAAGCGGACGGTCGGGGGTTCGAATCCCTCCTGTGACGTAACAGACTGACAAAGACAGCGTTACCTTTAGAGGTGACGCTGTTTTTTTTAGAGTTTATCCAATTCTTTTCGATATGTCCTCGTCCATTCACGTTCTTTTTCCTCTAATTGTTGTCTATAACGATTTCCTTCTTGACGTATCAAGTGATCACTTTGTTCCATTGCATGGTAAAATTGCTGTTTGTGCCATTGATCATTTTTCGTTAAATAATTGACTTTATCTACCAATTGTCCAGTTTCTCTTCTAAAGTTTACTAATTGATTACTCAGCACTTCTTGTTGGCGGTGAATTTTATTTTTTTCTTCATAATATTGTTCTTCTAAATATTGCCGTTTTCTTCGCTGTTCATCCATTTGTCGGTCACTCTCCCTTGACAGGTGTTTTTAAATTTGGTTTCTGGCTTCCTTTTAAAAATTTTTCTGCTGATTCTGCACTTTTCCCCTGCAAAGCTCCGTTCAAGGCGTTAGGTAGGGCACTATTTGTTTGTTGAAACATGGCTTCTGAAAGTTCTTTCAAACTGGCGGTTGTGTTTTGTTTGGTTGTAGCAATTCGTGTTTTTTTAGCAGTAATTACTGTCTGGATTGCTACTCGTTCACGAGCTTTTTGTTCTACTTCTAATTTTTCTTGAAATTCTCTTTCATTCATAAGAAAACCCTTTCATTTATTATTTTTGAAATAAACTACTTCTTGCTTGTTGATCGTATGCTTGAATATTTTTAGCAACAGTTGTTAATTTTCCGCTAAAATCAGTTAATTTTTGCTTGTATTGCTTGGCTTGGTTGCTAGTATTTGTTGCTTCAGCGCTATCCCAAAGACGACTTTTTTCGTAAGGAGCAATCATTGCTTGAACTTCTGCATAGGATAGATACTGTCGGATACTCATTGCACTTTCACGAATTTCCTTTGAAACTGTCTGGACTTCATCTTCTGCTTCTTGGAGGATATTTTTCACAAGTAGTTCGTATTCTTTTCCAGCTTGCTGCGCTTGTTTTGCAACTAGTTCTGCTAATTCACTACGTAATTCAATCTTTTGACTACCTGAAGCACTGGCTAAACTTTTCTGAATACGACTCACTTTCCCTTGCCATTGGCTGGCAATTTTTGCTTCGTGAATGATTTTTTCATATTCTTTGATGATTTTCTGGCGATTTTCTTCAGATAGCAGACTTAACAAAAATTGGAGGCTGTTTTTAGCTAAGGATTCACCTGAAGCATCCATGATTTTCCCTAAATATTTATCAATAAGTTTGGAAACTTTTACTCCTGCCGCAAAAATATAGCCATGTTCCTTTAGATTGGCTTCTTTGAGAGTACCATCAGGATTTAATTGATACTGACCAAAATCATGACTAGAACCGTATTTGTCCGTCAGATCAAAAGTAGTGGTGAACGTTTTCGGTAATAGATAATGCACCCGACCAATTTCATCTACCCCTTTTTTATTTCGATTCAACATGGAGACAATATCAAACGCATTCACATAATAATCGATTTTCCCTTGTTCTTCTAATTGTTGAATATTTTCCTGAGCTTGTTGAGACATTTTATTAATGCTTTCTCGCGCATCAGGCCCTTGAAACAATACTACTTTATCAATTTTAGCAAGATCTGCTTGGGGGAGATTGGCCACCGCTTGAATAGAAATCATGGTTCCTAAAGAATGACCTGTAATCGACATAGTCGCATTTGGGGCTTTAGCACTCATCTCCATTATCTTTTGATGCATGGCTTCATTGGCTAATTTTGCTTGAGGCAAATAGGCATTAAATAACGTAAAGGAACCATTATTATTGACCCAGTCATTCAAATTATTCCCTGACCAACCTTTTTTCACGTCCATTGAAACGCCGTCACTACCGCGAGTGGCAAAATATGTATGTTGCGTTTTTGGACTCAAGGTCGGCGTATCTGTTACATAATAAGAATTATAGCCAGCTTTCTCATCTGTTAATAACCCTTTTTTATAAACCTTTTCCCTACCTACCCAGTTTTTTTCTTTGATTGTTTTTACAGTGTTGTCGGGTTGGAGATAGACAATTCCATTATTGGGGAGATTTTGACCTCCTTTAGTTAATTTCCCACTAATCTTCTTATCTTTTGAAAAGTCAAATTCCCTTTCTGTTTTCATCTTTTGATAATTAGGGAACGGATTAGGTCGGTTATTATAAGAACTTTCTGCCAAGTTAGCATAGATATTATTGAAATTCTCTAAATTACTCAAAAATCTCACCCCCAATATACAAAGAACTTAGCAAGCCTACCGTATCTAGCTTAGGCATTTTTTTAGTATCAAGAGCAAAGCTTACTATAAAATTAGATTCTTTTATATTATTAAATCCTCCTTTAATAGTCAGTAAATTCCCAGCTCCTATAGGTGTCCCGTTACCAATAGTTCCAACCTCTACACTTTCCCAATCATATTGAACACTGTAAATCTTTGAATTTTGAGATTTTACATACTCCGTCATTTCTTCTTCATGCTCTTTTAAAAAAGCAATTTGTCTTTCTTTTTCTGTTGGTTCGTTCATTTTTTTCACTCCAATCGTGCCGATTATGGCTACTGATATTACTGCGATTAAGATACCAATTTTTATTCGCTTTCTATTTTTCACTTTTTCACCTCCTTAATATGTATGAGGAAGAGTTTCTATGTGATTTATTTTTTCGATTTGAATTGTTTTTACAGTGTTGTCGGGTTGGAGATAGACTGTGCTAGCATCATTTCCATGGGCGTCTTTGGCGTTGGGAAAATGGAATGGAATAGCTTTATCTTTTTCTAAAACTCTTTTTTGTTTTTTTGTCATACCATTTACAAAGTTGTATCTAACTCCCACACTATTTTTTCGATTATGATATGAACTTTGTGCTAAATCAGCATAAATATTATATGGACTGTCTAAACTATTCATTTTCTAATCCCTCCAATGCCTCGTCAAAATTATTGGTTGCTATTTCTTCCATTTCAGTAGGTCTTTGTATATTGTTTGGTAAAATTTGAATTGTTCCCCCGTCTATTTCATTGTTAGCTAGGTCATATAGCTCAATATCCACTATATACATGTTTCTAGTGAAAGCGCCACTATCTTCTATCCGAAATGATTTCCAATCATACTTGATAATATTTATATTACTTTTCGGATTTCTCCCTTTAATATACTCCGTCATTTCTTCTTCATGCTTTTTCAAAAAAGCAATTTGTCTTTCTTTTTCTGTTGGTTCAGTCATCTTTTTCACTCCAATCGTGCCGATTATGGCTATTGCTGTTATTGTTGCGATTAAGATACCAAATTTTATTCGCTTTTTGTTTTTCATTCATTTAGTCTCCCTTTGTATCTACACACAAGAATTAATCTTTCGCTTTCTCCTTTTATTCCATTGATTTATCAAGATTTTTACAGCCAGTTTTTCTTTGTTTACAGTTTATCAAAAATCAATCTGGCATTTTCTCAATTTTTTTAACGTTAGATTAATTATTAGAGAATAATGCTGTATTTCTATGATACACTGACTTTCTATCTCAAATTTTTTACTGTCTTGTTGATCACTACAGGATCATTGGTATTTTACTTCTATTGTAAAATAAAAAAAGAGCGTGGGACAAAAATCACTTTGGATTTTTGCTCCACGCTCAAAAACTAATAAACGGCGGGAACAGAAGCAACTCCTTCGGAAATAAGCCGAAATTCTCCAAAAATTAAAGAACAATTTTCGGAAATTCCTTCTTATTTCTCGGAGTTAAACACTTCTGTCCCGACCTCTCCTTACTACATTTCTTTTTCTAAAATTTCTGTTCGCTCTTCAAAATTTAGTTCTTGGTTAATTTGATGTACCATCCACATGTAACCAAATGGATCAACAAATAACGAATTTTGAATAGCTCCTTCCATCATTTCTGTAACTGGTTGCATCTCAATGCACTTATTTGCTAAGGCTTTTTTATGAGTTTGCACAATATCTGCTACCGTGATATTGAACCAAATTGTATTGGGATGTTCTGAATCTGGTGCTTTTAAACCAAATTCTTCATTAGCATCTAACATATGGAACCGAGTATCATATAAGTTAAACACTACTTCATTCCTTCCAACAGGATACTTTGTCGCTTCAACTACATGAACCTCAAAGATTTCTTTATATAAAGCTAATGCCTTTAAACTATCACTAACAATAAAATCAATTTCTGTGCCTGTAATCATTGATTGTTCCTCCTTAAAATTTTTTGCAGCAGAAAACTACTTTTTATTTCTGTTTTCCGCAAACCCTTCAGAATTTCTTAATACTGGCTATTTTCCACTTCGTTATTCTTTTTTAGAAGTTCTTCGATTCATTTGTTTCAACACTTGTTTTTCTGGCACTGGATATTTCACCGCATTTTTCTTCAACTTTTCTTCGATAATTTCGTCCAAATCAAACCCTAAATTATCAGCCATCATGTAGGAGTAAATGAGAACATCAGCCAATTCTTCTTTGATTCGTTCTTCTTGTTTGATGCCTTCTTCTGCTGTTTTCCATTGAAAAAGTTCTAACAATTCTGCCGCTTCTAAACAAATTGAGAGCGCCAAATCTTTTTCATTATGGTGGGGGCGCCAATTTCTTTCATCTCGAAATTGATTAATTTTTGCCATTGTATCCATCTGTTCCCCTGCTTTCTTATTCATTTGATGGCAACTGAAACCCATCGAACATTTCACCATCATAGTATTTTAATAACTGTTCTGTAGACAATAATGAGGAGGTTATTTCTTCCTCTTCAACAACTGCTTGATTCTCTTCTCTATACAACAAATAAGCCTGTAAAAGCTGTTGGTAGAGTTTTTTTCGTGAAGAGGCTTCCGCTGAAAGAAACGTTAATTCTTTTAAGTGTCCGCGATAGACAGGCAAATCATCAACGAATTCGATTGGTAATTCTACTACAGTTAACTGAAATTCTTCAAAGACTTCTTCGTACATCTGCCATTCCCTCTTTCTGTCGATATTGTTTTGGGGTCATGCCCATTTCTTCTTTAAAACGTTTATAAAAAAAGGCTTTGTCTTGATAGCCGATTCGTTCAACAATCGTTTGAATCGATAAATCTGTTTGCTTCAAGTAGTTTTTCGCCAATTGGATTCGGTAGGCTAAGACAATTTCCGTAAACGTTTTGTTTGTTTTGTCTTTTAAAAAATTCGATAAGTAATTCGGATGAAAATGAAATTTAGCGGCGACTTCTGCTAAAGTGACATGCGCAATCTGTTGCTCAATATACGCTAAAATCACCTCAACACGTTGATGATTCGACAAATAATTATCTTGCATCTTTAAAGCTTCTCTAGGCAGTTGACCTAGTTCCACCACTAGCAAAACAAAGGCCGCTTTGGTCACTTTATTATTAAAATAGGCCATTTTCACAATTTGTTTTAGTAATAATAGCGAATAGACGTGAACATCCGAATTTGGCTGACTGGCAAAAACGAAATATCGAGGAATGTTTTCAAATTCACTGCTAGCAATTTCTGTAAAAAAACGATACATGACTGGTTCTTCCGCCAGCTGATTTAAGAGCGTATCAAGAAAATAGTGCTTTTTAAAATAAAATATAATCATAGACATTCCTTGCCCCTGATAGCTAACCGAGGTGGCCTCATTGACAATCATGACTTGGCCAGCCGAAAACGAACACCTTTGTTGATCCAAATAAGCATTGCCATCTTGCTCTAAACAATAGAGCATCCGAATAAATCCTTTCGGAACGTCAATGGTTTCCGAAGATGCCAACATAAAGCCCGCAATTTCTCGATGCGGATTTTCCTTAAATTGCGCTACTTCATTCTCAAGAGCATTGGTAGTGGTTAAATAACAATCTAAGGTCTCTAAAAACTGATAAAATGCTGCATATTGTTCTTCTTTGCTTGCCAATTAATCACCTCATAATCCAACACTTTTTACTTTGCTCCCTCTATTTTTTTCTTTGGCGTTTCCTTCTATACTAGATACATGGTAACACGAAAAAAGAGATTCAACAGTTTTTAGGAGGAATTTTTTATGAAAATTAGTTTTATCGGTGCTGGAAATATGGCATCCGCCATTGCCAAAGGTGCGCTAAAAAAGCAATTTATTGCCGCAGAAAACCTTTATTTTTATGATATTCAAGTCAAAAAAACCGCCGCTTTTGCACAAGAAATTGGTGCACATGCGGTTGCTTCGCCTCAAGAAGCTATTGCAGTAGCAGACTTAGTTATTTTAGCGGTGAAACCGCAATTCGTTCAAGCAGCTTTACTTGAAGCGAAAGAAGCAATTTTAGACAAGCAACCGTTAATTGTTTCCATTGCAGCAGGTACGACTATTGCAGAATTGTATCAACTGTTTGAGACTACCCAACCGCTTCGTCTTGTTCGTGTGATGCCCAATATGAATGCATTGATTGGCGCAGGTGCAGCAGCTGTTTGTGGCAACGCTTTCGCATCCCCTGAAGACATCCAGACTGTTTTATCGTTGTTTCGAGCAGTTGGCCAAGCCTGGGAATTAGAGGAACAGTATTTTTCGATTTTTACTGCTATTGCAGGTAGCACTCCTGCGTATGCTTTCTTATTTATTGATTCGATTGCCCGAGCAGCCGTTAAAAATGGTATGAACAAAGAGTTAGCCTTAGAAATTGCCACACAAGCTGTACTAGGCAGCGCTCAAACTTTGGCAAATAGTACAGAGAATCCTTGGACTTTAATCGACCAAGTCAGTTCTCCTGGTGGAACCACGGTTGCTGGGATTGTCGAATTAGAAAACAATGCGTTTATTTCAACAGTCATCAAAGGGATTGAGGCCACCATCCTTCGGGATCAAGAATTAGCCAAACAAGACTGAGAAGAATAGTTACATGAGCGAATAAATAAGAAAAAGCGCTGAAAATTCAGCGCTTTTTCTTATTTTAGTTGAATGAGTAAGCCAAAATGATCACTGACTATCGGTGTTTTCCTACCATCAAAAATTACTTCATATTTTCGTACGTGCCACTGTTTTGGAACAAATGCGTAGTCAATCCGCAAGGCTGCTTCATTTTCTTCCCAGCCATCTATTTTTTTCTCTACTGTCGCTTCACCGCTTGTTTCTTCCGCTACAACAAATGCATCTTGAATCGGCAAGTAACTATTTTCCACTAATTGATAGCCAGCTGTACCAGCTGGGTTGTTTAAATCGCCTAAAATGACTAACGGTTGTTGCCCCGTCGCTAAGTATTTCTCTAATTGTAGCCATTCATAGGCAAAACCTGTACAGGGTGTTTCCCACCAAGAAAAGTGACCAGAGACAACAGTAAGCGTACCTTTTGAACTCTCTGTCTCCGCTACTAAGATTTTTCTTGTTCGATAATTCGTTGGTTCTTGGCTTTCTGAAATAAGGAGAGCTTCACTAGTCAACGGACATTTCGAAAGTAGTGCGTTCCCTTCTTCATAAATAGCATAACCAATGTGGCTCATTTCCCAACTCCAATAATAGTGTTGGCCTTTTTCAGCTAGATATTGAACGATTAGATATGCAAAATTATCTTCATGGATCGGTGTTTGGGTCGCCACGGGACAAAAAGTAGTTAACTGTTCTAACGGCACTTTCTTGGAAGCGACTTTCTGATTCACTTCTTGTAAGGCAATTATTTCACTTTCAGAAGATAAAATCACCTTGGCAATCTCCTCTAATTTTTTTAATGGTTCTTCTTCTAACCAGCTATGAGTATTGATTGTTAAAAGATTCATCTTTTCACCTTCCCTTACATGTGATTATGTCGGGCACAATTATTGATTGTGCCCGACATAATCATTTAAATTTCAATCTGTCCGATCACAGTTCCCGCAGTGGCGGTTCCTAGTTGATTAATGACTACTTGTTCCACTTTGTCGCTGTTTGTAAAAGCGACAATAATCGTTGTTTCTTTGCCAGCTTGTTCAATCACATCCAAGTTCATTTTAGCTAGTTTCATCCCAGCTTTCAATGATTGTCCTTCTTTAACAAAAGATTCAAAAGCAGGTGTTGCCATTTCGACTGTATCAATCCCCATATGGACAAGTACTTCAATACCTTCTTCTGTTTGTAGCCCAATCGCATGTTTGCTTGGGAAAACACTTAGAACTTTCCCCGAAATTGGTGCCACCACTTCTCCTTCTAGAGGCTTAACCGCAAATCCATCCCCCATCATTTTTTGTGAAAAGACAGGATCATTGACTTGCGCCATTGGAATAACTTCCCCTGTCGCCACAGCCACGAAATCTTTTTTCTTGCCTAAGAAATTCGTTGTTGGCACTCCTGTTGTACTTTCTGCTATAACTGGTTCTGGAATGTCAACGCCGGAAGCTAGTAAATCTTCAATATCGGATTTTAAAACATCGGCTTTTGGTCCATAAACGGCTTGAACGCCATTATCTTTCACAATCAAGCCCATTGCGCCTGCCCGTTTCCACGCCTCTTCCGAACCGACTTTTTCTCGATCCTTTACACTGACACGTAAGCGTGTCATACACGCATCAACTTCTTTGATATTTTGTTTACCGCCAAGTAAGTAGACAATTTGCGCGATTTGCTGATCGACGACGCCTGAACCAGCCGCGCTAGATGCGATTTCTTCGCCGTTATCATTGTCATAGTTTCCATTTCTTCCAGGTGTTGCGTAATTAAATTTTTTAATTAAGAAATTCGCTAAGAAATAAGTGACAACACCAAAAATGATGACCATTAAAACAAAATTGATTAAATCGCCACCTAAACCAGCTTTTATTGCTAGCGGTGTTCTTGTTAACAATTCAATATTTCCAAACGAATGCACACGCAATGGTAAAATATCAGCCATTGCAAAAGCAGCACCTTGGATTACGGCATAAATCACATAAAGCGGCACTGCAGCAAACATAAACATGAATTCTAACGGCTCTGTCACACCAGTTAAGAAAACAGCTAAGGCAGCAGAAAAATACATTGATTTATATTTAGCTTTTTTATCTGCATCGACATTACGATACATCGCCAAAGCCATCCCCATTAAAATCCCTGAAGAACCAATCATTTGGCCTACTTTGAATCGAGCTGGTGTCCAATTTTCTAAGACAAACTGATACTTGCTCATGTCACTAGCGCCTTTAAGATTCACTAAGTCTGTTGCCCAAGCCAACCATAAAGGATCTTGACCAAAAACTTGGGTTCCAGCTTGTGCGCCAGATAAAATTTCATACGTTCCACCTAATTGTGTATAGTTGATTGGAATCGTCAACATATGATGTAACCCAAAAGGTAATAACAAACGTTCCAACGTTCCATATAAGAATGGCGCTAAAATAGGTGCACTATCTTGAGATTGCGCAATCCATAACCCAAAATTATTAATTCCCGCTTGAATATTTGGCCAAATAAGTGCTAATGCAATTGAGACAATTGTAGACCACAAAATAACGACAAATGGGACAAACCGTTTACCATTAAAAAATGATAGCGCATCTGGTAATTTCCGATAATTGTAATACTTGTTGTAAGCCATCGCACCGACAAAACCAGCAATAATCCCTACAAAAACACCCATATTTAATGCCGGAGCTTCTAAGACACTTGTAAAGAATCCCTTCACCATAATCTTGGTGCCAAATAAGGTATGCGTGAAAGCTTGTTCATCTGCCAACATTTCATTTGTTACACCAAAAATGGCTCCAGTAATACGATTGATTAAAACAAAAGAAATCCCCGCTGCAAATGCGCCACCTGCACGATCTTTGGCCCAACTGCCACCTATTGCTAACGCAAATAGTAAATGTAAGTTGCCAATAATTGCCCAACCGATACTCTCCAGAACTCCGCCTGTTGTTACTAACAAACCTAAATTAGGATCGATTAAGGGAAGCGATTTCCCAATACTAATCATTAAACCCGCTGCGGGCATTACTGCCACAACGACCATTAAAGCTTTCCCGAATTTTTGCCAAAACTCAAAACTAAACATTTTTTTCATTCCTGCCACTCCTTACGCAATCGGTTTCGTTATGTTGCCATTATATACTCCTGTTTCCTTTTTGTAAATGCTTTAATTTCAAAAATATTGTGGAAAACAACTCCCTACTACTTAACCCCTTTTTATTTTGTCTTTTAATAAAGCAAATAAAGCTCCTTCTATCCTACCTTTTTTTCAGCTTTTATTCATAAGATTACACTTTTTAAGCATTGACTATTGACTAATGCAATCGGTTGCGTTTATGATAGACCTATCAATAAAATCACTGAGGGGGATTCTCATGAAACAAATCAAACGTTTATTCCAAATTGATCCTTGGAAAATCCGTACTACACACTTAGATAAAGAAAATTTACGTTTACAAGAATCATTAACGAGCATTGGCAATGGCTATATGGGGATGCGGGGAAATTTTGAAGAACACTATTCTGGCGACCACCATCAAGGAACCTATTTAGCAGGTGTTTGGTATCCAGACAAAACACGTGTTGGTTGGTGGAAAAATGGTTATCCTGAATATTTCGGCAAAGTGATTAACGCAATTAATTTCATCGCAATGGACTTACAAATTGATGGACAAACAATTGATTTAGCCACTACACCTTACGAAGATTTTTCTTTAGAATTAGACATGCAAAATGGGGTCCTTTCTCGGCAATTCACCATCCAAACACCGAAGAACAAAGTGCGCTTCTCTTTTGAACGTTTTTTAAGCTTAGAAAAAAAAGAAGCAGCTTACATCCACTTAACAATTGAAATGCTGGAAGGTACAGGCACAATCACTCTTCACTCAAAATTGGATGGCGATGTTCAAAATGAAGACAGCAATTATGAAGAACATTTTTGGGAAGAAAGAGCTATTGAAACACAAGAAACACTTGGCTTTGTTACGACTAAGACCATTCCTAACAACTTTAAAATAGAGCGTTTTACAGTGACTGCAGGCATGCGCCATTTCATCGATGGAGCCGCTGTTGTGCCTACATATACACAACAGCCCTTGGCTTTAACCGCAGAATTGACAGTGTCCTTAAAAGAAGGTGATACGACCGCCATCACAAAAGAAGTGCTTGTCGTTACCAGCCGTGATGTGCCAGAAACGCAACAAATCACACGAGTAAACGAATTATTTGCAGAAATGACTACCTTGTACCCTGAAGCAAAAGCTGGTCAAGCTGCCGCTTGGGCAAAACGTTGGCAATTAGCTGATGTTGTTATTGAAGGAGATGACGAAGCCCAACAAGGCATTCGTTTTAATCTTTTCCAACTTTTCTCAACCTACTATGGTGAAGACGATCGTTTAAATATCGGACCAAAAGGCTTTACTGGCGAAAAATATGGCGGTGCCACATACTGGGATACCGAAGCATATGCTGTCCCACTTTACTTGGCGTTGGCTAAGCCCGAAGTTACTAAAAATCTACTGAAATATCGCCACAATCAATTGCCTCAAGCCATTCATAATGCCCAACAACAAGGGTTAAAGGGTGCGCTTTACCCAATGGTTACTTTTACTGGTGTGGAATGTCATAACGAATGGGAAATCACTTTTGAAGAGATTCACAGAAATGGTGCGATTGCTTATGCGATTTATAATTATGTCAACTATACAGGAGACGAAGACTATCTCAAAGATGCTGGTCTAGAAGTACTTGTGGCAATCGCTCGTTTTTGGGCAGATCGGGTCCACTTCTCCCAACGTCATAAACAATATATGATTCATGGCGTAACGGGGCCAAATGAATATGAAAATAATATCAACAATAACTGGTATACCAATACCATCGCTGCGTGGGTTCTACGTTACACCCGTGAGTCTTATTTAAAATTCCAAGAAGAAACAACGCTCAAAATTGCAGACGACGAATTAGCTAAATGGGCAGACATTGTAGAGAATATGTACTTTCCAGTGGATAATGAATTAGGCATTTTTGTACAACATGACACTTTCTTAGATAAAGATTTAATGCCTGTTTCTGATTTACCACTTAGTGAGCTGCCTTTAAATCAACATTGGTCATGGGATAAAATTTTGCGGTCTTGTTTCATTAAACAAGCCGATGTTCTTCAAGGAATTTATTTCTTTAATGACGCCTTTTCTTTAGAAGAAAAACGCCGGAACTTTAATTTTTACGAACCAATGACTGTCCATGAATCTTCCCTTTCACCAAGCATTCATGCTGTGTTAGCTGCTGAATTAGGTATGGAAGAAAAAGCAGTGGAAATGTATCAACGAACAGCGCGCCTTGACTTAGATAATTACAATAATGATACAGAAGATGGCTTACACATTACCTCAATGACTGGTAGTTGGCTAGCGATTGTGCAAGGTTTTGCCCAAATGAAAACGGACCATCAACAACTAAAATTTGCACCCTTTTTACCAGCGACATGGACAGCCTACTCGTTCCACATTAATTACCGGAATCGTTTACTATTTGTTGAAGTTGCAGCAGACCAAGTAGCCTTTAATTTACTCGACGGCCCTGCAATTCCATTAACTGTTTACGATCAAAAATACACATTAAAAGATCGATTAGTTTTACCGATCAGAAAGGAAGAAGTTCATGTTTAAAGGCGTTTTGTTTGATTTAGATGGCGTTATTACTGATACAGCAGAATTTCATTACCACGCTTGGAAAAAATTAGGGAACGAAATTGGAATTTCCATTGACCGTGTTTTCAACGAACAATTGAAAGGTGTAAGCCGTGAAGATTCTCTGCAGTTACTGTTAAAATACGGAAAAAAAGAAGGCACGTTTTCTTCTGAAGAATTTGCCCAGTTAGCGCAACGGAAAAACGATTATTACTTGGAAATGATCCAAGCAATTACGCCTGAAGATGTCTATCCAGGAATTCTTTCTTTATTAACGGAATTACGTGAAGCCAATATTAAAATCGCCTTGGCTTCTGCAAGTAAAAATGGACCTTTCCTTTTAGAAAAAATGCAATTGACGCCCCTTTTTGATGCCATTGCTAATCCAGCAGACGTCCAGGCAGGCAAACCCGCTCCAGATATTTTCATTTTAGCTGCGAAAGAAATTGATTTGACACCAGCAGAATGTCTTGGCATTGAAGATGCCAAAGCTGGGATTCAAGCGATTCTTGCTAGTGGAGCGCAGCCTGTTGGCGTTGGCCGCAAAGAAGAGTTAGGCGAAGGGTTGCCCATCGTGCCAGAGACGAGCGCTTTAACGTTTGATTACTTAAAAAAAGTGTGGCTTGATCATGAAGGATAATCGTATCACCGTAACCGATATTCCAAACACAAACTTAAAAAAAATTACTTTGAAGAACGACTTTTTAGAAGTCGTTCTTCTCAATTATGGCGCGCGCCTCCATCAACTTTTGATGCCAAACAAAAATAATCATTGGGAAAATATCCTTTTATCGTATGATTCTTATCAAGATGTATTAAAGGATCAAAGCTTTTTTGGCGCCACTGTTGGACCAGTTGCTGGACGCATTCGTAATGGCCATTGGCAAAATGGAATATTAGAACAAAATAGCGACGGTCATCATATCCATGGTGGCTCAAAGGGGTGGTCTTTTCAATATTGGACAGTCGAGCCCTTTGAAAAAAAGGATATCATTGGCGTTGCTTTTCATTTAACCGACACCCTTTCTGGCTATCCCGGACCAATTGAGGCCACCATCACCTACCAGCTAGAGGATAATCATTTACGAATGATCAGTACTGGACGGAGTAAACAGGAAACACTTTTTAATCCTACAAACCACGCCTACTTTAATTTATCTGGCAATGGAAAGTTAGACATTCTGTCACATTTGCTATCTTTGAACTGTCAAGGTATGTTAGAATTAGACGATAATAAGCTGCCTACTGGACGGATTTTACCAGCTTCTGAACTATCCATACGTTTTAATGAACTGACACCTATCGAAACAATCCTCCAACGCTATCCAACTGGGTTAGATGATGTTTTCCCCTTAGTTGGCTCTGACTTAAGACAGCCACAATTATGCTTACAAGAACCTACTTCTGGAAGAAAAATGACGATAGCAACAACGAACCAAAGTATGGTATTATTTTCTACGACTGGTTTTGAGGCTCCTTTTTCTATTAATGGACAAGCGATGCATTCAAACTATGGCTTAGCAATTGAACCTCAAGAGTATCCAGACATTGTTCATCATCCTCAGTGGGGCTCTATTTTATTACCAGCTAATAAAAAGCAAACCTACCAAACGGTTTATCAATTTAACCTTCTATAATCACTAAGAAAGGCGTGGCAAAAATGGCAATTACAGTAAAAGATGTCGCTAAGAAAGCGGGGGTTGCAACTTCAACCGTTTCGCGTGTCATTAACGATCATCCAAGTATTTCTGAATCGACAAAAAAGAAAGTGCGAAAAGTCATGGATGACTTAGGCTATGTGCCAAATATGACGGCACGGAATTTGGGTAAACGAATTTCAAGTGCCATTGGCGTAATTTTACCTCCTTTAGATTCGAAAGAACGGTTAGGGAATCCATTTTATTTAGAAATTATGGAAGCCATCAACGAGGAAGCCCGTCTTTACGATATGACTACTGCTATTGCAACTGCCAAAAGTTTTGATGTACTATTGGAAAACGTTAAAAGAATGCATCTTCAAAAACAAGTGGACGGTTTTATTCTTGTGTATTCAGATAGTAAGGACCCCGTCATTGATTACTTATACGAAAACAACATTCCCTTTACTTTAATCGGCCAACCTTACCAACATGAAACGGAAATAGTTTACGTGGATAATGATAATCAATTATTAGGGAAACAAGCGACAGAATTTTTAATTGAAAACGGCCATAAAAATATTTTATTTGTGACCAATACAACGCATGAAAGTTTGTACTTTGAACGTTACTTTGGTTATCAAAAAGCAATGATGATGCAAGGATTAACTGTTTTACCAAGCGTTGCGTTAGAAAAACCTGAAGATTACATGGCTTTCGATGACATTCTTCATCAAAATAATGCCACGGCGTTGGTGGTGATTGATGATATCTTTGCTTTGCGGACGATGCAACTTGCGCAAATCTATGGTTATCAAGTTCCTGAAACGTTATCCATTATTAGTTTTAACAACTCAATCTTTTCAACATTGACACATCCTTATCTAACAAGCATTGACATCGACACGTCAGAATTAGGTCGAATGGCGATGAAAAAATTATATGAATTAATCCATGAAGAATTGACGAATGGTGTCCGTCTCGTTATTCCTCACAAATTAATTAAGCGTGAAACAGTTATTCCTATTCATTAAAAAAGAAGCGTAAGCAGTTTGACACTGCTTACGCTTCTTTCTATGTGTACGCTCTTATTCGTATGTATTACTTTTATAAAATAACTTTTTGCGAAATTTTTTTCCAAAACGTTTCTTCTTTTGCATCAAATTGAGCTGGTTCCCCGTCAGACAATTTTTCATTTAATAATGATAATTTTTCTTGATGTTTTGCATACTCATCTTTTTTTATTAGCTCTAAACGATACGCACGATCCAAAATCGACTCTCGATAGTTAACATTCATTTTCGTCGCCTTCGCCATTTCTTACATTCCTTCCCAAAATAAATTTTCATTTTTTCGTTAAATTCTTCTATAATTATAACAAAAATATCAGAAAAATAAATATGAAACAAACGATAATTGCGAAAATTTTGTTTTTTCATGCAATTATCGTTCGATTATTTAAGAAATTAAAATTATTAACCAATAATTAATCAATCAGCAAACGCATTAAATGAACATCTAAAAATTCACCTTGGTCTGTTTTGGCGCCTCGAGGCATAATTGCTTCTGTTTCAAACCCTAATTTTTTATAGACGTGAATCGCTCGTTGATTGCGATCCTGTACCGTTAATTCCAAGCGACGAATAACATGACTTTCATGCGCCCAGCGAATAAGTTCTTCCATCAGGATACTGCCCAGTCCATAGCCCCAGTACTCTTTTAAAATACTAATGCCAATTTCACCAATATGCTCCATCCGCTTTTTAGAAGAAGCAGACACAGAAGCGGTCCCAATGATCGCTTTTCCCGCTAATGCCACCAATAAAACATTATTTGGTGATTCATAGAGTGTTGCTAGATTTTCAGCCAATTCTGTTGTCGACATGGCCATTCCTCGCTCATCCATTACCAAATAGGGCGTTTCACTCCCAATTTTTGACATCACAGATAGTAATTGATCCGCATCAGTAGGCACTGCTTCTCGAATAGAAAATGTTTGTTCAGTCATATTCGCGAGCCTCCCACACTTGTAGAATCTCTGCTATTCTTTCTTCTGCCAACGGACCAGTTCCGCGGAATTCAAGAACTCTCTTGTCAGCTTCTTGAGAATCTTTATTTAAAATAATTTCTAAATAATCTTCTGGCAATTCTTCTTCAATCAAGCTGCCCCATTCTACAACGGATAGCCCATCTCCTTCAAAATACTCATCTAACCCTAATTCATCCGCACCCTCTTCAACACGGTAAACATCCATATGGTATAACGGAAGTCGTCCTTGTGGATATTCGCGGATAATCGTATAGGTGGGACTTTTAATCATTTGGGAAATGCCTAATCCTAAAGCAATCCCTTTCGTCATTGTCGTCTTACCGGCCCCTAAATCACCAGTCAGGACAATTACATCACCAGCTTGTGCCTTTTGTCCAATGATTTTAGCAATTGCTTCTGTTTCCAATGGATTGTTCAGGACAATGTTCATTTTTTTGCCTCCCATCTGCAAGAATCTATGTATGAAAGTATACCGAAAATTCAATAAGTTGACTAGTGGCAGCTTCAAAAAAATAAAGTTGAGGCCCAAGTGTCCTGGGAACCTCAACTTCTACTTTGCTTATTTATCATGCTTTGACATAGTTAATTAGTCGTTCATTAATGTTTGAGCAGCTGTAATGATTGATAATTTATAAACATCTTCTTCGTTTGCACCACGTGATAAATCAGAAACTGGTTTGTTCAATCCTTGTAAGATTGGGCCAATTGCTTCAAAGTTACCTAAACGTTGAGCAATTTTGTAGCCAATATTTCCTGATTGTAAATCTGGGAATACAAAGACTGTTGCTTCTCCAGCCACTTTTGAGTTGGGCGCTTTTAATTGTGCGACAGAAGATACATAAGAAGCATCAAATTGTAATTCACCATCAATCGCATATTCAGGTGCTAATTCTTGCGCAATTTTTGTAGCTTCAGCAACTTTTGTTACTTCTGGTGCTTTTGCAGAACCTTTTGTTGAAAAACTTAACAATGAAACTTTTGGTTCAATGTCAAATAATTCAGCTGTTTTGGCACTATCAACAGCAATTTCAGCTAATTCTTGTGCAGTTGGGTTCACGTTAATCGCGCAGTCTGAGAATAAATATCTTTCTTGGTCACGACCACGAATCATTAAGAAGGCACCACTTGTACGGCTCACACCTGGTTTTGTTTTAATAATTTGTAACGCAGGACGAACTGTATCACCTGTTGAGTGGATAGCACCACTAACCATACCATCAGCAATACCCATGTAAGTTAACATAGTACCGAAATAGTTGACATCTTTTAAGATTTTTTCAGCATCTTCTTTAGTAGCTTTTCCATTACGGCGTTCAACAAATGCTTCGACCATTTCATCCCATTTTTCATAATCATTGGGGTTGATAATAATAAAGTTTGATGTGTTGATTCCACGAGCCATAGCAGCATTTGCGATATCTGTTGGATCACCAATTAAGATTGGTTCTACTAATTCATCAGATTTTAAGCGGGCAGCAGCACCTAAGATTCTAGGATCTGTTGCTTCAGGGAAAACAATTTTGATATTACGGCGTACGACTTTAAATTTTAAGCTATCGAATAATTCCACGATAAACCCTCCAGTTTTATATTTACAAAATCCATCATACACTATTCTCAAAGAAAATAACAGTTTTTTCTAGCTGTATTAGTCAAAAAAACCAATAATCCGATAAACTTTTCACAAACTAACTCTTCTACACTATAACAGCATACACTGTTACACTACACTGTTTCAGGAAGTTGCCAATCAATCGGCGTTTCCCCTAAACGTTCTAGAGCAGCATTCGCTTGAGAAAACGGACGTGAGCCAAAAAAACCACGATGCGCTGACAATGGACTTGGATGTGGTGATTTGATAATCACATGCCGAGTCGTATCAATCATTTTAATTTTTTCTTGAGCTGGACGTCCCCATAAAATGAAAACAACGGGTTTTTCACGCTCATTCAACTTTTCGATAATGACATCTGTCAGTTGCTCCCACCCTTTACCTCGATGGGAATAGGCTTGACCTGCCCGAACGGTCAACACAGTATTTAATAATAACACGCCTTGTTTGGCCCAGCTTTCTAAAAAGCCATGGTTGACGGGTTGGTACCCTAAATCAGCTTGTAATTCTTTGTAAATATTCGCAAGAGATGGCGGCACTTTCACACCTGGCTGGACAGAGAAACTTAGTCCGTGTGCTTGATTGGGTCCATGATATGGGTCTTGTCCCAAAATTACTACTTTTACTTCTTCAAAAGGGGTTAGTTCTAACGCTGAAAATAAATGATACATATCTGGATAAATCGTTTGTGTCTGATATTCTTTTTTCAAAAATTCCCGCAATTCTTGATAATACGG
This sequence comes from Enterococcus sp. LX10, assembly GCF_023539285.1. Lineage (NCBI taxonomy): Bacteria > Bacillati > Bacillota > Bacilli > Lactobacillales > Enterococcaceae > Enterococcus > Enterococcus sp. LX10. Next base: position 690,327 of record NZ_CP092784.1, on the reverse strand, counting down.
TTTTTCAAATTCAGCAGATAAAACGGTTTGCCAACTATTGTGAATAATTTCTTTCATAATGCTCACTCCTTCGCTCTCTAAGCATAACGAATTTCTCCAAACCTGACAAGAAATTTCTGGGTACTTTCTCTTGGAAAAACGTGGTAAACTATAGGTAAGCTTTAAATAGATAATGAGGTGTAGAGAATCGATGATTAAATTAATTGCTTCAGATATGGATGGAACACTTTTAGATGCAAAAATGAGCATCACAAATGATAACGCTTCAGCAATTCGCGAAGCGGAACGTTTAGGAATCGAATTTATGGTTGCTACTGGCCGCGCATATACCGAAGCGAAACCCGCTTTAGAAGAAGCTGGAATTGACTGCGCCATGATTACTTTAAACGGCGCCCAAGTGTTCGACAAAGATGGACACTCACTTTTCACGGCTGGGATCGAAAAAGAAACAGTAACCGAAGTACTAACTATTTTGAGTCAACACAATGTTTACTATGAAATCTCTACAAATAAAGGTATTTTTTCTGAACATCAAGAAAAAAGAATTGAAAACTTTGCCGCTCATATTGCAGAATCCATGCCCCATTTAACTTATAAAGTGGTGATCGCCATGGCTTCAGCACACCTATCTTTATTGCATATTACCTATGTTGATAGTTTAGACGACATTTTAAAAGATGATTCGATTGAAGTCCTTAAAATTATTGGCTTCAGTATGGATGGGCCGAAAGTATTAGGTCCTGCTGGGATGGAAGTAGAAGAACTAGATGATTTGGTTGTTACCTCTTCTGCGCTTAATAATATTGAAATTAACCACCGCCTAGCACAAAAAGGGATTGCGGTTGCGCGCGTCGCTAAAGAACGTGGGATTCCCGCTGAACAAGTCATGACTATTGGTGATAATTTAAATGACGTCAGCATGATTCAATGGGCTGGGGTAAGTTTTGCAATGGGCAATGCCGAACTGGAATTAAAAGAATACGCTAAATATGAAACAGCCACTAATTTAGAAAATGGTGTTGGCGAAGCCATCCTGCGTGCAATAAGAGAAGATTTGTAATAAGCACTACCAGTTACAGCACTCATTTATATAGAAAGGAGATCGTGTCGTGTCTGAATTTTTTATTCAAGAACAACAGTTAGGAAAAGTTACGCGAACCATCGTGAAAGACCAAGCAGGCCGTTCACTTTTTCTATTGGTGGGGCGCTGGGGCACACGAGGAGATGCGCTTTCTTTATATGCAATGAACGGAGAAATTTTAGCCAGTATTAAACAAGTTTCTTGGACTTTCGGCACACGATTTGAGTTATATCAGCGTTTTGAAAAAGTGGGTACTCTACGGAAACTGTTCAATTTGAATGCTGATTTCTATTATGTTCAAGGCCTTCACTGGGCAGTTGTTGGGGATATCAAAGCGCACCAATATTCAATTTATCAAGTCCATAAAAAAATCATGTCAATGGATAAAACCATGCTTTGTACAGGCGACTATTTTGTTTTAACTGTTGCCAATGATGAGGACGCACCGTTGTGCATCTGCATAGCAGCTGTCCTTGACTACTGGTTATATAATAAGAAAAAACAAAAAACTTCCGATGATTTTGGATTAGATTTTGATCCTTTAACGGATTAATGAAAAATAGAGCCTGGGACAAAAATCACTTTGGATTTTTGTCCCAGGCTTAAAAATTGATAAACGGCGGGAACAGAAGCAACTCCTTCGGAAATAAGCCGAAATTATCCAAAAATTATAGAACAATTTTCGGAAATTCCTTCTTATTTCTCGGAGTTAAACGCTTCTGTCCCGACCTCTATTTTTACACTTCTTTTTGCATATGATTGTATAAGTGACCACTAATAGTCATTGTTGTGACATCTTTAAAGCCTTTGCTTGCGTATAACTTTCTCGCACCTGGATTGTCAAAATCAACATTTAGACCTAAAGCTCGCTTCCCGCTAGCTTTAGCTACTTCAGGTAAAGCATCTAATAACTTAGAACCAATGCCCATTCCACGGAAACGTTCATCCACTGAAATCGTGTCTAAATACCATTCATTAGGCAAAGTTTCTTCTTCAATAAATAGCCGAACATCTTCTGCTAAGCCATGTTTTTTAAAGACTTCTCTTAAAGGTTCATCAATAATCTTTTCATCTTCCGCAGGATAGCCGACAGCAATCCCTGCAACTTCACCTGCATGTTCATAAACTAAAATTCGTTGATAGCCATAGCGATAGGTTGGATACGCCGTTGCCTCTGCTAATAGGTCAATCATTTGTTCTTCTGAGACTTCTTCTAAAATTGGTAACTCCATATCTTTTAAAATAACTAAGACCAGCCGAGCAATCGCTTGACCGTCTTCTTTTGTTGCCGAGCGAATCATTGTAATTCTCCTTTACATTTAACTAAAAAAAAACTGGCTACTATCATTACTGACTTAGCCAATTCCTTTTATCTTGTCTTTAGTATAACAAATTTATTATTGAATTTCTACTGTAACCTGACGTCGTCCCCAAGCAATGCATTGCTCTACCGAATCAAAATGAACATCAATAATATTCCCTTGAATAGCGCCACCTGTATCTCCAGCAATAGCAAAGCCATAACCAGAGACTTTCACTAATGACCCCAGAGGAATTACGCTCGGATCAACTGCAATCACATTGCTTTGTTTACTTAAGTCAATGCCAGTAGCACTTAGATTACTTGCACCAGCTTCGCGCCAAGAATAAGCAGTTGATTCCATCTGAAGCACACGACCAGAGCCAGTTCCTGGTGTTGATGATTCGTCTGTCGTTGATTCTGTCGTTGATGACGATTCGGATGAACTAGCAGAACTTGAAGATTCAGTGCTACTGCTTTCTGTACTTGTAGAAGAGCTTGATGCTTGACTGCTTGACTCTTCAGCAGCTTCGGCTTCTAGTTTAGCCGCCGCATCTGCTTGCGCTTGTTTGTCGGCAGCTGCTTGTTTCTTCGCTGCTTCTGCTTTGGCGGTTTCTGCCGCACGTTTTTTCTGTGCCTCAGCTGCTGCTTTTTCGCTGACTAAGCGTTGTTGCTCTTTTTGTTTGTCTGTCGAAATTTGAGCCAATAATTCTTCATTATTCGCCATTTTTTCTTTTAACTCAGAGACTTTATTATTCATTGAAGAAGCTTCAACTTGTAATTTCTCTTCATTTTGTTTTAAAGTTGTTTGCGTATTTTCAACTTTTTCTTGTAATGCAGCTAATTTTTCTTTTTCGCTAGTTAAGCTTTCAATCTTTTCCCGTTCAAAGTTTTGTAAAACGGTCATGGCGTAGGCCCGATTAAAGAAATCTGATAAATTTTCTGCATCTAATAAGGCTTGCCAAGTACGTTGGTCGCCATTTAATTGAATATCCTTCATACGATCGCCAACAGCTTCTTTACGACGAGAAATATTTTTTTCTGTTTTTTCTATTTCCTCTTTCGAAGTTTTCAACGTATCTTCCGCTTTTGAAATTTGCGTTTTTAAACGTTCGATTTCCGCATATTTAGCATTTACATCATCTAAGGCTGAATTGATTTCTTTACTAATTAACTCCCCAGATTGTTTCGCTTGCGCTTCTTTTTCTTGCAACGAATCAAGTGATTCTGCTGCCGCAGCGACTGGAAGTCCAAAATTGATAAGCATCATTGTTGTTAAAAATGGTATCAACTTTTTAACCTTCACTAAATCCAACACCTTTCCTAACTTATCTAAAACACCTACTCATTATACTAGTCAGGAGGGCTTGTTTTATTTCAATCGTGTTACAATTTGTTACAATTTAAATGCAACTCTTTTTTTATCCTGCGTTTATTCATTAGTCCATTTCTATCTCAATTCTTTAAGAATTTCTTAAGACGCCTTAAAAACTAGCTTTTGACGATTTTTCTTTTTTTCATCCAATTAGACCATTGATTGAAATATTTTGTAATATTTTTTGTTAATTATTGGCCTTTCTTCTTCAAATCTTCTAAGAGATGCCGCACTTCTTTGGAATTTTTAATGTTTTTTAAAGTTAGTTTTGGGTAATTGTTAATAAAACGACGTTGTTGGAAATTTAATCGATTTTGGAAATGCTCTTTTTTGGTTCGCTCTTTTAACTTCTGCCAATCAGCTGTAGCAATTTCCATTTTTGTGTTCAACCGTTGCTTAAATTCTTGTTGGTTCGTTTCCAACGTTTGTCCCATCTCGGTAATAAGTTTTTTGAAACCTTGCATGTTCAGCAACGTATAAATTAAGTCAAGCCCCATTACAATCACTATGCAAAGGGCTAAGTAGTTGCCAAAGGTTGCTTGTAAAAAGCTGACAACTTTGGCGATTTCTGGTTGAATAACTTTGACAATCAAGACACACCCCAATCCCCAAAAAAGAGAAACCGGTAAAGCCACGCGACCGTTTAAATTAAAAGGTACATCATGATAATCCCACCAAGAGGCATGGAACAGTTTTTCCAAGCCATAACTAGTGACATATTCTAAAATTGTCACTAAAACAACCGATCCGATATACAATACCAAGAGATTGTTTTCAAAGGGTTCCACAAAATAGAGAACGCTTAAGACCCCAAATCCATAAATAGGACAATAGGGCCCTACCAAAAATCCTCGATAAACAAATTTTTTAGCTTTTAATGAACAATACACCGTTTCCCATAACCAACCTATAAAGGAATAAATAAAAAATAACAAAATAATCTGACTCATTTTTTCCATGTTTCTACCACTCTCCACTTCTTTACTCTTTTCTTCTATTTTACCAGAAGTTAAGAAAATGTAGCGAACAACTTTCTTTCATTGAAAGATTAGGCTACAATGAGAGCAGCAAAGGGAGGAATCTTATGTTTGGTTTATTGAAATACGCAAAAAATTATCGAAAACAAATTATCCTCGGTCCAGTCTTCAAATTTTTAGAAGCTTGTTTCGAGTTAGTCTTGCCCTTATTCATGGCTCACTTAGTCGATGTCGGTATTCGTCAAAACGACCGACAGACTGTCATAGAAATGGCCCTCTGGATGCTTGTTATGTCGTTAGTTGGTTTATTTTTTGTCATGATTTGTCAATATTATGCTTCAGTCGCTTCGCAAGGTTTTGGGACGGAGCTAAGAAATCAATTAATGAAAAAAATTAATCAGCTTTCACACAAAGAATTGAATAGTTTTGGTACAGATACCCTCATCACTCGGATCACAAACGATATCAACCAGCTTCAATTGGCTTTAGCGATGTTTATTCGGTTGGTCATTCGGACACCTTTTTTAAGTATCGGTTCTGTGGTCATGGCTTTTTACATTGACGTGCAGATGGGCTTTCTTTTCCTATTACTTTTACCAATTTTTAGCCTTATTCTCTTTATTATCATTAAAGTGACTGTGCCTTTATATCAAAAAGTCCAAGAATATTTGGATCGGTTAAACCGTCAAATCAGCCAAAACTTAAGCGGTGTCCGTGTGATCCGTGCGTTTGCTAGAAAGGAAACAGAGCAACGACATGTTGATAAAGCTTCCGATGATTTAGGCGATATTTACATTCGCGTATCGAATGTCTCTGCTTTATTAACGCCTTTAACCACTTTGATTATGAATGTTGGAATTTTATTTTTACTTTATTTTAGTGGCTTAAAAGTTTCTTTTGGTTCTCTGCAACAAGGGGAAGTTTTAGCCTTGATCAATTATATGAATCAAATGATGCTCGCTTTAATTGTTGCTTCTAATCTCGTGGTAATTTTTACGCGAGCCGCCGCTTCCGCAAACCGTGTCAATGAGGTTTTAACTGTAGAAAGTCAGTTAACAGATACACCAGAATCAGCAAAAACATCGCCACAATTTGGTGATATTACCTTTGACCATGTAGATTTTCGCTATGAACCAGAGGCCGGTTTGGCTTTGGAAAATATCAATTTTACGATTCCTAAAGGCTCAATTCTCGGCATCACAGGACCTACCGGCAGCGGGAAAAGTACCTTAACCCAACTCATTCCCAGATTTTATGATGTGAGTGCAGGAAACCTTTTTATTAATGGTATAAATGTGCGCGATTGGCCGCTCTTTACTTTACGCCAACAAGTGGCAAGTGTCCCACAAACTGCCGTCTTATTTACAGGGACTATTCGAGAAAACTTACAATGGGGCAAACCAAATGCAACTGATGAAGACTGTTGGGAAGCATTAGCTATCGCCCAATGTAAAGAATTTGTTGAACAATTAGACCAAGGGTTAGACACGCCTGTTAACGAAGGCGGAAAAAACTTTTCTGGTGGACAAAGACAACGGCTGACCATTGCCCGTGCCTTGATTAGGAAACCACATTTACTTATTTTAGATGATTCCTTGAGTGCCCTCGACTATCAAACAGATTTGAATCTGCGCCGTGCTTTACAAAAAGAACGAGCAGAGACAACCGTTATTTTAATTTCACAACGCGTGAGTTCGATTGCTACGGCGAATCAAATTTTAGTCCTAGATAGTGGAAAAGTCGCTGGCCTTGGCACCCACGAAGAATTACTTACTTCTTCTAAAGAGTATCAAGAAATCGTTGCATCACAGGAGGAGGATACCCATGCAAACTAAAAAAATTCATTTTGGTGCCTTCTCACGTTTTAAGCCGTATTTACTACGCTATCCAAAAGAAATTATCGGCGCCTTAATCCTAGGAATTCTCAGTGGTTTTTCGACTGTCCTCATGACTTATTATATAGGTAAATCCGTTGATACAATGGTTGGTAAAGGGCAAGTCAATGCTGCGCAACTCATCAAAATTTTAGGTTTATTAGCAGGAATTTTACTCGTAACCGTTCTAAGTCAATGGCTGATTCAACGTCTCGGTAATCGTGTGTCTTATTTATCGACCACACAGCTGAGAAAAGACGCCTTTGCCCATTTAAATCAATTACCGTTAAGTTATTATGACCAAACATCACACGGAAATATCGTCAGTCGCTTTACCAACGATATTGACAATATTTCAATGGCTTGCTCGGCTGTCTTCAACCAATTATTTTCCGGCATGGCCACCGTCGTTGTTGCTTTGCTCTTTATGATTCGGCTAAGTCCCCTGCTCACATTAGTGGTTCTTATCAGTACGCCGATTATTTTTATTGTAAACTGGCTTGTTGCAAAAGCTTCACAAAAAAACTTTGCTGCACAACAAACGATTGTTGGTGAAATTTCCGGCTTCGTTTCAGAAATGGTTGGCAACCAAAAAATTGTTAAAGCCTTTCAACAAGAACAAGCTACGCAAGAAACATTTGAAGCATTGAATCAAACGTTGTATGAAAAAGGACAGAAGGCTCAGTTTTCTTCCTCCTTAACCAACCCACTTTCTCGATTTATCGACCATTTATCTTATTTATCGATTGGATTAGTCGGTGGCTTGTTAGTTTTAAGTGGCAATCCTTTAGTCACAGTTGGTGTTATTTCCAGTTTCACCATTTACTCTAGTCAGTTTTCTAAACCTTTTATTGAACTCTCAGGAATCACCAACCAAATCCAAGCAGCCTTAGCTGGATTGGAACGTACTTTTGATATGATGGATCAACCAGTTGAACGTCCTGATGCCCCGAACGCAATTGTTTTGAAAGAAGCGCGAGGCCGTGTTGAATTTAAAGACGTTGATTTTTCTTACACGCCGACGCGACCTTTAATCGAAAACTTTAATTTAATTGCTGAACCAGGAGAAACAATTGCCATTGTTGGGCGAACTGGTGCGGGTAAATCAACATTAGTGAATTTGTTAATGCGCTTTTACGAGGTCGACCGTGGCCAAATTACGGTTGATACTCACGACATTACTCAAATTACTCGGGATAGCTTGCGAAAAAGTTTTGGCATGGTTCTCCAAGATACTTGGCTATTCGATAGCTCCATTCGGGAAAATTTAACGTACGGAAATCCTGAAGCCTCTGACGAAGAAATTATAGAAGCCATGAAAAAAGCCCATATTTTTGATTTCGTCATGCGTTTACCTCAAGGACTAGATACTCAGATTGGTTCCCAAGGCGTTAAAATTTCTGAAGGACAACGACAACTAATGACTATTGCACGCACGATGATTAGTAATCCGCCGATGCTTATTTTAGATGAAGCGACCAGTTCAGTTGATACGTTGACTGAGCAAAAAATTCAGGATGCTTTTTTACAAATGATGACTGGCCGGACCAGTTTTGTTATTGCCCATCGCTTAGCAACAATCAAAAGTGCTGAAAAAATTCTAGTTATGGACAATGGTCAAGTGGTTGAAATTGGCACCCATGACGAATTATTGCAAAAAGAACAGGGTTATTATCGTGACCTTTACGAAGCACAGTTTAATCAAAAAGCACAATAAAAAAGAGTCACTTTTCTGGGATGATGAAAAGTGACTCTTTTAATTTTAAATTTATTGATCTAATTCAGATAATGGCTTTCCAAATAAACGTTTAAAGGGAATTTTATTGCCTAAATAATAAGTGGCAATTACTTGAATAGGAAAGAAAATAACTGTTTTAATTAAGCGTGGCACCCACCAAGCAAAATTTGCTAGATTGACGCCATACATTAAACTTAACCACAAAGGAGTTAAAATGATATTAATTAAAACGGTGACCAACAATGTCGCCAAAATCACTCGTTGCCATGTCATTTCTTTCTTATAATAGAAATAACCATAAATAGCACCAGCCAAAAAGGCATTTAAAGTAAACCCAGGAAAATAGCCTGCCTTTGGAAAAAGCAGCATTCCTACTACATCAGCCACCGCCGTGCCGATTCCAGCCCAAAAAGGTCCGAAAATCATCCCAATCAATGATTCTGGGATAAACGTGAAACTGATTTTTAAAAACGTTGTTTCATACGCAAAAAAGCGTGAAAAGACAACGACCACCGCAATGAGTACGCCCATTAACGCAATGGATTTTGTGCCAAATTTTTTCTTTGTCATTTTTAGCATCTCCTCTAAGAGCTGCTACATGACGAACCATGCAGCGAATGCGAAAACAAAACCGCGAACATTAAAAAGCTGAACGTGTTGTTCTGATGATAAGCAAAGTAAGAACCTTTGCTTTCTAGCAACACACTGTTTATGTTCTTCGTCCAAAAGGCAACATCCCATCCTTTTAGCACTTAACGCTTTGTCTCCTACTCTGTTATTTTATTTGGACAAAAGTCCTCATAAAATATACCACAAAATAGTCAAAATAACCATTAAGGTTCTCTAAAAAGCTAACGGTCGACGATCCCCTTCATGGATAACCTCACGGAAGTCCGCAAACCCCGCCTCGACACCTCTCAAAAGAATTTCAGCACTGCCGATATTGGTCGCTAAAGGAATTTCATAGACATCACTTAGACGAATCAAAGCCGTCACATCTGGTTCATGCGGTTGCGCGGAAAGAGGATCTCTTAAAAAAATAACTAAATCAATGTTGTCTTCTGATATCATTGCGCCAATCTGTTGATCCCCACCTAATGGCCCCGATTTAAAGCAATGCACGGGTAAGCCAGTTGCTTCCATCACTTTCATGCCTGTCGTTCCCGTTGCATACAATTCATGTTTTTCTAAAATATGTTTATAAGCGGTTGCTAGTTTGATCATTAATGTTTTTTTACGATCATGAGCGATTAAAGCGATTTTCATGTTATCCAACTCCTGTCTTTGTTATATTATAACAAAAGTTTAGCGATAAATCCGCTGAGAGTGTTTGTCCTTTGTCACCTTGACGAAAAAGTCTTCTTTTTCTTGTGCAACTCTCCCTTGCTGAAAGATAGCGTTTTCATTTAAACTATGAGTAACAAATCAAAAAGAAAAGAGTGACGTATCAAATGGTGGAAATGGCGCTTAGAAATGTGTATAAAAAATATGACAATGCAGAACATTATTCTGTTACAGATTTTAACTTAGAAATTACAGACCGTGAATTTATCGTCTTTGTCGGACCTTCTGGTTGCGGTAAATCAACAACATTGCGAATGATTGCTGGCTTAGAAGATATTACTGAAGGTGAATTATCAATTGGGGACAAAGTCATGAATGACGTTGCACCGAAAGATCGTGATATTGCCATGGTTTTCCAAAACTATGCGCTTTATCCGCATATGACTGTTTTTGATAACATGGCTTTTGGTTTAAAACTAAGAAAATATGATAAAGCTGAAATTAAAAAACGGGTGGAAAATGCTGCGGATATTCTGGGCTTAACAGAGTACTTACAACGTAAACCTGCGGCGCTTTCTGGTGGACAACGCCAACGTGTTGCACTTGGCCGGGCAATTGTCCGTGATGCCAAAGTCTTTTTAATGGATGAACCTTTATCAAACTTGGATGCAAAATTACGTGTAGCCATGCGTGCTGAAATCGCTAAACTACACCAACGTTTAGAAACTACGACAATTTATGTGACACATGACCAAACCGAAGCGATGACCATGGCTGATCGAATCGTAATTATGAAAGATGGCTTTATTCAACAAATTGGTTCACCAAAAGAAGTTTACAATACACCAAAAAATATGTTCGTAGCTGGGTTCATCGGCTCACCTGCCATGAATTTCTTCAAAGTTACCTTAAACAATGGGGTTATTTCTAACCAACATGGCTTAAAACTAGCAATTCCTGAAGGAAGAAACAAAGAGCTTGTTGAACATGGTTATGAAGGCAAAGAATTAATTTTCGGTATTCGTCCAGAAGATATTCATAGCGAACAAGTGGCTTTAACGGCAATGAAAGATGCGGTGATTAAATCTGAAGTCGTTGTTTCTGAATTATTAGGGGCTGAATCCATGCTTTATACAAAAATTGGTGAGACAGAGTTTATCTCAAAAGTAGATGCTCGTGACTTCCACCATCCTGGTGAAATGATTGACTTAGCTTTTGATATTAACAAAGGACATTTCTTCGACCCTCAAACAGAAGAAGTCATTAAATAAAAAAATCTCGAGGCATCCGTCGCAATGACGGATGCCTCGATTGTTTCTCTTTATGCTAATTTAACCTTCTTCTTTATCACTTTGGGTTGTTTTGCTTCTGTAAAAGTTGGAATATCTACATGTTTACTTAAGGTACTTGCTAAAAAGTAGGCAATACTGAAATCCACCAAACTATGAATTAATCCACCAACGCCCATCAAAAGAAAAATAGAATACATGAAGCCGGCTGTATAATAGGTTCCTGGCAAGTTGCCCATTGTGTAAAATACAGAAACAACCACTAGCTCGGCAGCGGAATGAATCACTCCAATTCCCACGTTAAACAACTGTAATTTCCCATTTAATAAAGTGAATTTCCCCTCTTTATTGATTAAAATTTCTGGATGCTTTTGTAAAATCACTGCGCCAATGACTGCAAAAATCAAATGAGATAAGGCCCGCAAAGCAATAATCGGTGTTGCGGATAAGAAAAAACCAAAACCTGTTCCTAGACTAACCGCAATTGCCACCACTGGAGAAATAAACATGGCAATAAAAACTGGGACGTGACTTGCTAATGTAAAACTGGCTGGACCAATGGTAATTCTTGGCATAACCATTGGAATGATAATCCCCATTGCAATTAAAAGTGCTGAAATTGTTAAACGTTTTACTGAGTTTGTTTTCATTAATACTGCCTCCTAAAGGTGTCATGACACCTTTTTGTTTTTCTCAAGTGTAGCTGAACAGCCGTAATGTGTCAAGACACATAAAAGAACTTTCTGTTATTTCTCATAAATAACAGAAAGTTCTTTTTTATACTGGTTTATTTTTTTCTAAAGCATTACTTAAACGAGCGAATTCTTCTAAAGACAATGTTTCACCACGTCTAGAAGGATCGATTTCTGCTTCAGCCAGGCTTTCTTTTAGCCAAGCCACCGTTTGTTCATCTTTCCCATAAAAATGCGTTAAGTTATTCCACAATGTTTTGCGTCTTAATTGGAAACTGGCTTTGGTTAATTTGAAAAATTCTTTTTCATTGGTCACTGTCACCGCTGGTGTAGCACGGCGCGTCAATTTAATAATCGCCGAGTCAACATTGGGTTGCGGCACAAAAACTGTTTTTGGCACAATAAAGGCGACACTTGCTTCCATAAAATATTGGACAGCAATTGATAATGAGCCATAAGCTTTCGTTCCTGGTTTAGCAGCAATTCGATCAGCGACCTCTTTTTGCATCATCACAACCATTTCGGCTACATCTAAAGAAGATTCTAAAAAATGCATCATAATTGGCGTAGTAATATAGTAAGGTAGGTTAGCTACCACTTTAATCGGATACTTCTCTTGAAAAACTTGGTTGGTTGTCTCGACCAAATTAGCTTTTAAAACATCCTGATGAACCACTGTCACATTATCATAGCGACTTAAGGTATCCGCTAAGACAGGAATCAAGCGATCATCAATCTCAAAAGCCACAACTTGTGCCGCGTTCATCGCTAATTGCTCTGTTAATGCACCAATTCCAGGTCCGACTTCGACAACATTTGTCTGCTGATTAATTCCCGCTGTTTCTACAATTTTTCTTAAAATATTAGGCTCTGTCAAAAAATTTTGACCTAAACTCTTTTTAAATGAAAATCCATGTTTTTTTAGTATTTCTTTGGTTCTGGATGGTGTGGCAATTTCTTTATAGTCCGTCACGCTTGTTCCTCCATGTAGTTATTCTTCGTTTGCAAGTTCTTTTAAAATACGTGTCATGCTTTCTTTCAATTCTGCTTCTGTAATCCGAAACATGCTTAACCGTTTGACTAACTGTTTGCTATTTGTATAGCCAATTCTTAGGTCATCTCCTAATAATTCACGGTATTTTTTGGCATTTGCTCCCGCTATTAAACCATATTCAACTAGTGTTTGTCTAGGAATTTCTTGATAGTCTTCATCAGCTTGAACAGGTGTTACGACTTTTTTTAATGCTTCAATAATTGCTTCATCACTAGCATGTTCAACCCCTAGGCTACCGCCATTTTTTTTAGGCACTGCGACTTTTCTTGATAAAAAAGCATGCTTTGCATCAGGGACAACTTCCATTATTGTTTTACGAATTTTTTCGCCCGAATAGTCTGGATCTGTAAAAATAATCACGCCTCTCGTTTCTTGTGCGTGTTCAATTTGTGTCAAAATTTCATCATTGATAGCAGAGCCAATCGTTTCAATCGTATCTGCTGTAACTACCTCTTGAATGCGGCGTGTGTCGTCTTTTCCTTCAACGACAATGATTTCTGCAACTTTCATTTTTTCCTTCATTTATCTATCCGAAACAAGCGATGAGCGTTGACTCTCGTTTGTTCTGCCACTTCTTCAAAGGTTAGTTGTCGTAATTCAGCAATTTTTTCCACTACGTATCGTGTATAGCCTGGTTCATTCCGTTTACCACGATAAGGAACGGGAGCTAAATAGGGTGCATCTGTTTCCACCAACATTCGTTCAAGTGGTACCGCCATCGCCGCTTCTTGAACATCCAACGCCTTTTTAAACGTTACGACTCCACTAAAAGAAATATGCAAACCTAAATCTAAAAATTTCTTCATCCACTCGGCATCACCACTGAAACTATGCATGATTCCACCAATATCTGAAATTTTTTCATCTTTTAAAATTCGATAGGTATCTTCTAATGCCTCTCTCGTATGCACACTAAACGGTAAATTCATTTCCCTAGCAATCGCAATTTGGCGGCGAAAGACTTTTTCTTGCACCTCTTTAGGATCCTCCATCCAGTAATAATCAAGACCGATTTCACCTAATGCGACAATTTTTGGCAACGTTAATTGTTCTTGTAATCGTCGTTCAACCTCTGGCGTATAGCTACCCGCTTCTGTTGGATGCCAACCAATGATACTATAAATATTGGCATATTCCTGACTAAGTAAAAGAGATTTTTCAATCGTTGGTTCATCAAAACCGACCACGGCCATCTCTGTAACACCCAATTCTTGGGCATGTGCAATCGTTTCTGGAATATCATCATTAAATTGTTCTGCATTCAAATGTGTATGTGTATCAAAAATCATTATGATTGCCTCCTTTATCTCCTCTCTACTTTATCATATTTCTTGAAAAATCTGAATGACTAGGCGACAAGATTCGCCATTTCCTCATAAACAGCGCTTGCATTTATGCTAAAAGTAACGTATACTATTCAGTCATGTTATTAAAAGGAGGAATCTCCATGACCGATGAAAAAATTTATGAACAACAGCATTTAACAACGGTTTATCATGAGCTGCAAGCGGCTAAAAAAGTTTACGAAGAGCAATTGGCGAACACAATGAAAGATGGCAAACATATGCTAGAAGAATTTGGTCGCGATTCTAAGCTGAATTTTGATAGTTATGCCGATAATCTAGAAACGTTTGCCATGTTGGAAATGAAGAACCGTGAAATTGATCAATGGAACTTAAAAAATGAAGCAACGGCTAAAAATTTAGACAAAGTGAAACGCCTATTACAAGTTCCTTATTTTGGCAAAATTGGCGTGACTTTTGAAGACAGCCCTGAAGAGCCAGAAAATTTTTATATTGGCGTAAACGATTTTACTTCTTTAGAAGAAGAAACGCGCATTCACGATTGGCGCTCACCGATTGCTTCGTTATTTTATGACAATGTTTTAGGGAAAACAGCCTACATGGCACATCAACAAACCATTCCTGTACAACTTGATTTGAAAAGACAGATAATTATTGAAAAAGATCAATTAATCAACTATTTTGACACAACCATTGCGATTCAAGATGATGTGTTATTGCATTCTTTAGAAGAAGATGCTTCTCCTTACATGAAGGACATTACGACAACCATTCAACAAGAACAAAATCAAATAATTCGTGACGAAACGCAGCCACTCCTACTAGTCAACGGGATTGCTGGTAGTGGGAAAACGTCTGCGATTATGCAACGGATTGCTTATTTACTTTATCAACATCGAGCAGAAATTACAGCGGATAATATTTTATTACTTTCACCAAATTCAACATTTATTGATTATATTTCTCAAGTTTTACCGAATTTAGGCGAACGAAATCCCTTGAATTTGACTCTTTTACAATTTTTGCGCTTCACTACCAAAGAAGCATGGCCAATGGAAGAAGAAACGGACTATTTCGAACGCATTACTCGCTCTGAGGTAACGGAGCAAGAGCACGTTATTCGTTCAAAAGAATTTGCAACGTTTCTTTTAAGCAATCCTGAAAAAGCAGTTGTGCAGCCACATTTTTTCCGTCCTTTAACTTTTAAAAAGCAGACCTTATTTACTTCAGAAACAATTTTTAAACTTTATCAAGAAACACCAGCTGACTTGAGTATTCGCCAACGAATTTCAGCCACAAAAGAAAAATTAACCAGTCTTTGGACACGGTACTTATTAAAACAAGCCCATTCTAAAAAAATGTTGGATCAATTCCAAGATTTAACAGAAGCTGAACAAGTTCGTTATTTTGGCACAGTGATTACCGAAGATAATGAAAAACATCTGGCTGATTTTGCTTTAAAACGTTTGAAGAAAAAATATCGCTCTATTACTGCCGCTATTAAAAATGATGCTTGGCTAGATCAATGGACCTTTTTTGAAACGTTTTATTCTTTATTCACTGGAAAATCGTATCAAAAAGAGACAGCTGTTTTCACAGCCGATGAAATTGTGGCCCTTATTTTGGTGAAACATGCATTTATTGAAAACCTCGCCAACCAACAAATGGCTTTTATCCTAGTCGATGAAGTCCAAGATTATACAGAAGCCCAATTATTATTACTGCTGACACTTTTCCCTAAAGCTAGTTTTACTTTAGCTGGTGATGAAAATCAAGCCATTTTTAATACAGCCATTGAATTTTCTGAAGCTCATGATTTATTGGTTAACGAAACCAGCCGTTCTGTTGGAACGTATCAATTATTAAACAGTTACCGTTCAAGTAAAGAAATTACACGACTCTTCCAAACATTAGGCACTCAACCAGAGCAATTAACCATTGTGCCCATCCGGCATGATGGAGAAAAACCGACATTTATTCCTTGTGACTCTGCGTCTGACTATCTTAAAGCAATCGTCACTTCCATTGCAACTTTTGATCCGAAAGAAAGCACCGCCATCATTACTAAAACTTTTGCAGAAAAAGAACAATTAACAAAAGAACTCAGTGCTTCTCTTTCATTGGAAGAGCATCCGTCACTGCAAGTTTTATCAATTGATATGGCAAAAGGTCTAGAATTTGATAATGTAATTCTTCATAACCCAAATGTTAATCGTTATTCCGACAATAAACGAGATAAAAAAATCCTGTATACTGCTATTTCTCGTGGAATGAAACGGGTCGTTTTACCTTATACCGGCACACTTTCTGAATGGTTTACACCTTACTTGGCAGCCCAGTAACTGAGACTTAAGGCGGATTTTATTTTTAGAAAAACCACTTATAATAGACGAGTAGGCACTGCTTTTTAATTAGCAGACCTACTCGTTTGTTGTCTCTTAAGTTGAGAGGAGCGTGATAAGGTGAAACAATCACCTGATTTAGAAAATTTTTTAAAAACCTCTATCCAAAAAAATGTAACTATTGAGCGAAAACAACAAAACCAAACCATTTGGCACTGGCTACTGCTTATTTTATTTGGCTTACTAACTTTTGGCTCACTGACACAGCAGTTACTCCTAATTGGCTTGTTTACACTTATTGCCGCTATTGTTAAAGGTCCCTTAATGCTCGTCTGGGGAACCATCTATTCGGCGTTAGTGGCTTTGTTTCCACCTTTTGCTTTAGTCCTATCTTTACTTTTTTTTATAATTAATTTAGGCACCGTTATGAAAAGTTGGCGTATTACTTTAACAAGTGCTTACTTTTATCTAATTCCTTTAGGTTTTAGTCTCTTGAAAACGACCGACTGGGTATCAACGCCTTATTTCCTGACAGGCTTGGCTTTGTTAAGTATTTTAGGACTGCATTTTATATTAGAGTGGCTCTATAAAAATAATAGCTTAGGTCGTTTACTCACGTGGCAAATTATTAGTCTCCCTTTTTCACTCTTACTGATCATTTTACCAAGTCGCCTAACGAAAGGCCGTTTTGGTAAAAAACGAATACCTAAAAAAGTGAAACTCTAAAATAGAAAAGCCTAGGAAAAATCGCAAATGATTTTTCCTAGGCTTTTCTTCGATTCTTTTAATTTAAAAATTCGTTGATTTTTGATTTTAGGACGTCGATAATATTATTTACTTCTATATCGCCACTTTCTATTTTTTTCCACAAAACAAAGCCCCCAATAATTATATTTATCGTAACTAAAGCACCAATAATACGTTTATTCCTAGCAGATGTATAGGCCTTTCTCCATTTTGGATCATTTTTACGTCTTTTTAAAAATTCATAAGTATGATAAGCCATCAAACTTCCCCCACATCAAATCACTTTTCTTCTAGTATACAAAAAAAGTAGTAAAGATAAAAGGTTACAATTCACCTTTTATCTTTACTACTTATGCTTTTATGCGATTCCTGCACCATTTGGCATTTCTTTTGGTGCTTCAACAATTTGAAGTTTCCCTTCTGGTGATTCAGCTGAAAGAATCATTCCTTGGCTAATTTGACCACGCATTTTTCTTGGTTTTAAGTTAGCCACAATAACTACTTTTTTGCCAATTAGCGCAGCTGGATCTGGATAAAATTCAGCAATACCTGAAAGAATTTGACGATGGTTTTCATCTCCAGCATCTAAACGGAATTGCAATAATTTATCTGCTCCTTTGACTTTTTTGCAGTCAATAACTTCGGCAACTTTTAATTCCACTTTATCGAAATCATCGTACTTAATTTGTTTTTCTTTCGTTGAAACTAACGTTGTTTCTTCTGGATTCCATTTAATATCCTCTTCTGTAGCACTTTCGCTTTGAGACATTTTCTTTTGAATATACGTTACTTCTGTTTCAATTTCTAAACGTGGGAAAATAGGTGTTCCTTTACTTGTTACTGTTACGTCTGTTGGGAACTCACCAAAATGAATATTTTCCATGTTCATTGTTTCTGGATCTAAGCCTAATTGTTCGAAAATTTTCCCTGGTGTTTCTGTCATGACTGGTTGCAATAAGATTGCCACAATTCGTAAGCTTTCCGCTAAATGGATCATGACACTTTCTAATTCGTTGCGTTTTTCTTCTTCTTTAGCCAATACCCAAGGCGCTGTTTCATCAATATATTTATTGGCACGAGAAACTAGCGTCCAGATTTCTGCAATGGCCGTGTTAAATTCCATTTTTTCCATTGCTTCATGATATTTTCCAATAACATTCGCCGCAGTTGTCGATAGTTCGCTATCAAATGGGGTAACTTTTGAAGCATAGGCTGGTACTTTGCCATCACAATATTTATTAATCATCGCAATTGTTCGATTCAACAAGTTTCCTAAGTCATTAGCTAAATCATAATTTAAGCGAGAAACGAAATCTTCTGGTGTAAAGACGCCATCACTACCAAATGGAATTGCTCGTAATAAATAATAACGTAACGCATCTAGACCGTAGCGTTCTACTAACATTTCAGGGTAAACAACATTTCCTTTAGATTTAGACATTTTTCCGTCTTTCATCAATAACCAACCATGTCCAAAGACTTTTTTCGGTAATGGTAAATCCAAGGCCATTAACATAATTGGCCAATAAATCGTATGGAAACGCACGATTTCTTTCCCAACCATTTGCACGTTCGCAGGCCAATATTTTTGGAATAATGAATCATCTTCTGAGCCATAACCTAGTGCTGTAATATAGTTTGATAACGCATCAATCCATACGTAAACCACATGTTTTGGATCATTTTTTAATGGAATTCCCCAAGAGAAAGTCGTTCTTGAAACGGCTAAATCTTCCAATCCTGGTTTGATGAAGTTATTTAGCATCTCATTTTTACGAGATTCTGGTTGAATAAATTCTGGATGTTCTTCGTAATATTGTACCAAGCGATCCGCATATTTACTCATGCGGAAGAAATAGGATTCTTCTTTAACTAATTCGACTTCGTGACCA
This sequence comes from Enterococcus sp. LX10, assembly GCF_023539285.1. Classification (NCBI taxonomy): domain Bacteria; kingdom Bacillati; phylum Bacillota; class Bacilli; order Lactobacillales; family Enterococcaceae; genus Enterococcus; species Enterococcus sp. LX10. The sequence goes on along the minus strand of NZ_CP092784.1, from coordinate 671,378 downwards.
CTTGGTGCTTTCCCACCAATGACATTGCCTTCATCGTCACGATATACTTCAGCTAATTGTGTTTCAGTGAAAAATTCTTCATCAGAAACTGAATACCAACCTTCATATTCTCCAAGGTAGATATCTCCTTGTTCTACTAAACGATCAAAAATTTGTTGCACAGCTGCCATGTGATAATCATCCGTTGTCCGAATAAATTTATCATAGCTGATATCTAATGTTTTCCATAATTTTTGAACATCTGCTGCCATTTTATCAACGTACTCTTTTGGTGTCACATTCAACTCAGCAGCTTTTTTTTCAATTTTTTGGCCATGTTCATCCACACCTGTTAAATAAAATACATCAAAACCCATTAAACGCTTGTAACGGGCCATTGCATCGCAGGCGATTGTTGTATATGAATTCCCAATATGTAACTTCCCACTTGGGTAATAAATTGGGGTGGTAATATAAAATGTTTCTTTCTGTGACATACAGAAAAAACCTCCTTTAGTCATTTTCCTAAACCCTCAGGATTTACTCCTAAACAGTATACCATAATTAGACATTATTAAACTATATTTCTTGTCGGTTTTCTCTTGAAAATGAAGAAAATGCCAGAAAGAAAAGAGAGAAACACCTGTCTATTTGACAAGTATTCCTCTCTTTTTTCGTTCACTTTTATTCTTTTGTCTCGAAACGAACGATACTATGGTGTCGTCCATAAAAGAAATAAATAGCCAAACCAATCACTACGGCTATGCCAAATACTTGCCAAGTAGCTAAAGACAATTGGAACATCAAAGCCGCGCAAACCACGATTGAAATTAATGGTAGAACCGGCACAAGTGGTACTTTAAATTCACCTGCTTGCGGTTCTCCTTTCATTGTTCGTAATTTGATAATTCCTAAAGCGAGAAACATCAGATAAAAGAGTGTCACGATATTTGTAAGTTCAGCCAACATCTCCATTGGAACAACACCAGCAAAAACCATTGCTAAAAATCCAGCTACATAGGTTGCATTCTTAGGTGTGTGCCGCTTCTCATCGATTTTGCTCATAAACTTCGGCAATAATCCATCTTTACTAATCGCATAAATCACACGGGCTAAACTGTACATCATCGCAATCGTCACTGTTAATAAGGTTAAAATAGCACCAACTGAAATGATTGTCGCAATTGCGCCATGATTAATGAAGCGCATCGCAAAAGCCACCGGATCCTTGACCCCTAAATCCGTAAATGGAACAATCCCAGTTAAAACTAACGTAACAACAATATATAACAATGTTGAAATAATAATGGAACCAATAATCCCTTTTGGAATATCTTTTTTCGGATTCTTCACTTCCTCCGCGGCCATGCTAACCGCATCAAACCCTAGAAAGGCAAAGAAAACTAAGGCAGCACCACTGAAAACGCCTGAAAAACCATAAGGAATAAATGGTTGCCAGTTCGTTGGTTTCACATAAAAGATCCCAACGAGAACAAATAATAAAATAATCCCAAACTTCACGAAAACCATTAAGTTATTTAAACGTAACGCTGTTTTCGCTTCTAAAGATACCCAAAAAGTTACGGCTACAACGACCAACATGGCAATCAAATCAATATATGTACCATTTGTTGGATTATAAGCGCCACTTAACGCTTGCGGCAAAGAAAAACCTAAGCTATCCAAAAAGCCATGGACATAGCCTGACCAACCTGAAGCAACGGATGAAACCGCCAAGAAAAATTCACAAATAATCATCCAACCAGTCATCCAAGCCACAATTTCTCCAAAGACCACATACATGTAGGCATACGGCCCACCAATGACCGGAATACGTGATGCAAATTCTGCATAGCATAAACCAGATAAAATAATCGCGGCTGCTGCTACCAGAAATGATAAGACGAGCCCTGGACCTGCATAGCGTTCCGCTGCGACACCTGTCACAACAAAAATCCCTGTTCCTACTACAGCCCCAATTCCTAGAAAAATTAAGTCCATCGTCTTAAGATTTTTTTTCATCCCACCACTGTCATTGACAGGCACAGTGATTTCTTTTTTTCTGAAAATAGACATGTGTTTACCCCCGTAAAAAAAATAAGCGTAAATAAACTATTTACGCTTTCATATACCCTAAAAGAATACCACCTAGAATAACAAAAATGCAACCAAAAATAACATAAAACATTTCTTTTTTTGATTTTCTTTCGCCTAAAAGGAAGATGCCCCCAAGAGTCGAAATAATAATCCCCATTTGTGATAAAGAGAAGCTAATAGCTAAGCCAATTTCACGCATGGTTAATAACATACAAATATTTCCTAAGCCCCAAAGCAGACCCGTCGTCATATTCATCCAAACAAAACGATCAACTTTGACTTTTTTGAAGGCAAAGAAACTAGCCCCCACTAACATACCAATACTTTGTGGCAAAATAATTCCCCACGGATCCAAACCAGTGGCATTAATAATGATGGTATAGACACCATACCCAACTGTTGAGAAAATCAAGGCCCGAATCCCTTTATTAAAATCTAACATACTGTTTGAGGTTTTCGGTTGACTGTCATCATCTTGTCGAGCTGTTAAATACACCCCAAAAACTAAAAAGGCTAAAGCGATAAAGCCTACAACAAAGTCTTTTGTTTTTGTCCATTCATGGAAAAAAACAGCCCCTGCAACGGTATTAACAACTAACTGCATCCCAGTTGAAATTGGTAAGCCAACTGAAACGCCCATATATTTCATGCTATGAAATTGTTGATTCTGTCCCAAACTCCAGAATAAACCAGATATAAATCCAACAATTAATGTGGCTGTCGTCAACGTAGGCTGGATAACAAAAAAGACAACAATTGAAAATAGTAATGCGCCGATTGTCATACCTAACGTTTGTTGATTGGCGCTTCCACCAATTTTACCGCTGACTAAACCAATACTGCCCCACGCAATCATGGGCACTAAAGCGATAAGTAAACTCATAATATTCTCCTAACAAATTTATTTCATTTCATTCTAACAATAAAAACGTTTTCTAAACAACTAAGAAGAGTAAGAGAAGTTAGCAAGAAAGTTTTAATAAATAAAAAAAGGCCTATCACCTCTTTAATTTGCTGATAGACCTACTTTTTATTTCACTTCATTATAATAACTGAGGGAAGGGAAAAACAATGTCATCGTCGTACCTTGCCCTTCTGTCGATTCGACTGTTAAATCATGACCTAACTTTTTCGCTAAGCTATGGGCCAAATACAGGCCAAGACCAGTCGAATGCTGTTCACTTTTCCGCCCGTTTTCTCCAGTAAATCCTTTATCAAAAATGCGTCGTTGATCTTGCATCGGAATGCCAATCCCAGAATCTTTTAAAGATAAATAAATACCTTGTTTATTTTTGGAAATTAGAACCGTAATTGTGCCGCCTTCTGGCGTATACTTGACTGCATTACTTAATAATTGGCGGAAAATAAAAATGACCCATTTTCGGTCGGTTAAAACCGCTTCATCTTCTCCTTCAATTGAGAATTGCAATCTTTTTTGGATAAAATAATTTGCCTGCGTACGAACAACAGATTGCACAATTTCTTTTAAAGAATATTCTTGGAGTAAATAATCTCGAGAAAAGCTGTCCAGTCTAGCATAATATAGGACTTGCTCGACATATTCATCAATTTTCCCTAACTCATTTTCCAATAGATAATATTTTTTCTCTGGAATATCATCTTCGACAGATTGTACCAGTAAAGTGATAGCCGCTAGGGGGACTTTGATTTCATGAACCCAAGAGTCAATGTAATCTTTTTGGTCCTGTTGGTTGTTAATTGCTTGCTGCATGGTTTGTTGGTGCTCTTGCAATAAACCGTTAATATACGTTTGGACAAGTAGCTCTTCTTCTTTTTCTGCTGTATTCAAATATTCTTGTAAAGAAGGCGGCTCTTTTTCCGTTGCCAACGAAAGCCACCACTTACGTTTTAAATAATAATCAATTGTTAAAAATAGCGATAAAAACACACTTTGCAGTAAAAAGATATAGCCAACCACTGTCCAATCTAAGCGGACATTAGGAGCCAACCATAAAATAAAACAAGTTAAGAACAGAAAAAATAACCAACCAATTAGTAATAACCAGCGATCTTTTAAATACTTTAGAATGGTCATTGTCTACTCCTATCTAGGGCACCATATAACCGACGCCCACTTTGGTTTCAATATAGCCAGCAATCCCTGCTTGCTCAATTTTTTTTCGTAAACGATTGATATTTACCGTCAACGTATTGTCATCCACAAAACGTTCATCGTCCCATAAAGCGCGCAATAGTTTTTCACGTGTTAAAATTTTTCCGTGCTTTTTCATTAAAAGATACAGTAATCGGTATTCATTTTTACTTAAATCGATCATTTCGCCTTTGATTTCCATTCGTCCATTGTCCACATTTAAAGTAATGCCATTATGTGAAAGCACTTCACTATCTGTATCGGAATAGTTATAAGAGCGGCGCAACAAAGCATTGATTTTAGCAATTAAAACATCTATCTGGAACGGTTTTGTAACAAAATCATCCGCGCCCATGTTCATCGCCATAATCATATCCATATTGGTACTACGACTCGAAATAAAAATAATTGGTACTTTAGAAACTTCACGAATTTTTTGACACCAATAGTACCCGTCGTACACAGGTAAATTAATATCCATCAAGACTAATTGAGGATTCTCCTCTTGAAAATCATCCAATACATCATTAAAATCGGTTGTTCCAATCGTTTCAAATTGCCATTTTTGTAATTCCTCGCTAATTAACTCTCGAATGGTTGTTTCATCTTCGACAATCATGATTTTAGCCATGCAATCCCACCTCTTTTATTTCTAAATTTTCATCTTTCTTATCCTAACAAACTTCATTCTTTTTGGATATAGGACTTTATGATGATTTTTACACTATTTCAAAAATAGGCGCTAATAATTCCCATTCTGATAACATGATGAATTTACCAACAAAAGCAAAAATACCATCTAATAATAACACAGACATATTAATTCCTAATACAATAGAAGCTTTTTCGACAATTGGCATGGACTTTTTATTTTTCAAAATAAGATATAAAACAAAGTTCGTTCCATAAGTAAAAACTGTTAACAACACAATTAACTCAATCATTTTACCACTTCCTATTTTGGACTTTTCATTTTTCCTTCAATAATTTACTACTCTTAATTATAGCATAATCTTATAAAAAAATCGGCAGAGTCCTAACCCTTAAGATAAACAACAAAATAGAAGCAGCCTCTTTGGAACTCGCAAGAATCGAGCTTTTTTTAAGAGTTGAAGGTCTTGATCCTTAAAAGACAAGTCCTTCAACTCTAGTATGTTCCATGTATTGGAATTGATACCAACGTACCAAAGTGTAGTGGATCAGACAACCTCAGTTTTTCTAATGATTATATTTGTCATACACTTCTTTTAACTGGTTTAAATCTATTTTTTTCATTTGGTACAATTTTTTGGTCACTTCATTTGCTCTAGCTGGATTTGAGTCAGATAAATAACGTTTCAGTTCAGGATTGCCTGTTTGCCAACTGACTCCAAATTGATCTTCCATCCAGCCACACGGCCATTCTTTCCCTTTAGCAGTCACTTGTTGCCATAGCCGATCTATTTCCTCCTGATTTTCACAATCAATATAAATGGAGAAGGCCATGGTAAAATCAAAATCATGTTTATCTCGTGCATCCATTACTCGAAACGGTTGCTCCTGTAATGTGAAAAGTGCTTGCGCAATGTTCCCATCTTCATATTCAACTTTTTCAATTATTTCGCCTGGACCGAAAATCGCCAACCATTCTGATAGAGCTTTGGCTGCTTCGCCATATTTTTCATTAGCAAACATAAAGGTTGGTACAATTGTTTGTTCTTTTCCTGAAAAAGACACTTGCCAAGAGACACCAAATTTGTCCACTACCCAACCATATAAAGGACTAAAAGGATATTCCCCAAAAGGCATCAAAATCTGTCCGTCTGCTGTTAAATTTTTCCACAACGTTTCTGTTTGTGATAACGTTTTACATTCAACAAAAAATGAACTAGCTGGTGTAAAGGAAAATTCTGGTCCGCCATTTAAACCAATGATTGTTTGGTTCGCCAAGGTAAATTCAATGGTCATTAATGATGTTCCTTGAGGTTGATGCTCCTCATTAACGTAGTTCGTTTTACTTAGAATCGCACCTTTTTCAAAGATTGTTGTATAGAAGTTAGCAGCTTCTTCCGCTTGTGTGTCAAACCATAAACATGGTGAAAATTTAGGCATTGTGGTTCCCTCCTTCGTTTTCTTTAGTGTAGTCAAAGATTGATAAATAAACAAAGAGAACGTTTTAGTATTTATTCATTTCCGTCTGATAGAATCGATAAATTGCTTGTTTTACTTCTTGAAGCAAGGAGGATTTTAAATGTCCCCGTGTCAAAAAATAAAAGGAACGCCAATACTTTTCACCTAACGTTTGGAAAGGAATTTTTTCAGTAATCGCCTTTCTTGAAAGCAACGATTGCCCCATGCCCAATTCCAACATTTTAACGATCATTTCATTATTTTTAACCGTCATGAGTGTTGGGCTTTGATTACTTTCTTCTAAATACTGTTGGGTATAATGAAAAACCCCAGAATCCTTTTCACGTACCAACCAATTCTGATTGTCAGGGTTCCCAGCTAAAACCAATTGATCCTGAATAATTTCTTCACGAGTTGCTCCTTTCGTAATTAATGGTTTTTCGATAAAGCCAAAATCAACTTGATGTTTTTCAACTTTTTCCACTACTTCTTCTGAATTGTTCATTTCTAAAACAAAATTGATCGTTGCATACTGTGTCTGTAAATGCTGCATCAGTTGCGGCAAATAATAAACTGCAAAAGTATTAGACGCAGCAATTCGGCAAGTTTCTTTAGGTAATCTCGCCTGATGAAGAGCTGTTAATGTTTCTTGCCAATCATCAGCTAAATTTAGCAAACGATTATACAAGACTTCCGCTTGCCTAGTAGGGACTACATCTTGTCGACCTTTTCTTAAAAACAATGAACAGCCTAATTCTTCTTCTAATTGTTTGATTTGATTAGAAACGGCTGGTTGTGATATATATAGGCAGGTAGCTGCTTTGGAAAAGTTCATTTGCTCATACACAATTTGAAAAGTCTTTAATAATTTAAACATAAGTATCCTTTCGATAACTTTCTATTATAAATATTATTTTAACTATTTATTTCTCAAATGTAAAAAATTTCGTTATACTGGAAGTAATGAACAAGAAAGAGAGATTTTTTCAATGAAAAATTCAGAAAATGATTATATCCAATCTTTATTCCAAATTCTTCCCGGCTTGCTAACAGCTTTCCTTGTCGCCTGCCTTAGCAAGTTTCTTGCCATCTGGTTACCTAGCTTAGGCGCCGCAACGATAGCTATTTTACTAGGAATCTTTTTGGGAAATACCTTTGTTCGCGGTGCCAATTTAAATCGCGGAACCAAAGTAGCCGAAAGTAAATTACTAGAATTTTCTGTTGTTTTATTGGGAACCACCGTGACCTTTCAAACGATTGCCCAAATTGGCTTACAAGGTGTCGCATTTATTCTCATTCAAATGTCGCTGACCATTATTTTTGCCTATTTGATCGGTAAAAAACTGGCTTTTTCTGATAATATGTCTTTATTGATGGCTGGTGGTAATGCCGTTTGTGGGTCTTCTGCCATTGCTTCGATTGCTCCAGCAATTCAAGCAGATGAGGAAGAAAAAGGCCAAATCATTACTTTAGTAAACTTATTAGGTACCGTTTTAATGTTGACCTTACCCATTTTAAGTGGGATTCTCTATGGTACCAATTTGTTGGCTCGTAGCGCACTAATCGGAGGGACTTTACAATCAGTTGGTCAGGTTGTCGCCAGTGCCAATATGGTCAATGAGAACGCAGTTCAACTTGCGATGCTCTTTAAAATTATGCGAATTGTCCTACTCGTAGCAGTTGTCTATTTATTTGGACGTTTCAAGCAAAGTAAGACGGCAGAATCAGAGGCTGAGTTGGTAGAAGTCACCAAAAAAAGTAGCGCCCTACCTTGGTATGTAGTTGGCTTTTTCATTGCCTGTGTCTTTAATAGTTTGATTCATTTCCCCGTCGTGATCAGTGAGACTGCTCATTTCTTTAGTTCTTGGTTTGAAATTACTGCCTTGGCAGCAATCGGGTTACGACTCGATTTTAAAAAGTTTTTCCAAGAAGGCAAACGTTTCTTAATCTATGGTTTATCAGTTGGAACTGTTCAAGTCGTCCTAGCCATTTTGTTGTTGGCACTGCTACAGTTCTAATAAAAAAGTTTGACGTTAACACGTCAAACTTTTTTATTTCAGCTTATTCATGCTATTATGAATAAGGTTTTATTAACTTAAAGGAGTTTTTCGATGTTATTTAGTTTTAAAAAAAACGAATGGTTAGGCAATGAACGAAATGATCTATTTGCCGGTCTCGTTTCTTCTGTCGCCATTTTACCAGAAGTAATCGGGTTTGCGATTATTGCTGGTGTTCACCCGCTTTCTGCAGTGTTTGCTTCAGCAGTTACTTTACTTGTGATTACTTTTACGGGCGGCCGTCCGGCAATGGTCTCGGCGTCTGCTGGTTCAATGGCCTTAGTCCTTGCAGGCTTAATTCAAGCACACGGTTTGTCATACATGCTTGCTGCGACTATTTTAACAGGCTTTCTACAATTTATTTTAGGTTATTTAGGTATCCATAAATTAATGCGCTTTATTCCCAAGACAGTGATGTACGGATTCGTCAATGCGTTAGCCATTTTAATTTTCATGGCGCAAGTACAACAATTGCCTCATCAAACACTGTGGTCCTACGGCATGATTATCTGTAGTATCTTACTTATTTATCTATTACCTAAGTTTATTACAATCGTGCCTCCTGCTTTAATTGTTATTTTATTCATGACTATCCTGTCCTATTTTTTAAAAGGTCATTTGCAAACGGTAGGTGATCTTGGTGAAATGAGTCAGTTTCATCCAGCGATCCGTTGGCCTAATGTACCCGTCAACTTAGAAACGTTGTGGATTATTTTACCTAGTTCTGTTGCCTTAGCAATGGTCGGGTTAATTGAATCTTTATTGACGATCCCCATTGTGGACAAAATGACAACGAGCCAAAGTGATAGCCAACGAGAAGTTAAGGCGCAAGGATTCGCTAATATAATTACCGGCTTTTTTGGTGGCCAAGCTGGCTGTGCGATGATCGGGCAAGCGGTCATTAATGTTAAATCAGGGGGACGAAAACGGCTTTCTACTTTGATTTCAGGTATTACCCTCCTTCTATTCATTTTTGTTTTTAAATCCGTGATGGTAGCCATTCCTACAGCTGCATTGATTGGGATCATGATGACAGTGGCAGTCGACACCTTTGATTGGGAAAGTTTACAGCTTTTCCGAACTTTTGAAATTACTGAAATTGTTATTTTACTCGTGACAGTGGGTGTGATCGTCTATACGCATAATTTAGCGATTGGAATTATTCTAGGTGTTCTTTTAAGTGGTCTTCTTTATCATTTTTTCAAAAAAGAACCAAAAAAAAGTTGCTAGCTTTAGCAACTTTTTTTATTTTTCCCAATATTTCTTCAACGCTTCTTTTTCTATTTTCTTAATGAACGCATCTTTGCCATCCATATATTTATCAATGCTATCGGGGTGTGCTTGGGCCAATTGCTTTTTTAATGTACCATAGGTTGTAGCAATTGCCGGATTTTCTCGTAAATAATTTCGAAAAGCAAGATGGCGCAAAATTTCTTGCGTATTGTCAAACTGATAAATATGCACATGATGTGTTCTTTTTATCGGGCCTTTTCGTAAATAACGACGTCCTGATAGCCCAAATTCCCCCATATATTCATAACCGATTCTTTCAAATTCCCCTTGTAACAGGTCTACTTTTTCAATTTCTTCAACAATGACCAAAAAATCAATAATTGGTTTGGCTGCTAAATTAGGCACAGATGTGCTACCGATATGTTCAACTTTAAGACAATTTTCCTTTAGAATCTGTTTCAACGCTTGGGCTTCTTCTTCAAACTGTTCCACCCAGGCTGGTTGGTATTCAGTAACGATTACCCGCATGATTTCTTCCCTCTTTTCTATATCCGTTTCATATGTAAAATAGGAAACGGATTTCCTTGAGGATCTTCCTTTGATTCACCAATTACTTGAAACCCTTGAGATTGATAGAACTTCACAGCCCCTTCATTTTGTTTATTGGCATCAACAAAGACAATTGATTCTTGCTCTATTAACTTTTTGATAATTTCTCCACCATAGCCTTTACGAAAATAGACTGGGTCAATAAATAACATTTCCAACGTTTGTTGATTTGTTCCACTAAAGCCCACACATTTCTGTTCTTCATTTAACCACATACTTAATTGAACTTGTTGAAAATAATCAGGTAAAACTACTTCGATTTTATCAATATCTGCCTGACTCAAAAACAAATGGGTAGCTTCTACTGAAGAACGCCATAGAGAAATTAATTGAGGATAATCGTTTTTTTTTACTTCTTTTTGGTTCAGCATTTTTAATTCCTCCCTATCTAATAAACAAAGTATACCACATTTTGTCTCTCTCAATTCCATAAAAAATAGTCAAATCAACCGTGTTTTTTCTGTCGATTTGACTGTCTCTCTCTATTAACTCTGATGGCTAAACGAGTAAACTAAGCAAAGCCACGATGGCTAAACCGCCTTGTGTTAAAATAATTTTTTTATCACTAGTTAAGCTACCGTACGCCGCCACTAAAATAATATAAATCAATAAAAATTTTGTCATCTCCATCGTTGCTTGCGCAAAATAGACACTATAAATAAGTCCTGCACCGATTAGTCCATTATAGATTCCTTGATTTTTAAACAATGTAGTGACTGATTTTCTTTGTAACTCTTGCTTATCCATTTTAAAAACACGGCTTGTTGTCTCAGATGTTGGTACAATCGTTTCTAAATACATAATGTAGAAAAATTCTACCGCCACCAAGGTTACTAAAATTGTTGAAATTAATGTCATCTGCTCCCTCCTCCCATTCCTTTGAACGAAGTAATTTTATGTAATTTTTGCTATGATGTAAATAGATATGCCTAGCCTTAACGAAAGGAAGAAACCTATGACTTTTCAAGAAACTATTAGCGCCTATATCCAAGAACGTTATCAGATAACGCCCGATTTTCCTTTTAAAAAACACCCAGACTATCTCGTCTTTCGTCATCCTAGAAATGCGAAATGGTTTGCTTTAATTATGCCACTGGATGCACAACTGCTCGGCGCTACCGAGAATAAGCAGCTCACTATTTTAACCGTTAAACTTGCGCCTGAATTGATTACCTTATTAAAGAACCAACCTGGCTATTTTCCTGCCTATCATATGAACAAAGAACATTGGTTAAGTCTTTCTGAAGAAATTCCGCTCTCACAAGTTTTTTCATTTATAGATGAAAGTTACCAACGGAGTTATTAAAAAAACACCCTACTCAAGGAGTAGGGTGTGAAAGATTATTTAAGCTTATTTGCTTAAAGCGTCTTTTGCTTGTTCAGCTAACGCTGTAAATGCTGCTGCATCGTTAACGGCTAAGTCAGCTAACATTTTGCGGTTGATATCAATCTCTGCCAATTTCAAACCGTGCATTAATTTAGAATAGCTTAAGCCATTCATACGAGCTGCCGCGTTGATACGTGCAATCCATAATTTACGGAAGTCACGTTTCTTTTGACGACGGTCTCTGAATGCATAGTAATAAGAGTTCATTACTTGTTCTTTTGCTGATTTAAATAAAGTATGTTTTGATCCGTAGTAGCCTTTCGCTAACTTAAGGACTTTTTTACGACGTTTACGGGTTACTGTTCCACCTTTAACACGTGCCATGTTGAATTCCTCCTAATATCTTGTTTCTCTTGACGGTAATCTAAAAGTCACCGAGTTGTTTTATTTCATTCTTGCTAATTGTTGGCGGATACGTTTGTAATCGCCTTTTGCAACCATGCTTGCTTTACGCAATTGACGGCGTTGTTTTTTAGTTTTACCGTGGAAACGGTGAGATGTAAAGGCACGGCCACGTTTTAAGCCGCCTCCACCAGTACGTTTTACACGTTTTGCTAATCCGCGGTGTGTTTTTTGTTTTGGCATGACTAATTTTCCTCCTCAAAATCTTTGCTTCAAGTGAAAGACTCTAACAGTCACAACTGTCGAATATCCTTCTTGTAGAAATTACCAAAAGTCCGAATGCTCGGTCTCTTCGTTTACTTGTCGTTTTTCGGTGCCAGCGTTAGAAACATGCTGCGTCCGTCCATTTTCGCTTTTTGTTCCACTGTGGCGATGTCCGCAGTTTCTTCAGCTAAGCGATCAAGAACTTTCTGACCAATCTCTTTATGGGTAATGGCACGGCCTTTGAAACGGATAGAAGCTTTCACTTTGTCTCCTTTTTCTAAGAACTTACGCGCATTACGAAGTTTTGTATTGAAGTCATTTACGTCAATTGTTGGACTTAAACGAACTTCTTTGACGTTGATCACTTTTTGTTTCTTGCGAGCTTCACGCTCTTTCTTTTGTTGTTCGAAACGGAATTTTCCATAATCCATAATTCGCGCAACTGGTGGTTTCGCTCCTGGCGCTACAAGTACTAAATCCAAGTTTGCAGATTCAGCGATTTGTAATGCTTCTGCTTTGGTTTTTACACCTAATTGTTCACCATCTTGTCCGATCAAACGTAACTCGCGTGCACGAATGCCGTCGTTAACCATCATATCCTTTGCTATGGTCATTCACCTCCAAAATTTTTAAGAGAAAATCCTAACGGAAGTCTGCTTTGTTTGCTAAATGCAATAAAAAAACAGGTTCCTATCCAGAACCCGCCAACAGTCTGCCTTACTTAAAAAAATAAGGAATACTTTATCTAGCCCAGCGATATACTCAACTAAGGCGAGAAGCGGGTGCTTCTGCTTTCATTTCTCAACTTCACTAGTTTACCTTAGTTTATCCTAGTTGTCAATATATTTCCTCAAAAAAAACGAATCTAGCATTAGATTCGTTTGAACTCGTATTTTGATTATTAATAATTAGTGGACTGTCCCAATATGACTTCCTAGAAACAAATGGTTCAACACATGGTGTGCATTTTCTATCCCCTAGGCGATCCCTGTAGTCCCTACAGTTCTTCTATTTATAAGGTTTCTCGTTTAGACAAGCCACGTTCTAAGATTTTTTGGCTTCTAAGATACTCTGAATTTTCTGTACTTTCAGAAAAAGACAACTCTGTTTCGATCTCCTCTGACTCAATACAAATGAGTTCTTTGCCATACCATTGTGCTTTATACAACAGTTTAGCTAAAAATAAAGACCAAGCCAATTCCGAACGATCATGTTTTGGCGGCCGCTCATTACTGTGATGGGCTTTTTCAATACAAATAACATCGTAACTTGAAACCAATTCCGTTGTAATTTTGTTTAAAATATCCGTTCGTTGGTTGGCTATTTTTTCGCGAATTTTTGCGACTTTTATTTTTTGTTTTTGATAATTTTTTGCTTGCGAAAGATCGACACCTTTTTCTAAAGCAATCATTTTACGCTTGTTTAATTTTCGTTCTTCTTGACGTAGTTTTTGCTTTAAATGCTTTGAACAATAGCTTTTTTCGAAGCTTTCACCATTCGAAAGCAGCGCAAATTTTTCCCTACTGCTACAAATTCCCACCATTTTTTGTTGCTTTGTTTTCGTTTCAACCGGCGCTTCACACAAAATGGAAACATAATAATTGTGACTCGCACTCATAGAAATAGTTACAGATTTTATCTCCCCCAGTGGTTGGCGGTGTACCTTCATTTTAATTAAAGATTTCAATTTAGGTACTTTCAAATAACGATTATCCAAAATTTTGACCGTGCCATGTTGATTATTCGTAGTGTAGGAATGCACCGTTTCTTTCTTTTTCTTTTTTGGAAAGCCCATCCCTTTTTCCCGATAAAAATTTTTAAAGGCTCGATCCAAATAAACTTGTGCATTTGCCAAGGCTAAACTATCAACTTCTCTGAGGACAGGGTATTGTTTCTTATATTTAGCTGGCGTTGGCATTTTAAACGTTTGTTGAGGATTTTTTCGCATCTCTTTGTAGATATCAATCCGGTCTTGTAACATTAAATTATACACCAAGCGAACACAAGAAAATGTTTTTTGAATAAACTCTTCTTGTTTTGAGGTTGGATAAAGTCTGTATTTATAAGCTTTCAGAGCCTTCATCTCATAACCACCCTACCAAGATAGTTAGAAAAGAAGCTGGTTATAAACCAGCTTTTCTTTTCTTCTCTTCAATTTTTTCACGGTACATTGCAACTTCGTCTTCAGCACAATAAACATAGTGTCCATTGAGAATTTCACGGAGCTCACGATCTTTCCCATCTGCCGCTGCAGGCTGGTAAACGATCCGTTTACGTGTGCGTTCATAGTCTGGATCTGGTAATGGAATCGCAGAAAGTAAACTTTCTGTATAAGGATGAACGCCGAAATTATAGACATCATCACTTGTGCCCATTTCCAATAATTTCCCACTGTGCATTACGCCAATTCGGTCACTGATATGTTTTACCATCGATAAGTCATGTGCGATAAACAAGTAAGTTAAGCCTTGTTCTTTTTGTAAATCTTGTAATAAGTTTACTACTTGGGCTTGAATCGACACATCCAAAGCCGAAATTGGCTCATCACAGATAATGAAACGTGGATTAACCGCTAAAGCACGGGCAATCCCGATCCGTTGACGTTGCCCACCAGAAAACTCATGAGGATAACGCGTACTGTGACTTGGATTTAAGCCCACCGTTTTTAAAAGTTCATTGACTTTTTCTTCCCGCTCTTTTGGTGTTTTAGCTAATCCATTGACATCGATTCCTTCAGCAATAATATCATTGACTTTCATTCTTGGATTCAATGAAGCATATGGATCTTGGAAGATCATTTGAACATCGCGGCGGAATGCTTGCATGTCCGCTTTTGATTTAATTTTGCTAATGTCTTTTCCATCGAAAAGAATTTCACCAGCAGTTGGATCATATAAACGAATGACACTGCGACCAGTTGTTGATTTTCCACTTCCTGATTCGCCAACTAATCCAAAGGTTTCGCCTTCATAAATATGAAAACTAATGTCATCAATGGCTTTTACTTCGTCTTTACGACCAACATTGAAATACTGTTTCAAACCAGTGACTTCTAATAGGACTTTTTTCTCTTCTGCCATTAATTACTACCTCCTGGATTTTTTTGACGCTCTGCATAAATTGCCCAACGACGAACAATCTCTGCTGGAGGCGTAACTTTTGGTGCTTGTGGTGCTAATAACCACGTTGCTGCTTTGTGTGTCGGTGATACTTCAAAATAAGGTGGTTCTTTTTCTGTATCAATTTTTAAAGCAAACTCATTCCGTGGATAGAAAGCATCTCCAGTTGGTGGATCTAATAAATCTGGAGGTGAACCTGGAATCGCATAAAGTTTGTCTTCTGTTCCTTCCATCGTTGGCATTGACCCTAAAAGTCCCCAAGTATATGGATGTTGTGGATTATAGAAAATTTCTTCTGCTGTTCCCACTTCAACCAGACGTCCACCGTACATGACAGCGACACGATCAGCCACGTTTGCTACTACCCCTAAATCATGGGTAATGAAAATAATCGAAGTGCTAATTTTTTCTTGTAAGTCTTTTAATAACTCTAAAATTTGTGCTTGGATGGTTACATCCAACGCTGTAGTTGGTTCATCTGCAATTAGAACTTCTGGATAACAAATTAAAGCAATTGCAATGACAATCCGTTGACGTTGCCCACCAGAAAATTGGTGCGGATAGTTTTTCAAACGTTTTTCAGCATTAGGAATGCCGACTAATTTTAGTAATTCTAATGCTTGCGCTAAGCCTTCTTTTTTTGAGACTTTATTATGTTTGATTAATGATTCCGCCACTTGTTTGCCAATTGGCATCGTTGGGTCTAATGAAGTCATCGGATCTTGGAAAATCATTGCGATTTCTTTACCACGAATGGCTTGCATTTGTTTTTCTGTTTTATGAACAATATCTTGCCCTTTAAACAAAATTTCCCCGTTATCAATATTGGCATTACTGCTCAACAAACGCATAATACTGCGAGTTGTAACAGATTTACCACTCCCTGATTCACCTACGATGGCTAACGTTTCACCTTTATAAAGATCAAAACTCACACCACGAATGGCGTTGACTTTACCTGCAAATGTATCAAAGGAGATTCTTAAGTCTTTAACTTCTAATACTTTTTCCATAGTCATTCACCACTCTTACTCTTTCATCTTAGGATCAAATGCGTCACGTAAACCATCAGCTAACAAGTTGAAACAAATCATGATAACTGAAAGTGTTGCCGCTGGAATCCACATTAAATATGGAAGGAAACGGAAAGTTTTGTATCCTTCGTTTAACAAGGTTCCTAAAGATGCGGTTGGTGGACGTAAGCCTAACCCAATAAAACTTAGGAACGCTTCAAAGAAAATTGCCGATGGGATACTGAACATCATTTGGACAATAATGACACTTGAGATATTCGGTAAAATATGTTTAATAGCAATTTTCCAACGAGATTCGCCCAATGTTTCTGCTGCCATGACAAACTCTTGGTCTTTTAGTTTCATGGTCTGGGCTCGCACAATCCTGGCCATTGATATCCAGTTTGTAATAACCATGGCTAAAACAATCGAAACAATCCCTGGATCAAAGACTGTTAGCATCAAGATCATAACAACTAAGTTAGGAATACCAGAAAGAACTTCCAAAATACGTTGCATTACTGTATCGACACGACCGCCGACTAACCCGGAAATCAGTCCATACGTTACCCCAATCGTAATATCTAGAATTGCCGCGATAAACGCAATTAATAAGGAAATACGTGTTCCCATAAATAAACGACTTAGGACATCACGACCTAAACCATCTGTTCCTAGATAAAAGTTTACGTTATCTGGAACGTTTGCTTGTGCATATTTATCAACTAATTGACCAGCAACTGTTGTTTTACCATTTAAACCATTCACGCTTTCCAAGCCAGGAATTCGTGGTGGTAAGTTAATGTAAGAAACATTTTGTTTCGTTGGGTTATGTGGTGAAACCCAAATGGTAATAATAGAGATAAAGATAATAACTGCTAAGAAACTCATTGAGATAACTGCAGCTTTATTCTTTTTCAAACGACGCCATGAGTCTTGTAAGAAACTTAAAGACGGTGTGGCAATACGCTCTCTTTCTTTTAGAGTTGAAGTGTTTAGAGGCTGAAACTCATCTGCCGGAATATCTTTAATCGCTTGTGGTAGATTATTTTTATTGACTGTTTCCATTAGCCTTTTGCACCTCCTGATACGCGAATTCTTGGATCAATTAAACCATAAAGTAAGTCAACAATCAGAATTACAACAACTAACATTGTTGAATACAAAATAGTTACTGCCATAATTGTTGGATAGTCGTTTGTCATAATTGATTTTACAAACTGTTCCCCAATTCCAGGGATGGCAAAAATATTTTCTACTACTAAAGAACCTGTCATTAAACCAACGGCTAAAGGTCCTAATAAGGTAATCAATGGAATTAAACTGTTTCTTAACCCGTGGCGGAATGCAACTTGCCAGCGACTCAAGCCTTTTGCTTTGGCTAATTCGACATAATCACTATGCAAGACCTCTACCATCTCGGTTCGAATAAACCTAGCCGAATCGGCCATTGGACTCATTGCCAAGGCAATAGTTGGTAAAATTGTGTAGGCAAAACCATTCCACATAGCAATTGGTAAGATTCTTAATTTCATTGCAAAAATGTATTGTAATAATACCGCGAAAACAAAGTTTGGAATAGAACGACCTAAAATGGCTAACAATGTTGCCAACGTATCTACCCAAGTATTTTGACGCATCGCTGCGATAATCCCCAATAAAATACCGACTAACGTACCAAAGATAATCGCTTGTCCTCCCAGTTGAAGGGATGGCCCAATTCGACCAGCTAATAACTTAGCAACAGGTTGGTTTTTAAATTGGAATGAAATACCAAAGTCTCCCGTTACCAGGTTCTTTAAGTAAATTCCGTATTGAACAATCACTGGTTTATCTAAGCCAGATTGTTTATTCAACATAGCGATTGTTTCTGGACTAAGTTTTTCTTGGTTGGTATAAGGCGTACCTGGTAATAATTGCATTAAGAAAAACGTAATCGTTGCGATTAACCACAAAGTGATAATCATGAAAAAGATCCGTTTAAGAAAATATTTTCCAAAACTATTCAATAATGACACCTCCGAGATTTTTTTGACTTCCTCAGTTATTTTCGTTAAAGTAATGACTAGATAGACCACAATAATAGATAGGGTGAACACATGAAAACTTTTAAATGGCCAATTATTACAGCCGTTATTTCCAGTATCGGCATTTTTCTTTACTTATTAATAAGTAAAGAACCTATCACTACCTCCTCATTATCAGATACCTTCTTTATCGTTTCGCTTTTCTTTTTAATTATCGGCATTGCTTTATGGATTATGTCCTCTGGCTTTTTCGATAACTTTCAGCGCTCAATGAAAAACGCGTTTCGTTTTAAAAAGAAAAATGAACCGAAAGAGTTTATCCCGCTTTCAGTCATTGGCGATGCACATCGCTCTTTCTGGCTAAAAACTGGGGGCATCTTACTGATTCTGTCTTTAGGCTTTCTACTATTTTACTTGGTCTAAGACAAGATAGCAAGAGGACCGTTGCCTTTTATTCCATGGCAAAGGTCCTTTTTTGTTTGCTATCGATCTTTTGTCAGGTTATTCTGAAATGTATGCCCATTTGTAGTCATACGTTGCGCCAGCAGGATGAACTGCGACATCTTTGACTTTTTCAGCACGTAAATGCGCTTCTGATTTTTGGAATAATGGTACCACACCCATGTCTCCCATAATCGTTTTCTCTGCATTTAACATATCATCCCAACGTTTTTCAGGATCTGTCGCATCTGCACTACTTGCAGCTTTCACGAACTTGTCAAACTCTGGATTGTTATAACGTCCACGGTTATATGAGTTATCTGAAGCAAATAAGTCTAAGAAACTACTTGGATCAGCATAGTCAGCACTCCAACCACCGATTACTGCATCAAAGTCGCCTTTGTTTGAACGATCTAAACGAACAGAGAATGGAACCGGACTAACCGTTACCTTCACACCATCTAAAGCATCTTGAATTGACCCTTGAACAAATTCAACTGTTTTCTTAGAAGAATCTGCATCTGAAGAAAGAATATCCATTGTTAAGGTTGAAATCCCCAATTCTTTTTTCGCTTTTTCCCAGTATTCTTTAGCTTTTTTCGTATCATATTCAATTTGACTACCTGCTTCTTTAGCAAAGTCTTTGCCGCCACTTGGGTCTTTTGCCATATCTGCTGGTACTAAACCGTTTGGCTCGATAGAACCATCCCCTAAGATTGATTCAACTAACGCTTTACGGTCGATTGAGTAAGAAATGGCTTTACGTAAGTTCGCATTTCTAAATGGTGATTTTTCATCACGTTGATTTAGTTCCATATATTGTGTTGATGCTTCTTTTTGACTAACAAAAGCTGGGTCATTGGCCATTTGTTGGGCTAATTCACCAGAAAGAACGACATCGTCTGTTTGTCCATCTTGGAACAAGTTCAACGCGGTTGGTGATTCTTTCACGACATTCACATCTACTGAGTCCAGTTTCACTGTGTCTTTATCCCAATATTGATCGTTTTTCTTGAATGACCATTTTGTATCTGTACCAGGACCATCAAAGCCGTCTAAGACGAATGGACCATTGTAGACAGCACTTTCGCTGTTTGATGCATAATTTTTACCATATTTTTCCACAATATCTTGACGTTGTGGGAAGAACGATGGAAAAGCTAATAAGTAATCAAAGTATGGTGTTGCTTTTTCTAAAGTGATTTCTAATTCTGTATCACTGACTGCTTTAATTCCTAATTCTGATTTATCTTTTTCCCCTTTAGCAATGGCATCGCCATTTTTTACAGAGGCATACAGATAAGCATATTCAGAAGCTGTCGCTGGATCAACTGTTCGTTGCCATCCATAAACATAGTCATTCGCAGTCACTGGTTTACCGTCTGACCATTTTGCATCTTTATTTAATTTAATTTTGTATGTTAGTCCATCTTCAGAAACTTCTGCTTTTTCCGCTGCACCTGCAGGTTGGACTTTGTTATCTTTGTCTAAACGATAAATTCCTTCATATACATTATTTAATGCAATAAAACTAATTCTGTCTGTTGCTAGTGATAAATCAGCTGTTGGCATTTCTTGTTGTTCTGTGACACGTAAAACTTGTTCGCCACTTGCCTTACCGCCACCAGACGCACTTGAGCTATCTGACGTTCCGCCGCCTCCACAAGCCGCTAAAGTTGTTACGCTAAATAATGTAATCACACCGAATGTTAATGACTTTTTCAATTTCATAGTGTTGCCTCCTAAAATAATACAATCTGTATTTTCTGAAAAATCAGAATTTAATAATTATTTATTGCTATGGAATATATCTTACATTTTTCATATTAAAATTGCAAGTCAAAATGTTAACTTTTTTTAATTTTTCTTCTCTTCCTATCAGAAACCACTCTTTTTCTTCCTGTCTTTTATTGCAATTCTTTTGTCAGTTTTCTAAACATTATGGTAAATTAGGAAGTAAAGGAGTGACAAAATATGAAAAATTCTACGTTTTTAAAGGATTTGTTTGCTATTGATAAAGCAAATGACGAATTATTTCGGTTAGTTGGTGTCGCAATTTGTATGGCAATTCCATTATTAATTGGTTATTTTTCCAATAATTTACTCATTGGGACCTTTGGCTCGATGGGCATTTATACGTTTATTTATTATCAGCCGCTTCCTTTGCCTCAATTATTGCGCAGACTGAATATTGTTGGCTTTTTTATTGTTCTGGGCAACAGCTTAGGAATGCTAAGTCACCATGTACCTTGGTTGATTCCTATTACAATTGCCATCGTCGCTTTTTTTGCACGCTTACTTTTTAGATTGTATGGCATTGAGAAGCCTGGTGCTTTGTTAGTTATCATGTCAACCGCAATGGGAACAAGCAACAATTTTCCTTTACATAAGATTCCCATCATGGCCAGTTTTGTTCTTTTAGGAGTAGTGACCGGCATTATCATGGGCATTGTGCTTCATTTCATCGACAAGCGCCCCTACGTTTTTCAAAAACGGATGTCTCTTCAAGAACGACTTTATATTGATCCCGCTTCTTTATTAGATGCTTTGCATTATGCGGCCATTTTATTTTTAGCGGCTTATTTAAGTCAATCGCTTCATTTAGTCAACGCTTATTGGATGACGTTTACTTGCGCAGCCATTTTACAAGGGGAAAATTTACATTCTGTGATGCAGCGAAATGTTCAACGGATTCTAGGTACGAGTCTTGGTTTGTTGCTTTCTGCAATTTTATTAATGATTCCCTTTACAAACAATCGGTATCATTAGTATTCTATATGCAGCTTTTGAAGGATTCATTAACAGAAACTATGCGATTGCCAGCTTTTTTATTACCCCGATGTCCTTATTATTATCAAATCTTGCACGACAGCAAGTCATTAGTAATCTTTTAAACTATCGATTAGTCGGGATTGTGTTAGGTAGTTTACTTGGTTTTGCCGGCGCTTATGTTTTCACAACTGCGCTACGTTTCTATAATCGGGCCTACTCAATTGATGAAACCTTTGAAAATCAACAAGAAGAAAGAGGCGTTTTATGAAAATAACTTATCCCTTGCCACCAAATCTACCAGAACAACTTCCTCTATTAACGAACTGTCAATTAGAAGATGAGGCAATCTTAGAAAGTCATTTGTATCAGCAGATTGATTTACCGAATCAAGAAGTTCGTAACTTAGTCTTTCGGGATGCTGTTTTCGATCATCTTTCATTAGCAAATGGCCAGTTTGCTTCTTTTGATTGTAGTAATGTTCGTTTTGAAGCTTGCGATTTTTCTAACGTCGAATGGCTGTCTGGCAGTTTTCATCGAGTGACTTTCCTTCGTTGCAATTTGACAGGAACGAATTTTGCAGATAGCTATTTAAAAGATTGTCTGTTTGAGGATTGCAAAGCCGATTATGCTTCTTTTCGTTTTGCAAATTTTAATCTTGTTCACTTTAATCAGACTCGTTTAGTCGAAAGTGAATTTTTCGAGGTCACCTGGAAGAAACTCCTTCTAGAAGCTTGCGATTTAACCGAAAGTAATTGGCTAAATACTTCTTTAAAAGGATTGGATTTTTCCCAAAACACCTTTGAACGCTTGACTTTCTCGCCAAACTATTTATCAGGTCTTAAAGTCACCCCTGAACAAGCCATTTATTTAGCAAGTGCCCTTGGTTTGGTGATTACCTAAGAAAATTTTAAAAAAATAGCCGAATAACTGGTTCTGTCGGTTCTTTCTTATTAAATTGTTATTAATTTTTTGGAAAAACCAACGGAACCATTTTACTTGTGCCTTATTTTTAGGTAAACTATCTTAGGTTAAGCAATCTCTTTTTTTGGAACAAGAGAAACTTTTGGAATCATTTCCTATAAATCATGAAGAGATTATGACAAACGTTCTTCTAATCCAAGAACGTCTTTTGTCCTATACTCGATTCTACTCAAAAGGAATGTCAGTGAATGAATATAAAAAAACAAGGCCTCGGTCAAGCGACGGGAAAAATCATTTTAATGGGAGAACACGCCGTTGTTTACGGCGAACCAGCAATCGCCTTTCCTTTTCAAGCGACAGAAATCACAGCCGTCTTTACCCCGGCAAAAACTATGCAGATTGATTGTGCATATTTTACAGGATTGCTTGAAGACGTGCCCCAAGAGCTAGCAAATATCAAGGAAGTTGTTCAGCAAACCTTACATTTTTTAAAGGAAGATACAGTTAAAGGCACTTTGACCTTAACAAGTACGATTCCCGCTGAACGAGGAATGGGTTCAAGCGCAGCAACCGCTGTGGCCATCGTTCGAAGCCTTTTTGATTATTTTGATTACGCTTATACATATCAAGAATTGTTTGAGCTTGTTTCTTTAAGTGAGAAAATTGCTCATGGCAATCCTAGTGGTATCGATGCCGCAGCAACAAGCGGCGCTGATCCATTATTTTTTACTAGAGGATTTCCGCCCACACATTTCTCGATGAATTTATCTAATGCCTACTTAGTAGTAGCTGATACGGGAATTAAAGGTCAAACACGTGAAGCCGTGAAAGACATTGCGCAGCTAGCTCAAAATAATCCCACCGCAATCGCTGAAACAATGAAACAATTAGGTTCTTTTACTAAAGAAGCAAAGCAAGCGATTTTACAAGATGATAAACAAAAATTAGGTCAGCTAATGACGTTAGCGCAAGAGCAACTCCAGCAATTATCCGTCAGCAACGATATGCTGGATCGACTAGTGGCTCTCTCTTTAGAACATGGCGCTCTAGGAGCAAAATTAACCGGCGGCGGTCGCGGTGGCTGTATGATTGCCTTAACAGATAATAAAAAGACCGCACAAACCATTGCACAGACTTTAGAAGAAAATGGAGCTGTTGCTACATGGATTCAATCATTAGAGGTGAAAAAGTAATGCTTTCAGGAAAAGCACGAGCGCATACAAATATTGCTCTGATTAAATATTGGGGAAAAGCCAATGAAGAATACATTTTACCAATGAATAGTAGTTTATCATTAACATTAGATGCCTTTTACACAGAAACAACTGTGACATTTGATGCCCATTATTCAGAAGATGTATTTATTTTAGATGGTATCTTGCAAAACGAAAAACAAACAAAAAAAGTCAAAGAATTTTTGAACCTTGTTCGTCAACAAGCCGATTGTACTTGGTTTGCAAAAGTAGAAAGTCAAAATTTTGTGCCTACTGCAGCTGGTTTGGCTTCTTCAGCGAGTGGTCTAGCTGCTTTAGCAGGGGCCTGTAACGTAGCCTTAGGATTAAATCTTTCAGCAAAAGACTTATCACGTTTAGCGCGACGTGGTTCAGGTTCTGCTTGTCGCAGCATTTTTGGTGGTTTTGCTCAATGGAACAAAGGCCACTCTGATGAAACTTCGTTTGCTGAAAATATTCCAGCCAATAATTGGGAAAACGAATTGGCCATGCTCTTTATCTTAATTAACGATGGCGAAAAAGATGTTTCCAGCCGTGATGGAATGAAACGAACAGTAGAAACTTCTAGCTTTTATCAAGGTTGGTTGGACAATGTGGAAAAAGATTTATCCCAAGTTCATGAAGCAATTAAAACAAAAGACTTCCCTCGTTTAGGAGAAATCATTGAAGCCAATGGGTTAAGGATGCATGGAACAACCTTAGGCGCTGTCCCGCCATTTACTTACTGGTCCCCAGGCAGCTTACAAGCGATGGCTTTAGTTCGCCAAGCACGGGCCAAAGGAATTCCTTGCTACTTTACAATGGATGCAGGTCCGAATGTCAAGGTCTTAGTCGAAAAGAAAAACTTAGAAGCATTAAAAACATTTTTAAGTGAACATTTTTCAAAAGAGCAGTTAGTCCCAGCTTTTGCTGGTCCCGGAATTGAATTGTTTGAAACGAAAGGAATGGATAAATAAGCATGATTGAAGTTACTACGCCAGGAAAGTTATTTATTGCAGGAGAATATGCCGTTGTTGAACCTGGCCACCCTGCCATTATCGTTGCTGTGGATCAATTCGTAACTGTAACTGTCGAAGAAACAACAGATGAAGGCAGTATTCAATCTGCACAATACAGCTCGTTACCTATTCGTTGGACACGCCGAAATGGTGAGCTTGTATTAGATATTCGCGAAAATCCTTTTCATTATGTTTTAGCGGCGATTCATCTAACTGAAAAATATGCGCAAGAGCAAAACAAAGAATTGTCATTTTATCATTTAAAAGTGACGAGTGAATTAGATAGTTCAAATGGACGAAAATATGGTCTTGGTTCAAGCGGTGCGGTAACCGTTGGAACTGTCAAAGCCTTGAATATTTTTTATGATTTAGGTTTGGAAAATGAGGAAATTTTCAAATTATCAGCATTAGCTCACTTAGCCGTTCAAGGAAATGGTTCCTGTGGAGATATCGCTGCCAGCTGTTACGGGGGCTGGATTGCCTTTTCAACCTTCGATCATGATTGGGTCAACCAAAAAGTAGCCACTGAAACATTAACTGATTTGTTAGCAATGGACTGGCCTGAATTAATGATTTTTCCGTTAAAAGTACCGAAACAACTACGTTTACTAATTGGTTGGACAGGTAGCCCTGCGTCCACTTCTGACTTAGTTGATCGAGTCCATCAATCAAAAGAAGAAAAACAAGCGGCTTATGAGCAGTTCTTAATGAAAAGTCGGCTTTGTGTCGAAACAATGATTAATGGCTTTAACACAGGAAAAATTTCTGTTATTCAAAAACAAATTACTAAAAATCGCCAATTGCTCGCCGAATTATCTTCACTAACTGGTGTGGTAATCGAAACAGAAGCCTTGAAAAATCTTTGTGATTTGGCTGAATCTTATACAGGAGCTGCGAAATCTTCTGGCGCTGGCGGGGGCGATTGTGGGATTGTAATTTTCCGCCAAAA
This sequence comes from Enterococcus sp. LX10, assembly GCF_023539285.1. Classification (NCBI taxonomy): domain Bacteria; kingdom Bacillati; phylum Bacillota; class Bacilli; order Lactobacillales; family Enterococcaceae; genus Enterococcus; species Enterococcus sp. LX10. The sequence continues at coordinate 645,716 of NZ_CP092784.1, read as the reverse complement.
ATCTGGGATTTTACCATTAATGACTGCTTGGGAAAAAGACGGAATTACCCCACTGCCACTTCACGTCTATACCTATGGTCAAAAGGAGTGTAAGGAGAAGCATGAATCGAAAAGATGAACATCTATCATTAGCTAAAGCGTTCCACAAAGAAAAAAGTAATGACTTTGATCGTGTGCGTTTTGTTCACCAATCGTTTGCTGAATCCGCTGTTAACGAAGTGGATATTTCCACTTCGTTTCTTTCTTTTCAGCTTCCCCAACCTTTTTATGTCAATGCAATGACAGGTGGTAGTCAGCGTGCAAAAGAAATTAATCAGCAATTAGGCATTATTGCCAAAGAAACTGGCCTTTTAGTTGCGACAGGATCTGTCTCGGCAGCGTTAAAAGATGCTAGTTTAGCGGATACGTATCAAATTATGCGAAAAGAAAACCCAGATGGACTCATTTTTGCCAATATTGGTGCAGGTTTGGGTGTGGAAGAAGCAAAGCGAGCGCTTGATTTATTTCAAGCGAATGCCTTACAAATCCATGTAAATGTGCCCCAAGAATTGGTCATGCCTGAAGGAGATCGTGATTTCACTAATTGGCTAACCAAGATTGAAGCTATCGTACAGGCCGTTGAAGTGCCTGTCATTGTCAAAGAGGTTGGCTTTGGCATGAGCCAAGAAACCTTAGAAAAACTCACCTCTATCGGCGTTCAAGCAGCGGATGTGAGCGGCCAAGGCGGAACGAGTTTTACACAAATTGAAAATGCCCGGCGGAAAAAACGCGAACTTTCTTTCTTAGATGATTGGGGGCAATCAACGGTTATCTCTCTTCTGGAATCACAAAATTGGCAAAAGAAACTAACTATTCTCGGCTCTGGCGGTGTGCGTAACTCTCTTGATATTGTCAAAGGACTCGCTTTAGGTGCCAAAAGCATGGGAGTTGCTGGGACTATCTTAGCTTCCCTTATGAGTAAAAATGGTTTAGAAAATACCTTAGCCCTTGTACAGCAATGGCAAGAAGAAGTGAAAATGCTTTATACTCTTTTAGGAAAAAAGACGACAGAAGAATTGACGAGTACCGCACTTATCCTCGATCCAGTTTTAGTTAATTGGTGTCATAACCGTGGTATCGACAGCACTGTTTTCGCAAAACGTTAAAGAGACCAGAACATTAATGTTCTGGTCTCTTTATTTGAGTTCTTTTATCCTACATAAGCATCTAAGATAATTTGTTTTAGTTCACTAATTAATGGTTCTTTCGGATTTGCAGTTGTACATTGGTCTTCATATGCAAGTTCTGCCATACGATCAACCGTTGTGTCTAATGTTTCTTGTGAGACACCTTGGGCTTTCAAGTTCATGTCAATTCCGACTGATTTACCTAAGTCTGCTACTGCTGTTGCTAAAGCTTCTACTAATTCTGCGGTAGTATTTCCTTTTAAGCCTAAGAATTTTGCAATGTCTGCATAATCAGTATCGGCGCGGAAGTAATCATATTTAGGGAACATTGCGTGTTTTGATGGATCTTTCGCATTGTAACGAATAATATGTGGTAATAAAATCGCATTTGTACGACCATGTGGAATGCCATATTCCCCACCAATTTTATGAGCAATAGAGTGACAAATACCTAAGAATGCATTGGCAAATGCCATCCCTGCCATGGTTGATGCATTATGCATTTTTTCGCGAGATTCCATATCTGGACGTTTCACTGAATTTTCTAAATGATCGAAAACTAACTTGATTGCTTGTAAACTTAAACCACGTGTGTAATCTGAAGCCATCACGGAAACATAAGATTCAATAGCATGTGTTAAAACATCCATACCTGTATCTGCAGTGACTGAAGCTGGCACAGACATTACGAACTGTGGATCAACAATCGCTACATCTGGTGTTAACGCATAGTCTGCTAACGGATATTTCACGTGTGTTTCACTATCAGTAATAACGGCAAATGGTGTAACTTCTGAACCAGTTCCTGAAGTAGTTGGGATACAAACAAATTGTGTTTTTTCTGGTTTGGCAATTTTATATGTCCGTTTGCGGATATCTAAGAATTTTTGTTTTGCACCAAAGAACTCTGTATCTGGGTGTTCATAGAACATCCACATGCCTTTCGCCGCATCCATTGCAGAACCGCCACCCAAGGCAATCACTGTATCTGGTTGGAAATCAACCATCATTTTGGTACCTGCATAAACAGTATTTGTTGATGGGTTTGGTTCAACATCAGAAAATACTTCGATTTTCACATCATTTTTACGTTTTTGTAGCTCTTTACGTACGATATCTGCATAGCCAAATTGAACCATACCTGGGTCACAAACTAACATGACACGTTCAACATTTTCCATTTTTTGTAGATATTGTAAAGAATTTTTTTCAAAGAAAATTTTTGGAGGTAATTTAAACCATTGCATATTATTTCTCCGTTTCGCTACCGTTTTAATATTAATTAAGTTAATGGCTGATACGTTTTTAGAAACAGAGTTTTTCCCGTATGAACCACAACCAAGTGTTAAGGATGGAATCATTTCGTTATAAATGTTACCGATACCGCCTTCTGCTGATGGAGTATTCACTAAAATACGACAAGCTTTCATACGTAAACCAAAAGCAACTTGTAACTCTTCATCTTCTGTATGAATTACTGCTGTATGTCCTAAACCACCTAAGTTTAACATCGCTTCACATAGTTCAAAAGCATGCTCTGCATTGTTTGATTTCATCATTGCTAAAACTGGCGATAATTTTTCTCTTGATAATGGATATTCTGGACCTGCACCTTCTAATTCAGCGACTAAAATTTTTGTGCCTTTTGGTACGCTAATTCCTGCTAATTCAGCAATTTTTTCTGCAGAGTTACCGACAATCGCTGGATTTACTGCGTATTTGCCTTCATTCATCACTGCATCTTCTAGTTTTTGTAATTCATTCGGTTTCACGAAGTAAACATTGTGTGCTTCAAACTCAGCTTTGACAGAAGCATAAATTTCTTTATCCACAATGACCGCTTGCTCAGAAGCACAAATCATTCCATTATCAAATGATTTTGAAACAATTAAATCATTAACAGCACGTTTTACTTTAGCCGTTTTTTCAATATAAGCTGGTACGTTCCCAGGACCAACGCCTAGTGCTGGTTTACCTGTTGAGTATGCAGATTTTACCATACCTGCGCCACCAGTTGCTAAAACAATGGCAATCCCTGGATGATTCATCAAAGCAGATGTTGCATCAATCGATGGTTGTTCAATCCATTGAATACAATTTTCTGGTGCACCTGCTGCAATCGCCGCATCCCGTACAATACGTGCCGCTTCTGCCGAACATTTTTGTGCGCTAGGATGGAAAGCAAAAACAATTGGATTTCTTGTTTTTAAGGCAATTAGTGATTTAAAAATAGTTGTTGACGTTGGGTTTGTTGTTGGTGTGACCCCACATACCACGCCAACTGGCTCAGCAATTTCCATTAAACCGGTTTGTTCGTCTTTGTTAATTACACCCACTGTTTTATCATGTTTAATATTATTCCAAATGTATTCAGATGCATACATATTTTTGATTGCTTTATCTTCATAGATTCCACGGCCAGTTTCTTCGACAGCCATTTTTGCTAAAGGCATATGTTGGTCTAACGCCGCCATTGCCATTTGATGGACAATGTGATCTACTTGTTCTTGTGTAAAATCTTCCATTGCTTTTAAAGCGACATTCGCTTTTGTTGCTAATTCATCAATCATTGATGAAACATCAACTGTTTCTGTCTTTTCTTTTTTTACTGTTTTAACCATGTTCATCCTCCTAAGAGTTTCATTTTAAAAAAACTTTGTTAACTATTTCACATTCACATCATACAACATAAAATGAATCTTGTAAATAGTTTTTTGTGATATTTTTCACAACTATTTATAAATTTTTTTATCTCAAAAAAAAAGACCTATTCTTTTTTTCTAGAATAAGTCTTCAATATCATGCCAGTCCCTTAAAGAATTTTTTGATGTCTGTGCCAATAATTGTTGATAGTCAAAAAATTCATTCGGCTTAACCTTCTGAATGTCTTTGCGACAGTCTTTGACAGATAAACGGGCTTGCTTTTTCCAACGATAGGTGAGTAAATAAGTCAATAAATCTTCTTCGTTGATGGAAGAATAACCTAGTTCACGAAAATTTTGGCACTTCTTTTTAATACTTTTATTGAGCATTTTTTGTTGTAACCAACTTAATTTTTCCTTTGTCATGGGCTCTTCTCCTTCCAACTAAGCGAAAGATTGATCACTTTTTAACTATCTTCCAACACTATAAAAAGGAACCTTTTTTGTAAACTTAATAGTTAAAAAGGACTTAGGACGTAAGTCCAAATGACCTACCTTCCTAGTCCTACATTTTAAGATAAACGACACGAGCGGAATAGGAATTATCTCTTCTTATTGGCTTTCTCGTGTGACTACTGGTCACAGTTTCGCCTTTGAAAAGCCTGTTCCGCTCTCTTTAACCATTAAATAAATCAGTTGATTCGTTTAGTCTTTCTTTTCTTTTGAAGGATCTGATGTTTCAGGAACTTCAGTTACTTCTTCTGTGACTGTCTCTTCAACTTCTGTGACTGGTACACTAGTTACTGCTGAATCATTTGTAACAGCAGTTCCAGGTGTTACAGTTCGAATTGCCGCACGGTCAAATTCTAAGACAATACCTTCGCAATCGATTAAAACTGTTTTTTCGTTGATTTCACTTAAAACACCATGTAAACCACCAATTGTGACAACACTATCGCCAGTTTTCATTGCGTTTAGTTGTTTTTGACGTTCTTGCTGTTGTTTCTTTTGAGAACGTGTCATGAAAAACATCATTCCTCCTAGAAGGACTAATGTAAAAATCATTGTAAATCCGCCACCCATTTGTTTCACCTCACTCTGCATTATTCACACTACTAACTGTATCAAAAAAATGCTTGAAGAACTAGTTTTTTCCTCTAATTTTTAGAAACTTTTTGCATTCGCTTTATTAAAGCCATATTCTTCAAAAAACGCTTGTCGGAATTCTAATAAATTGTCGTCCATAATTGCTTGACGGACATTTTTCATTAAGTCTAACAAGAAGTATAAATTATGATACGATGTTAAACGGATTCCGAATGTTTCATCACATTTAATCAAATGACGAATATAGGCCCGCGTATAATTACGACAAACATAACAATCACATTTCTCATCAAGCGGACGAAAATCTCTTGCATATTGGGCATTTTTAACAACCAAGCGGCCTTGTGAAGTCATACAAGTACCATTGCGCGCAATACGTGTTGGTAACACACAATCAAACATGTCAATCCCACGAATCACTCCATCAATTAATGAATCAGGGGCACCCACACCCATTAAGTAACGTGGTTTATTTTCTGGAATTAACGGTGTCGTAAAGTCTAAGACTCGGTTCATTTCTTCCTTAGACTCACCAACAGATAAGCCACCAATCGAATAGCCAGGAAAATCCATACTCACTAAATCTTTAGCACTTTGACGACGTAAATCTTCAAATCCCGCACCTTGAACAATACCGAATAATCCCTGTCTATCAGGATTCGCATGGGCTTTTAAGCCACGCTCAGCCCAACGAGAAGTCCGTTCAATCGAGCGTTTGACATACTCATAGCTTTCATCAAATGGTGGACATTCATCAAAGCTCATCATAATATCTGATCCTAATTTATTTTGAATATTGATCGCTTTTTCTGGAGAAAGGAACATTTTTGAACCATTTAAATGATTTCTAAAATGCACACCTTCTTCTTCGATTTTCCGCATATCACTTAATGAGAAGACTTGGAAGCCACCTGAATCAGTTAAAATAGGTTGATCCCAGTTCATAAATTTGTGTAAACCGCCTGCTTCTTCGACTAAATCTTCACCTGGGCGTAACCATAAATGGTAAGTATTACTTAAAATAACACCGGCACCCATTTCTTTTAATTCTTCTGGTGACATTGTTTTAACTGTCGCAAGTGTACCTACCGGCATAAACATTGGTGTTGGAAATGTGCCGTGAGGAGTAATTAATTCACCTAAACGCGCACCTGTGTGTTTATCTTTTTTAATTAAACGATAACGAATGGCTGGTTCCGTCATTCATTTCCCTACTTTCTACTATAATTTGTCCTCCCATCATCATACTTTTTTTTTATTGAATTTGCAAGGATTTCTCAAGGTTTCTTTTTTCAAAAAAGGATCCTTAAAAACAGCAACTAGTTCAAATAATTCAAATGAACTAGTTGCTGTTTGGCGCTTATTTTGTCGCTGTATATTTTTCTAAATCTTGCATCGCTGTTTTCACAATTTCAGGGGTAATTTTTTGTTTCATATAATGAATCGTTTCGCCTTCTATACAAGCACGTTCTGCTACTTCTTGATACTCGGCTTCAGTTAAGTCCATGTCCATTTCTTTTAAAGAAATAGGCAAACCTAGTTGGTGATAGAAAGGAATCAATTCAGCGATTTCTTGCCATTTCTCTTCAATGGCTAATTGAACAAACACACCATACGCCACTTTGTTTCCATGCAATTGTTGATGGCTAGCTGGCAGCAAAGTTAGTGCATCATGAATGGAATGGGCACCCGCTGTCCGACCATAATCATCGCCAAAGCCACCCACCATTCCACCAATAATTAAATTTGTTTCGATGACATCAATAAACGATTGATTTAATTGTTGCTCTTCCATCGCTTTTAAAGCATTGATACTTTCATTTAACAAAATATCGCGGCATTTTTCCGCGGCAAAATGAGAAACTTGAATAGGTAACACTTGGACGTCTAACTGCGAAATAATCGCATCTGCTTCGTACCATTTAGCTAATGTATCCCCAATACCTGCCACCATTAAGGACCGAGGCGAATGCAATAACACTCTTGGTTCTACCAACACCAAAGCGTTTGCTTGCGGAAAAACGTCATACCGTTCCATTGCTCCATCTTCTCGATACATTACACTCAATGGCGTGCACGGTGCACAAGTAGCTGCTAAAGTGGGCAAAATAATTACCGGTAACGCCATTTTGTGTGCTAAGGCTTTGCCCAAGTCGGCCACTTTTCCTCCACCGACAGCGACGATGGCCTCTAAATGATTGTCCAGCACTTGCGCTTCTAACTCTTGCACACGTTGATCTGTACAAACACCTCCATAGTTTTCAAAAACAGCTGTTACTTTTTGAAACGTCGGAAAATACGGTTTTGCCGCTTGCCATGACTCAGTCCCGTGTAAAATGAATACACGATGAATATTTCTGCATAATAGTTGTCCTTCTAATAATTCCCACGAACCAATTTCGCAAAGATACTCTTGTGGTGTCCCTCTCACAATTAATGATTGTTCCATCTTGAAAATCCCCTTCATTTTTGACTTTTGAAAATTTTTTTGAAAAAGTTGTATTTTTTCAACTCTACTACTTTTCCTTTTACATATTCTATGATATGATAAACCACATCATAACACAATAAATTTTTATACATTTATTCGCTTTTTTTGAATATTTATAAAAATAATACAAAAAGGAGTTTACGCAAATGACCAAATGTAAAAAATGGCTACAGACGATTTTACCAATTTTATTCTTGTTGCTCTCATTATTACCTATTAAAGAAACTTTTGCAGCCGAAAACGATCCAGTCTATGACAAAATCATCCAAAAGGGAGAACTAGTTGTCGGCCTATCCGCAGACTATGCCCCTTATGAATTTCATGCAAAAGTAGATGGTGAAGATAAAATTGTCGGTTTTGATATTTCTATTGCTCAAAAAATTGCCGACGATTTAGGCGTTAAATTAAAAATCGAAGAACTAGGCTTCGATGCTCTGTTAGGGGCCTTAAAAACTGGCAAGATTGACATGGTCATCTCTGGCATGTCGCCAACGCCTGAACGATTAAAAGAAGTAGCTTTTTCTCAACCATATATGAACGTTCAACAAAGAGTCATTGTTCGGAAAGAAGACAAAGATAAATTTCATTCCACTAAAGATTTCGAAGGCGTTCGTGCAGGTGCCCAAAAGCAAACGACACAAGAAGAATTAATTAAAACCGAATTAACCGGTGCTGTCCCTACTTCTCTTCAAAAAATTCCAGATTTAATTATGAATCTAAAAAATAATAAATTAGATGCAGTCGTTATGGAAGAACCGGTTGGCGAAGCCTATGTTTCTCAAAATGAGGATTTAGCTTTTGCTGATGTTACCTTTGAAAAAGGCTCAAAAGATACTGCCGTTGCTTTTCCTAAAGATGCGCCCGTTTTGACGGAGAAAGTAAATGCCTCTATTAAACAAATTAATGATCAAAAATTAATGGACGGTTATAAAAAAGAAGCCAATCAATTAATGTTCCAAAAAGATCAAAGCTTTTTACAAAAGTATGGAAAGTTCTATCTTAACGGTGCAGGCTATACCATTTTCCTAGCTTTCATTGGTGTTTTGTTTGGTGCCATTTTAGGGGCATTACTTGCCTTAATGAAGTTAGCCAATTCCAAAATTTTACGTGGCATTGCCATTGCTTATATTGAATATGTTCGTGGCACTCCTTTGCTTGTTCAAATTTTTATTGTCTATTTCGGGACAGGCGTTCTTGGTTTAGACTTATCAAAAGTAGCAGCTGGTTGTATTGCCCTTTCTCTAAACAGTGGTGCATATGTAGCAGAAATTATTCGTGCTGGTATTCAGGCAGTTAATAAAGGACAATTGGAAGCTGCTCGTTCTTTGGGAATGAATCAAAATCAAGCAATGCGATACATCATTTTCCCACAAGCTATTAAAAATATTTTACCAGCGTTAGGCAATGAATTTGTTACAGTAATTAAAGAATCTTCCGTTGTTTCAGTCATTGGCGTTTCGGAACTAATTTTCCAAGCTGGCAACGTTCAAGGAGCAAGTTTTAAACCCTTCTTACCTTACTTAATTGTATCGTTGATTTATTTCGTCCTAACCTTTACTATCTCGCGTCTATTAGGTGTTGCTGAAAGGAGAATGAGTACTAGTGATTAACATTAAAAACTTACAGAAAACATTCGGAAAAAATGAAGTACTTAAAGGAATTGACTTAGAAATTGAAGCTGGTGAAGTTGTCGTAATTATTGGCCCTTCTGGTAGTGGTAAAAGTACTTTTTTACGTTGCTTAAACTTATTAGAAACACCAACTGGTGGCAGCGTTGAATTTGAAGGAAAAAATTTATTAGATAAAAATACCAACATTGATCAACTTCGTCAAAAAATGGGAATGGTATTCCAAAATTTCAATCTTTTCCCGCATAAAAATGTCTTGGAAAACTTAACGATTAGTCCTGTTAAAGTAAAAAAAGAAGCCGCTGCTGAAGCCACAGAACATGCTCTTTCTTTACTGGAACAAGTTGGTTTATCAGATAAAAAAGAAAATTATCCCGCTCAACTTTCTGGTGGGCAACAACAACGGGTAGCGATTGCTCGCGCTTTAGCCATGCGTCCTGACGTGATGCTGTTCGATGAACCAACTTCTGCCTTAGACCCTGAAATGGTGGGCGAAGTGCTATCCGTTATGAAAAATTTAGCTATTGAAGGGATGACAATGGTAGTGGTTACCCATGAAATGGGCTTCGCAAAAGAAGTTGCGGACCGTGTCATTTTTATGGATGCAGGAATTATTCAAGAAGAAGGCACACCTGAAGAAATTTTTGATGCGCCACAAAACCCAAGAACACAAGATTTTCTAAGAAAAGTTTTATAAAAAGGAGCACCTGGTATGGATCGCAAGAATATCGCAACACGTTACCAACAACCTACTGAAAATTTACTCATGGATATTGCAACATTGGCGAAAAAGACCCCAAATTTAATCGATTTATCGATTGGTGACCCTGACTTAATTACCGATGAGCGGATTATCGAACAAGCAGCTAACGATGCCAAAAATGGGCATACAAAATATACCGCTTCTGATGGTAGCGAGGCATTCATTGAGGCGGTCATTCAGTTTTATCAGTCACATTATCAATTATCCTTTCAACCGAATCAAGTCCGGGCCACAGTTGGCGCTCTGCACGGAATGTACCTTGCCTTACAAGTGATTCTAAATCCTGGAGATGAAGTGATTATTCATGAACCTTACTTCTCTCCTTATAAAGACCAAGTCCTTTTAGCAGATGGTGTTCCGGTCTTTTTGCCAACCTATGAAGAAGATGGTTTCCAAATTGATGTAGCTCTTTTGAAAGAAAAAATCACGCCTAAAACCAAAGCGATTATTCTAAATTCACCGAATAACCCGACAGGCGCTGTTTTCTCTGAAGAAACTTTCAGAGAAATCGCACAGGTAGCGATTGAACACAATTTATACATTCTTTCAGATGAAGTTTATGAAGCCTTTTGTTTCCAAGAAACGTTTACTCCCATGGCTACGTTTGCTCCAAAAAATACTATCACTTTTGGCAGCTTTTCAAAAGCCTTTGCAATGACTGGCTGGCGTATTGGTTATATGATTGCCCCAGACTATATTAACGAAGTAGCCAAATTAATTAATGAAGGCGTTACGTATTCTGCGCCTACGTTGTCACAGCAAGCAGGAATCTATGCGTTACAACATTTTGACGAATTTGTAGACCCGATCGTTGAAGTGTTCCAAACACGTTTAGAGTATGTGGCACAACGAGTAGCAAAGATTCCTTTCCTTTCGCTTCATCCAGTCAAAGGAAGTATTTACGCCTTCATTAACATTCAAAAAACCGGACTAACTTCCGTTCCTTTTGTGGAAAAGCTTTTAAAAGAGACACAAGTATTAGTGATTCCTGGAAAAGCATTTGGTGAAACAACAGGCGATGAGTACATTCGTTTAGCCGCAACACAAAATTTAGATTTATTAAAGGAAGCGTTCGATCGAATTGAAAGAATGACCTTTGAATAAAAAAAGCTTCTGCATTAGCTAATAATCATAGCTAATGCAGAAGCTTTTTAGATTTCTTCTATCAATTCAATCGCTTGCCCACCAACATGCGGTGGAATCGACATAGTCATCGGCGGCAAGCCTACGACTGTGAAACGGACTTTTGTCCCTTTTTTCAAGTGAGACAGTGGGATACTTTCCTCTAACTGTTCAACAAGTATGTTTAAAATTACCCCATGAGAAAATAAGGGCACGATGGATTCTGGATCACTTTCTGCTTGGATATTTTCTAAATGCAATCGCATTGACAATGGCTGCGTCTCATTTATCACACCAGCCTCTGCTAAATTCCCTGTAAAAACAGCAATTTTTTCAGTCATTTGTTTGCCTCCTTTTTAAACATCATATTGAAGAGAATTAATTCCATCCCCTAAAAATTCTGAAGCGTTGTTAAATTCGGCAGGATCATATTTGGTATAGGAAACTTGTAATGTCAAAGTAATATTCCTTAAGGTTTCAGAATGGGCAAATTTCTCTTGAGCTTGTTGTTTGAATTCTTTTCTAGTAGTGTATCCGTCATCCCCATCGCGGAAAATTAATAACGCCCAAGTTGGCGGTGTGCCGTCGATAAAGTATGGTAAGAAGCGATCATCCGTTGTCTCTTTAATCGCCGCTGTCACGATTTGTAGCAATTCATTTTTTTGTTCAGGACTTAATAAGTTACGAATACTTTCCCAATAGGCCACTCGGATCACGACTAAATATAACGGCGCTTCATAACGTGTAGAAATGTCAGAAAATAAATCGAATCCTTCTTCGTACATTTTTGCTGTTCTTAAATTGGTTACTGCATCTAACGCATTTAACTGAGAAGTTTCTTTACGTAAGCGAATATTTTCTTCTTCAATCGTACGAATTTGATAAGTCACTGCATAGATTGTTAAACAGTAGAGCGGCGGCATGATTAGCCAAAATAATGAGCCATAGCTAAACAAATCATGATAGACATACTGATATACAACATAAGTCAATTGTAGAAAAATAAATATAAGCGAAAATGTTAACCCCGCTGTAATCCCTACAAAATAGGTAACAATAATTAAGATAACTGAAATTAATAGACAACTTAAGTCCACAAAGAAATCATTCGTTCCTAAGGCCATAAAGATGGTTGTGCCGACAACCAAAACAATTCCTGCCAACAAAGTTAAATCCAAAAGTAAGGTCACTCGTTTTTGATTCACTCTATTCCCCACCTTTCAAATTCTTCTTCACGATGAAGAACGCACTTAATCCAATAATGGTCATACCAATTAAGAAGACAAATAGATAAATCATTAATTTATGATTATTGACAATTCGTTTACCTAATGATTCGTTGCTAACGTTGCTTACACGTTTTTTGAAACGATAATCATAGCGACGATAGTTCGGATCGACCACAATGGCATCTCCTTTGTACATAGAAGTATTCTTCTCTGTATTTACTTGTGTAGAGGCTAAAAAGACACCTTGTGATTTAGCTCCTGTTAAGATTAACGCCGCAGCTTTCGCATTATATGGAGAAAACATTAACTGCGCCGTACCGATTTGTTTGCCATAATCTTTTTCAATGCTCAGTTTCTCGTTTGAAACAAAACGTGTGAAGTCCTTATCATAATGGAAATATAACTGATCGTTTAACTTACGAATCATCGGATTATCCTTAGGCGTACCAAAAATAATCAAGTTATGATTTTCTAATGCCGCATTTTTAGGCGCTTTTTTATAATACGTAATCTCACCGACATTACTTTCGGCATAATTACCAATTAAGTTAAATAAATTAGTCAACACTTTAAAATAGTTGTCGTCCATTTTTTCTGGTAATAAAATCGCTAAATCAGCAAAAGAACGGCTTCTGATAAAAATGTTCGGATAGTTGTTAAATAATATGTCATTCAGTTCTTCTGTTTGAATAAACGCATTTGAATTATTTTCAATAAAGGCCCATGGAGTCTGACCATTTCGCAAAACTTCTGGTGATTTAACATTCAAATCAAAAGCAACTTTTAAAACAAAACTATCAGCAATTTCTAAGTTCTTTGGAAATTCGAGATTTAATTCATCACCGTTCGCACGAGCAGCGCTTAATTTCTTGCTGCCAATTGGTTTATCATTGGCATAGACCGTCACTAAAGAAGAATCAAAATCTAAGTTTTCAGCGTATTTAAAATGTAAATGCACGCGACTTCCATTGGCATTGTTTCGATCCACTGGTAAATTGACAAAGTACGTTTGTTCTTGATGATAGGCCCCTTCTAGCTTATCCCCCGTTGAGGTTAATGGATAATTTCCATCAAATTCTAAAGTTGAACTAAACGTATCGGTATTCTCATCAACTGTTGTCTCTTCTTTATCTGTTTGGGTCATTAATTCATAGTTTGCTAAATAACGTCCCGCACGAACAAGTAAGTCCTCATCTTTAGAAGTAGCTACTAAAACATGCTTATCTGGTTGATTTAAAAATTTTAAGACAGCCTGGTCCTCCACACGTTTGCTATCGATTTGACTTTTATACTGATCTGGTAATTTATCATAGCTGGCAATAATCAACTGATAGGGTGCTGACTGTTCTTTGTTCAAAGAAGCCATTGGTAACAATTCTTCTGAGGTAGTAATCAAACGAGCAGCACCAGCTAACGCATGGGTCGCTGCAGCTAATTCTTTTTCCGATGCATTTTCTGGTGTCAAAATAACACTGTGTTTATTCGCAATCGTGTCTGCTCCCACAAAATGATTATAAAAAGAATGAATCGTATTCTCTGGTAATTGTAAATCGTATTGGAAGTTTACGTTAGATCCTTCATACATCGTTAACCAATTTGCCGGAGTTTCAATTAAATTATACATGTCGTTTCCTGCCTGATTAATAATTTGGCCCTCAACAGTCAATGTATTTGTCTCTTTAATCAGTTCTAAAGGGATTTCAATCGTCTTTTGTTGAATACCAGTCGTATTTTCAGGACGCCAAGAATAAAACTTCACACCATTCACTGCCACAGTTAAATCTGAGGTCTGATTATTTTTTAATTGTGTGATTTGGTAGGTCATATTGAATGATGCTTTTTTTACATCCCAATAATCAATTTTTGTAAAATACATGGTGCTACGGACAGAAGTACCTGTTAAAGAGATTGTTTTATTTTGAAAAGGTTGTGTAAAGGTATGGTTGTCTTGTTCTTTGTTTTCGGCGTATACGGTCGGACTTGCGACACCAATTAGAATTGCCAGAAAGAACAACCCTATTAAAGTGACTGTTTTTTGTTTCATTGCACGTTTCCTCCTTATTTAAATCGTTCAGTTTTGTACCATTTTGTTTGTGTTTGTTTATGAAAAACATTTTCTTTAATATACATCACCATGCCATAAGCGGCGACTACTAGCCACATCTGACTGTATGTAATATACATCAAGGCAATAATTAAGATATTCTCTAAAGTCATTTCGCCTTTTTCGGTTGTAATACTGACAAAAGTACTGAAAATAAATAACAAAATCGCTAACAACCATAAGGAATTGCTAAATCCTTGCAGGGTCGTTGTTAAGTAACCAGACATTGATAAAACTAACATGATGTCTGACAAAACGAGCGATGTCATTAAGAGAAAATAAATAGACAAGAAATATAAAATATCAAAACGGATCCGACTCGCTTTAGGATTAAACAATAATTTAGCATTTTTAACAATGACATAAATATTGCCTTTGACCCATCGCGTCCGTTGTCGGAACCAAACAGACAAAGTTTGCGGCTCTTGCTCCCACGTCACTGCTTTTGGTTGAAACTTAATTTTATAGCCCATCATATAGATGCGAAAACTGATTTCTGTATCTTCGGCTAACGCTTTGTCATCCCAGCCGCCAATGGCTTCAATAATACTGCGACGAACAATGAAATTTGTGCCAGGAATCGTGCATAACTTAAATAATTGAAAACGACCGGCTTGTGCCATCCATTGAAAGGCAAGTGTTTCGATATTAATAAAGCGTGTCAACAGGCTTGCATTGCGATTTCTCGTTCTAAATTTACCAATAACCGCGCCGTATTCCTCACTAGCAATTAACTCTCCAACTAAATAACGGAGTGCATTCGGTTCAGGTGTATTGTCCGCATCATAAATGGCAATCACGTCCCCCTTGGCTTGCTTGAAACCAATGTTTAAGGCATTAGACTTACCTTTCCCACCTGTTATATTGTCTGTATTAATAATCTGCAAATTTCGATTAACCGCCTTTTTTTGGACATTCGCTAAAAGCTCAGCACTATTATCACTTGAGTTATCATTAATCACAATAATTTCATAGCGATCTTGCGGATAATTAAAATTCAATAACGCTTCAACTGTCCGCACAATGACAATTCCTTCATTATGGGCCGGCACCATAATTGAAACAAACGGTGCATCTTCGTCCTCTACAGGTGGCGGTGCGACAGGATCTGTTTTTAAATAATAAACATAGCCAAAAATAACTAAGAGAATATTTACAATTAGTAGACTCCAAATAATGATAGTTGCTGTTAACATTACAATGTCAGCAATGGTCATTTGTCTTCCTCCTTATTAATATATTTCGACCGATAATTCTTTCGTCCAATCATAAACAAAATAATCAGGATGATTAAAGTCAGTGTAACAACGCCAATCAAAATATTGTTTGTGATACTGAAAAAGAATGAAAATAACCCTGTAAATCGTTGTTTTTCAACTGTTGAGGCCCCTGTATCAGCCAAACCATTGACAATTTGATTGTTTAAGAAGAACCGATTATTCCGAAATTCGATTTTCTGCGTTTGTGTTTGAACAGTGAAATGTTGATCCGCTTCTGAAACACTAAACACTATTGGTGCTTCTTTGACTTCTTGAATTAGATGATCCACTTCTTTTTTAGAATTTGGAAATGAAAAACTAATGGTGGTCGGCATTGGAAATCGATAGTCATTCGGATTATCTTTATCCGTCCATTCAATCCCCGATAAATAATCATACGGTAAATCAAACAAAGCATTCTTATAAGTGATTGATTCTCCCGTTTGGTTCCGATAAAAAACACGTTCAATCGGCGGATTTTCTCTTAGAATCACTGTATCACTAATTGCTAGACCATCCTCTTGGTATTGAAGGTCTTGATTCCAATATCCTGGAGCAGAAATGCCTACTGGATAGACATGTCTGTCGACCAATAAACTAATCTGCTGCGCCATCAATTGTTTCAAGGCACGTTGGTCATTTAAATCAACATTATTAACGACCGGTGTTTCTAAGAAAATAACCCCCGTCGAAGCAAATGCACGTAACGCATTCGTAAATAGTTTATAAGGTAAAATCGTATTGTTTTGTGAAACGCTCGTACTGGATAAAATATAAGGATACGTGGTTTTAACTAATTCTTCTTGCAAATAGGTTGCCACAGACATATCTCTTAACGGGTTAAAATCAGAAATCGTCAAAAACGGCCGTGACATTTTTTCACTTTCCAGCCATTGACTAATCACGTCCAAGCTTTCTAAAAAAACAGCGCCTTTGCGTTCAAACATTGGTAGAAAAGCATGCCCATTCTCAATTACACCAAATGGATATTCTTCTGGTGCTAATTCTTGTGTTTTTAATCGACCAACTGTCTGACCTTGCGTATTTTCCAGCACAACTGATTGATCTTGAAAAGGCAATACTTGAGAAAAGCGTTTTTTTTCATCTTCTAACCGATATTGACGATGACTTAATTCTTTCCACGTACCGCTAAAATATTGTTTTTCATCGTCACGCATGTTTCGACCAATGTGTAATTGTTTACCTTTAAAATGAACTCGATCTGCTAGAAAATCAGAGGCAATAACGCCGGCTTGTTCAGGCCAATTCACCATAGAAATCAAACTGTCATAGCCATCATTTAGCAATTCGCCAGGCACATAATCTGACACCGCCACACTCTGAACTTCTACTCCAAAACTCGTCAACACTCGTTGTAAAGCATCCACATCATTTTCTTTTTTTCCAGCAATATTCAAGCTGTCATAGACAAGTAAGACATGTTTACTTGGTGCAGCCAGCGCCGGTTTAGCAAAGCCGAAAAAAACGAAAAAGAGTAAGACACACACCCAGCCAATAAGATATTGTTTATTTTTCAATTTTCTCTACCTCCCCAATGACTTGTGGTGTTGTATCTTGCCACATTCGTTTACCAATAACATCAGAAACAATTTGTAACAAGAGAAAATCTAAAAATACTGAGACTAAAAACAAATGACGTACTAAGTCACTATCCCCATCAATAATAATTGTTGAAATGAAAACAACTAATAAATTTAGATAAATCCCTGTCATTAAAAAGAAGCGAAAAACTAATCTCGGTTCGTTTCTCTTGAGTCCTCTGTATAAACCAACGCCATATAAACCAAACAGGATCACGCCTAATAATAGATAGAAAGCAAAGTTTTTAGGAAAAAAGCTGGCTTTAATACGGTTATACACCATAAAAAATTTAGATTGTTCTAGCGGTGCACGCCCCGTCGTTTTCTCAAAATTCCCCACATTATTAGGCTTTACTAAGTAAACATTTGGGACCGCTGAATTCAGTCCTTGCCATAATTCAGATGGATAATTTAAATAATTCAATAACACCCATCCAAAACTCGTTTTATCAAAAAAATCTTTTTTCATTTGTTCAGAAGTTGGTGATACAGGACTGTATTCTTCAAAGTAGGAACGTCCCTTTTGCAACCCATATTGCGGGTTAATTCCGCCCTCTGACATCCGTTTATCTGGAACCTTACTATCCTTCATTACACCGCGCGTCATACTATGGTAGACATCACGTTCATAGATATCGTTAGGGACAATAAAAGCTGCTAACGTTGTAAAACCAATCAGTGCAATTAAAAAGGCCGTCATTGACAATCGTTGATAACGTTGTGACAAGTAGACAAAAAATCCTAATCCAGCAATAATTACACCAATAATCAGCAAATATTCTTGGCGTGTTGTTCCTATTAAAAGTACTACTGCTTGTGCCAAGATAACTAAGATTATTCTTCTGAGCCAAGTTCGTGGTTTCGTCACCCGATAAAAATAGACAGAAAATGCTAAGACACTCACAGAAAGTAAAAAACTCGTCGCTTCTGTATAAAAGGAATTAAAATAAATCGTATAGGAGGTATCCCCTAAGATGAAAATAACCAACAAGGAGATAAGATAACTTTTTTTCAAAGATACGTCTTCGGTTAAGCCTCGTACCAGAATATAAATTGACACTAAAAAACAACTAAGATAAACGAAACCTAAGAAACGAATATCGAAAAGTGTTTGACTATAAAAAAGTTTATTAAGCCAAATGGCAACGGTAATGAAAAATTGTTGAGTGGAAACAAAGTGCGTCGTTGTTTCATTAAAATAACGCATAATTGAAAAGTCCTTAACAAAATAGGCCACATTGTCGTAGCTATCACCATTGACACGATAAAGACTATTTGAATTTAACACACGAAAATACTCGCCATTATCTCCCAAGCCATTAATCGGATAAACAAATAACAAAATGCTTGTCACTAACCCAATCCCTAAAACGGCCAAAAGACTTGGAGAAATATAACGACTCAACCATTCAAAAGCCGAGTTCATGTGTTTTTTGATCTTTTCCATGCTTTCACCTCATCTAGAAATCATAGGCCAAAAGAGCCATTAAGTTATTATAGGAATAGACTTGTTTCGTAACTTTATCACCAAACCCTCCATAAATCGGGGTGCTTGAATCCATAATTTGAAAATTATTAAGTACTGTAATTGCCGCACGATACAACTCTTTGTCATTTTCGGCAACACCAATTAAAGCCGCTATCGCATAACTGGCTGCAGATTGATTTTTATCCACAGGCGATCCATTTAAATCATACGAGTTAAAAAGCGTTCCTTGCTGAACTTGTTTTCGCACAAAATCAATACTAGTCTGCTTCGCCATACCCACTTCACTTAAATGGACAATCGTTAATAAAGATTCAATAATATTAAGTGTTCCGTTGTTTTCGTATTTATTTGTTTGATGATTAAACTTCGTTTGATAAAGAGGTAAATCATCAGAAATATAGCCATCGTCTATTAATTGGTAATGATACTGCAAGTAGTCTGCTGAAATCCCAAATTCTTTGTATAGATAACCCAGCGTAATTAAGTCAATATAAAACAAAGAAGTTTCTGAAGACTGTTGTTTTGATTTACTATCGTAAAAATCAATTAGAATATTATCTTTCATAGAGGTTTTCATAAAACTCTTACCTAATTTTTTAATTTCTTGATCATACTGATCTGTGTTAAAATGCCCACCTGCTTCAATCAACGAACGAATGATCCGTAAATCATCAATCGAGGCATTGACATTGTACTTATTGCCTTGCTCGTCAATTCGGTAACTAAATTGGACGCCGTCATAAAAAGTGTCTTTCGTCTGCTTATAAAAGTTATCAAAACGTCCCTGCGTATCAAAAGCTAAATCCCGCAAATATAGACCAGAAGACTCACTTAGCAACTCATGTCCTGTAGCGACATCTTTGCGTTCAGCATCTGGTAAATAATTGGTTAAAAAACCGCCGTCTGTTTTGAGCCGGGTTTCAATAAAAAACTTCAACAAATCTTTGCGTTCAGCGGTTTCTTTTGTGTGAAATTCATGTTTTGTTAAAAAATGTTGTTTGTCTGTCGACATTAAGCGTTGAATTTTTGGATTCACTTTTTCCACCTCTACTTTATAGGATTTTTCTCTAAATAAAAGAAAATATCCTCCCAGAAGCACCACGAATACCCCAATAAAAATCCAAAGTTTTCTCTTCATTGTTACGCCTCTTTTCCTCACTTCTTTATTGTCAGTGTACACAAAAGTACTTGTTTTTGCGAAACTTACGCTACCTCTTCAAGCGCAAGAAAAAAAGCAATCCATAAAAATAAAAGGATTGCTTTAACCGTTTCGTCGATCATTTCCTGTCATCGTAATCTCTTTTGACAGATAACGCACACGTTCCATAATTCGTCTGGCTTTTAGCGGCTCTTGTTCTCCTCGTTGCGTCACGGTTAAATGCTCTTCTAAAGCTTTTAAATCTAGATTGGAAGAGAAAAAAGTAACTAATTGTTCTTGCATTCGGTATTGCAAGATTACGCTTAAAACGTCGTCACGAATCCAACTAGTCATGGATTCCGCACCAATGTCATCAATAATTAATATAGGGGATTTTTTTACTGCATCGAGCTTTTCACCAACTTGATCGCGACCAATGGCTTGTTTCATTTCTACTGTAAATGTTGGAAAATGAACAATTGTCGTAGTAAATCCACGTTCTGCTAAAGCATTAGCCATCGCACCTAATAAGAAAGATTTTCCTACACCGAAGGGGCCTTGTAAATAGAGCCCTTTATGAAACTCTTTTGGTGTCGCAGGATATTCTCTTAAAAATTGCATTGCTTCTGCTAACGCTTTGGCTCGACCTTGAGAAGATGGATCGAAATCTCGTAAATTTGCTTCTCGGACATCTTTTGGCATGTCCATTGCCCTTACTCGATTGCGAATTTCTTCTTCCTTCTGACGGGCGATTAAATCAGCCGTTGGGACATATGTTACATCAATGTAATGAAAATTCAACATTAATCTTGGCTCATAGCCGGGGGCAATCATTGCCGGATCGTTTAATTGAAATTTCTTTTTTTCTTGAACAAATTCATACAGCTTAGCATAACTTTTACGAATATCTTCATCGGTTAAACGCTCTCGGTTTGCTTGTATAAAGGCTTGAACATCTTGATCTTTCAATACTTCGTTAACCAGCTCTTCATATCGTTCATTGATGTCACGCTTCTGGATAATTTTTGACATTTCTTTTCCTACGTCTTCCATCATTGGTCACCTCCTTGGTTTAAAAATTCTTGAATTTGGCGATCTAACTCGGCTTGTTCTTCTGGGGAAAGTTTTGTTTCATCGTTTGGCTGATCGGCCCATTCTGGCAATCGCTCTTGTCGAACAGTTTGGCGTTTCCCTGAATAATTTTGTTGTCGCTGTTTTTGTTTGGTTTGGCTTTGTTTTGCCAATTCTCTGACATGTTCAATTGCTTTTTCTGGTGAATGAATGCCACTTTGTCCCCATTCATTCGCAATTCGATTCACATACTCCGCTTTTAAAGTCGGTTGTTGTTGAATGTTGTAAACATAGTTAATCAAAATATTAATCACACTAGTCGGTAAGCCTGATTTGGCAACCAAATATTTCACTAATGAACGTTCTTGTGGTGTCGTATAGCCGCCTCGACTATTTTTTAAAGCTTCTAAATATTGAATAGGCGGATTCTTTTCACTATCCATAATCATTTGAATATCCAGTTCAGAAAAACCATTCATTTTTAATGCGTTATATCGATACGTTTGTTGCTCTTCCACCGTCAATTGTGCTTGCTTGTTTGTCACTACGTTTGTTGGTTGTGGTTTTTTATCAGGATCAAACGCTTGATGAATCGTTCGCACTAATTCCTTAGGCAAAATTCGACTTGTATAATAGTCAAATGATTTCGAAGCAAAGTCTACCATATCTAACTCATTGATGCCATATAATTGATGAAAAACATAGACTTCTTCTTGAAAACTAGCCTCATCTTCAGGCAGTTGTAAACCTAAACGGTGCAAACCTTCCACAAAATAGTGCCAATCAAAAGAATCCGTTGATACAGAAATTTTCTTCGCTTTTTCTTGTTGAGAAAAAGTTTCTTGAATCGTTGTCAATCGGTTCGCTTCGGAAACAATTTGTTCTTCTTTAAAGGCATAAACCTCTTGAAAGCTAGCGGAAACATTTTGATAGCCCTCTGTTTTGGTAGGATGCGGTTGGAACTTTTGCACTAATTGATCAAATTTCCGTTGTCCAACCCGATTAAATAACACTAAAGCTAACACTTCATCTTTAAAAAAACGAGCGGCTGTTTCAGGTGCTTTTAAATAATATAAATAACAATCTCCTAATTCCCGATCTGTTTTTTTATACGTTTCTAGCAACCCAATGCCTTCTAATTTGTAGCAAGCTTCTTCTAATTGTTGGCAACTCAAGTCCAGCAAACTAATTAAATCTGCATGAAACAGCGAGCCATTCTCCTCTGAGTCTGTTGTTTCAGATAACAAAAGCCAATATAAACTAAACGCATTGGCGCCGACAATTGGTTGATATAAAAAGGTTAAAACCTCTTTCTCTTGATCAGAAAGCGGTGAATCAATAACCGCTTGAAAAATATTTTTTGGTTGGATTCTTTGCCGATTTCCTTTCAAAGAAAGACCTCCTTTTTAATTTTCTGAGTCAGGAGAAGTAGATTTTGCTTTGTCGACAATGTCCTGTAACTCTTTCAAAAACACGCTCATATCTTTGAATTGTCGATAAACACTTGCAAAGCGGATGTAGGCAATTTCATCTAGATTGACTAAATCTTCCATCACATATTCACCGATAAGCGTTGTAGAGACTTCATTTTCCCCTAAACTACGCACTCGATTTTCAACATTATCGACAATTTGAACCATTTGTTCCATAGCAACGGGTCTTTTTTCCGCAGAGCGAATGAGCCCACGCAAAATTTTATCACGATTAAATTCTTCACGATCCCCATTTTTCTTGATTACAAGTAATGGCGCCGCTTCAATTCTTTCAAATGTAGTGAACCGATAACTGCAATTTTCACATTCACGACGACGGCGAATTGCTCGTCCATCATCTGCTTGACGGCTATCAATAACACGGGAATTATTATGATGACATCTTGGACAACGCATAACGTTCACCTCTTCTATTCTGTATAATTTTTGTTGCCTATATTATAACATGAAATTGCGCTATTACTAGGTCTTTAGAACTGGTTCTTCGTTGAATCTTTGCCATTTTTTAATAAAAACAAAGACTTTCACTGTTTTTTCTGAAATTTTCAAAATATTTTACGCTATTAAAAAAATATTCACTTCTCTTCAGTTTGTTCCTCTAGCCACTTCTTCACTTGTTGTTCCGTTTCTTCTCTAGTTCCTTGATTATCAAACACGATATCTGCTCGTTCTTTTTTCATTTCAATCGGCCATTGGCTATCAATTCGTTGTTGTGCTTCTTCTTCTGTTAATTGGTTTCGGGCCATCAGACGCTCTTTTTGAATCTTTTCTGGTACATATACCACAGCAACTTGATCCATAATCGCCTCATAATGAGCTTCATAAAGCAGAGGAATATCAACAATAACCAGGGCGGCTTTCTTTTTAGCTTCTTCAATTTGACGTAAAATTTCTTTTCTTAAAAAAGGTTTCAACGTTTCATTTAATAGCTCTCTTTTTTGAGGATTAGCGAAAATTAATTGTCCTAATTTTTTCCGATCCAATTCACCAGTTGTTAATACTATTTCTGGTCCGAAAGTTTCAACGATTGCGGCTAAGGCTGGTTGCCCTTTTGCAACAATTTCGCGGGCGATAATGTCGCCGTCAACAATTGGATAGCCTGCTTTTTTAAAAAGAGCAACAACCGTACTTTTACCTGTCGCAATTCCTCCTGTAATGCCTAAAACTTTTGTCATTTCAATCGACGACCTTTCAATTGTTGGCATTGTGGACAATAATGCGTACCACGTTGTGCCACTTTTGTTTTAACAATTGGCGTACCACAACGATTGCAAGGTAAGCCTGTTTGCCCATAGACATTCAACGCTACTTGAAAAGTCCCTGCTTCTCCTAACGCGTTTAGATAGGTGCGGATGGTGGTTCCACCTGCTTCAACAGCGCGTGCCAAGACGTCAATGATTGCTTGATACAACGTAGCAACTTCCGCAGGTTTTAAGGAATCTGCTGGTTGCTCTGGATGAATTTGCGCTTGCCAAAGTGCTTCATCTACGTAAATATTCCCCAAGCCCGTCACTAGCTTTTGATCTAACAGTAATGGCTTAATTGCCTTATGATGCTTTTTCAATCCTTGTTGAAAAGCAGCTAATTGAAAAACGTCTGGTGTTGGCTCTGGGCCCAAAGCTAAAATCCCTTTATATTGATGACCTTGATTCTTAGGAACCAATGTCATACGGCCAAATTTCCGTACATCTAAATAACGTAATTGCGTGCCATCTGTAAAAGTAAACATTACATGGGTATGTTTGGCAATTTCATCATCAGCCTGATGAAACTCATATTTACCTTCCATTCGTAAGTGAGAAATCATATCATTATCAGACAATTTAAAAATCAGAAATTTTCCTCTTCGCTCAATCCCTTCAATCGTTTGACCAGCTAATTGACCTTGAAATACATCAACTTCTGGTGATTCAATAATTCTTGGCCAAAAAACAATGACTTCTTGAATGGTTTTTCCTACAACAAGTTTTTCAAGTCCTTTTCGCACTGTTTCTACTTCTGGTAATTCTGGCATTATTTTTGCTCCTTTATATAAAGAGGTCTGAACGCTTAGATACCAACGTCCAGATCCTACTTATCCTTATTTTATTCATCGTTCTTAATGGGTAAGCTATTATTTTGCTTCATACCATGTTTTTCCCCAACTGCTATCGGTGATAAGTGGCACATGTAAGGAAACTGCGTGCTCCATCACTTCTTTGACGAGTTGATTTAATTGTTCTAATTCTGATTCTGGTACTTCAAAAACTAATTCATCGTGCACTTGTAATAACATTGTCGCTTGTAATTTTTCTTCTTTTAAACGACGCGCCATTTCAATCATCGCAATTTTTAAAATATCTGCGGCACTTCCCTGAATCGGTGTATTAATCGCTGTACGTTCAGCGAACGAACGTAGATTAAAGTTTCTTGAATTAATATCACTTAAATAACGACGGCGATGATACAATGTTTCCACATATCCTTTGTCTTTGGCATCGCGGACAATCTCTTCCATGTACTGTTTCACGCCTGGATATTTTTCAAAATAGGTGTCAATATATTGTTGCGCTTGCTTTCTAGTAATGCCTAAGTTTTGAGACAAGCCATAATCACTGATACCATAGACAATTCCAAAATTCACCGCTTTAGCTTGACGACGCATGTTAGGTGTGACATCTTCTGCTTTTTCAACACCGAAAACTCGCATTGCAGTGCTGGCATGGATATCTTGTCCTTCCACAAACGCTTCTTTTAAATGTTCATCATTAGAAATATGCGCGAGCACACGTAACTCAATTTGAGAGTAATCAGAAGAGAAAATCAACCAATTATCCTCTCTTGGTACGAAGGCTTCTCTAATTTTTCGGCCTTCTTCTAAACGGATAGGAATGTTTTGTAAATTAGGATCTACTGAGCTTAGTCGTCCTGTTTGTGTCAGTGTTTGTACATACCGAGTATGAATTTTATTATCTGGCTGAATTACTTTTAAGAGTCCTTCAACATAGGTTGATTGAATTTTGGCAATTTGACGATAAGTTAAAATATCTGCCACAATTGGTGCTTGTTCTTTTAGTTGTTCTAAAACATCCACCGCTGTTGAATAACCAGTTTTCGTCTTTTTGATCACAGGTAAGCCCATTTTTTCAAATAAAATAACGCCTAATTGTTTAGGTGAGTTCAAATTAAATTCTTCGCCAGCTTCTGCATAGATTTTTTCTTCGATTTCTTTCAAGCGTTCTGAAAATTCTACTTGCATTTCTTTTAAGCGCGTGGCATCAACACGGATCCCAGTTATTTCCATATCGCCTAAAATACGAGAAAGTGGTAATTCCATTTTATAGAATAAATCAGCTTGATTTTTTTCTGTTAATTCGCTATCTAATTTGCTTGTTAAAAATTGAATTGCTTTAATCTTACGTGCTAAATGACCAAAGAAAACTTCTTCGTCCTCTGGCAAGCCTTTTTTGGCCCCTTTTCCATAAATAGCTTCATCAGATTGAATCGCATCATATCCGTAATGTTGTGCTACACCTTCAATATCAGCGTTATTGTCATTGGTATCAAGTAAATAAGCAGCCAATAAAACATCAAAGGCAATCCCTGTCATTTTTCCTACATAGCGATTTAGTGCAACGTACGTCCGTTTTGCATCGTAGACATTTTTTTTACGTGTCTCATCCATCAACCAATCGATAAATGGCTGACTTTCAAAAACAGCTAAATTATTCGTGGTATAAATCTTCTTGTCGTTGCCCCAAGCAAGGCCGACAATCGGTGACGTGTGATAGTTATCTTCCATCATCTCAACATAAAGAGCCATATCGTCTGTAAACATTTCATTGGTTAACTGATCTTCGACTACTTCAAATAAAATATCTTCCATTTCAACAGGTTCTTCTGTAATGTCCAACTTAGCTAAAAATTGTTTAAAGTCCATTTCTTTATAAAAAGGAACCAATTTTTCTAAGTTTTTCCCTTCATATGCCAAGTCTTCCACATTGACTTCGACTGGTGCATTGACTTCAATTGTCGCTAAACGTTTAGAAAGAAAGGCTTGCTCTTTATCATTAATCAAGTTTTCTTTCATTTTGCTTTTTTTCATTTCATCGATATTCTCATAAACCCCTTCAACTGAGCCATATTGTTTTAACAGCTTGATCGCGGTTTTCTCACCGATTTTCGTTACACCTGGAATGTTATCCGACGTGTCGCCAGCCAACCCTTTCATATCAATAATTTGCTTAGGCGTTAACCCATCATATTTTTCAGCAATATGCTCAGGCGTATATGATTCAATATCGCTAACTCCTTTAACAGTGATATCTACTTTGACAGTGTCCGTCGCTAATTGTGTCAAATCTCGGTCCCCTGATAACACGACAACATCATATTCATCTTTATCAACTTTGTTGGCTAATGTACCAATAATATCATCTGCTTCATAGTTAGGTAGTTCATAATATTTTACGCCTAAACCTTCTAAAAGTTCACGAATATACGGCATTTGTTCTTTAAATTCGCCCGGTGTTTTTGAACGTCCGGCTTTATATTCTGAATAAAATTCTGTTCTGAATGTGGTTTTCCCTGCATCAAAAGCGACTAAAACATGAGTAGGCATTTCTTTTTGCATTACATTTTCAAACATATTGTTAAATGCATAAATAGCATTTGTATGCAAGCCGTTCTTATTTTTGAATCGTTCTAATGAGTTATGTAGCGCAAAAAATGCACGAAAGGCTACACTGTTTCCATCAACGAGTAATAATTTTTTTTTGGTCATTTTTTTCCCCTCATCTTTAGCAAACTAGTTTCCTTTCTATTTTAACAAAAAACTACAGAATTTGCAGTAGACGGCGATTGCCGAATGAAAGAAAAAGGTATTTGACATAGTTCCTTAGTGACAACTATATCAAATACCAAAATCAATCAGCAATACACACTGGATCTTCGCAAATATGAGAATCTTTTTACGGCAAAACATTTCCCGCTGCACGATAAATATCGTACCAATCTTCGCGACTAATCACAATGTCTGCTGCTTTAGCGATTTCTTCAATTCTACCAAGATTCATACTTCCTGCGATGACTTGCATATTAGCAGGGTGGCGCAGAATCCAGCTGCTGGCTAAGCCAGTTGGCGTTGTTTGATATTTTTCAGCCAATTCGCTTAATTTTTGATTTAACTCAGGGAATTTTTCATTTCCAATAAAGACACCTTCAAAATAACCATATTGGTACGGTGACCATGCTTGAATAGTCATTTGTTTCAACCGTGAATAATCTAAAATACCATGATCATAATCAATGCTTCCTGATATTTCCATATTTGTTTGTAAGCCTTGATCCACCATGCCAGTATGCTTGATGCCAAATTGTAATTGATTGGCTAATAATGGTTGTTTAACAGCTGTTTTTAAAAGTTCAATTTGTCCTGGCGTTTGGTTACTTACACCAAAATAGCGAACTTTCCCTTGTTTTTCTAATAAATGAAAAGCTTCAGCTACTTCTTCTGGTTCCACTAAAGTATCTGGACGATGCAACAATAATGCATCGACTGAATCTACACCTAAACGCTGTAAACTCCCTTCAACCGCTTCTAAAATATATGCTTTTGAAAAGTCAAAAAAGCCTTGACGAATCCCACATTTCGTTTGTATAAAAATATCTTCACGACGAATGGTACTTTCTTTTAAGGCCTTACCAAAAATGGTTTCGCAGTCGCCGCCACCATAAATGTCGGCGTGATCAAAAAATGTAATGCCATGATCATAAGCAGTTTCAATTACCTGTTGAGGATTTTCAGCACCATTTAAGCGCATACATCCTAAGATAACCGAAGAAACTGTTTCGTCACTTGTACCAAATTGCAGTTGTTTCATTTTAATATCCTCCTCATCCATTCCTCTTACTTCTTCATTTTAACACTATTCAGACAAAATTGGACTTCTTACGATAGATTCGCTTCGACTTTTTCAAAAAAAGCAGGAGATAATTCCTCTGGCAAATAAACCACTGTCTCAGAAGAAAGCGCTACGTTCATCTGAAACAAATGATTGACAATTAAGAGGTGTGCTTGGTGAAGTTGATACGTTGGTTTTCCATGAATAATTGTAATATTCTTTTTTTCACTGAAATAGTTTTTTATAGATTGCCCCAGCGCTTGTTCCTTTTCTGGAGGAAAGTCCGTCAATAGGCAAATAATATATTTTTTTTCATATAAAATCGGGTCAAATAAATCTAGGATGTGATAAAAATAGCAACTCGTCAATTCCCTTTCTTTTACTGAAGTAAAGACTGGATATAGGCGTTTTAAAAGCCTAATTAGTTTCTGTAATCTGTGCCAAGTTTGATGATAACGTACAGCGAGTAATTGTTCCTGTTTATGAGCTGGCAACCATACTTGTCCGTCTAATAAACTATTCATATGCGTACTTAAAAATCGACATAAATGAATTTCTTGATAATTAAAATGATGTTGTGTAAAATTCCTCCTAATTTCTTTCATAATAAAAATAGCTGTTTTTAAGCATAAACTTTCTATTTTCATTTGCTCATGAATAAAATACTTTCGCGCTTTCTTGCCAAAGCAACCACCAAAATGTGCTTCAAGAATCACAAATAACGCTTTTTGTTCTTTAAGAGACATAAAAGAAGTGCTCAACACTTCCACACGAAATAAATAAAAAAAAGCACTTGTTTGTTGAAATAAATTAGCATTTGGCACTGAAATTCCATGCCCGTCTCGATATCGTCTCTCCCAAATATAAATTAGCCAACTAAGATGATTCTGTTGTGCCACATTTAAATCCAACTCAAAAAAGGTAATGATTTTCCGAGTCATTTCTCTGTTTTCTTCCAGACAGCTTTCTTGAAAAAACAAATAAAAACAAAGGATTAACTGTCGAATTTGCCATTCATTGCCAGTTAAATCGTAATGTTTTTGACGTACAATAATATCAAAATTAACTAGCCAACGTCGAATATTAGACAGTTTCTTCCGAAGAGTTGATTCCTGTAATCCCAATACCTGGGTCAATTGCGCATAATTGATTCGCTCTTCAATTAGACAACGTAAAATATAAAATTCGGGAATAAAATAACAAAATTTTTGTCTAAACCGAGCCAAGCCACAAACGCATAATTCATGATATTTTACAATTCCTTTAGTCGTTGTATAAATCTTACAAAGCCCTTCTATCTTAAACGTCTCCTGCTTTTTTTCAAAACGTTGAATGTAACAATGGATGGTTTTGTCGCTCACTTTTAGTTTTTCTGCAGCCATCAAAACAGAAAATGTCTGCTCTTGTTGCAGTAAATCCAACAATTCCAACATATTTTTATGTTCAAAAGACAATAATTCCTTGAAATCCATATATCGTCCCCTTTCACTCCCTTGTTATAAGAATACGTCAAATAAGGCAAAAATTTTTTTAAGAAGAAAAAAATAGAGAACAAAAAGTATTGATTACTTTCCATTCTCTACAATTATATCGAATTATTTTTTTGAAATATGCAGTGTCATAGCATTTGCTGCTACAATAATTGTACTTAATGACATCAACACAGCACCTACAGCTGGATTTAAAACAATCCCAATTGGTGCAAGGACCCCAGCCGCTAAAGGAATAGCGACAATATTGTACCCAGCTCCCCACCAAAGATTTTGGATCATTTTACGTCGTGTTTGTTTGGCTAAATCTAAGAACCTTAAAATATCTTTAGGATCACTATCCGTCAGTACAACATCTGCCGAATCAATCGCTACATCTGTACCAGCGCCTATCGCAATGCCGATTGAAGCACGGGCTAAACTTGGTGCATCGTTAATACCGTCTCCTACCATCATGACCTGATGCCCCTCAGTAAGATACTGTTGCACAATTTTTTCTTTATCTTCTGGTAAGAGCTCTGCGTAGTATTCCTTCATTCCTAAATAATTAGCAACTGCACTGGCAGCTGTTTGATTATCCCCTGTCAACATGACTGGCGTAATGCCTTGCGCTTGTAACTCTGCAATAAATGTTTTAGCTTCTGGTTTGACTTTATCTCCTAAAGCAAGCAGTGCGACTAATTGACCAGCGATGATTAAATAGCTCAAAGTATTTCCTTGCTCTTGATAGTTTGTTTTAATTGTTTCATCGAAGGTTAACTGTAACCGTGCAACTTCTTTTTCATTGACTATTTTGACTTCTTGGTTTTGAACAGTAGCAACCAGTCCTACGCCTGATAAAGCTTGCAGATTATGGGCTTCATAAGGTTGAACGGCTTGTTTATTTAAATAGTTCATGATCCCAATTGCCAACGGATGGTTTGCATTTTTTTCCAATGCCCCAATATATTTAAGTGCTTCTTCTCTAGTAAACTGCTTACTCATTAATTCTAAGCCAGTAACTGTAAATTGTCCTTCTGTTAAAGTACCAGTTTTATCCAGCAACACATATTCAACCTTATTGGCTTGTTCTAATGCATTCCGATTTTTTAAAAGTAAGCCATTTTTAGCAGCAATGGAGGTACTTCTAGCAATCACTAAAGGAATTGCCAAGCCTAACGCATGGGGACAGGCAATAATAAAAACTGTAACCATTCGTTCAAATGCTAGCGACAAATCTTTCGTTACGAGTAACCAACCGATAAATGCTAACACACCTACGAATAAGGCAATATAGAATAACCACTTGGCTACACGGTCTGAAATAGATTCTAGTTTTGATTTTTCCGATTGCGCTTGTTTAACCATCTCCATAACTTTTGACAGGTAACTATTTTCACCCGTGCCAGTTACTGAAATTTCAATCATTCCGTTGCCATTGACAGCTCCACCAATCACGGAGTCACCAATGTTTTTTTCTACTGTTTTTGATTCCCCTGTAACCATCGATTCGTCGACTGTTGTGCTTCCTTTCAAAATTTTACCATCTGTCGGAATTTTATCTCCCGAACGAACAATCAAGCGATCGCCTTCTTGGACATCTTGCAAAGGAATTTCTTCTTCCCCATGTTCAGTCATTCGCTTGACTGTGTCAGGTAACAGTTCAGCCATTTTTTTCAAGGCATCACCAGCATTAGAAATAGCATTCATTTCAATCCAATGGCCTAAAAGCATAATAACAATCAGAGTGGCTAATTCCCAGAAAAAGTCCATCACGTGGGCCTGATTCGTAAAATGATTCATGTAAAACGCATATAAGCTGTAAAAATATGATACCGAAATCCCCATCGCAATTAACGTCATCATTGCTGGACTCTTTTGCTGTAATTCCATTTTAGCGCCACTTAAAAACGGTTGTCCACCATAAAAAAATAGCACAGTTGCTAAAATTAAGACCAACCAATCAGAACCTGGAAAAGTAAATTGAAAAGGTAATTGAAAACCCATCATTGGTGAAAGAACAATAATCGGAATAGCTAAAATCAATGACAGCCAGAATTTTTGTTTAAAATTCCCCATATGCATTGAATGGTCCATTCCCTTCATTCCTTCATGTTGATGTGACATAGCCATTTGTTCATGCGCCATATCATGATTCATGTGATTCATTTTATCGTGGGACATTGTTGGCTGTTTTTCCTGGTGTTGTTCATGATTATGTTTTGCTGACATATGATCCCTTCTCTTCTTAAGTATTTTCATCTTAAGCATAGCACAAGATGAAAATTGTTAGAAATAATTACTTTTTTTAGTTTAGAAAAAAAAAGAGCCGAATTTTGCGTATGTATATTTTAAGAACACCTTATCCTCATATTTATTACAAAAGGAGTGTTTCAATGAAAATTACTACAAAGCAAGTCGGGGCGCGCATGCGTGAAGCTCGAAAAAAGAAGAAGTACACTTTACGTTATTTAGCCAATAAAATTGGTTTATCTAGTGGAAGTACAATTAGTAACTGGGAATTAGGTTTGAATTTACCCAATAAACGATACTTAAAAAAAATCGCTAAAGCCTGCGACACAACAGTAGATTGGCTACTTTATGGTGATTTCGATCGATTTGTGCGCCAGCTATTAAAAGAAAATTTTCAAAATAAACAACTGCTAAAACCACCTTTTTTTACTCAGTTGATGATACGTTTATCTGAAGAACAGCTATCCTATCACGATTCCTTAAAAATTATGATTCAAGCGCAAAAGTTACAGCAGTCCTTTTATGCTTTTCCATTAACAGTAGAAGCCCCCTCTCATTCCCAAGAGAGTATTTCTATTTATGAACCAACAACTGCAGAAGAACAGTCTGACCAATCTTATTATCATCCGTTTATTTTGTCAGAACTCCATGAATTATTTACACATTCTCAAAATCCAGAATTGGATTATTCTCTGATTATCGCTTTTCTTCCTTTGTTAAAAGTAGATCAATTAACTGAACCACAAAAAGAAGTCTTACTGGCCATCTTTAAGCGAATGAATTCCTTTAAAGACCAAACACTTTTAAATGAATTCTTTGTGGAATTACAGTATTTACTCTGATTCTACAAAAAAGATTGAGCCATGTATCTCAAGGACTTAGGCTCAATCTTTTAGTTAAATTTCTTCTATTTATGAACGATTCTTTCGTTCGACTAAGTGCGTTTTCCGTTGTGGTCCAATGATTAAAGGAACGGATTCATATTTGACTTCACTGTATTCCAAGCCAAACCAACTTTCAGGAGAGGTAGTTAAGTTTTTGATAGCTAATTTTGCCTGCATAATTTGTCGATCCCATTTTTTCAGTTCAGAAACGTTAGATAATTCTTCTTGAATTAATACAAATTGGAAATCGCCAACTTCTCTTCCTGGCGTTAATGAATAACGTTGTGGCTGTTTTGGCAAGCGGCCTGTTTTCATCAAGTCATGAACAATTTGTCTTAAATATACATTCACTTCTTGAGAAATATGGAAACCTAAATATAGCTGAACTTGCACAATAAAATCAGTCCCTAACATATCAACAGAATACTCTTGAGTAAAGGGTTCATCTGTTACCTGAACATTAACAAACCAATAAACATTCGCTCGTTTTGGCTGTTTGTCCAAAATCGAATAAATAATATTACGATTAATTTCGCCGTCCACTCGATCGGAGGTTAAAAAGACCACGTTGGTTTGATACATTGGTACAGATGTATCTTCTTTCAAAGCTTTAAGTTGTGGTACATATTTTTCCAACGACACTTGTTCCGCCGTTGCTTCCTTAATCTCGTTGCCGCGTTCCCAAATAATCATGATGCATAACAAGAAGACTGCCATTCCCACAGCAACATATCCACCATGGAAAAACTTCGCAGCACTTGAAAAGAAAAAGACAACTTCAATGGCAGCAAAGAACAAGGAAATTAGATACGCAGACCAAGCTGGAATTTTATCCAAAAGATAAAACAACAATAAAATGGTTGTCATCAACATCGTAATCGTAATCGATAGACCATACGCAGCTTCCATGTGTGTCGATGTTCTAAAAGCCAGCACGATTGCTGAACAAGCTAACCACAAAATTAAATTTACCGCTGGAATATACATTTGACCGATATTGCTCCCAGGATAAATAATTTTAAGTCTTGGTAATAACTTCAATTTAATCGCTTCAGAAACTAAGGTATACGAACCTGATATTAACGCTTGCGAAGCAATCACTGCGGCGATTGTTGCAAAAACAACGCCAAATACGAGAATACCTCGTGGAATCATTTGGAAAAATGGGTTAATTTCAGCTAATGCCTGCATTTCAGGGTTTTCTTTGACCGTTAACAACCACGCAGCTTGACCTAAATAATTAAGAATCAAACAAATCTTAATATACGGCCAGCTAATGCGGATATTCATTTTTCCTACATGCCCTAAATCAGAATATAAAGCTTCAGCACCAGTTGTAGCCAAGAAAATATTCCCTAAAATAAATAGACCTAGTTTATTTTCTGGACTGACTAGTAATTGCAAAGCATAATATGGATTTAATGCACGAATAACCGTCCAATCTTGGCTAAAATTCATTAAACCAATGATGCCTAAAAAAGTAAACCACATGAACATAATCGGCCCAAAAGCTTTCCCGACCAATTCTGTTCCAAATCGTTGAACAGAAAAAAGAATTAAAATAATCGTCAACGTAATAACCACTATAATCGTTTGGTCATTGCCAAAACGTTCAAAAAATGCTGGAATCCCCCGTAAGCCTTCGATCGCTGTCGTCACTGTCACAGCTGGGGTCAAAACGCCATCAGCCAGTAAAGCGGCACCGCCAATCATTGCGGGAATAATCAAATACTTACTTTTTTTACGAACCAATGTATAAAGAGAGAAAATCCCACCTTCTCCATGGTTATCAGCATTTAAAGCAATAACTACATATTTAATCGTGGTTAAGATAGTCAATGTCCAAAAAATTAATGAGATCGAACCTAAAATAAACGATTCAGAGACCCGTGCCAAGCCACCATTATCTCCTACAATAGCTTTCATTACATATAAAGGGCTCGTTCCAATATCTCCATAGACAACGCCCATGGCAACTAAGATCCCTGCCATCGTAAATTTCCGACGATCGAACCCCTCTGCTTTGTGTAACACAATACTTTCCTCCTACAAAAGAAATGACTTCGTTTAGTTTAACCAACAGCTCCATAAAAACTTTTAAAACTCTTTATTATATAACGTTTTATATATCTTTTTCATTAGTCAAAAAGCGCTTTTTGACTAACGATGCTACTCACTATAATACGTTTTAAATCGTTTAGCAAGTCTTTTTATTAGAGAATGTTCATCTTAGATAAGAAACCCACCTATTTTGAAAAAAGGAAAATCAAAAATAAGAGCGTGGGACAAAAATCACTTTGGATTTTTTCTCCACGCTCAAAAACTGATAAACGGCGAGAATAGAAGCAACACTACGCGTTGCTCCGATCTCAACAACTTCTAAGGTGTTTTCTCGACATGCGTCTCGTCACAGTACAGCCTTCAAAAGAGCTACAGCTCTAAGAGTTGCGATGTTTCACTGTGAAGCATGAACAGATGAAATCATCGTACCTACTTGGTGAAGGTCCTTCGGAAATAAGCCGAAATTGACTTTCTCACACAAGTGTTCGGCGTATCTTAATCCTTCCAAGTGTTGAGAATCACGAAGAACGTAGTGTTTCGATGATGAACAATACCTACTTCGCAGAGCTCCGATCTCATCAATCTCTAAGTGATAAATCACTAAGAATTGAAGGACTTGGTCTCCAAAAATTAAAGAACAATTTTCGGAAATTCCTTCTTATTGCTGAGAAACACTATTTGCAAAGCAAATAGATGTTAAACAGTACCTACTTGGTTCTCGGAGTTAAACGCTTCTGTCCCGACCTCTTGCTAACTATTAAGATAATTTTCTGAACAAAAGTAGCTCCTTTTATTCCTGTTAAATTTAAATCACTTCTTCTTCCTCATCAACTTCAGAGAAATGGAACTTAATCATTTCATTGACGAAAATTGGCACAAAGGATAGGAAAATTGCTAACATCCAATGATTTAAACTAATATGCACTAATCCAAATAGTTCTTGTGTGAATGGTAATAAAGCAATGGTTGTGGTAATTAGTAATGCTAAAACGACCATTTCAAAGAGGGACTTGTTGCTTGATAATTTTACACGGAAAACAGAGTTCGCACTACGAACATTAAAGACATGTAAGATAGAGGAATAAGCTAAGATTAAAAATGCCACTGTTTGTCCCACTTCATAGCTGTTTGAAACATAGGCTGAAACACCTGGTACAAAAGCACCTAGATAAAAACCAAACAAAGTAATGACTGTGAACACTGCTGCATTAATCCCAATCTTTTGCCACAAGCCTCGTGCAAAAATCCCTTCATTTTTAGGGATTGGTGCCTCATCCATAATTCCTTTTTCTGCTGGTTCTTTTCCTAATGCAAAACCAGGTAACCCATCTGCGACCACGTTAACAAACAACAATTGAACTGCAGTAAATGGCGCACCCCAACCAAGTAACATGGCAATTAAAACAATAAAAATCTCAGAAATATTACAGCTTAACAAGAAGTTAATGGCTTTACGAATATTTCGGTACACGGCACGTCCTTGCGCCACTGCATCAACAATGGTTGCAAAGTTATCGTCCGTCAAAATCATATCTGAAGCGCCTTGAGCCACATCTGTTCCAGTAATCCCCATTGCGCAACCGACATCACTAGCTTTCAAGGCTGGCGCATCATTCACGCCATCTCCAGTCATTGCTACAACAGCGCCAGAACGTTGCCATGATTGAACAATTCGAATTTTATCTTCAGGGGTTACACGTGCATAAACGGATAAATCTTTAACCCGTTTATCTAATTCTTCATCACTCATTTTTTTCAGTTCTGAACCAGATAAGGCTTCACTTTTATCTTTTAAAATTCCTAATTCTTTAGCAATTGCACTGGCTGTTACCACGTGATCACCAGTAATCATGACTGTTTTAATTCCAGCTTTTTTCGCACGAGCAATGGCGCCCTTACTTTCTGGACGTGGTGGATCAATCATGCCAATTAAGCCTAACAAGCGAAGATTTTTTTCTAAAGCCTCCGATGTAATTTCCTTGGGTGGTTCATCATATACGGCATAACCGACAGCAATAACTCGTAACGCTCGTTTTCCGAAACGATCATTAACAATAGCCGCTTGATCGACATCCCCGAAACCAAAACGAGGTAGTAACACATCAAAGGCTCCTTTAGTAATTGAGATGTACTTTTTCCCCCATTGATGGACCGTAGTCATCATTTTTCGTTCTGAATCAAAGGGAATTTCACCAATACGAGGATATTTTTCTTCAAGTTCTTCTTTCGTATGATAATTCTCTTCGACAGCACGAACAATTGCCGCTTCTGTCGGATTCCCTGTAACAGTTAGTTCATCGCCTTCTTTTTCCACAATGACATCTGTACATAAAGCAGCCATTTTCAATACTTCCATGGCTTCATCGGTCATGGCATCTTCCGTATCCGTTACTTCATCACCACGATGCCATACTCGGCGGACGCGCATTTTATTTTGTGTCAGTGTTCCTGTCTTATCAGAACAGATAACATTCGCAGTTCCTAGCGTTTCTACTGCTGGCAATCGACGAATAATCGCATGTTTCTTAGCCATTTTTTGAACACCATATGCTAAGGTTAACGTTACAATCACGGTTAGTGTTTCTGGTACAGCTGCCACCGCTAAGGAAACGGCTGTCATAAACATTTCAAGAAGCGGTTCTCCTTGCAGTTCACCAATAATGAAAACAATTGCTGCAGCCCCTAAGGCTAACAAACTAATACGTTTGCCTAATTGATTCAAGCGTTTTTGTAATGGTGTTTTTTGCTGATCGCTGTTATTCAGTAACCCAGCAATTTTACCCATTTCTGTATTCATTCCTGTTGCAGTTACTACTGCTCGTCCGCGGCCATTCACAACGGTACAGCCTTTGAAAATCATATTTATTTGATCTCCTAAGCCATCATCGTCATGCCCCACGTATGTAGGATCTTTTTCAACAGGTTCACTTTCACCTGTTAGTGCTGACTCTTCTACGCGCATTTGAGAAGCTTGAATAAGTCGTGCATCGGCTGTAATCATTGAACCAGCTTCAAGAACCAGAACATCTCCTACTACTAGTTCTTCAGCATCGACTTCGATTACCTTGCCATCTCGTAAGACTGCACTACTTTGCTTGTTCATGTCTTGTAAAGCCGCCAGAGATTTTTCAGCATTTCCTTCTTGAACAATGGCTAAAACAGCATTGATAATCACAATTGCAATAATTAAGATTCCTTCAAAATATTCGCCATGTTCTGTTACGATTGCTGTATAAAACGAAATTGCCGCAGCAACTAATAAAATAATCGTCGTAAAATCAGATAAACTGTGAATGAATTTCTTTAACACAGAATCCTTCTTAGCCTCTTCAAATTGATTGCGGCCATTTTCTTTCAGCCGTTGTTGGGCCTCTTGTTGTGTTAAACCAGTTTCAGTATTGACTGAAACTTCTTTTGTGACAGTATCGATAGTTTGCTTGTAAGCTTCCATCCTATTCCCCCTCTAATTTTTTCTTCCTATATAATAGTGTCTTTATTAAATATAACATGATTTTTTTTGAACACGCAACTTTTTTCATCTTTGGCTTAGCGTTCTCTCATATGCCCGAAAAAAACTGGTATTTTCGTTGTTGCTACAACAATGTTTCTATTCAATTATGGGAATTTTATGAAAAAAGAAACGAATTCAGCCAAAAAGCAATGGACATTTTTTTCATTTTGTCTGATAAAAAAATAGTTTATTTCTATATATTCAACACAAAAACAACAAAAAATACAATGTTATTTGGTTCGCACGATTATTTATTTTACATGTTATAAAATAACCAGAAAAATATTATATTTAATCTTATTAATAAGTGTTATAACTTGCAAACGCTTCCAAAAGGTGCTATTCTTTAAGTGTAAGGAGGACATGCAAATCAATTGGTTGAAGATTTTCTCAGTAGATAAAAATCGGTAAACTCAAAGTTGTTAGAATTGCAAGATTCACCTGTAAACAATACGTGTAGAGTAATTGTTAGTGATAACTCGTATCGGAAAATAGGGAAAGGTTATAGAAGGATGGAGTTTCTATAAAGCATTTACCCTATCTGTTATCACCTAACGCAAGTTATCCACCATCCAAGCGTCGAAACTGTATGAAAACAAGGTTTTAGTTTCACCACATCACGTTCACCTTTTGCTTTACATGTATCGCGAAATGTAAACACTTATTCAACCAATTGATGTCTTCCCGTTAACAAGGCCGAGCTTAAATTTAAGCTCGGTTTTTTCTTTTAGGCAATAAAATATATTTGTATCAAATAATCATATGTGTTATATTCAAGGTGCACATTCTATTTTATCTTCTTTTAAAGGAGGGAATGCTATGCGAAAAAAGAAAAAATCTTCGTTTGAAAGTTCAATTCATGTTTATCGTGCTATGGCTCGTATGACCCAGCAAGATTTGGCCAATCGAGTCGGTGTCTCTCGACAAACAATTATTCAACTGGAACGAAACAAGTACAATCCTTCATTACTTCTTGCGCATGACATCGCGAACGTCTTTGGCGTAACCATTGATGATGTGTTCACCTTCAAAGAAACACTGAATGACGATGTAGAACAAGAAGCCTAAACAGTATAAGCTGTACTTAACAAGACAATTTTTCTGATTGTACTTGGAGTTGCCGAGGTACAACTTAGTACCGGCAATACGAAGAAAGCACTTCTTCGTATTGTTGTTTCAATAATTAATCTTTTCTTACATAAAAAAAGAACGGCGCAACCACGGTTGCGCCGTTCTTTTTATTCTAAGATTGTCTACTAAGCATTTTTGTCCTAGTAGCGTTTTGGTTTCTAACTTTATTATTTACAGGGGAAGAAAAAATAAAGCACACCTTTACTGTGATTCCAAAAATCACGTGTTTATCATAATATATTTTTGTTTCAATCCCAAGTATTCTGCTCACAAAGTGTCGCTTATTTAATAAACATTGCATCGCCAAAACTAAAGAAACGATATTTTTCCTCAATTGCATGTTGGTAAGCAGCCAATGTTAAGTCTTTTCCTGCAAAGGCACTCACAAGCATCACTAACGTAGATTTTGGTAAATGGAAGTTCGTTGAAAAAGCCTCTACGACTTTAAATTGATACCCTGGTGTGATAAAAATATCGGTCCAGCCACTGTCAGCTTGGATTTCACCATTAAATTTTGTGCCAATTGTTTCCAACGTACGAATAGAAGTTGTTCCAACCGCAACAATCCGACCGCCTGCTTGGCGTACTTCATTTAGTTGCTTAGCCGCTTCTTCAGTTAAACGATAGAATTCGCTATGCATATGATGTTCTTCTATATTATCAACGCTCACGGGACGGAATGTTCCTAAACCGACATGTAAAGTTAAATAAACGAGATGAACACCTTTTGCTTTGATCTCTTCTAATAGTTCTTTTGTAAAATGCAAACCCGCTGTTGGTGCTGCAGCTGAACCATTTTCTTCAGCATAAACCGTTTGATAACGATCTGGGTCATCTAGACGTTCTTTGATATATGGCGGCAATGGCATTTCTCCTAACGATTCTAAAATTTCTAAGAAAATACCATCATATTTAAATTCAATGATCCGACCACCATGTTCCAACTCTTCTTTAACCACCGCTTTTAGGCGACCATCGCCAAATTGAATTTCCGTGCCGACTTTTGCACGTTTCGCGGGTTTAATCAAGGTTTCCCATGTATCGCCTTCTGTATTTGTTAAAAGTAAAACTTCCAAATGACCGCCTGTTTCAGGTTTTTCTCCATATAAACGGGCCGGCAGTACCCGTGTATTATTCATGACTAATGCATCCCCAGGCTGTAATTCATCAAGAATATCATGGAAATGTTTATCCTCCATGTCCCCTGTTTCTTTATTTACAACTAATAATCGTGAACTAGCTCGATCTTTTAGTGGGGTTTGAGCAATTAATTCTTCTGGTAAATCAAAATCAAAATCTTCTGTACTTAGCATTTCCGTCACTCTTTCTACTAGTTTTTATCTTGGTTATTCTAACACTTTTTCTTGTTTCTGGCTATGTCAGCCTTCTGAATCAAACTAAATAGTTGTCAAAAAAGGCCAGAAGCACTATACTTACTTTAAGTAAGTATACATAGTTATTTAGAGGAGGAACTCAAAATGCATGCTCAATTTCATCATGTTTCACTATTAGCGCGTCATGGTCAAGAAAACCAATCATTCTATACAAAATTGTTAGGATTACGCTTTGTCAAAAATACCGTAAATCAAGACAACAATCGCATGCCTCATTATTTTTATGGCGATTATCAAGGCACACCGGGAAGCTTAGTAACTTTTTTTATCGTGCCCTTATTAGGCAACCGCTATGAAGAAAAAAATTATTTAGCCACGATTGGCTTAAAAATTCCCCAAAACAGCCTTTCCTTTTGGGAACAACGTTTAACAGAAAACAAAATTCCATTTAACAAAAAAGAAAAGAGCCTACATTTCAGTGATCCAGATGATACGCATATTATCCTGACAGAAGTTCCTGAAAATCCATTAAAAGAAACACTCGTTGTTTCTAACGACATTCCAGCAGCGGTTCAAATTATCGGTTTGACCTCTACTGAATTTCATGTGCCAGATTCTGAAAAAACCTTGGCCTTTTTTGAAACATTTCTTGGTTGGCAAGCAGTTGGCAATACGATTATTTTAAGTGAGACGGAAAGCTTTTCTGTTCATCAAACAATGTCGGATAAAACAAGCCGAATGGGGCGTGGCAGTATGGATCATATTGCTTTTTCTGTGGCTGATGATGAAGCATTACAAGAACTACACACGCGCGCTTTAGCACAAGGCTGGGAAATTGAAATGTATGTAAGTCGTGGATATTTTAAAAGTTTATACATTCGTGAACCAGGCGGGAATCGGGTTGAATTTGCTACTTTGGCTCCTGGCTTTACATTGGATGAGCCTCTGGAACATTTAGGAGAAACATTGGCTTTACCGCCTTTTTTAGAACCAAAACGGACTGCAATTGAAGCCAACCTCTACAAAGACATGTAACCAACGCTTCAGAAGACAGCAGAAAACGGACGTAATAATCGGTGACAAAATTACGTCCGTCTCTCTTCCCCTATGTTTGAATGTTTGAACAAGAGAATAAAAAATGACCTTCAGATTTTTCTGAACGTCATTGCACATTCCATAAAAAGCATCCTTCGTTCTTCCACTTCTTACTTCTTAAAAAAACTGGTAATTTTTTCAAAAATTCAGTAAAATAAAAGTGATCAATGGTTTCCATTGATTGAACGGGCAACTTGATGGTCCACTTGCACAGGTGACTATTCAAGGCTTCGTGATTTAGTTGCCGCTAAATCATGAAGCGCCTTTTTTTATTTTATTCCCTTGTTCTCTTTCCATTCTAATGAAAAACTCAGCTCCCGTCAACTTGCTATAAAGGACACTTTTCTTTGTTATAGCGGCTTTTTCCCCTTCTCAGAATACTCTTTTTAACATCTTGTTTCGTTCAGACAACTTTTACTAAACAATAGTTGTCTTTTCTTTTTTTTAGAACGAATTAAAAAATTTTTACCGCCTTCTTTTTCCCATTAAAAATAGATTACATTTGTCGAAATCGCATTTTTATAGCATACTAGTAATAAGATACATTTTCAAAATATTTAGTTGAGGTGAGTAAGTTGATAGAATTTCAGCATGTATCAAAATTTTATAAAGGCGGAAAAGTCGCCGTTGATGACATTAATTTGTCTTTCGATAAAGGTGAATTTATCTGCTTCATCGGAACAAGTGGTAGTGGAAAAACGACATCAATGCGGATGCTTAACCGCATGACTGACCCTTCGAAGGGAAAAATTTTAATTGATGGCCAAGATATTCAAAAAATCAATCCTGTAGAGCTACGTCGCCAAATTGGCTATGTCATTCAAAATATCGGCTTGATGCCTCACATGACCATTCGTGAAAATATCGTTTTAGTGCCTAAATTATTAAAAGTACCTGTGGAAGAACGCAATAAGATAGCCGAAAAAATGATTGATTTGGTTGAGTTACCACGAGAAATGTTGGACCGCTATCCCAATGAACTTTCTGGGGGACAACAACAAAGAATCGGCGTTGTGCGGGCTTTAGCTGCCAATCAAGATATTATTCTAATGGATGAACCTTTTGGTGCTTTAGATCCTATCACCCGTGATTCATTACAAGATTTAGTGAAAGATTTGCAAGAACGTTTAGGAAAAACGATTGTCTTTGTTACCCATGATATGGATGAAGCGTTGAAATTAGCAAATAAAATTGCCATTATGAGCGAAGGCAAAGTAATTCAATTTGACACACCAGATAATATTTTACGTCATCCAGCCAATGAATTTGTAGAAGAACTCATCGGAGAAGATCGCTTATTACAAGCCAAACCTGATTTCACCACTGTTGATGAAGTCATGTTAAATTCAGCTATTACTATCACGCCGGAAAAATCTTTACAAGAAGCGATTAAATTGATGCGTGAAAAACGGGTTGATACCTTATTAGTTGTTGATAATTCCCATGTGCTTAAAGGCTTTATCGATGTTGAAACATTAGATCAGCAACGTGGCAAAGCTTCTAGTGTTGGTGATATCTTGAATAAAGATGTCTTTTTTGTTCAAAAAACCGCTCTTTTACGTGATGCTTTACAAAGAATCTTAAAACGCGGCTTAAAATATGTGCCAGTCGTTGATGAACAAAAACGAGTGGTGGGCATCTTAACACGTGCTTCCCTTGTTGACATTGTTTATGATGTTATTTGGGGCGATGAAACAACGATTAGTGAAGCTGTAGAAGCAAAACAAAGCGAGTCCGAAACTGATAAAGAGGAGGCGTAAGCAATGAGTAGCTTCTTTCAAGAATATGGATCAGAAATGATTTCAAAAAGTATTGAACATATTTATATTTCATTCTTTGCACTTTTATTAGGGGTCGCTATCGCTGT
This sequence comes from Enterococcus sp. LX10, assembly GCF_023539285.1. Taxonomy (NCBI): domain Bacteria; kingdom Bacillati; phylum Bacillota; class Bacilli; order Lactobacillales; family Enterococcaceae; genus Enterococcus; species Enterococcus sp. LX10. Next base: position 601,926 of record NZ_CP092784.1, on the reverse strand, counting down.
GCCCGTTGGCGTTTGGTTAACACGTTTGCCCAAAGTAGCCAATATTGTCATTGGTTTAACAAGTGCCTTACAAACGGTTCCTTCGTTGGCTTTATTAGCTTTGATGATTCCAATTTTTGGTGTCGGCAAAACACCCGCTATTATCGCGCTATTCATCTATTCCCTTCTACCTATTTTAAGAAACACGTATATCGGAATGAAAAATGTCGATGAAAATTACCGAGATGTTGCTAAAGGCATGGGCATGACCAATTTACAGTCTATTTTTAGTGTTGAATTACCCATTGCCATGCCAACAATTATGGCCGGCATTCGTTTAGCTGCTGTCTATGTCATTGCTTGGGCTACACTGGCTTCTTATATTGGTGCAGGTGGTCTTGGTGATATGATTTTCAGTGGATTAAATAACTATCAGCCAGAATTAATCTTTGGCGGGACTATTCCAGTAACTATTTTAGCGCTTTTAGCAGATGTTCTTCTTGGATTATTAGAAAATCGTTTAACGCCAAAAGCTTTAAGGGAGGGCGAATAATGATGAAAAAGAAACTCAAGTTAAGCTTACTCTTCTTAAGTAGTTTACTTTTATTGGCAGGTTGTTCTTTACCTGGTCTCGCTTCAACTTCTGATGATAACACTGTCGCCATTACAGGTGGGATTACTTCAGAAGCGCAGATTTTAGGGAGCATTGTAGCGGATATGGTTGAGCATTACACAGATAAAAAAACAAATGTGATTAACAACTTAGCCACTACTACCATCAATCACCAAGCAATGTTAAACGGAGATGCCTCAATTTCTGCAGCTCGTTATACTGGTACTGACGTGACTACTACGCTTGGTTTACCAGCGGAAAAAGACCCTAAAAAAGCGTTCAATCTAGTTCAATCAGAATTTGAAAAACGTTATCAACAAACTTGGTTCCCTTCATATGGATTTGAAAATACTTATGTATTCTTAGTTACAAAAGAAACGGCTGAGAAATACAATTTAAAAACAGTCAGTGATTTAGGGAAAGTCGCAGACAAATTAGTTGCTGGTGTCGATACTGCGTGGATCACACGTGAAGGCGACGGTTATGAAGGCTTTAAAAAGGAATACAACTTCCAATTTAAATCTATTTTACCAATGCAAATTGGCTTGGTGTACGATGCAGTCAACGCTGGAAAAATGGACGTTATCTTAGGCTACTCAACAGATGGCCGGATTGGTAGTTACGATTTAGTCATGTTAAAAGATGACAAGCGCTTCTTCCCGCCTTATGATGCCGCTCCTGTGGTTAGTGACAAATTATTAAAAGAAACGCCGGAAATTAAAGATGTCTTAAATCGCTTAGATGGTAAAATTTCTACCAAAAAAATGCAAGAATTGAACTATCAAGCAGATAATGATTTAATTGAACCTGCTGTCGTAGCCGAACGTTTCTTAAAAGAAAATAACTATTTTGAGGGGGAGTAACAGATGAATAATATGAATTTATTCCAACAATTTATCTACTATTTCCAACAAAATGGCGGCTACGTCTTTCAACAATTTTTACGTCACTTTTTAATTTCGATTTATGGCGTAATCTTTGCTGCAATTGTCGGGATTCCTATCGGGATTATGATTTCACGTAAACGTAGCTTAGCCAACTGGATTATCCGTTTAGCGAACATTATCCAAACAGTACCAGCTTTGGCAATGCTTTCGATTTTAATGTTGGGGATGGGCTTAGGTGTCAACACGGTGGTTGTAACGGTCTTCCTTTATTCTCTCCTACCAATCATCAAAAATACGTACACTGGCATGATTCAAGTAGATCGCAATATTTTAGATGTTGGTAAAGGAATGGGTATGACAAAAGTACAACTTCTTTATATGGTCGAGTTACCTTTATCTGTTTCAGTCATCATGGCAGGTATTCGAAATGCGTTAGTCGTCGCAATCGGGATTACTGCGATTGGCGCTTTCGTTGGTGCTGGTGGTTTAGGGGATATTATTATTCGTGGAACCAATGCCACAGATGGTGCTTCTATCATTTTAGTCGGTGCCTTACCAACGGCCTTTATGGCGATTATCACAGATTGGGTTCTAGGGATTATTGAACGTCGTTTAGACCCAGCTAGCAAACATTCCAATTAATAAAAAATACAGAGCAGATCCAACATTGTTTCTTTTCAATGGGATCTGTTCTTTTATCTAGGAGATCAATAATGTCTAACTATACTATTATCGATTTAAACCAACAGCCACACTTAATTCCGTCAGCTGCTCAATGGTTTAGCCAAAAGTGGCAAATCCCCGCTGAAGCGTATCAAGCAAGTATGCAGGAAATACTAACTAGCGAAAACCACGTACCACATTGGTGGGTCTGCTTGAATAAGCAGCAGGACATCGTTGCAGGCGTGGGCGTAATTGATAATGACTTCCACAATCGTGCAGACCTTACGCCAAACCTTTGTGCATTGTATGTCGAACCAACATTTCGTCACCAAGGCTTAGCAGGAATTCTTTTAACAACAGTTGGTGATTTTCTTGCTAATTCTGGATTTAAAAAGCTTTATCTGCTTACAGACCATACTACTTTTTATGAAAGATATGACTGGGAATTTTTGACAATGGTAACCACTGAAGAGCAGTCTTGCGCTAGAATTTATCAAAAACAATTACGTCAATAAAAAAAGTCTGCCATCAAAATGGCAGACTTTTTTATTTATTTTTTCAAGTGATAACTATAGGTAGCCACAATAATATTTTCCCGCCACGCTAAACGAATCCGCAAGCGTAAACTTGTTTGGTTATGCAAAATATTTTGCCAACGTTTATTTGGTACAAATTGTGGTACTAAAACCGTTGTACTGTAGTTATGCTTCGTAGCATTTTTACTAACTAAATCAACATAACGTAAGATAGGGTTTTGCAGTGAGCGATACGAAGAATGGACAATTGATAGACGAACGTCTGGGAAGTGTTTTTTAAACTCTTCCTGAATTTCTTTTTCCTTTTCAACGTTTTCATCCATTGAGACATGCATGGCAACAACATAATCACCAATGGAACGCGCATAGTTCAAGGCGCCGACATTTGCCTTGGTTACGTTCCCTACTAAAACAATAACTGTATTCCCGTCAAACTCATGTAACTGTGCCCCATCTTCTAAACGTAGCTGTTCCGCCACATTTTTATAGTGAGTATTGACCCGATAAAATGCATAAATCAACACTGGCATAATAATAAAAAACGGCCAGATGTCCCCTAATCGATAAATAAACAAAATGGCGATAATCGCGAAAGAGATAAAGGCGCCGACAATATTAGCAATTGATTTTGGCAACCAATTTTTAGTTTCTTTTCGCCATTTTACAACCATCCCCGATTGAGACAAAGCAAACGGAATAAACACACCAATTGAATATAATGGGATTAAACGTTCTGTGGAACCTTGGAAAATCAATAATAAAACAATGGAACCAGCAGCTAAAGTTAAAATACCGTTTGAATAGCCTAAACGGTCGCCACGATCCATATACATATGCGGCATAAACTTATCTTTGGCTAAGTTATAAGCCAAAACTGGAAAGGCTGAGAATCCTGTGTTAGCGGCAACCGCTAAAATTAAGGCTGTCGCAAACTGTAATAAATAATATAAAATATTTTGACCAAAGACCGCTTTCCCAATTTGGGAAAGAACTGTCACTTCTTCTTTTGGCACAATCCCATACCAATAGTTAATAAACGTAATCCCCACGAAGAAGAACCCTAAAATCGTTGCCATTAACGCTAACGTCCCAGCAGCATTTTTTGCTCGTGGTTTCTTAAAGAATGGCACTGCATTACTGATTGCTTCGACCCCTGTTAAGGAAGAAGAACCAGATGAAAAAGCCCGTAGAACTAAGGCAATAGAAATTCCTGGAACCACGGCTCCTGGTAAAGCTGTCGCATTCAATGGCTGTGCGCCAGTCACAATTTTAAATAGCCCGACAACAATCAGTAAGGTAATAATTGCGATAAAACTATACACTGGCAACATTAAGAACGAAGCAGATTCTCGCAGGCCTCTCAAGTTCATTAAGGTAATCAATATCACAATCCCAATAGAAATTGCTACTTGATGCCCATATAACGCCGGAATCGCCGATATAATCGCCTCTGCGCCCGCTGAAACTGAAACGGCTACTGTTAGCATATAATCGACTAACAACGAACCACCAGCCAATAAACCGGCATTTCTGCCGAGGTTTTCACTACTAACAACGTATGCGCCGCCGCCATGCGGATACGCATGAATAATTTGTCGGTACGACAATGTTAAAGAAATAAGTAAAATAATAACAAATGCAGCAATTGGCAATGAATACCAAATCGCAGCCGCCGACAAAGTAACCAGAACCACCACTATTTGTTCTGTACCATACGCAATGGATGAAAGTGCATCAGAAGATAACAACGCAAGCGCTGCAAATCTGCTTAATTTATGTTCATCATTTTCGGCTGATTTCAATGGTTTCCCAATGAACAGTCGTTTTAAATCCGCCATTTTTTTCGACTCCTTTTCTCTAGAGTGACCCGCTCACTTTTTTCATTATTTTTTATCAAACAAATCCATATGCTACGCTTCTCACAATGAAAAGTCAATTGATTTATGTTACTGAAAAAGATAAAAAAATCACCATTTTTTTTTAATCAGACACTCATTTACAGTCCCCCGCTTCCTTTATCTTATCAAGAGAATCTAGATAACAAAAGGATTTGCATTCTCTAAACAAAAAAGCGAGAGCTAAAAGTCTATTTGACCTTTTGGCTCACGCTTGAAAACTTAGTTAATTATTCCCTTTTATTGTAACAAGTACGTATGATCGAAGGTAATTTCCACTTTATAACGACCAATTTTTTCATAAACTTGCCGCTGAATTTCCACACCCAGTTCAAATTCAGATAATTTTGATTCTGTAGGCAAAACCAAGTCGAACAAAATCTTCGGTTCTTCACCATAAGTAACTAAGCGGATATCATGGACTTTTAAAGACGCATCAAAAGAACGAATAATCTTTTTGATTGTTTGATGAACAAATTGTTGTGTTGGGTCATACAAATTCACTGGATCAATATGACAAACAAGATTAACATCCAACTCTTCTTTAAACTTCGCTTCAATCGCATCGATTGTCTGATGGGCTTTATTTAAATCCCAGCGATCATCAATTTCAATGTGAACAGACGCAAACGTTTGGCTGGGACCATAATTATGAATCAGTAAATCGTGATATCCTACAATTGTTTCCATTTTTGATAAGACATTTTTCATTTCATCAATTTCTGTTTGGCTCGGACGCATGCCCATCAACTCATTAATAAATTCGCGAATTAACTGCAAGCCACTATAAATAATATATGCAGCAATTAAAAAACCAATATATCCATCAATTCGCAAACCAGTGACGCCTTCAATAAATGCAGAAATCAAAACAGCTAATGTAGTATAAACATCATTAAAGCTATCCTTAGCAGAAGCAACTAATGCTTGAGAATCAATTTTTGCTGATACTTTTTTGTAAAACAGCCCTTGCCAAATTTTAATCCCAATTGACAAAGCTAAAACAGCAAATAAAATGGGTGTCACCTTGATTGATTCTGGATGCAGGATGCGATCAACGGAGGTCGTTAGAAACTCAAATCCAATAAACGTAATCACTAATGATACAAGCATTCCACTAATATATTCAAAACGTTCATGGCCATAGGGATGTTCTTTATCCGCTGGCTTACCAGCAATATAAAAACCGACTAATGTTAAAACTGAAGAAATAGTATCGGACAAGCTATTAATGGCATCTGCCATGATTGAAACACTACCTGAAAGCAAGCCAATCATAAATTTACTAACGAATAAAAATAAATTAGAAACAAGCCCAATCCGCCCGGCAAAAGCACCGAATGCTGTTCGTTTTTCCAATTTACGACGTTCAATTTTTTTCTCATATCGTTGAAGCAATGCTTGAATCATTTTACAACCCCTACCCACTTTTTATTTCTTAAAAAAATACTATAAAACCTTTTTATACATTTGTACACAAAAAACCTCACTTTCTGAGGGAGATTTTATTATTTAGCATTGCCAAAAAGTCAAAAGCAAGAGCCCCCAAAACTTCTTTGTTAGGGATGCCTTGAAAATAAAGAAAAACAAAAAGCCGAAAACGCTAGAGACGTTTTCAGCTTTTTGTTTTTTAATGGAATAAATGGCTCTTTTGTGCTAAAGCCGCAAATTTTTTCGATCTGTGTTCCAGATGTGGATAAAGAATTGCGCCGCCAATACTAAAGACGACTGAAATCCCCACCATAATCCAAATGGCAAACCAAGCATTTGGCCAGTAAATGCCTCCTGCTGATTCCCTTAGCAAGTTCACGGCATGCGTAAACGGCAAGAACGGATTAATCATTTGGAAGAATTTACCTGAGACTTGAATTGGGTAGTTCCCACCCCCACCAGAGATGGATAGTACCAAGATTATTATCGCAATTCCTTTCCCTACATTGCCAAAGAGAGCAACGAGCACATAAACCATTATCATAAACGTAATGGCAATCAATACAGCAAACCAGACACTATACGCTGGATTACGAACATCTACGCCTAACGCAAAGTAATTACCTAAGGTTACAATCAGTGCTTGACCAATCCCCATGACAATGAAGGTAAACATCCGTGCTGAAAATTGTTCCCGTTTAGAGAAGCGTTTTTTATCTTTTCCTTCGAGATAAACATCCGTTGTCGCAACACTTGAGAATAACACAGCGCCAACCCATAAACACAAAGCTGTATAGAATGGCGTACTTGCCGAACCATTATTAGCAATCGGATAAACAGCATGTTCTTTGACTTCAACTGGTTGTGTAAAGAAGTCACTTTCTTTATTGGCATCTAATTTTAGTAATTTAAGAATTTCACCTAAATCAACTTCTTTTTCACCTTTACGGATTGCATTCGCTGCTTTGTGTAATCCTGTTTTGATATTTGGCCAATCATTAATAATCAGCTCGTTGGCTTTGTCCAAGGCCGCTTCAACATCTGGCATTTTCTCATTGACTGTTTTCAAGGTATTCGTTAAATCTTTTCGGATACCTGGATAGTCATTTTGCATAAAGGCTGCCGCTTTGCTGACTTTGTCTTGAATGACTGGTAAATCGTTTTTATACAAATCAGCACCACGATTAATGCCATTGACAATGGTTTCCATATTGCCATTCAACATCGTATTCGCATCATGAATTTCTTGTTTAATTGCCGGCATTTCGGCTTGATATTTTTCTAATAAAGAAATCGCATTAGTGACCGTTTGACTTGTTGAGCTCAATAACCCTTCAAAGTCAATTTGTTGTGCTTTGTTTAGTTGACCTTGAGCGTTTTGGATGGTACTAGTTAGTTTGTTTAAAATGGTTGAAACAGTATTACTAATTCCGTTTACATCAACACTGCCCACAATATTAGAAATATTAGTTGCCATTGCGTCAATCTCATTTAAATAATTTTGTACTCCAGAGATATCACCCGCTTGGACTAAAGCATTTAATTGATTCAAGCGATTGCTAAAATCTGTTAATAAATCATTTACATGGCTTAATTGAGCAATCGCACCATCTAAGTCATGATTACCAGCATTTTCTTGGAGTTGTTTCATAAACGCAATAATGTCGTTAATTGCTTGCTGTTGCCGTTGGATATTAGTTGTGAAATCTTGTACTACTTCATTAATATGTTGTTTTTCTTCTGGCGTTAACTGTCCATCATCTAACGCTTGACGAATAGTAGCGACTACGGAAGTTGTTGTTGTAGCAACTTGCTGGATAGATTTCAAAGTCACTTCAACGCTATTCGTAATGCTTGGTAACGCCTCTTGCAATTTATTAGCGCCATCTAATGTGACATTCCCTAAATCATTGGCTTGATCACCTAGTTTACGAATATCTGGTAACGCCGTTTGAACTTGTTGAATGATTTCTAATCCTTGTTTTGCTTCTTGAATTCCTTCGCTCATTGTTTGTTCCACAGAGGCAAAGTCTTCATCAATCATAGCAATTTGTCGGCCAGCGTTTTGAATTTCTGGAATTTTGTCTTGTAACGTCAAAATAACACTAGCTTGTTCTTTGATGCTTGGCATTTTGCCATTTAGCTCAACAATCTTCTCTCCTAAAGCATCAACTTCAGGTAAATATTTCATCGCATCGTTGGCTTTCGCTAATTTTTCTTTTAGCTCAGGCATCTTACCATGTAAGTCTGTGACTTGTTTTGCGTACGTGTCAATGGTTCCAATGTTGGCATCTGTATCTAAAATCATGCTCTTAACTTTTTGAATGCTGACCATGTTTTTATCAATATCATAGCCAATATCATTGAATGTTTTGATTAACGTACTACTTGCCGTTTTAATGAATTCTTCCGAAATTTGTGACTGAATGGAAGAAGCGCCTTTTGACGTAATTTTCGGCGCAATTGCATTAATTTTTTCGTTAATTGAGTATTCAATTTTAGGTTTATTGATATCACCAGAAGTAAAACTTAGCAAATCCTTGGAAAAATCTTTAGGTAAATAAATCCCGGCAAAATATTTTCCTGATTGGACCCCTTTGTCTAATTCCTTTTTCGAATCAACAAAACGCCAACCTAATTGCTTGTTTTTCTTCAAGTTTTTCAAGACTTCATCACCAATATTGACCGATTTATCTTGAAAAGTTGCTGTTTGGTCATCACTATAGACCGCTATTGGTAACTCTCCTGTATTTGAATACGGATCCCATAGTGCTTTAATGTTAAACCATGCATATAATGATGGAATAATCATTAAGGCAACAATCAAAAATGTTGCTACTGGGTTTTTAAAAATTCTTTTCCAATCTAAAATAAATAGTTCCCATGTATTTTTTATATGTTTCATAAAATCACCTGCTTTTTTTTGTGCCTGAATAACTTTAGCATAAAATACAAGAGAATAACAAACAAAAGCTTGAATGTTACGACACATTTTTAAAATGTCGTAAGTTCAAGCTAAGATTGTTTATTTCATATTTTTAGAAAATTCCGAAACGACTTGTTTAACTTCATCAATGGCTTCTGGTTTTAAATAAGCCAAAAGTTTTGGTGCTTTTGTCATCAAGTACATTTTATCTAGTTTGCCTGTTTGTTGGCGTTCAAACATTTCTGCAAGTAGCGCTTGCATTTTTTCTTTTTTATCTTCTTTTGTTCGATCTAGTATGAACGTTAAGAATTGTTCTTGTCCTTCTTTCATTCCCTATCCCTCCTTACAAACAGATTCTTTTCTATTATAAAACTTCTTTTTTAGAAAGGATAGTCCTTTTTTTAGGATCTATGATTTTGTGTACAGACTTAGCATGTCTTTTTTGGCGGATAAAGGTAAGCCGAGTCCCTCTTTTAAATAGCCCTCTACCGAACCAAATTCTTTTTCAATCGCCTGTAAAGCGGTCGCTAAGTACTCTTTTTTCACATAAAGCATCGTTTCTAATTGTTGAATTTCTGCTGAAGAGGTTCCATTTGCTTGATATTGTGCAATAATCTGCTCGTTAGCGGCTTTTCTTTGCTCATTCGTCTTTAAATAATCTTCTAAAATATATGAATGTTCCACACCTAAAGCACTTAATATCAAGGCTGCACCGATTCCTGTTCGATCTTTTCCTGCGAAACAATGAAATAAAATAGCTTCCTGTGGATAACTTAAAAAGTTTTCAAAAAATGTTTGGTAACCTTTGCGGCCCGAATTGGAAAGAACCATCTCTTTATAAGCCATGTCCATTGCTGCATCGGGTGAACCAACCGTTTTAAGCATTCCTTCTAATGAAGCGGTCTGTGCCTGAATATCGGCCAAAATATCTATATGTAAATAGTTGGTTCCTTGAATTGAATCATCTGGTCGTTCTTGCGTTTCTGCTGCACTTCTAAAATCATAAATCCGTTTAATTTGATAATCCTCTACTAGCATCTGTTGATCCTCTTGTGCAACATTAACGAGTTCCCCACTCCGAAAAAAATGCCCTGTCTTGACGGATGTGCCTTGTTTCGTTGGAAATCCTCCGATATCTCTAAAATTCACTACGCTGTTCATATTCTGTCGCTCCTTCATTTTAATTATTTTGTTGTCATTTAAATGCTTTGTTTTTTTCTTTTATTTCTTTTTTTCAATGATAATAAAAAACACTTCAAAAAGCAATCTTTTTATCAGTTGTTTATTGCCATTTTATCATAGATGCAGTATTCTTAAAAGAGAGGTGAGCAACGATGTTAAAAAGAGATTTTTTAGAGAAACCTTATGATTATATGAATGATATTTTATTATTCCTATATAATAATAAAGGCCAAGCAACACGAAATGAATTAATAGATTTTTTCAATATTAGTTTACCAACATTGAATGAATACCTTTCTTTTTTAGAGCAATTTTTGAAAGAAGAGCGACTTCAAGAAAGCCTCACCGTGACTGCATTAGGTGATACCCTTTATCTAAACAAAGCACCAACCTTTTCCATGAAATCAATGATCATGTTGTTCTTGGATAAATCTATTAAGTTTCACATGGTCCAGCAGCTCTTCCATAAGAATGAAATAAATGGCGGGTATTTTCAACAGAATTATGCCATTAGCTCTGCTACGTATTATCGAAAAATTGTTGAATTAAATGATTTACTCAATGAGTTTAATTTACGTATCAAACGAGGAAAACTTGTTGGCGAAGAAAAACAAATTCGCTTTTTCTTTTTTAATTTTTTCTGGTTTATCTTTGAAGAAAAAACAGATTTGGAAAAAGAGCTGGCCAATCAATACTTAGGATTAATTGAGATATTACAAGAAATTCCCAGAATTACCTTTGATCATACAGAAATTCTCCAAATTAAACTTTGGATGAAAATTTCTTTTCGTCGCATGATTTTAGAACCCCTGCCAACGATTAGTCCACAGGATGCCCAACTCGATCGACCTTTATTTGAAGAAATTAATTTATCTATACATACATATATGAAAAGAATCGACCGTCCATATACAAGCAACGAAGCCTATATGTTTTATGACTTTTTTTGTTCCATGCATAATTATTCTGCGAATGCTGCTTTCGCCTTTCGTTTAGCAAAACAACAACGAATCGAAAAAACGTATCTTAACGAAATGAACCGAGTTATTTTAACGTATCTTAAAGCACATGATTATCTATCTCATTACGTACTGCCTATTCGATTACTTTATATTGAAAATTTACTTTTTCAATTACATGCGCAACTCTACTATTTTTCTGGATTTATTTTACCCTTTGATTATTGGACAATTCAGTCACTTTTGAAAGTCTTACGTCATCCTTTTAGTGAAAGTGAAGTTTACGAATTAGTGGAAATCGCTACAACGAACTTTGCCACAGAAGCCACTATTTCTAAATACCAAAATCAATTTACTGAAATTAATTATACGCTTATTTTGAATCACATTGCTGAATTAAATGAAAAAAAAATAACGATTGGTGTTTATCACTCATTGAGCAGTGCCTATAGTGAGTTGGTAGCACAAAAAATACAACAGAGTATCGCTGGAAAATATCCGCTGAAAATTGAGCCTTACAACGTAGAAAACCATTATGATTTGCTTTTAATGAATACCAATAATGAACAGCTCATTGCCCAGTATGACCATTACTATATTTTTTCGGATATTAGTAATCGTTATGACCTGCAATCAATTGAAAAAATCATTCAATTGTTATTGGGTAAATAACCTCTAATAAGAAAAGCTTAAGTGCCCGACTCTCAGATGGCTGACTTAAGCTTTTTATTTTACTTTCCCTATTTCCTTAAACGGCGCCATTTTAAACACCACGATGCCTTCAATCGTCTGTATCTCGACAAAGCCGAACGTACGACTATCACTTGAATGCGTACGATTGTCCCCTAAGACAAAGTAATGACCGGCTGGAATCTTCTGAAATAGGTGAAGTTGGGCTGCTGCTTCTTCTGATAAGTCAAAACGACTGGCATTCTCAGGCAGTGCCTCATTATCGCTTGCTATAGGTTCTTCTGAAAGATAAAGTTTTCCCTCATTTACCCAAATTCGATCACCAGGAACCCCGATAATTCGCTTGACGTACGTACCTTTGTTAGCTAGCGGTGCTTTAAATGCAATCACATCGTACCTTGTTACTTGCTTCGTCCGTTGTACTAAGACTCGTTCCCCTGCGTTAAGTGTCGGCTTCATGGATTGCCCAGCAATTGGGTAGCTAGATGTCTTTAACACAAAAAAGAACACAAAAATGGCGAAAAGAATAGCTGGCATAAAAAATTTAACGACTTGGATGCGTTGTTTCTTTTGGTAGGCTTGCCGCTTTTTTTTAATCTCTTCAGCGGTCATTTTTCTTTGCGGTCCTCTTATTGATCGATGGTTATCTGTTTGCTCAAGCAAATATTCCGTTGCTTTGTTAGTCTTTTGCTTTTTTAGCTGATATGTCGCAGGCAACTTTTGCTTCAAGAAGGCGCGCTTAATGTGGCGAATTGTTCGCATAACTGGCTTTATCCATTCTTCCATCGTTTTCTTAAAAGGAAAAGCTCCTTAAATAAACTTTTCCTTTCTTGCTCCTTTTTTCTATTTGACTAATTGCGTTCCTTTTTTTATATAACTACTACGTAACTGGTTCTCCTTCATAAACTGATTCAGTGGTTTCTGCGCATCTTGTGCCAGCTCCCAGATACTTTGATTTGCTTGTACAAGATATTCGCTCTTCTCTGTTACTATGTTTTTCCTGATAAGCGGTTGCCTTAGTGACTGCTCTTCCTTTGAGACAACAGCAGCCTGTAATCGTTCTGCAGAGCCACTTAGTGTAACAGCTAAAAAAAGGACTCCAAGACAATGTAGTTTCCTTGCTCCCATTAACTTTTTACTGACCATTTTATTAATAATTATCTTGTTCAAGACGTGTCAGTTTAGTTAAGCGTTCCTCTAATTCGCGATAAATCTCAAGTACTTCTACTTTTGACGCTTCGACTTCATTCGAAATACTTTTCGCTCGATTACCAATATTTAACATTTCTAATTCTGCAGAATTGATTAGGTGTTTTGCTTCTACTTTCGCTTCATTAACAATCCGATTGGCTTCTTTTTTGGCAGAAACCATCACTTCGCCAATTTCTTGTTGCGATTTTAAAGCCTCTTCTTGTAATTGCTGATTTTTCATTAATAAATCGTTAATTTGCTGTTTTGCGCGTAGCAGTTCTGTTAACTGCTCACTACTCGGTTCAATATTTTTTGAAACGGCTTGTAGTGTCTTCAATTCTTTTTGAACTTGTTCTAAACTGTCTTCTTTGGACTCTACTTCTTTTCTTAGAGCAGCTAATTCCCCTTCGTAAACTTGCTTTTCAGCAAGATGTTTGTCATTGACACCTTGCAGTCGCCCTAATTTTACTTCCGCTTCATTTTTTTGCTGTAAACTATTCTGAAGCTCATTCTTTAACTCCTCCATGCGTTGTTGCACAATCACTTCTTGTTGGGCAGCCTCTTGTAAGGTTTGTTTTTCGGCTTCTACTTTTTGTAATTGTACAGTTAGTTTTTCAATTTGTTCCTGCAATGCTTGTTGAGTCGTTGTGCTTTCTTCTAATTCTGTCGTTAACGTTTCTACTTGCTTTTCCATTCCTGTAATATCCCCTTTTTTCTCCAACTTTCCTTTTTCTTCTGCTAACTGGTTGTATAATGTCTGGATATGTTGTTGCTGTTCAGCCGATTCTTTTTCTAATTCTGCCACTTGCTGCGTTAATTCACTTTCTAAACGTTCCATTTGATTATGTACAGTGGTTAATTGTTTTTCTGCGTTTTGCAGATTTGTTTGAAGAGTAGTAGCCTCTGTCGTGGTTTCACTGTCTGTTTCCAGTTGCTCTTCCAATTCAAAAATTTCATGTTCTTTTTGATTTAGTGTTTCAAGTAATGCCTGATTTTTTTCTTCTAATGCTTGTTTTTCCGTTTCTTGTTGGTTCTTTAATTGCTCATTTTCTTCTTGAAGTTTTTTAAAGGCTGTTTCTTTTTTCTGATAGTAGGCGAGCCTTTCTCTTAACGTCGCCATTTCTTTTTCCTGTTGTTCTGGTTTGATTCCGCTAATTATTTTTTCTGGTTCGAATCCTGGCTGAAAAAAGACTTCTTTTTCAAGCGTATCATCCGAAATATCTTTAATTTTTTTGATTAAACGTCTTTTTGTCATTTATATGTCCTTTCTCTCGTCCTTTTAACTAATCACGACAGGCTCCAAATTTGTTTCAAGTGTCTCACGAGCATACGTATCAATGGATTTGACAAGGGTTTGCTCTTGATCTCGATAAGTAAAATTAAAATCAATCATGGTAATTTCTTTGACTGAATCCAATGCTGAAATAAGTGCTAAAATATTGTCTTGGGCTGTTTGAAATTCAGGGTAACTTAAGCCAACTGAAAAAACAGACAGTGTCAAGGTTTGTGTTTTTTCACTTCTAATTATTGTGATACTCGTCTCACCGAAGTAAGGACGCCATTCACGCGCTAATTGTAATTCATAATTAGTCAAGACAGCGGCCGATTCTGTCGAAACAGCTTGCTTCCAGGGAAACTGGTTTAAGGCTGTTTTTTTAATCGCTTGTTTTTTTATTTTGTCACCTTGAGTAGCTTGGCCCTGTGCCAAACGCTCGATCCGCTGTTCCATGCGGATATTTCGTTGATTTAATTGATAATATGTATAAACAATTCCTAACAATAATACGCTAAGTAGACAAACACTAAACAATAAATAAATCATTAAACGACTATTTTTCTGATACTTATAGAAATTTATTTTCCTCTTTAATGTCCTGTCCTCTGAATCCAGTTTTTCGACAAGTAATCGCAAATACAATTGATAGCTTACAAATAAAAATAAGCAACTACTCATTAAAAGTACAACAATCATCATACCAATATAATCTCCTTTATGTCATCACTCAACAATCAAAACTTGTAAAATTACCTGTTACGCTCTTTAAAAACTCTATATAGTATTGATTGTAACATTCCGTTTGAGCCTTGCCAACAACTTTATTTAAAATAAGATGATAAAAATTTGAATTTTATATTTATATTTTAATTTTTTAAATACAAAACAAAAAAAACAAGAGAGATGCCACTTGGCTATCCCTCTCGCTTTTACTCAAACTATGTTTAGCAAACCAAATTCAATCAGTTGCTTTTTCAAAAATCCAATTCGTCTTTGTTGATTTCATAGTAGCTATCGTTCTTTATGTAGCTGAATTTGCTTTTGCTGGGGCTGAATCGCTACTAAGTCCAACACTGATGCCTAAGGCACGATCAACTTCTTCCATAATATCAAGTCTCAAATGACAAACTTTTTCTTTCAAGCGGCCCTTATCGATTGTTCGAATCTGCTCTAAAAGAATCACTGAATCTTTTTCAATGCCTGTTTCATCAGAATTAATCCCGATATGTGTTGGCAATTTTGGCTTTGCCATTTTGGCTGTGATCGCCGCAACGATAATCGTTGGGCTAAAATGATTACCTAAGTTATTTTGGACAACAAGGACAGGTCTGACGCCACCTTGTTCCGAGCCCACTACTGGGGAAAGGTCTGCAAAATAAATATCTCCGCGTTTGACCATAGTGGAACCTCCTATCTAGTTATATTCTCTGGGGATTCTTTGTGAGAAAGTACATGCAACTTCATAATGAATGGTTTCTAATTTTTCGGCTACCATTTGTAACGTATTTTCTTCATTGCCATCTTTTCCAACTAATGTAACGACTGAGCCGACAGGAACTTCTTCTGCTAAACGAATCATACATTGATCCATACACACTCGTCCAACGATTTCGCAACGCTTGCCATTCACGAGCACTGTAAATCCTTGGAGATGACGCAACCAGCCATCTGCATAACCGATTGGCACTGTCCCAATCCACTCTTCGGATTCAGTCACGTAGGTTTCGCCATAGCCAATTCCTTCGCCAGCCGCTAAGCGTTTTACATGGATGAGTTCACTGGTCAACCGCAAGGCCGGCTTTAACGCATAGCTTGGGGCCAGCTTATTACCTGAAGGGTTCAACCCATACATGGCTACACCATAGCGAATCATGTTTCCTGGCACATCAGGATGCCATAACGCTGTCGCACTATTGCTAACATGGACATACTGAGGTAACTCTTCTAAAACTGCTAGAACAGCCTTAAAACGCCCTGCTTGTTTTTCAAAATAGCTTGTATCGATTTCATCAGCTGTTGAAAAATGAGTGAAAATCCCTTCCCATAAAAATTCTTTGTGGGATTGAACAAACCGCACTGCTTGCTTAGTCTCTTCTGGGGTTAAAAAGCCAATCCGTCCCATGCCAGTATCGACTTTTAAGTGAACACGTAATGGCGTGTTACTCTCAGGCGTTAGTTGTTGAAGAGCAGCTTCTAACCATTCTTGTGTAGCTACCGTTACAGATAAATCATATTGAATCAACAAAGGCACATAAGCTAAGTCTACCACACTCAAAATTAAAATGGGGTCCTGAACACCTGCTTCTCTCAATTCAATTGCTTCATCCAATAAGGCGACACAAAAACCTGTCGCGCCACCTTTTTTCGCCGCTTTGGCGGATTCTACGGCGCCATGCCCATAGCCGTTCGCTTTCACAACCGCAAATAAAGCAGTTCCTTCTGGCAAACGTTGACATTCATTTTGGACATTTTCAGTAATTGCTTGCGTATCGATATGTAACCGTGTAGGACGATGCCATCCAACGACCATTGTACATCCTTCTTTCTTCGTTGCTTCTGTTATTCGCTTTCTAAAACAATTTGTGCAATCGCCATAGTATCTGTGTGCGTAATCGAGACAAACACTTTACCATTATGGGGCGAATTTGCTACGTACGGTGCACCTGTCTTTTCAGTCAGCACCTCAATATCTTGTAAACCAACTTTGCCAATCCCTGTGCCCCATGCTTTAGAGAACGCTTCTTTACAAGCAAAACGACCAGCTAAAAATTCTATTTGACGTTTTGTAGATAACTTTTCAAAAAGGGTCAATTCGTTAGGTGTTAAAACCCGTTGAATAAACGATCCTTGTTTTTCAACAATCGGTTTTATCCGACTTAATTCTACTGCGTCAATACCAATTCCCTTTATCATTTTCCGC
The DNA here is from genome assembly GCF_023539285.1 of Enterococcus sp. LX10. Classification (NCBI taxonomy): domain Bacteria; kingdom Bacillati; phylum Bacillota; class Bacilli; order Lactobacillales; family Enterococcaceae; genus Enterococcus; species Enterococcus sp. LX10. The sequence goes on along the minus strand of NZ_CP092784.1, from coordinate 584,778 downwards.
CTTACTTCCTATTTAATATAGTTACTCCTTTAATATAGTTACTCCGAATTACCTTTCATTTTAACAAAATTTCAAAATTTTTCCACTGATTCGCTAAAAAAATAAAGAATGTTTTACAAGATCCTCACACAAATTGAAGCACCATACGTTTTCTTCCTATTTACATTTTTATAAAATTTTTCTGAATTTTTATAAAAGTAAGACAACAACTAAGAAGTATCGGAAAAAAATCAGGAAACTAAGCGGATGTTCTGATTTTTTATAGCAAATTTTGGCTACTTATGGGAGAATAAAAAGAAAAAGGAGAAAAACGTATGACTTTAACTTCTCGGCAAAAAAAGTTACTTCGTTGCGCCCTGTTTATTTTTACTTTGTTGCTCTACATATTTCCAATCTTCTTTAAAAATCCCAGCCTATTTTTTCTCTTGCAACTGGTTTGGATTCTAACCATTCATTTGCTACAACAAAAACTGAAACTCTTCAATCTAACTTCCCCGTTGAAAACTTGGATGATTTTGGCGTTTTTCTTTTTCTATATCATTTTGATGCCTTTTTTACTTTTTTTAAGTTTTTCTATTTAACGATTATCTACCAAAAAAGAGCGAGTGTTCCGTTCATAGACGGAACACTCGCTCTTTTGATTATTTAGCGTTTTCGCGAATGACGAAACCACGTTTTTTATCGTTATGACGTTTGCCGCCACGTTGATCTTTATTTTTGCGGTCGCTATTTTTGTAATTACGGTCGCCATCTTTATGGTTTTTGTTGCCACGATAGCTGCCACCTTTACCATTGCCACCACGGTTGCGATTACGGTTGTTCCCACCGCCACCACCACGGCCATTTTTGTTAAAGCCTTTTTTATTTGAAGGCAATGGTCGTTCTGGGGTAATTTTTACAGGAACCGCATCTGCTGGATCTTTCGCTACTGTTTTTAATAATAACGCAGCTAAGTCTGTCGCTGAATATTTTTCTAATAATGCTTCAGCAGATTCTAGATATTTGTCTAAACCATTTTCTTCTAGATCACTTTCGATGGTTTCAACAGCTGCACTTAATTGTCCTTTAAATGCTTCTTTTTCGGTTGGTGGACGTAATGGTGTCATCCGTTTTTTCGTTAGGTTTTCGATGACATGTAAGTAACCCATTTCGTTTGGTGTTACAAACGTCACAGACATACCACCTTTACCAGCACGACCTGTCCGACCAATACGGTGAACATAACTTTCTGGATCTTGTGGAATATCGTAGTTATAGACATGGGTGACACCTGAAATATCTAACCCACGTGCTGCTACATCTGTTGCCACTAAGATATCTAAGTTACCATTTTTGAATGAACGTAAAACGCTCATCCGTTTTTGTTGTGATAGGTCGCCATGGATGCCTTCTGCTTTGTAACCACGCGCTTCTAACCCGCGGGCAAGTTCATCAACACGGCGTTTTGTCCGACCAAAGACAATGGTCAATTCTGGGGTTTGCACGTCTAGTAAACGTGTCATAATGTCAAATTTTTCAAAGTCTTTTGAACGTACATAATATTGATCAATTAAATCAGCCGTCATTTCTTTGGCTTTAATCTTCACATGTTCTGGTTGTTTCATGAATTTCACGCCAATATTCTTGATTGCTGGCGGCATAGTTGCTGAAAATAGAAGTGTTTGACGTTGTTCTGGCACTTGTGAGATGATTTTTTCAATGTCTTCCAAGAAGCCCATATTTAACATTTCATCTGCTTCGTCTAAAACTAATGTTTCAACAGTTTCTAATTTCAAGGTACGACGGTTAATATGGTCTAGTAAACGTCCTGGTGTACCTACAACGATATGTGGACGATCTTTTAGTCCACGAATTTGGCGACCGATATCAGCCCCACCGTAAACGGCTTGGACGCGAATCTTTTTATCGCGGCCTAAACGGAATAACTCTTCTTGTGTTTGGATAGCCAACTCACGGGTTGGTGCAATGACTAATCCTTGAATAACGCGGTTGTCTGCGTCAATTTTGTTAAGCATTGGTAAGCCAAAAGCAGCGGTTTTCCCTGTTCCTGTTTGTGCTTGTCCGATTACGTCTTTTCCTGCTAACGCTAACGGAATTGTTTCTGATTGAATAGGGGTTGCTTCCTCGAAGCCTGCGCGTTCTACCGCTGATAATAATTCTGGCGCTAAACCAAGTTCTTTAAATTTCAAATGATATCCTCCTAGATTTTGTTTCGGAAAGAACGATTTCTTCCTAGTTTCAGGTGTCTTCACTTTCAGTTGTTAAAAAGAAATCCATTATAGTGTGCCAACTATTTCTTCTTTCCTGATTTCACCGAAAAATTCACCTTATGGCATTAGAAAAGCCAAACGTGGTCGTTCAGCTTCACATTTATTATTAAACATAGAAATAGATCTATTTTATTTACTACGATTCAATTTTTCTCGTCATCTTCCGGCAATAGGTCATTCTATCATAGAATCCTATTTTCAGCAAGTTTTATGAAACTTATTTACTTTTCCAAAAGTGCATCGATGACTTCACGAAGTCCCATCCCGTTACTTCCCTTTAAAACCACCATGTCTTCTGGCTGTAAGACTTTTTTGACAGCTTCAATCAACTCATTTTTTTCTTCTTTTTTAAAAGAATGAATGTTAGCTGGTGCATAGGTTTCTTGCAATTTATCAGCTAAATAAGCCATTTCAGAACCATATAAAAAGACTTCTTCAATCGCATCTGGGGCTAAATGCTGCGCCATTGCTTGATGCATGGCAGCAGAATCAGGACCTAATTCCAGCATGTCTCCTAAAACAGCAATTCGTTTTCCTACTTTGGACATTTTGCTAAAACTGTCCAGAACAAGACCCATAGCTGTCGGATTGGCATTGTACACATCACTTAAAATTTCGGCCCCATTCGCTGCTTTCAGCCATTCTGTCCGATTCTTTGTTAGTTCCGCTGTAGCCAACCCTTTTTGAATCTCACTATCCGTTAATTGGAAATACCGACCAATGCCAATTGCGATTAATGCATTGGTGACATTATAGGTTCCTGGCACTGGAATCGTAAACGTCATTTGTGTATCACTGATTTTGAATGAGGTTTGCTCTTTGGCTTCATTTGTGACGATTCCTTGAAGTTGACTTTCCTGGCTAAAACCAAAAGTAATCACTTGTTGCGTGACTTTTTCCACCAATGGTTCTAGCAAAGGTTCATCGCTTGGCACAAATAAACTACCGTCTTTGGCTAAACCATCTACGATTTCCATTTTTGCTTGTGCAATGCCTGCTCGTGAGCCTAAATTTTCCACATGAGCTTCGCCAATCATTGTGATGGCGGCAACTTCTGGCTGAGCCAGATTGGAAAGGAAAGAAATTTCCTGAGCGTGATCCATACCCATTTCTAAAATCAGTTTTTCTGTTTCATCAGGCATGTGTAAAATAGTATAGGGTAAGCCAATTTGATTATTGTAATTGCCTTGCGTTTTGTAAGTCACAAACTTTTCAGATAACACAGCAGCAATCAAATCTTTAGTGGTGGTTTTTCCATTACTGCCAGTCACAGCGATGACATTCGGTTGCATTTTATTTAAATAATAGGTAGCTAATTTTTGCATAGCAACCAGTGGATCAGTAACATGCAAAACAGGCAATTGTTGCGGTGCATCGACTAAATCCTGTCCCCAAAAAGCGGCCTGACAGCCATTAGCCATGGCACTCTCAATAAAACGATGACCATCATTTTCACCTTGTAAAGGAACAAAGAGATTTCCTTTCACAATTTTACGACTATCAAATTCAATGCCTGTTAAAGGAAAATCAGGCCATTGTTGCCAATCATTACTGGCTTCAACCGCTTGCGCTACTTCCCAGAAGGTTAATTTCATTATGTTTTGCTCCTCTGACACAGGGACTGGGACATGCCAAAGTCTTGTCATGTCCCAGTCTTGTGTGATTTTTTCTTCTTAGTTATTATAAAATTCTTGGCGTTGTTTAAAACGATTCAAAGCTAACTGAATCAATTCCTCAATTAAATCACTGTATTTCAAGCCCATATTTTCCCATAGTAAAGGGTACATACTAAAGTCAGTAAAACCAGGCATGGTGTTCAATTCATTCAGGAATAATTCGTTTTTGCTTGTTAAGAAGAAATCACAGCGACTTAAGCCACTTCCATCTAACATAATATACGCTTTTTTAGCGTATTCTTGCGCTTGATGGGCTACTTCTTCTGGAACATGCGCTGGGATTTGCATTTCAATCGTGTTATTGATGTATTTTGCATCATAATCATAGAAAGCGACATCTTTCACCACTTCACCAGGTAAAGTCGTACGGACATCTTCATTTCCTAAAATGGCTACTTCAATTTCACGTGCTTCAATCCCTTGTTCAACAATTGCTCGGGCATCATAACGGAAAGCTTCTTCCAATGCTTCTTGCAATTCTTCACGATTTTCCGCTTTGCTAATTCCGACACTAGAACCCATATTGGCAGGTTTAACAAAGACCGGATAGATTAAAGAACCTTCACATTTTTCAAAGACTTCTTTTGGATTTCCTTTCCAGTCACTTCTTAAAACTGGCACGAATGGTACTTGTGGAATTCCAACAGTTTGTAAAAGATATTTCGTCATGATTTTGTCCATTGCGTTAGCACTAGCTAAGACACCTGCGCCCACATAAGGCATATTAATGGTTTCCATGAATCCTTGAATTGTTCCATCTTCGCCATTTGGTCCATGTAAAACAGGGAAAACAATCGCTTCTTCTTCATAAATTTCCGAAGGACTGATTCGTTTTCCTGAAAATTCGCCTGTTTCTTCAGGTGTTTGTGCCCAAGTTAAATGTAAAACTTCTTTATTTTGTGGTCGTTCAGATAAGAGAGGGCCTTTTACCCATTGACCATCTTTACTAATAAAGACTAACTGTACTTGATAATATTTATAATAGATTGCATTTAAAACGGAATATGCAGACAAAACAGACACATCGTGCTCTTCACTTCTGCCGCCATACAACAAAATAATCTTCAAATGCTTGTCCTCCTAGTTTCTTTCCTGTCTTTTAGAAAAAATTATTTTTCAAATTATCCTTACTTATTTTAGCATAAAACCCAGTTTCATAATAGAAGCAAATTTAGTGAAGGAAAAATTCTTTGCTTGCCTTTTCCTTACTAAAGACTCCGTTCCACCAGCTCAATAAGGGCTTGTTTAAACGTTGTTCTATCTTTGTCTGTAAAAGGTTTAGGTCCTTTCGTTCGGCCACCTTTTCGCCGAATTTGGCCACTAAAATAGCGTTGTTCTAACAATCCATCAATATTTTCTTTCGTATATTGATAACCCAGTTGATGTAAAACCAACACTCCTTTTGGCAAAACCAAGGAAGCTAAGCCATAATCTTGTGTAATTAAAAGATCCCCTTTTTTTATTAACTGCACAATTTTAAAATCAGCAGCATCCGCTCCTTTATCAACATACACAAAAGAGACATTTTCTGGATAATCTTTTAAGGAATAATGATCTACACTAGTAACAATCACCACATCTAAAGCTTTCTCTACAGCGACTTCAATAACCGTCTCTTTCACAGGTGAACCATCGCCATCGACAAAAATTTTCATTCATTTCCCTCGATTCTTCCTTGCTCTAACCATTTGGGATGACGTTGAAAGTAGTGTTGTAATTCGTCAAAAACGACTTCTTTAACCACTTCATATAACTCTGTATTTCTTAAAATGGTTTTCGTTGCATCCGTGTAGCGGGGCTTTGGTATCGTAATGGCTAAAACAAAATCAAATTCTGCTAAAAAACTATCTGCTGTCACAGATAATGAATAATGTTGCTCCTCTAAAAATTGATTAAAGGCGACCACTACGCCATCAAGAAACCCCTCATAGTGGGTTCCACCAAGACTGGGATAATGCCCATTAACAAATGTTTTTTGCACTTGCGGCGCATGATTTTTACTCAAAATAAATTGAACAAGGGCCAATTCTGTTTGCTTTGCTTGAATAATCGGTGCAGCTTTTCTAGTTAATGGGTTATCTTTTTCAAATAAATAATTACTTAAACCTTTAGGGTAATAACAAAGATTTTTTTGTTCCTCTTCTTGTGTTAAGAGAATCTTTAAGCCTGGATTCAACATGGCAATCTGTTGACATTGTTGTAAAACACGCATATAAGAAAGTGATTCTGTACCAAAAATTTGCGTATCTGGCCAAAACAAGACTTCAATTCGTTCCTGGGTTTCTTCAATAGGTAATAATAATCGTTTTTTCAATTGCCCTTGATGGTAAATAAAAATAGTCCGCTGTTTTTCTTGATCGATACTGATTCCTACTTGTTTTGAGAAGGCTTGTAAAACAGATAAATACAGAAAAGGTGGTTCTAAATCGACTTGCTTTTGTTCAAAAACAAGCGGTCGTGTGGAAGATACCTGAAAAGAGATTTGTTGACGCGATAACTGTATTGCAATTTTCCCTTGATTCTTTTCAATGAAAAACTCTAATAAACCGTTAATTGTCTGAACAAGTAAATTCTCTAAGCCGACTAAGCCAGTCGTTCCAATGAACGCTTCTGGTCGTTTTTGAATCCGTTCAATAAATTCATCATTTTCTAAAACTGTTAAAAGATGTGCAACACTCATCCTGCTGCCTCCTTTGCAATCTGTTTCTTTTAATTATAATGAAAAAAAGACCAGAAGAAAAGCCACACACGACTTTTCTTCTGGTTTTCTTCTTTAACGAATTAAATCAATATTCGGATGCTCGAGAACATGATTCACTTGTTTGACCGTTGTCAAAGGAATATCTCCTTGAATCGTATGTGCAAGGACCCCATTGACTGTGGCAAAGGTAACTGCCTTTTCTAACGACCAATTTTGGCTATAGCCATATAAAATCCCCGCCGCATAAGCATCACCAGCACCAATTCGATCAAGATTAAGAAGCGGTCTTTTTTCACTCTGTTGGTACTCATTTTGGGTATATAAATACCCACTTAAGTAGTTTTGATTTTGGGAATGACTTCTCGTTGTCCCAGCAAACCATTCCAAATTGTATTGAGACATGAAGCGCTGAATCAGTTCAGTTTCTTGTGCCTCACCTTCTAAATCTTCTCGCGGAATGAAACCTAATAGCTCGACCAAATCACGTCGACTGCCAAAAACAATATCACAATAAGGTAAAATGCGTTCGTACTGTTGACGCATAAAGAGTGCGCTATTTGCTGTATTCAAACTAGGTCGATAATTAAAGTCAAAACAAACTTTCTTTTGACAGGCATGCGCCTTTTGAGCAAGTATCAAAGCAGCATCACGAGTTTTTTCAGTTAAACTTAACGAAATACCACAAATATGCACCATATCTACTTCCGCTAAAAAAGCCTCAAAATCGTAGTCCTTCGCCTCACTGATGCCAAAAGCACTCTGATGGCGATTTTGATAAGTTACTTGTGTGGGTCGGATTCCATAACCCATTTCTGCAAAAAAACTACCAATATGATCGCCCTTTTCTCCTACCCATTGATCTGAAATTCCTAACTTCCTTAGCGCTGCTTTGCCAGCTTCACCAAGACGATTGGCAGGTAATTTCGTAATCAATGCTGTTTCTAGTTGAAAATGAGCCAAATTTGCTAAGAGATTTACGCCAGTACCTACAAAGTTCATTCTTAACTGCTCTGTTTGTTCTAACATTAGATACTCTGGCGGAGTGAAACGAAGCATGACTTCACCAAACGCAGCAATTTTCATCTTTGCCACCTACTTATTCAATGTGTTTTTCATCATGGTTAGTAACTTTTTCACGTCTTCTGTTCTAGTGTCCCCTGTTTCTTGATCGATAATTGAGCTGTAAACATGAGGAATGATTTTTTTAACGCCAGCATCCACCGCAATTTGAACAATTTCTTCAAAGTTTTCTAAATCAATGCCCCCTGTTGGTTCTAAATAAAAGTCATACTTGGCACAAGCTGCTGCTACTGCTTGGTATTCTTCTTTGTGAGCCAAGCCTTTCATTGGGAAATATTTAATAGAACTGCCTCCCATGTCTTTCAACAATTTGATGGCAGTTTCGATAGGTACTTCTGCCGCTGGCGCACCCGAGCTTAACGGACCTGTCGCAATATTAACATAGCCAACTTTGCCTGTGGGTGACACCAAGCCATTAATCACTGTTTCGTCTTGACGAAGTAAGGCCCGCGAAGCGCCGACACCTGTGAAGACTTGGTTCACGTGTTGCGGTTGTAGAACTTCTGATAAGCGAGCCACCATTTGACTTTGATTAGGATCGCCAGCCCCTAAGCCGACAGATAAAGCGTTGTTGGTTGCTGCTTGGTATTTTTTCATATCGTCAATGGCTGCTTCATCGGTTTCATAGTTTTTTGAAAGGACGCCTAGCACAACATGCCCTTCTGCTGCTTCATAACAGGCTTGGGCATTTTCTACTGAATTGGCTAAGACGTTTAAACAAATGCGTTCTTCTAAATAATTAGGTTTTAATGACATGGCTTATTTCTCCTTTGTGTCCATAATTTCTTGTAATCGTTGCACGATTTTGTTCATTTCTTCTTGATTGACAGAACGAATGTCAAATTCAATGATGCCATTGTTGGCTTGATATTCTCGCGTATAAATGGCTGGACTTTCTGCTTTTAATGCTTGGATGACTTCCTTAGCGGTTTTTCTGCCGTTCACTTTGACACTGGCGCGATAAATGTCTCGGCCAGCGCCATCTTGGACAATTTTAGCGGTTAAATCTGACAGGTTGTTGATGGCTTCAACAAACGGTTTTAAGCGTTCTTGCATCGAAGCCCCTGACTCACTGCCATGTGTCAAATATTCTTCCACTGCTTGCGTAAAGCCCAAGATATTGTCTTTGCCAATTTTCATTGCTCGACCAATGCCTTTGCCTTGTAGGCGCACCCAATCAATGTATTCTTTTTTCCCGACCACTAAACCGGCACTTGGCCCTTCAATGGCTTTGGCGCCGCTGTAAATCACCAAATCAGCGCCTGCTTCGGTGTATTTGAAAAGATCTTCTTCTGCTGCCGCGTCAACAATTAGCGGCACCTTATGGCGTTGCGCCACTTTGGCCGCTTCGGCCACCGTCAGCATACTTTTTTGCACGGTATGATGGCTTTTGATGTATAGAATGGCCGCTGTTTTTTCGGAAATCATCATTTCCACGTGTTCTGGACTGCACATGTTGGCGTAGCCAGCTTCCACCACTTGGCCGCCGCCTTGCGCTACCATGACTTCTACAGGCGTGCCGTAGTCCACGTTGTGCCCTTTAGGTAAAATAATCTCTCGCTGTTCGATTTTTTCTGTATAGGGATGGTACGCGTGGTACAAGCTGCCTTTTCCAATCAAGGCAGCCACTGATTGAGCAATCCCCGCCGAAGCTGAGGAAACGATTTGGGCATCTTCTACCTTCAACAAGTTGGCTAAAAAGGCCCCTGTTTGCACACTAAGTTCACTCATTTCAAAGAAATGTTCGCCGCCGAATCGTTGAGCCGCTAGGACTACCTCCGAAACTTTGGAGACACCTAGAATGGTCATTTTCCCAGAAGCATTAATGACTTCTTTTAAGTGGAATTTTTCGTAACTAATTGTCATAGATTTGTCCTCCAATAATTGTTTTGATTGGGCGAATTTGCTCTTTGGCTACTCGTGTCAATCCATTAGAATCAGTCAATGTTTTTTCTTCTGCTTGAATCGTGAAAATCGTTAAATCAGCATCTTTACCTATTTCCAACGTGCCTTTTTGAGCTAAATGGAAATTCTCAGCAGGAGCCTTGGTTACCTTTTCAATAATTTCTGGCCAATCATAGCCGACCACACGGAGTTTTTCCATCGTTGTGGCTAAATCATAAACAGGACCATTTTCTCGGTTACGAATGTAAATATCTGTGCTAATTGATGCAGCTTTCATTCCCTCGCGCAACGCTGTTTCAGCTACGTGAAAATTGAAACTATCCGTACCATGCCCGATATCAAATACGACCCCTTTGTTGTACGCTTGCCAAGCGAAATCTTTTATTCTATCCGTTGCTTGGTCTAAAATGCCATTTTCTTTCCCATTAAAACAATGGGTTAGGACATCCCCTTTTTCCATCAAGGCTAAAATTTCATCTAAATGAGGCGGTGCTGATCCAATGTGAACCATTAAGGGAATTTCTTGGTTTTCTTGCTGAATCTGTTTGGCCAATTCTAAAGGCGTAATGCCGTTATCGCCAATAACGGTCCTACTCATACGGGCTTTAATCCCTACAACAAAATCTGGTAATTCTTGAATCGCTTTTTTGACCAAACTCGCTTGTACTTTACTTAAATCTGCGAGTTCGTCCTGAGCAACGATGCCCCATTTAGAAATATTGACTAATCCAAAAACATTTGTTTTTGCTTGCTGCGCTAAGTCATAAAATTCATGAATGTTTTCAGCACCTGTTGTCCCAGCATCAATCACTGTCGTAACACCCTTTTTGACCCCAATTTCATCTGGATAATCATAATAAAGAGCCATTTTTTCAAAACAATGAACGTGATCATCTATCCAGCCTGCGGATACATAAGTACCTGGTTCTAAGTGGATAGTTTCTTTTGCAGAACCTGAAATAGTTGCTGCAACAGCAGCTATTTTTTTCTCTTTAATTGCAATTTCAACAGGCATACCATCTACTGTCTGTCCATTTTTTATAAGTAAATCGTAGTCCATATTCTTCCCTACTTTTCTATAAATCTAAATTTTGTCCAAGGCTTAATGAATTCTAATAATACAAGTTCTTCTTCTATAATACGCCCTACTCGGTTTTTGCGTGAGTCTTGATGTGGTTCTAAAACGACTTGTAATTCATTTTTGTATTTTCCAAATGCATCATTTCCCACAACAACATCTCCAGGTTGTAGCATTGCTTGATTATCATGCGGGGGATTAGCTTCATTTTTATATTTTTTACGCACTTCTGTGGAACGAATCATCTGCTGAGTGATATCTCCACGGCGAAAATGTTGATTTTTTGTTACGATTTCTTTTTCAATTTCAGACGTCGCTTCTTCAAAAACAATGGTCAATTCTGTTTGATAACGATTCAACTGACCCAATGCTTCTAATTCTTCGTTGGAAGCATAAGCATTTCCAATAACAACATCATCAGTTAAATTTGTTGCAAATAAATGTTTAGCTTGAACAGTGACTGGCAACTGTCTATGCATTTCTAAAGTAGGTAGCCCATCATTCACATCCCAAGGACCAATTTCACCTACCTGTGATGAAATAAAAGCAGCTGTCCGAATTCCTTCCTTTTTAAAGCGGATGCTACATTTTTCAAAGAAATCATACGGCAATGCAGTTCCCGCTTGTGGATAAAAGTTATGACAACCATATAAGAAAGGTCGATTCGCTTCATACGTCAAAATGTTATCAAGATAAGCAACATCATTACTCATATTCAGCTCAATAGCCACGCCAAATGGATTAAACGTCAACATGGCTTCTTTATTTCCATCAAAACCTGTATCCAACCGAATCCCATCAGCTCCTAATTCGCTGAAAAAAGTCAAATCATCATATGAAATTTCCAATTCATCAAAGATACTTGGAACGACATCTAAAATTGTTTCAAATCCTAAATTTTTCGCATAACTAATTAATTCTTTAAATTTTTTCTGAACCGCTTCTTTGCCATCGGTCACTTCTAACATACTCATAAAAATTCGAGTAAACCCACATTCGCTGGCTTTTTTTAAATACGCTTTATCTTGATTGATATCACTATGATCTGGATAAACTGATACACCTAATGCTCTTTTCATCTTCGTTCTCACACTCCGCTATTTTCAAATTTATTTCGAAATTTCCAAGCAATCACCGAGCTACACAGGATTGTTGTAGAGCCAACGAGCAATACTGGTTGATTTAGAAATCCGCCAATTATCATAGAAAGAGTAATACAAACTGCCGTAAAAACCAACGTCTTTACTAAACCAAGTTGATAAACAACAGTAGGCAACTGCCCTTTTTCTATAATAATTTGACTAACGATAAAAAAGAAAATGAACCAAATAATCATCTTATACGCTCCTGACCTTCTTCTCTGACTTAGAAGGGGCAGGATATTCATATCAGAACACCCGCCCTAACATTTTTTAATTTTTCGCTGCTTGTTCAGCTGCTAATTCTTCTGCTTCTTTATCCAATTGTTGTTTTTCATAAACTTTGAAAAATGGATAGTAGATAGCCATTGTAATTAAGAAGTTAACAATCACTAATACTGCGGCCGAAAAACTCCAATTGGTACTCATCCAAGCAGCAATTGGTGCTGGAATTGCAAACGCTAAGCGTGCAGCCATCATCGGAATTATATTAGCGACTGTTAAGAAATAAGATAACGTTGTGGTAATTAACGGTGCCACGATAAACGGAATACCTAAAATAGGATTCATTACGATAGGCGTTCCGAAAATAACTGGTTCATTAATATTAAACAAGCCTGGTAAGAACGATAAACGGCCAAGACTTTTCAGATACGTTGATTTAGAAAACATCATTAAAACAACTAAAGAAAGCGTAGTTCCAGCGCCACCAATCCAGATAAACCATTGTAAAAACTGTTCTGTAAAAATATTAGGTAACTGATGAACGTTTGCGCCATTGGTAAAAGCTTCAAGGTTTTCTGCAATCGACATATCCCAGAAAGGACGAATAACTGGGCCCATAATCGCTGGACCATGAATCCCTAAAACCCAGAAGAAACAGATTAAGAAGACTGTTAGTAAGCCGCCAAATAAACTGTTACCAGCAAGGATACCTTTAAGTGGCATTAATAACGTACTCAAGAAACCATTCAAATCAAAACCAATTACGTGGCGAATAACCCAGAATAATAAAAGAATAACTGCTCCTGGAATTAACGCAATAAATGAATTTGACACTTCAGGCGGTACGCCATCTGGCATCTTAATCATAATATCTTTTTCAATAAAGAAGCGATAAATTTCAACAGATAACAGCGCTGTTACAATCGCACCAAATAAAGAAGCTGAACCTAAATTTGCTAAATTAATATAGCGCCCTGCTGTAATGACGTTGTCAACATCTTCAAAGACACGTGTTGGTGGTGCCGCTGTTACTAAAAAGGCCATTAATGCTAAAATTCCGCACGTCAAAGAGTCAAGCTTATAACTTTTGGCCAATGATGAAGCAATCCCAAATGTTGCATAAAGTGCAAGTAACCCCATCGTATAGCGGGAAGGAATATCTAAAATTGCTTGATAAGGTTCAATCAATTTTGTGTATGCCTCAATTGGAATATTTTGAAAAATTGTAAAGAATGAGCCCACAATTGTTAAAGGCATCGTTGCAATTAATCCTTTTCTAATCGCTGTCATATGGCGTTGCGAACCAAATTTATTCGCAATCGGCATTAACTTAACTTCCATCCACTGTACAAAACCATTCATTTGTTAATTCCTCCGTTCAACTAATAAAAATAATAATTATTTCGCATTTATAATAACATAGTAACATTATAATGTAAACGCTTATTCTTATTCGTGACAGAGAAAGTGCAAAACAAAAGGCTTTTTCTGATTATAAAGAAACCGGGAATATTGCACCAAAAATCATTGCGCCTAAAATTGCGCCCCCAGCGATTGGTTTTTTCCAAATGTAAAAGCCTAAAGCTCCTAATGTGGCACCAATCCCAATAGGAATCGAAGCACCCGCCGCACTCAAAATAATTAACGGACCTAAGAAACGTCCTGAGGCATTACCAGCCCCCATCATCACATCCGCACCAAAAGTGGAATTTCCTTGATTGATAGTAAATTTCCGAATCAACACAATTACGCCACCAACTGCTAGCCCTAGTAGCGCACCTGTTAAAAGTGCTAAGCCAAAGTTTTCTACAGGTGCTTTAATACCCATGCTGAGGAAAATTGCAGGTACGCCAATCCCGATCCCCGTTAAAATTGAGCCACCTAAATCTAAAATCCCGACTAAGGAACCTTCTAAAATTCGTGCAAACAGGAAACTTGCACCAAATGCTGCGGCAGCGCCATAAGAACCACCATCTAAACCAGCTTTTAGCATCGCAACAATTGAAACTTCATTAAAGGCGCCCACACCATAAACTACATACATATGTGTTCCTGCAAAAATTGCCGCTGACATAATCCCGACTAAAATCGGAAAGCCCCAATCAGCATACCAAAAACTTTTGCCTTTTAAACCTTCTTGAATTTCTTGTTCTTGTTGTGCCCATTCATTTTTTTCTTGCTGTTCCATCTATGAGACCTCCTTTTTTCTATTTAACGGTGAAAACATTGTGTAAATTATTTAACCATTGAGGAATAGACAAGCGGAAACTTTCGATCATTTCTAAGTCGAACCCTCGGAAGAAGCCACTTAAAATAAATAATAAGATAATGGCACCAAGCATGCCGCGTGTCATTCGGGTCCACCCTAAATCATCGACACCTTTACCGATTAAGATCCCTAATACAACTCCTGGGACAGCATTGCCCATGACTAATTGAGATAATCCGCCAAATAACGTTCCCCAAAAACCCGTCCGTTTTCCTGCATCTAAAGCCGCTAGCCAGAATAAAACGGGCATCACAGTATTGATTAAAATCGTTGCTGCAGGTACCAACACCGCAACTGCTGTTACTTGTAGCGATTCTGGAATTGCTGCAGCTGTACTATTTAAGAAAGCCACAGTCGCCATTCCTACAAAGGCCCCGACAATTCCCATTTTTTTGGGATTATGCATCGTTTTAGTGACATCTTTATCCTTTACCAATAAAATTGCTGCAGCCCAGTTAGGCACAATCCGGTGGGTCACATCTTGTGTAAAGGCCCCTGCTCCGACGGCCGAAGCCCAAGCATTAAAGAAAAAACCTAAACCAAAAGAAAAGTGTGATGCCGGATCTCCTTGTGCCGCGTTCATTTCTCCTAATGTTCTAAATGCCCCTAACCCTTGCATTTGTGGTGCATGAAACATCCGAGCAGCGCCTGCGCCAGCTGCAAAACCTAGTAAACCACCAATAAGCAATGACTTCAGCAAAATGATTACAAATTCCATTCCTTCTTCCTCCCTTTATACGCCTCTTTTTGAAAGAAACGGAACTACTACTGCGTTCGGTTCTTTAATTGTTTCCGTTAAAAAATCAACTTCTTCGACTGCAATGGCTTGGATTTCCACTTCTACAGCTAGTTCGACATGATAAATCACTCTCTTTCTAGGAAAGAAGAAGAACAGAAATTTTTCTGTATAAACTTGTTCTTTTGCCTGACGAATAGTTACTTTTTTCGGTTCAATCCGGATGAGGACCTCTGTTGTTTCTTTTAATACTTTTTTTGAAACATCATTCAATGCACTTGCAAAAGCTTCATTCTTCTTATTACCTTTTCCAGAAACAATCACGGTTTGTGTTGACCGTTTTGTGGCATCCATAATTACCGCTCCTTTCTAAGTTACTACTTTCTATGCTCCGTGTTTCTTAATAAATGCTTCAGTTACTCGTTTACCAAGTTCTTCCTGATCCATAAAACCAAATCCAAGAACAGTTTTCCCATCGTTAATTGCTGTTACCCCTTCTTCGATTGATCGCATGCCATGTCTTTCGGGATACCCGTATTTAGTAGCAGCCGTTAACGCCCCTGCACCACCACTGCCACAGAAAGAAATGCCTAAATCTGCCTTTTCTTGTTGCATCACATCTCCTAAACGCATATCAGCGCCCATTCCTGGAACAACAACCGCACGACCACCGGCTTGCTCCACTCCTTTTGCAACATTTTGTCCCTTTCCTAAACGATCTGCGATAACTACTGTAATCATAACTTTTCCTCCTATTAATTGTTTTGTTTAGCAACTTCAAAATGAACAGCTAAAACATACCATTCATCTTCTGATAACTGACCAATTGCTTCTGTTGTTTCTTGTGCAATTTTCAACGTTTCTGGTGTTAGTTCCGTAAATAACGTCCGATCAACACCAGATAATGTCGTTCCTTCTCTTGAACGATTCAGCATCTCATTGAGATGGTTGATCAAAATCGTCCACTGTAATTCCGTTGGTTCAATTTGTGCTTCTGCTAATCGCGCACTGGTTTGTTTGATAATCGATTGTAGCTTTTCTGGTTCAGCACTTTGTCGAATGATCTCCTGTGCTTCCATTGCTAGTTCCATCCTCTTCCTCCTTTGGTTGTTCTAAATAATTAAGTAATGCTGAAATTTCAGCATGATTGACAGGTAACTCATTTTTAGCAAATAAACATTCAATTTGCCGAATTTCTTCTTGTCTTTCACGCGATACTTCTCCATTACAAGGAATCTCTTCGTATTGCTTATTAAACGTAATCCGATGTGTCATTAATAAAACGTGCAGTAAAAAGGCTTCTTGATATTCGCTCAGTAACTTTGTTTGAAACATTCGTTTTAACTCTTCATAAATAATATACGCTTTTACTAACAAATCTTGGCTTTGTATCCGTTCATTTTTTTCAATTACATCAGATTTCGTGGAGCGAGCGGTACCTTTCCCTTGACGTTTCCCTAATAAAATTTTATCGACCTCTTCCCGAATCAAACTTAAGTCTGTGTCCGTCAACAATGGACTAACTTTAATAAATGGGTATGTCATTTCTTCAATTGGGAAAATACTCAATACCAAATCAGGCTTTTCTGCTTGAATCACTTCAGTTGCATTTAAAACAGAAGCAAATCCCGCGAGTTCAACGTTTGGTACTTCCTCTAAAATTTTTTGTTCAATTAAACTGGTCACACCTAAGCCCGTCGAGCAAACATACACAATCCTAACAACTTTAGCTTCCTGCTGTTGTCGTTCCTGAGCTGCCAAAAAATGCAACGCAATATATGCGCAGAAAGAATCGTTGACTAGCAAAACAGAACGTTGAATTAATTGTTTACAGGCACTTTGAATAGCTAAAAATAACGCTGGGTGTTTTCCTTTGATTTCTTCAGAAAACGGATTGTATTCATTAATAAATAAATGTTTCTTTGTAAAACGTAAGGACAGGTGTGCAAACAAGTTCGTAAATAATTGGCGATCATTTACAAAAGGATAATTCAGCTCTTTTGAAACGCTTTCAATGACTTGCTTTGTTAATTGAACCATATCTTGCCGTTGATGGGTTCCGAATAAATCACTATAAATATAAAAATATTCATCCGCTAATAAAGGCAAGTCATACCGTTCAAACACCTCTTGTAAAAGTAAAAGTGGTACTTCGTTCCGTTGTTCAAAGCGTGTTTTTTGCGATAACACTCGGTAAGTCCCAATTGTATGTGCCATCTGCATACGTGCTGCGGCAATTGCCACTCTCAACGTAATAGATAATATTTCGGCATAATCAAATTGATTTTGATCGAGTGGATTAATTAAATTTCGCATTTTTTTCAATGCACTACGATAACAACCTTGAAACAATGTCCCTGACCCAAATTTAATTTTAGGGATTTTTTCAGCCCCTTTTGTCTTTGTCACATAGTTCATAATTTGGTAAATATCGTATTCTGTAAGTTCTTTTTGAGTGATAAATTCCATCAGTAATCGTACATTGCTTTCTTCACCACTAATTGTAAACCCTTGCCGTGCTTGGCGAATTAAGGTTAAATCATATGCTTGCAGCAACCGTTCAACCTGTTCCAAATCACTGACAATTGTGTTTCGACTCACTAATAATTCATCTGCTAGCTGCTGTGCCGTTAAGTACCCTTTGACTGACAATAACTGAAAAATCAATACATTGACTCGTCTTTTTTGATCAGGATAGGTTTCAAATCGATCGACATCGATAATTTCATTTTTTAACAGTAAGCGTTTAGAGTCAGGTAAATCTAGCCAGATTCCCTTATTTCGTTTTGAATAAAGTGTCTCATCGTGCTGTTCAAACCAAGCACGAATATCTTCTAAATCATACTTAATTGTTCGAACGCTGACAGTAAAGTTCTCAGCTAATTCTTGCGTGGTAATGCTCCCTTCCAAATCCAAAAGCATCAATAAAATATTTATCGCTCTTTTGGACAACAACACGGTCATGCCTTGTCACCTCTTTTCTTTTCCCTTTACACTTAAAACTATAGCGTTATTTTATCTGTTCCACAACACAAAAAAGTTGCACTTATAAAAGTGCAACACTTCTCTTTTCATACAAAAAAATCCCTTAACAGTTACTACTGTTAAGGGATACCACACTATTTATTTGCATAAATAGACAGAGACCTTCTCCACAAAAGTATTCTGTCCGACACGTTACAAATCCGGTAACTGATAGCCGTACTATCTGGTGTCGTTGTGTTTGACAATCACTAGCCGTCAAAACGGAATAGCCGAAGCTATCTGATTGAGTCAACTCGTCGCATAAAACACACTTTAACACAGAATAGTATGGATAGCAAGTTGTGGTAATTATTCTCTATCAAACCATTCTTGATAAAAACCTTCAACAATTTTGACGGTTGCTATCGTTAATTCTTTCGTCATTACGGGGCTAGTTAACTTTTTGTCTTGTAAACATTGATTCACATGATTGATTTCATACGTAAATTCACTAGTGAATTGTTCAGACCATTTGACAGTGTTGCCTTGAGTATCTGTATAATAAGCACAATCTGTTTTCCAGAAATTAGGAATAACGATTTGCCCTTTTGTCCCACAGATGGTCATTTCACTAGGTATCTTTAAACCAACATTAATAAAAATATTGCCCAGCGTCCCTTCAGCAAATTTCAAAGCTAAATTACATTGACTATCCGTCGCCTCTTGCTGATATGTTGCGGTTCCCGTAACCGCTTGAATTTCTTTCCCTAATACGTATTGTAAGTATTGTAATGGATAACTTCCTGAGCCATGAAGCGCTCCACCACCCGCTTCTCTCGAGTAAAACCAGGGAATATGATCCACATTGGGATAGGCAGTAACTGACTGAACCCATAAAATTTCTCCCAATCCCCCTTCTTGAATCGTCGCCTTTACTTTTTGGGTAATTGGTAAAAAGACAGATTTCTGAGCTTCCATTAGAAAAACCCCTTGCTCCTGTGCGATTGCGAAGAGTTCTTCTGCTTCAGCAGCATTTAATGTAAATGGTTTTTCCAGTAGGACGGGTTTTCCTTGTGATAACGCAAGCTTAGCTGCTGAGTAATGTCCTTGATTGTAGGTGGGAATATAAATAATATCAATTGTTTCATCCTTACATAACTCTTCATAACTGCCATAAGCCACCGGAATCGCTAATTCTTTAGCCATTTTTTGAGCATTCTCTAAACGCCTTGATGCAATCCCGCGCACTTCAGCTTGCGCGCTTTCTCGAATCCCTGCTACAAATCTTGGGACAATTTGGGCAGTACTCATAATTCCATAACGAATTTTATCCATGTGATCGCCTCCTCTTTCACTATACGAGAAAAACGAATATTTGGAAACTATTTCAAAAAAAAAAAGAAACCGTTTCCCCAAAACGATTTCTTTATATGTAATTTAACGGATACCAACGCTAACTTTTAAAGCTTGATTGACCTGTTCCATCTCTTCACGAGAAAGTTGACAAACCTTGTGTAGCATTCGTTCTTTATCCAATGTTCGAATTTGTTCTAACAAAATAAGTGATGGCGTCCTGCACTCGTTATGGGGAATTTCGATGAGGACTTGCGTTGGTTGCAGCCGCTTGCTTACGTTACGGGTAATCGGTGCAACAATCAACGTTGGACTAAATAAGTTACCTTTGTTATTTTGAATAATCAGGACAGGTCGAATCCCACCTTGTTCAGAACCAACAACTGGTGAGAGATTCGCATAAAAAACCTCACCTCTTTTTATCATTCAGATTCCCTTCCCTCCTTTTCCTTTAAAAAATTATAGCATATTGTTTCTTTCAATATTTTCAACTTTTTAGCTATCCCTTAAAATATTTGATAAAACAACCCTTTAAAAGTCAAAAAAAGCTTAAACAGTCGACTCTGATATAGAGACGGCTATTTAAGCTGACTATTACATTTTTGTTAAAATACTATCCACTTTTGTATTAATTAAATCGATAGCAACGTGGTTTTCGCCACCTTCTGGCACAATGATATCTGCATAACGTTTCGTAGGTTCAATAAATTGGTGATACATGGGCTTGACGACTGTCAAATATTGTTCAATCACAGAATCCAACGTACGGCCACGTTCTTCCATATCACGCTTGATTCGACGAATAATACGGATGTCATCATCTGTATCCACATACACTTTAATATCCATTAAATCCCTTAAGCGGCGATCTTCTAAAATTAAAATCCCTTCAAGAATAATTACTTCTTTCGGTTCTTGGATCACCGTTTCTGTACTTCTTGTATGCGCAACGTAGTCATAAACTGGCTTTTCAATGGCTTGATAATTTAACAGTTGTTCAACATGTTGAATCAATAAATCTGTATCAAACGCAAAAGGATGATCATAATTGGTATTTAAACGTTCTTCAAAACTCAAATGGCTCTGATCTTTATAATAAGAATCCTGTTCTAACATCATAATTGAATGATCGGGAAAATTATTAAAAATCGCACGGCTAACACTGGTTTTTCCGCTTCCTGATCCGCCAGTAACACCAATGATAATTGGCTGACTATCTTTCATGTATAAACCTCTTTCTTTTCAAAAACTTCATTGTCTTTTACTATTATAATGAAAACTCTGAAGAATGCCAGACCTTTTCCAAGACTTTTCATGTGATTTTTATCTTCTTATGAAAAATCTGCCCACACTTCTTTCAATTACAGTATACTTATCAATAAAAGGAGAATCCTACCTATGATTAAAAAAGTCAAAAAAGAAACACTTACAACGGCGCATTACGCTCTTCTTTATGAGGCAGATCCAGCAAAAAAAATGGTGGCAGATTATATTACCCGCGGCATTTGCTTTGACTATCAGACTGAAGAACTTCAAGGAATTTTAGTCCTGTTGCCGACTCACCCACGGACATTGGAAATCGTAAACATCGCTGTCTCAGAAGAAAGCCGAGGGCGGGGCATCGGGCAAGAATTATTACATTTTGCCATTGATTTTGCCAAAAAAGAAAAGTATGATTCCTTGGAGATTGGGACTGGGAGCACAGGCTTTCAACAGCTATATCTCTACCAAAAAGTCGGCTTTCGAATGACACATATTGAACCAGATTTTTTTATCCATCATTATGATGAGCCTATTATAGAAAACGGCTTGCCTTTAAAGGATATGGTTCGCTTACGGTTACATTTAAGTTAAAAAACAACATTTCCTGTACAGGAAATGTTGTTTTTTAATGCCCAAGAATTGGTAACAACTCATCTAGCTGTTGAATCGTATAATTGGGTTGAATGGTTGGTGTTGCTGGAGCGGAGGTCGGATTGAGCCAAACAGTTTGAATTTTCGCTTGTTGACCTCCTTGAATATCTGAATGCAAAGAATCGCCAATAATCATTGTTTTTTCTCGACTAAAATTAGGAATCCGTTCAAAAACAAAATCAAAATACTCTTTCATTGGTTTTTGATAACCCACTTCTTCTGAAACAAAAATATCTTTAAAATAAGGCATTAATTTCGAATCTTCCAATCGACGATACTGTGTTTTTGCCACTCCATTTGTCACAATATATAAATCATAATGGGGTGCTAATTTTTCCAAGATACGTTGACTATTGCCAAGCAAGTCATGTCCTTGACTTAAATATTCTCGGTAGTTTTCTCCCATTTTAACGCTATCAACTTCTCGATTAAACGCGTCAAACAATAAACCAAACCGTGTATCAAGGAGAACATCTTTTGTTATTTTTCCTTCTTCAAATGAACGCCATAATCCTTGATTAATTCGGTGGTACGTTGACTCGACTTCAGATGTAAATGGTACATTTTCTTCTTCAAATAAGGCATGGAGCGCCTTCTTTTCAGCCAATTTAAAATCTAACAATGTATCATCAACATCAAAAAGCAATGTTTTCATTTCCGTTCCTCTTCTCTTTTCAAATTACTCGGTAACGCTTTGCTTGTTTGTTGTTTTTCAATAAAAAAATAAGGCAATAGCAATTGTAACTCTTCTCTTGTTAATGAACGATAAGCACCTAAAGGTAATTGCGGATCTAGCCGCAACGGCCCCATAGTTTGGCGTTTTAAAGCAGTCACTTTTTTCCCCACGGATAAAAACATTTTTTTCACTTGGTGAAATTTTCCTTCTTGAATAGTCAGGAAAACATGACTCTCCGTTTCAGTCGCTGCAAGAACAGTTATTTTTGCTGGCTTACATTGAATGCCTCCTTGCAAAACAATCCCATCTTTAAATTTAGCACAATCTTCTGCAGAGACCAAACCATTGACTTTCACTTCATAACATTTCGCTACTTCTTTATTTGGCCGAATTAATTGATACCCTAATTGTCCATTATCTGTTAATAGAAGTAACCCTTCCGTATCGCCATCGAGTCTGCCCACTGGATAAAGACCAGGGCGTCTGTCTTGTGGCGCAATCAAATCAATAACTGTTTTTTTAGATGCATCTGAGACAGCGCTAACCACACCTTTTGGCTTATTCAACATATAGTACACATGGGTCTTATGCGAAATTAATTGTCCTTTTACTTTAATCATTTGTAATTGCGCATCGACATTTTGGCTTTCATTTAAAGTCACGATGCCATCCACAGTGACCTGCTTGCCTTTGATTAATCGTTTCACCGTTTTGCGTGATCCAAACTGAAGTTCTTCTAGTAATTTATCTAATCGCATTGTTCCGCTCCATTCTGGTATTAGTATAGTGGAATCCGTTAAAGATGAAAAGTAGAAAAAGGTAATTCCTTGACGTATAAAAATATAAGTGTTACGGTTAATAAGTAAAGTAAATAAAGGTTTCTCAAAAACAGCGTAATGACCTGGGAGAGAACAACGATAACAATGAACCATTCCCATGAGTGTTGCCTGGCAATATTTGTGGGGATTTTTTGATTATTGTTAGCATTTTTCTAGACAAGAACAACTGAAAAAAGAGTTTCTTTTTTCCATTATGTTTTGTTTCTGAGTTTAACCAAATCACTCATTATTTCAAGGAGGAATTAGGTTATGTCAGTACAATTAGAAGTTAAAGAAAGAGCTATCCGTCCACGTTCACTAAGAAATCAGCTACGTCACGAAGGGAAAGTACCTGCCATTGTTTACGGTTACCAAATTGAAAGTACACCAATCTATTTTGAAGAAAAAGACTTATCAAAAATTTTACGCGAACATGGTGCTAACACCGTTATTAAAATGACAGTTGATGGCAAAAACATCAACACATTAATGTCGAAAGCACAATTAGATACCTTTACTGGTCAAATGCTTCATGTTGAATTCTTATCTGTAAATATGAAAGAAACAACAGAAGTCGAAGCAGAAGTTCAATTAATTGGTGAATCTGCAGGTGTGAAAGCTGGGGGTACCTTAGCACAAAACTTGTACACTGTTTTAGTGGCAGCCACACCAGATAAATTGCCAGAATCAATTGAAGTAGATATTACAAACTTAGAAATTGGTGATGCTCTTACAATCGCTGATTTACCTGAACACAAAGACTATGAAATTTTAACTGATCCAGAAGAACAACTAGTTGCTATTGTTGAAGCACAAACTGCTCCTGAAGAAGAAGAAGGAACAGCTGCTGAAACGACTGAACCAGAATTAGCCGAATAAAGAGTACACTTTTGTTCAGCTGATTCTCTTAAGTTTTAGAAATGGGATGTACGTTGAAACAACGTACGTCCCATTTTCTTTTTACTGCATGTCTTGATTTCTTCACATAAATGATGACACCTGCAAAGCTAGGAAGCTACAGAGGAATATTAAATTTTTGCTAATCTACGCAATATTTTCAAACGAAACAATTTCTTTTTTTTAAATTTGCAGTATACTAAAAGTAAGTAAACAAAAAGGAGGTCATCCATATGTTTGAACGTTTTGATAGTGACCGTAGCCGCTATGCTTCATTAGGTGTTGTTTCTAGCTTACCTAGTGGCTTAATTGATAGTATTTGGTTGATTATTGACTTAAATCTAAAAGGGGTTATCCTTTTAAACGACTTACTTCACTTTGATTTGTTGAACAATAATGGCAAGGTGACTGTCCATTTTTCTCAAGAAAATAGTTCAGTAGAAATGGCCATCGACTTACCATTTAGTTATTCTACGGCATATCCGTCGCGAATTTTTGCTTTTGATGATGGCCATCGTGAAACGATATTATTACCCGCAGAAATGTTAGAATCTTAAATAATTTCAACAAAGTAGCCTCAAATTCCGATTAAACTGGAATTTGAGGCTACTTTGATTTCTTTTAGTTATTCTACAATAATTTGTTTACTACTTCCTGCAGCATTTTCAAAATTAATAGTAAAGGTTTCTGTTGCATCATCATAAGTGATTCCGTCACTTTGACTAATTACTGTGCTGTAATCTTTTGGTATTTTTAAAGTCAGTGTCTTAGTTGTTTGTGTGGGATCAGAGAAAGTATACGTTTTTTGGTGTTGTTGTGTCTTTCTCATTAAAGAAATAGCTTTATTTGAGGTAATCCCTGCTATTGTACCGCCAGTTTCTGACCAAATGTTAACCCCAAGATAGCCTTCTTCTTCTTGCTTAACTGCTTGAATTTCTTCTGTATTTGAGAGAACTTCTACTGTTTTTTTGGCAGCATATGTTTTTAAATCAGTTTCATCGATTCCTGGTAAAACTACATAAGCATAATGCTCGTTCGTTGGGTGTTGACCATGTTGAATCGTAAATGTTCGATAATCACCTACATATTCTTTATCACTTGGAAATGCTTCATTAATTGCTTTATAGGTTCCTTTTCTAGTTTCACTTTTAACATTTACCGTTGTTTCTTCTGGAAAATAATAACCCATATTAGCATTGGAATGATCCGACTTTAGTAATAACCATTGTTTTTTACTCGTTTCATTTTTCTCATGAATCTCCCCAATATTTGATAACACTTGATACTGATACACATCATTTAACAAACGATTATCAACAACTGTCTCAATCGAAGCTTCTGTATCGCCTTTAATTCCTGCGCCTAATGCGATAATTTGCCCATTTAATACAAACCAAGATTTTTTAGCTTGTAGGTTCATAGGTAAAAGTTTCCCATTATTTTTGGTCCCGTCTTTATTAAGAGCCATCCCTACTACTGCCTGATTGTCTGACGTTACTCCACCAACCCATTGCTCTTTCGATGTGATTGTTGTAAATGCTGAAACTTCATCTGCCAAAGAAATGGTATCTACCGTTGTTCCTGGTAGTCGATAGGGATCTACAGTTGGCCAATAGCTGGAATTAAATTGAACCTCGTCATCATTATATACGTACATCATTCCGTCACCAGTGTGCCAGCCACGTTTATTTTCTTTATTCCCTGCTTCAAAAGATGCAGTGCGCTTTGAATACAAGCCTAGCCCAAACATATAACTAGGTGTTCGTTGGACAAATCGATCCATCGAAGCATAAAGTTTCGTGCCTGTAAAAGGAAGTTGCCCTCCCGTAATTTCTGGATTAGTTAAAAGTTGCATAGTCATCTGTAAATCATTAAAATCACGAGCATTGGTCAAATAATAATCTGGGTTCTCTTTCATCCAATATTTAACGGCTTCTTGAAATTTCTTTTGATAATTATTAGGGGCAAATTTAGCCACAATTAATAAATTATACATGGTAGTTGAGCCATAGCCTGTTTTTCCAACTGCTGGGGCTCTTGAGATGGAACGGCCATTCACAGTTGGTAGCATTTCACCTTTATAAATCAAAGGAAGAAAGGCCCGATCAACATTTTCAACAAATTCTGTCACAAGAGTTGCATCCATTTGAAAAGATGAATCTGCTGTAATGGCCAAAATTTGTCCAACCCCTTTCACCAAAACATTTCCATACGAACCTGTATAAGGAATGTTATTGTGCTGGATAAAAGAACCATCTTGGTAAAAACCATCACCTTTTGTGACTAATTTAAATACATCGACGATACTACTGGATGCTTGGTTAATTTTCCCGCTATCCTTTTGTAAAATTCCTAACCCCAAAACAGTTAAAGCTAAGTCCGTTCGGTTCGCTCCTGATGTCACAAAATTTGGGATAAAAGCTAAATCCACAAACGTTCCTTGTGGTTTTGTATACAACTGTTTAAATGGATCTGGGACATAACTGCTCAGCGCATTTGTATAGATTTGTTGCTTTTCCGGAGAAACTTTATCCTCTAAAATCATTAGAATATTAAGAAACTTCTGTGGCACACCAATTTGCCAGTCCCACCAATTTCCATGGTACTTTTTCCCATCATATCCTTTTTGCGTTACCATAAAATCTAAGCCATCAATAATGGTTGCTGCCAATTTGTCATCTTGGTAAAGCGTACTCCCCTTCGTTCCATAGGCTAACGCTAATTTTTGCAATTTGGTAAATTGAGTCGTTAAATCAGCAGATGGCGTATTGCCAGGCTCTAGTGGCCATAAATAGCTGCGGTTCGGCTCTTTATTCATCGTTTGATCGAGTTCTGTTGCTTCATTGGAGATTTTTTGGACGTAGTCTACAAGCGCTTGGTTAGTTGAATCATATTCTTTGGAAACAAGCTGATTTCGCCATTTTTCTTTTAATCCTCGGTATTCTGTAGATGAATCGATAACAGGAATGCTACCAACGGAGCCACTTTTCATAGAAATGATATTCAGCTTTGATAGATTACCAAATAGTCTAATTCCTACAGCGCCCGTCCAGTCATCATTAATGGACGTACCATCAGGATAATGAACCTCTTCATTTTCATAAAATAATTGATCATTCAGGAATGTCTGAATTTTTTTTCCGTCATAGCGAACCAGCAGTTTATATTGTTGGCCACTTAGTAATGTTGGCCCCGGAATATTAGTTAGCCATTTACCGCCTGGTTGTCCTAACTGCCAGCGACCGTCACGATTATAAGCAAAAGATTGCCATTGACTCGTCTTTTGTTTATCTCCGCGAAAAACCAATCCGAAGTTACTTTGCCCTTCATATAAAAAGGTTAGTTCAAGATCTCCTGAAGATTGTTCGCGTGCATCAAGATTGATAGAGACAGATTCGAGGTTTGTCCCTTGCTTCGTGTTTGCGATCCATAAACCAGCAGAATCATTCTTTTTTTCTGCTGTTCCTACCAAATCTTGCCAATGCCCAACTTGATTGGGGAAATCTGAAATGTAAGAGGGTTGCTCAATCGTTTGGCTCGCTTCGTTTTCTTCTGCAAAAGTAAGGGTGGTTCCCATAAATCCACTCGTCAAAGCAGTAAACAGTCCGACCAGCATTACCCATATTTTCCTGTTTTTCATTCTTTCTCCTCCTAAAAAATTATCGTAAAACGCTTACATCCGAATTAGAGAAAAAGAGTGAAGAAAAATACTTTCTACACTCTCCGACTCTCTGAAAATCACTTAATATACTTTTTACGCCAAAATACCAAAGGCACTCAAAACAATCGATAAAATTAAAATAATCCAAATCACTCGTGTGGAATTTAATTTCTTTTGACCTAACATCCAATAAGTTAAAAGAACAAGTAAGATTGGAACTAAGGAAGGTAAAATTGCATCTAACGTATCTTGAATAACTAATTCGACCCCGTTCTTTTTATAAACAAAAGGAACTGTCGCCTTGATAACTGAAGGAATTAAGGCACCAATCACAGTCACACCAAGAACAGTTGCTGCATTCGTAAAGGCAGATAACTTGTCTTTTAAGGTCGTCACTAGTTTGACCCCTTGCTTATAACCAAGTGGTAAGAGCGCGGCCCGACCAAACAATAGTGCAATATTTGCAATAATCCAAATAACACAGCCAACCACCGAACCATTTTGAGCCAGTGTCCCTGCAACAGAGCCGAAAATCGTCCCCCAAATAACGTGGAATAAAGAGTCTCCAACGCCTGCCAAAGAACCCATCAGAGCTGTTTTTAGCGCAATAATTGTTTCTTTCGCTTTATAGCCATCTTGCTCTTCAATCGCCACATCAATCCCCATAATTAAATTCCCAAAAATAGCATTGGTGTTAAAAAATTGATTGTGTGTGCGCATCATATCTTGAAATTGTGCTTCATCATGACCATAGAATTTTTTTAAAACAGGTAAGATGCCGTATAAATATCCTGAACTCATCATACGTTCATAGTTCCAGTTTAATTGGCTTCCTAAAATATAACGCCAGCTAATTGCATTTAATTCTTTTTTTGTCAGTTTATGCTTACTCATCGCCGTCATATCCTCCTTCAAAATCACCATTTCCTGTTGTTGCTTGTGTCGTGCTTTTTGCCCCATCACGTTTAAATACAAGCATCGCTGCTACCATCCCAACTATCGAAACACCTAACATTGGAACTTTTAAATAAGCCGCTAAGAAAAAGCCTAATAGTAAATAGGGGATATATTGCTTCGTTGGCAAGTAACGTAATAAAATCCCTACACCGACAACAGGTAATACTCCTCCAGCTGTTTTTAAGCCCGTCATTAGCCATTCTGGCATGTTATCGGTAATCGTTGTTACTACAGCATCCCCCGCTAATAACATTAATAAAATCGGAATGGCACGAGACAGTCCCCATAGAACAGAACCAGATAAAACTAAGCGTGGAATCCGTTTTACTTGCATCTTATCAATCGCTTTATCGACACTATGAAGTAAAAAGACATTACAAAAACGGGCCACTACATCTAGTTGCAACATCAACAGAGAAACAGGAACAGCTAAACCAATACCATACTCCGCTCCTTTTCCAGAGATTACAGCGAAAGCGGTTCCTAAAACAGCCCCTGTGAAATAATCAGGTACCGATGCTCCACCAAAAGCAGCAATTCCTAAACGCATTAATTGAAGAGTGCCGCCAACCATTAAACCAGTTTTTAAATCTCCCATAATCATTCCAGAAATCATTCCAGCAATAGCTGGTTGCGTCAACGTATTTGAAATAAGTGAGTCATTAATAGCAATAAACGCATAAATAGTAATTAAAATAATTTGATACGCTGCTAAATGCATTGAAATTTCCTCCTAAATTTAAAAATATTCTTTCTTAGTCTGACTGTTTTAGCCGCGTAATTTTTTCATAAAATCAACGACTGGATCGTTTGGAACTAATTGGGCTGTCACAGTGACGCCTTTTGAAGCGATTGTTTCAAAAATTTGTTCTTCTTCTGGTAAAACTTGAATACTTTTTGTTACTTCGCGTGCTCCTTCTTTGTAACTCATATTCCCAACATTTACAGTTTTGATAGGTCCTTGCGCTTCGATAAAGCGGAGCACATCTTTCGGATTTTTAAATAATAAAAATAAACGCTGTTTACCATATTTTCCTGATTGAATATTTTTAGCGGCAGCCTCTACTCCAAGAACAGATAAACGCATCGAAGAAGGCGCTGCCATTCTCAAAGATGATTTTTGTAAAGGATCTGTAGCCGCCTCATCATTGGCTACAATTATTCGCTGTGTACTAAGACTTGTCGACCAAATTCCCGCTACTTGTCCATGAATTAACCGTTCATCAATCCGTGTGTTTACAATATTTTCTTTTCCAACATATTGACTATAGTTACTTAATTCTTTTTCTTTGCTGGCTTCTGAAATCTCTTGTTCTGCTTGATTCATTCCAGCCTTTACATCAACAATATTTTCTTGTGCTAAACAAACTAATTCTTTAATCGAAGCCTGTTGATTAACCACTGCTTCAATCACAACAGAGAGCGTCATCCCTGCAATAATTTCCACTCCGTCAACGTTCAAATAATTCTTTGTTGCCACGTTACATGGCGTTCCTCCTAGTAAATCAGCAATAATCAGTGTCGTACCGTTAAGGGCTTTCATTTTTTCATTTAGCTCTTTCTCAAATTGAAGATTGTCACTATCTGGTCGTAATGAGACTGTATGCACGTGTTCTTGCCGACCAACAATCATTTCTAAGCTAACTTTGACGCCTTCAGCCATGCTACCATGACTAATTAGTACAATGTTTTCCACGAGTTTCCCTCCCTAGATGTAGGTGACCCTACTTAACATGTTATGTTCTCTACGAACTTACTATAACACATACTAAGTTATCCGTAAACCTAATATCTTAATATATTGAATTTATTTTTTTGAATTCTTTAAATAAAAATTGTCTTTCCTCTTTTTCAAAGTGTTTGCTAAAGGCTAGTTAACATGTTATGCTTAATTCATTCGATTACTAGAATGGAGGCAATCGCATGTTACCTAAATATGAACAAATTAAACAAGACCTTTTACGTGAAATAAAAAATCATACCTTTATTCCTGGTGATAAATTTTATTCTGAAGCCGATATTAAACGAAAATATGCTGTTAGTTCTATCACAGCTGTCAAAGCACTGAATGAGCTAACCAGTGCAGGTTACTTGTATCGTATCCAAGGAAAAGGGACCTTTGTTTCGAAATCAAAAGTTTCTCAAAATGTAAAATTTTCTGATATCGAGTTGCATTCTTTAGACTCTGAAAAAGTTAAAGTCCTTTCAATTGAAGAAGAAAATCAAGCCGAAATTTTAAAGGAATTAGGCTTACCAGCTAACGCTTCTTATTATAGAATCAAGCGTGTACGCTATTCTGAAGATACACCCTTTCTCGTACATATCACACATCTTCCCAAAAAGCTTGTTAAAGAGCCGCTCTCAAAGGACCTCACAGCTTATGCAAGTGTGTATGAACGAGTCCGTAAAGATTTTTCAGTAGACCTCT
Organism: Enterococcus sp. LX10; assembly: GCF_023539285.1. Lineage (NCBI taxonomy): Bacteria > Bacillati > Bacillota > Bacilli > Lactobacillales > Enterococcaceae > Enterococcus > Enterococcus sp. LX10. The sequence goes on along the minus strand of NZ_CP092784.1, from coordinate 554,031 downwards.
TCTCGTTAGCTTCTGTAGAAACAAATGAAATTGTCTTTCCCGAAGATGCTGAGTTATTGAATTTACTTCAATTAAGTTTTCGTGAACCCGCTGTTAAACAAGTTAAACATTCCTATCTCGCAGATGGTAGTGTTGCTGAATATATTATTAGTTATAAACATTGGAAATATTTCAAAACCAAAATAGAAGTAGAAGCCGAATAAATTTCAGCTTCTACTTCTATTTTTTTAATCTATGATTACTTGATTCGTAAATTTCAAGTACTCAATTTCAATTCCCTCTGTTTCAAAAATTACTACTTCATTTTGTCCTTGCTGTAAAAATTCTTTGGGACAATACAGCGAATGAATGGGTCCTATTTCCCAATAACGACCTAGATGATGACCATTGACCACAACGAATCCTTTGCCGTAGCCTCGACAGTCAATATACGTGTCTGCTAGCTGTTCTAATTCAAATGTTACTTGATAAAACGAAGGCTGCAATGGATTTTTTCCAGCTGTGTAATCAATCTTGGCTAATTGCTCTTGTGAAAAAGTTAAGGGATAGTGTTGATAGCCTTGATGAAAATGAATGTCTTGCATCACTCCACCTCGAATTCCTTTACTTTGTGTCGGATTATTTAATTTAAAGCCATAATTAACGCGACCTAAATTTTCCACTAAGATATCTAACGCAAGTTTGTCTTTTTCAGTTTGCCCTGAAATCAGTAGCTCTTCTCCCACTGTCTCTTGATATTGGGTAGCAGCTAAATCTCCATCTACATAAATGTGTAAACGATCACTGGCCTCAACCACTTTTAGTTTATTTTCATGATGATAATTTTTTAAATCAAACGAATAAAGCAAGTAGCCATAGCCTGAGCCAGCTTCTTCCATACTTAATGGATACGCGGTGGTCTTCGGTGTCATCATTTGATCTTTTACTGCGAATAAAGATACGCTAGCAGTTACTGAAAAGCTTCCTAAATTCCCCAGTTTTTTCGTGCGTGGTTGTGCTTGCCAAACTTCTGGACATACTTCTTTAATTGCTTTTTGAACGGCATAATATTTTTCTGTTGGTTCTCCTGCTTCTGTTAATAAAGCATCATAATCATAGCTAGTGACTTGAGGTAAATCTTTTGCACCTCGCGCCGAACACCCGTTATAAAAGCCGAAATTTGTTCCTCCATGAAACATATAGAGATTTAAAGAACCCACTGTCAGCATATCTTTTACTTCCTTCGCCAAGTCGGTACCTTCTCGCTGAATCACTGGTTCGCCCCAACGATTGAACCACCCATCCCAGTATTCCATGCACATCAACGGCCATTTTTTACCATGACGAGTCATAAATTTTTTCAAAACGGCAGCATTTTCTTTCGAATGACTACCAAAATTTCCTGTCACAAAAACATCCTCTTCAATTAACGTCCCCGCATCCAAAACCTCTTCCCAAGCGCCATCAGATGTAAAAAGAGGAACCTCAATCCCCAGTTCTTCCATTATCTGCTTGGTTTGTCGCAAGTACGCTTTCTCCATGCCATAGGACCCATATTCATTTTCAACCTGCATCATGATCACTGGTCCACCTTGTGTTATCTGCAGAGGGGCTAGTTTAGGCAATAATACTTGAAAATAGTTACGAACTTTAGTCATAAAAATAGGATCTGTCGAACGTAATCGCACGCCTTTTTCTTTCAAAAGCCATGCTGGTAAGCCACCAAACTCCCATTCTGCACAAATATAAGCCGAAGGACGCAGAATAACTAGTAAATTCAGTTTTTCTGCCAAGCGGACAAATGCTTCAATGTTTTTCATTCCTTCAAAATCGTATACGCCTTCTTCTGGTTCATGAATATTCCAAGGAATGTAGGTTTCTACTGTATTAGCTCCTAAAGCTTTCAGATTATAGAGGCTATCTTCCCATTGCCTAGGTGTCATTCGAAAGTAATGAATCGCCCCACTAATAATTTTTATTGGTTGTCCATTTAATAAAAAGTCTTCTTTAATTTCAAACGTTTGCATCATTTTTCCCCTTTACCAGTATCTTTGCCATGATGGTTTTGCTAAACGCATTAAGGCTTCCATGTAAAAATAATCGCCCCATAAATTGGGTTCATCAATCCCTTTTCCTTCTGCATGTGCGTAAACACCATGGAGTAGCAGTCCTTCATTTTCGGAATCATTTTGCGTACGATAATATTTTCCTAATTGATAAATCATTCCTTTGGCAAGCTCTTTCGCTTGAGGAAATGCCTGTAGTTTGTCTGCTTCCAATAAACCACATGCCGCAATTGCCAGTGCCGAGCTATCTTTGTCAGATGGCATTTGGTCATTAAAATCAAAATCCCAATAGGGAATTAAATCTGCTGGCAAATGAGCTAGAAAAACCTCCACTATTTGTGGATAAATTTCTGGAAATGGTTGGGAATGGAGAAATGTTTCGTTTAGGGGAATCCCTAAAATTGCCCAACTTTGGCCTCGTGCCCAAATGGAAGTATCACTATGTCCTTGATGCGTAGCTCCATGTTTTGGTCTGCCTGTTTCTGGATCAAAATAATAGGTATGATAAGTTGTCGCATCGGATTTAATCACCGTTTTCATTAACGTATGATAGTGACGTGAGGCAATTTCCTCATAAATCCTATTTCCAGATAATTTAGTTGCTTCAAATAAAAGCGGTAAATTCATTAATGAGTCGATAATTAATCGATATTCTTTGGGATCACCATAATGGCCCCACGCTTGGATGAAGGAGCCATTTTCTTGGAATCGTGCTGACAATACTTCAGCGGCAGCTAGCACTTCTTGTTTACAGCGCTCATCACCGGTAATTTTATACCCAGCACCCGCCGATAGACTATATAAAAAACCAATGTCATGGTGGTCCAAAACAAAATGCTCCTCTAATCGTTGTTGAAAGCTGTCAATATTTTCCATTGCCAGTAAACGAAATTTTTCTTGGTGAGACCACTCATATGCCAGCCAAAGCATGCCTGTCCAAAAGCCATTGGTCCAATCATCGTTAGCTTTGAGACGATATCGACCATTCGTAGCACAAGCTGAAGGAAACTGTGTTCCGAAACGCTGCATATTTTTAGCAATTTTTGAAACGCATTCATTTAATTGCGTTTGAATCCATTCATCTGTGACATTTTCTCCTAGAGAGATCAGTCTTTGTTTATTTTCTTGACTACACATCTCCACCACTCCTTAACTTGTTAACATATTAACTTATTGTATTATAACGTAAAAGAAAATAAAAAGCGACCTTTCTTAATTATTTCTCTTAAAAACAAGAGCGTGGGACAAAAATCACTTTGGATTTTTGCTCCACGCTCAAAAACTGATAAACGGCGGGAACAGAACCAACTCCTTCGGAAATAAGCCGAAATTCTCCAAAAACCAAAGATCAATTTTCGGAAATTTCTTCTTATTTCTCGGAGCTAAACGGTTCTGTCCCGACCTCTTGTTATTTATTCCGACCGAATACTTCAATTTGGGTCAACGCTGGAAATGGAGAAGAGTCCAGCGCTTTTCGTAAGCATTTTAATGTCAAAGTTTGTGTTGTTTTCATTGGGAACTTTATTTCTTGAAAACAGGCGGTATTCGTTGTGTCAACTACTCGTTCCTCACCATCTGAAAAAGCTAAAGTGACTTCCTCCCAATAGCTATCATGTGGGTAATCCGCCCGAAATAGCAAGCGGATCCAGTCCGTTTCTACAGGCCTGCCAAAGTCAATCGTTATCTGTGCCTCTTTTTGTTGGTTAATTCCCCAAGAAGCAAATGGATACGAGCCATGAGAAAGGTTACCAAACTTAGAATCAATAGCATTTTTCGCAAAGAAAACAGCATCGTTTCTCGTTTCAACGTTTGCATACGCATGAGGATAGGCTCCTGAATATTCTTTTTGGTCATGTGTATTCATAGAAAGATTTTGATAATTGTCTTTTTCAAACGTGTGCGCTTGTCGAACCATTATTTGGTGCCTTGCTGAATGAAAGGCCGTATCAACAAAAGCTTTTCGAGCAGATTCTTCTAATGGAATTTGATATTCCCAAACTTTTTCTTTCAGATAAATCAATGAAGGAGCCAAAGTTTCATCTAATTGAACCATCAAATAAGGGGTAGCCCCTGTATAAGTCACTACAATTTTATCGCCAACTTGATAAAGGTACTGTTTAATTGCTAATACCGCTAACGTGTCTCCCTCCGCCATGAATGGCGCTTCTGGCTTCTCGTGATCGATTCGGCCAGTAATAATCTGATTGTCTTTATTTTTCAATTCGATTTTTATCATTTTTTATTCCTCCCTTGTCACACCACCTACCAAACAAATCAGGCGATGCGTTCCTATTGGTAGCTCTTTTTGCAAATAAGGTAAACTTGTTCTTGGGAAAAACAACGATGTATTGGGTTCAGGTTGAAGAATACCTGCGTGGTCATATCCTTCAATTGCAACTATTTGCGAACACAATTCTCCTGAATCGACTCTAGCCCACTCTTTACCCAGTTCTTTTTCTGAAAATTTTCCAAGTAACGGTAGACTGAATCCTCCTTCGCGCACTTTTAATGGAACCGATGTCACTATTTCATGTACTCTAACATGCCATTCTCCAAAAGGATAAATGGTTGTTTCAATTTCTACTTCTTGAAATGGTAGCCATTTATAATAAACTTGCTCCTCTGTTAAATAAAAATCATGAACTTTCCCTTTAACACGAAAATATTCACCATCACGAGAAACAGCCAATACGTTATCAAAAGCCCCCTCCTCATAACGCGCACCAGCTTTGGGAACGCTAAAACCAAAGCGGCTAGAATAGACAAATTTACTATATTTAGCCGCAGCATGTGCTTGATTTTCAAGCCATAGTCCTGCAGGATAGCCGAGGACATGCGTTTTCATTTTAGGATGGATTAATAACATGTTTCCCTTTTCTATCAAACGCTTTTCTTCTCGTTTTATCGCCAGCGGTTCAGCACGCCAAAACGGATGGTCTTGATCCACAGCGAGCAACAAAAATGTTTTAAAGGCCCAATACGGAGAGCCTGGTGCGTTATAACCTTCTGCCATTACTAAATTTTCGTAATGATAGCCAATGGACAACCGACCATCATAAGTGAAAATAGCCTGTTGCATCCAACAGTGTAAATGTTTTGCTAACAACGTTTTTATTTGTCCCCAAGGTAACGCCTCTACTTCTGCAAATATCAAAGCTGCGAAAAACGCTCCTTGAGCAAATCGATACGTTTGACTACGTCCGTAAGGTAACGCTTCGCCCTCCTCATCAAAATAGTACAGATAGTCTTGCGCGAACATAACGGCTCGTTCTGTAAAACGTTTCGCACGAACAGGATCTCTTTCTCGCATAAATTTGACATAAATCAAACTATAATAATGAAAAGCAAACGAAATATAATAATCTCTTTGCGTAGTTTTACCATCCATATACCAACCATCACCTAAATACATGCGTTCAATCAACGCCAATTCTTCCTCTAGTTCCGCTTGGTTAATCACTTGTCCACATCCCTCGAGTGCCAAACGAATGAGCACTTTGAAAAACGTCCAATTATTTTTAGGAATTTTACAACCAAGTGCCTTATTTAACCAAACCATGATATTTTCTTGCTGTTTCTCAGAAAAACAGGACCAAAAATATGTCTTATGAAGCAATAAAGTTAAAGATAATGCTGCTGCTTCCACAATATATTGATCATAATCAACAATATCGCCCCAATAATCTGGGGATGACGGATCAGTTCCTGCGATTAATTTTTCCACATAAGCATCTCTTAAAACATCATCTTTACAAGCAACCCAATACGGTCCAATTCCCCATAATGGTCGAATGAGAGCTTCCATTTCAGCATGTTGCTGATCATAGACAGCACCACTGGACCCAAAATTCACGCCAGGTTTTTCTGATGTTAAAATAGCCGTTTTTAAAGGTGTCATGATTGTTTCAAAAGCTTCCAAATATGCTTCTCTGGTCAAAAAAAGATTACTTTTTAACGATTCCATGCTTTTCGCCCCCATTAGTTTAATTCAAAGAATAACAAGGGCACATATTTTTTTCAACTATCGTTTAATGAATAAAACGGCGTATTATGAGAGCAGAATTTCCCCTTTCCTAAACTTAACATATTAATTTTTTCTTTATTTTTGTTGAGCCTTGAGCTATTCACTTTATCCAACAAAACTTCCTTTATCAAAAATGAATAATAAATGAAAAATAAGCAGTCTAACGCAGGAAATTCTCATAATAAATATTTTAAAAAAAGAGTCTATGACAAAAATCCAAAGAAATTTTTGTCATAGACTTAAAATATGAGAGAAAAGACATCAAAAGTAATGGTTTGATCAACCTTCACAAGTTTTATGATGCTTTTCAAGATATCATTTTGATACAATTTTACGCCTTGCGGTTTACAATAAAAGAGTAAATAGCGATACAGATAATCGCTCCTAGCAACGCTGAGATAATTGGAAAACCGCCGATGACTGGTCCTAAAGAAGGCAACAAGAGTGATGCTACCCAACTTCCTAAAAAGCCCACGATAATATTTCCAATAATGCCACCTGGCACGTCTTTTCCTAAAATTGCGCCAGCAATTGCGCCAATAATTCCTCCGACAATTAATGCCCATAGAAAGCTAAACATTTGAAAAACCTACCTTTCATAGTTGATTTTTTTAGTTAATTTTCCTACTTTAAGGATAAAACAGAAAGCAGACTTTTTCAAAAGATAGGACTTTTCAGAAGTCAATTTATTCTTCTACATAAGCTAAACGATAGGATACTGTGCGACCAAAAGAAAATACTTGCAAACCTTGTAAGCGATCTGATTTCAAGTAACCAATGGCTCCTTGGAATAAGGGTAAAACACCGGCATCTTTTTCAATTAATGTTTTTTCTAAACTTAGTAATTCATTCCAGCGTTTTTCAGGTTCATTGGCGTAATCTTTTCTAACTTTTTGGAGACCCGCATCATACGCTGAATCGTTATAACCAGAAGTATTTAAGCCACTTTTTGAGTCATAAAATTCTAAAAAGTTAATGGGGTCAGCATAATCAGGCGTCCATGTTCCAAAGGCTAAATCGTAATTACCTGCTGTTTGTAAATCCAAACGATTTTGCAAAGGCAATGATTTTAATTTGATTGTTAAACCTGGTAAATTTTGTTGCAATTGCCCTTGAACAAATTCAATGGTTTTCTTGGCAATCGCTGAGTCCGCTGAGATTAGTTCCAATTCAATTTTATCTTTGCCCAACTCTTCTTTCGCTTTGGTCCAGTTAGCTTGGGCTTCTTTAATATTATATGGCAATAAATCACCATTTTCTTTGCGGAAATCTTCACCTGTATCTGGATTTTTTGCAAAATTAGCTGGTACAAATCCATTTAAAGCTGTCGAGCCATCTCCTAAAATTTCTTTTGCAAAAGTTTCTTTATCAATCGCTTGTAAAAAAGCTTTTCGAACATGTTCGTTGCCGGTAATTTCACGGCGATGATTTGGGCTTAAATAACCCACCATGGCTTTAGGTACAAAATGCGCTTGTTTTGACTCTTTATACTGAAGTGCATAAGTATCTGCTAAAACAGTGTAGTCTAAGTCGCCATTATCAAAAAGATTGGCTCCTGTGCCAATTTCTTTCACTACTTGAACATCAATTTCATTCAATTTTACGTGTTCTTTATCCCAATAATGATTATTCTTCTTCAATTTCCAAGTTTCGGAATTGCCATCCCAGCCTGAAATTACAAACGGTCCATTGCCAACAAAATTATCTGCAGAAGTCCCATAGGCAGTACCTTTTTCTTTGGCAAAGGCTTCATTTTTAGGCATAAAAGGTGTTCCAACTAAGACTTGGGCTAAATAAGGAATTGGATTTTCCAATGTTAGTTCTAGTGTCTGGTCATCGATTGCTTTGACACCAAATTCTTCCATCGTGGCTTGTCCTTCCCGCACCGCACGCCCATTTTTAAAAATATCCATTTGATTACTGCTACTTGAACCATACGCTGGATCGACCACGTTTCTAAACGCAACTACAAAATCCCCTGCTTTAACTGGATCCCCGTTTGTCCATTTTGCCTCTCGTAACTTGAATGTATAGACTAACCCGTCTTCACTAACTTGTGGCTCTGCTTTCGCCATAGCTAGCTCAGGATCTCCGTTTTTATCTTGTCGATACAAGCCTTCAACTACTTGACCAATCATATCGGAACTATAGACATCTGTATAATGAGCGCTGTCTAATGTCGAGAGTTCACCACCAGATGCGACGTTAATTTTCTGTGTAGCTGGTTCATTCGAGGTCGTTTTCGAACCGCCACTTCCACATGCTGCTAAAACCAAGCCCAGTGCAACAAGTCCGATTAACCACTTTTTCTGTTTCATACCAAAACTCCTCCTTCTGTTCAAACAACTTACTTACATTTTACATGATTTTCCATACATTTGTCCTTTTTCAGCACTTACTTTTTGAAAGAAAAATATTTTTTTAAGAATAAGAGTTGACAGATATTTTTTCTGGTGGTACAGTATTGAAAAACAGAGAACAGAAGAGTAACTGTTTCCTTTAGTGAAGAGAGTCTTTGGTTGGTGGAAAAAGACGTAAAGAAACAGCGAACCACATCTGGGAGTTGACTTTTTGAACCCTTAGTAGGAAAGTCCGGGACCACTCGTTAACAGGCGAAGTTATGAACTTCATAAGGTTCGTGTTGCGAAACACGAATAAACTAAGGTGGAACCACGATAATTGATTATTCGTCCTTTGGCTAGTCAGCCAAAGGACTTTTTTGTTTTTTAGATGCGCTTTTCAACCTGAGAGAGTGCCTCAACTGCTCAAGTCTGTTGTCCTCTTTTCCATATCCTTAATGGGATAAGCTAGAAAAGCAACAGGTTTTCTGTTCCGTTCGAACAATTTAATACTTACAATCAAGGCTTAGGACATAGTAATTTAGCTCTTCCTTTACAGAGACTTTTTCATTGGCTGAAAGAAAAAGATGGATTCTTCTTTACTCACACCTAAAAGATGTTTTTCTGAATCCTTTAGTAAGAAAAACCGGTGACTCTATCGTTAACAGAGAGTAGTTGTCAACGCAACTACATAAGGCTTATCTTGTGAAAGATAAGTAAATTGAGGTGGCACCACGAATGCGATTCGTCCTCTTGGCTCACAGCCAAGAGGCTTTTTTGTTTTTTAATAAAAATTGTTGGAGGAAAAAATGATGGATTATATTTTAGAAATTTTACCTGCTTTAGTTAGCGGAGCTGGCATGACACTGAAAGTCTTTTTCTTTACGCTCCTTGGCTCGATTCCACTGGGGATTATCATTGCCTTTATTTTACAAAGTTCGTTTAAACCTTTACGTTACTTAATTAACCTCTACATTTGGTTAATGCGCGGCACTCCGCTATTGTTACAATTAATTTTTGTTTTTTACGGCTTACCATTAATTGGTATTGTCTTTGAACGTTACGATGCGGCCTTATTCGCATTTATTTTAAATTATGCTGCGTACTTTGCTGAAATTTTCCGCGGGGGAATTCAAGCAATTCCCCAAGGTCAATATGAAGCTGCTAAGGTTTTACGTTTAACACGTTTTCAAACAGTCACCCGGATTATTTTGCCACAAGTTGTTAAAATCGTGCTGCCTTCCGTAGGAAATGAAATTATCAATTTGGTCAAGGATACTTCTCTTATTTATGTTCTTGGCTTAGGCGATCTTTTACGTGCTGGTAAAATTGCGATGAGCCGCGATGTTACATTAGTGCCATTAGCTTTAGTGGGAGTGATTTATTTACTCTTTACGGCAATTTTGACTGTTGCTTCTAAAAAAATTGAAAAATTCTATCAATATTATAAATAGGAGGACTCTACCATGTTAACTATTAAAAATTTAACCAAACATTTTGATAACCGGACCATCATTGATCACTTAAATTTAGAAATTCCAGAGGGTAAAATTTTAACGATTGTTGGTCCTTCAGGCGGCGGAAAAACCACTTTACTTCGTTGTTTAGCTGGTTTAGAAACCATTGATTCTGGTGAGCTTTTGTTGGATGGTGTTCCTTTCAATCCTGCTGAAATGGACAATGCCGATCAAGTGGTTGGGGTCGTTTTCCAGGATTTCCAACTTTTCCCTCACTTATCAGTTTTAGAAAACATTACCTTAGCACCTACATTAGTACTAAAAGAAGAAAAAGCAAAAAGTCAGCAAGAAGCTTTAGAATTACTGGAAAAATTGGGCTTGGCTGGTAAAGAAAAACTCTATCCGTACCAACTTTCCGGTGGACAAAAACAACGAGTTGCACTTGCTCGTGCCTTAGCAATGAAGCCAAAAGTTCTTGGGTACGATGAACCAACGAGCGCGCTAGATCCAGCTTTACGCCAACAAGTGGAAGAAGTTATTTTAGATTTACGGAAACAAGGCATGACACAGATTGTCGTGACCCACGATATGGCTTTCGCTGAAAAAATTGCAGACAATCTTTTGACGGTTGCCCCCGTCCAATAGAAAGGAGTTTATGATGAAAAAGAAATATTCTTTAGCCTTGCTGGTTATCTGTTGTAGTTTACTCCTATTTGCAGGTTGTGGTAAAAGAAAAAGCAACGAAGATCAATGGACACGGATTAACGAAGAAAAACGGATTATTATTGGCTTAGATGACTCCTTTGTGCCCATGGGTTTTCAAGATAAATCAGGCAACATTGTCGGCTTTGATGTCGACTTAGCCAAAGCGGTTTTTAAACTTTATGGCATTTCCGTTGACTTCCAACCGATTGATTGGTCTATGAAAGAAACAGAATTACAAAATCAAACCATTGATCTTATTTGGAACGGCTACACTAAAACGAGCGAGCGGGCTGAAAAAGTTCAATTCACACAACCCTACATGACGAACGACCAAGTACTTGTTTCTTTAAAAGAAAAAAACATTGCAACAGCGAGCGACATGCAAGGCAAAATTTTAGGGGTTCAAAATGGCTCTTCTGGCTATGATGGCTTCGAAAGTCAGCCTGACGTTTTGAAAAAATTTGTTAAAGACCAAACGCCTATTTTATATGACGGGTTTAATGAAGCTTTCTTAGATTTAAAATCTGGCCGAATTGATGGGCTCCTAATTGATCGCGTCTACGCCAACTACTATCTTTCCCACGAAGATAATTTAAAAAACTATACTATTTCTCATGTCGGCTATGACAATGAAGATTTTGCTGTGGGCGTCCGCAAATCAGACAATCAATTAGTCAAAAAAATCAATACTGCCTTTGAAACGTTACGAAAAGATGGCACCCTTAGTAAAATTTCTCAAAAATGGTTTGGAGAGGACGTTACAAATAACACAAAAATAAACTAAATAACGAATAAAAAGGTGTACTGCTGACTTAGTACACCTTTTTATTTGAATCAAATTCTTAGCAAATTCTAACTTATGAAGAACTTTTATTTTTGCTACACTAGTAAAAGTCGAGAGAATTTGTCCTTTTTCTGCCTAGAACAATCATTACTCTCAATAAATGAAAGGAGAAAAAAATGCCTACTAATAAAAAAGAAGGAATGCTTTTTACTACGTTAATGTGCTTTCTGATGGTTTTCGGAATGAGCACCTATAATTTATTATTGCATGGAGAATTTTCATTGTACGCCTTATCAAAAGGTTTGCTTCCTGGATTTATCGTTGCTTTTATTTTAGACGTTTTCATCGTTGGTGTCTTAGCTAAGAAAATCGCTTTTTCTTTACCCTTTAATAAAGAAAAACGGCTATTACTTATTCTGACCATTTCGAGTCTCATGATTATCGGCATGGTGACTTGTATGTCTTTATTTGGCTTATTAATGGAAGGCCAGACGTTGTCACTAAGTGCGTATTTCCAAGCTTGGGGCCTGAACTTTATTGTTGCGCTTCCTTATCAATTGCTGATTGTCGGTCCCTTTTCACGTATGATCTTAACCAATTACCAACAACGACAAACTTAGAAAATAGATTTCTTATCTAAGTTTTAACAGTTGCCTAAAAAAAAGTTAACCTTTTTGATTTATCTTAGTGATAGTTCATTAAAGGAGGAACTGAAGTTGAAAAAATATCGTATTAGCTTATTTCTTGGCTTGATTAGTCTTTTATTATTTATGATCTCTATTTTAGTTGGATCAACATTATCTAGCGATGGACTTTTAAAAGAACCCGCCTTTTTCTGTACGCCGCTCGGTTACTTTTTTCTCTTCATCGCCTTGCTTTCAGTTATAACAATCACATGTAAAGAACATATGAATCAAAAAGGTAAAACAAAACAACCTTAAAAAGAGCCGGACGTTTTGATACGTCCGGCTCTTTTTTTAATAAAAACATGTAAACTTAATTTGCAACAATATTTACTAATTTATCTGGAACAGCAATCACTTTGCGCACTGTTTTTCCTTCAATAAATTCTTTAACAGCTTCATGGTTCATTGCAATTTGTTCTAATTCTTCTTTACTTAACCCACGAGCGACATTTTGTTTGCCACGTAATTTTCCGTTCACTTGGAAAACTACTTCCACTTCATCTTCTACTAAGGCCGCTTCATCATAGGTTGGCCAAGGGACATAAGTTAAACTTTCCTCGTTACCTAAAATTTGCCATAGTTCTTCACCAATATGTGGCGCGATTGGTGCAAGTAATTGGACAAATCCTTCCACATATTCATAAGGTAAGGCATCCACTTTATTGGCTTCATTCACAAAAACCATTAATTGAGAAATCGCTGTATTAAAGTGCAAGTTTGCCATATCTTCTGTCACTTTTTTAACCGTTTGATGATAAATTTTCGTTAAACGGCCATCATTAATTGTGGTAATTCGGTCACGCATTTTGCCTTCTTCATCAACAATCAGACGCCAAACGCGATCTAAGAATTTACGACTTCCTTCTAATCCATTTTCATTCCAAGCAATGGAAGCATCTAATGGGCCCATGAACATTTCATAAAGACGTAACGTATCCGCACCATATTTAGCCACCACATCATCGGGATTTACAACATTGCCACGTGATTTAGACATTTTTTCGTTGTTTTCTCCTAAAATCATACCTTGGTTGTATAATTTTTGGAAAGGTTCTTTGGTAGGAACCACGCCAATATCATATAAGAATTTATGCCAAAAACGAGCATAAAGTAAATGCAGCACCGCATGTTCGGCACCACCAATATAGATATCAACTGGTAACCAACGTTTTAATTTTTCAAAATCAGCAATTTCATTTTTATTATGAGGATCAATGAATCGTAAGTAATACCAAGAGCTTCCAGCCCATTGTGGCATAGTATTCGTTTCACGTTTTCCCTTCATGCCAGTTTCAGGGTCGACGACATTGACCCATTCATCAATGTTTGCTAATGGCGATTCCCCAGTTCCACTTGGGCGAATATCCGATGTTACTGGTAAACGTAGAGGTAACTCAGATTCAGGAACCGTTGTGGTTGTTCCATCTTCCCAATGGATCACAGGAATTGGTTCACCCCAGTAGCGTTGACGAGAGAATAACCAGTCACGTAAACGATAGGATACTTCTTTTTTCCCTACGTGATTTTCTTCTAGCCACTCATTCATTTTAGCGATGGCTTCTGCTTTGTTTAATCCATTTAAGAAATCAGAATTGATATGCGGTCCATCCCCTGTATAGGCTTCTGTTGTAATGTCGCCACCTGCGATTACTGGTAGGATATCAATGCCAAATGTTTTCGCAAATTCGTAATCCCGTTCATCATGCGCTGGGACCGCCATGATTGCGCCTGTACCATAGCTTGCTAAAACATAATCGCCAATCCAAATTGGAATTTCTTGGCCATTGACTGGATTTATCGCATACGCACCTGTGAAAACACCTGTTTTTTCTTTTGCTAAATCCGTTCTATTTAAATCAGATTTTTTTGAGGTTTCTTCAATATATGCTTCTACAGCTGCTGTTTGTTCAGGTGTCGTAATTTTTTTCACTAGTTCTAGTTCAGGAGCTAGAACAGTATAGGTTGCACCAAACAAGGTATCAGGACGGGTTGTAAACACCGTGAAACTTTCTTCTGTGCTAGCGACTTTAAAGGTCACATTGGCTCCTTCAGAACGTCCAATCCAATTTCGTTGCATATCTTTAATACTTTCTGGCCAATCAACAAGCTCTAAATCTTCTAATAAGCGATCTGCATAAGCAGTAATTTTCAACATCCATTGACGCATTGGTCGGCGAACCACATCATAACCGCCACGTTCACTTTTTCCATCAATGACTTCTTCATTTGAAATAACAGTTCCTAGTTCAGGTACCCAGTTAACCGCAACTTCTGCTTCATAAGCTAACCCTTTTTCATATAATTTTGTAAATATCCATTGTGTCCATTTGTAATATTCAGGATCAGTGGTATTAATTTCACGATTCCAATCATAGCTGAATCCTAGTGAATTAATTTGGCGACGGAATGTTTCGATATTTTTCTTAGTAAATTCAGCTGGGTCATTTCCTGTATCTAACGCATATTGCTCTGCTGGCAAACCAAACGCATCCCAGCCCATTGGATGCAAAACATTATAACCTTGCGCACGTTTCATACGTGAAAGAATATCGGTTGCTGTATAGCCTTCCGGGTGACCTACGTGTAAGCCTTGTCCAGATGGATAGGGAAACATATCTAGTGCATAAAATTTTTCTTTATTTGGGTCATCCAATGTATTGAAACAATTGTTCTTAGCCCAATATTTTTGCCATTTCTTCTCAATCTCTTTGTGATTGTAGCTCATGTTATTCCTCCTAGTAATATAAAATTTTTCATTCTTAAAATTTTCCACCTGCAGCCATTTTCACTATTCTGACTTAAACTAGCCACTTAGTGATAAAAAAAAGTCCTATAGGAAAAATTCCTATAGGACGTGAACATACAAATGCAACGTGGTACCACCTAAATTCGTCAAAGAAACGGTCAGTCACCGTCACCTTAACCTCAAACGTCTTAACGATCGTCACCGACTTTTCCTACTTGGTTTGTTCAAAAAAGTAACTTAAAGGCGAGTTCAAAAGCTTCTGTACGTATTTCCACCAGCCATACGCTCTCTATCACATGGTTCTTTCTACTATTCCTTCTCATTGTTTTTTTCTATTATAAGACTCATGTTACCAAAGATAGCTATTTTTTTCAATCTTAAATTAACCAACTTTTAAAGTTTGACCAATATAAATTGTATCCCCGCTTAAGCCATTTAATTGTTTGATTTTTTGGATGCTGATTCCGTATTGCATTGATAAGCCCCAAAGTGAATCACCGCTTTTAACTGTATGGCGTTTGCCTGATGCACTATTTGTTGAAGAAGCATTGCCACCTGCAGAAGCGCCTTTTTTCACGATGATTGTTTGACCAGCAAAAATTAAATCGCCTTTGATCCCGTTCCATGAACGTAGATTAGCAACACTCACGCCAAACTGTGCAGAAATTTTATTCAACGTATCGCCTGATTTAATCGTGTAAGATGTTGTCGCACCACCACCATTATTCGTAGGCTTGTTCGTATTCGTTGAACCTGAGTTAGCGCCTTTTTTCACGATAATCTTTTGACCAGCAAAAATCAAACTACCGCTGATGTTATTCCAGGCTTGTAAGTTAGCCACACTAACACCGAATTGTGCAGAAATTTTGTTCAAGGTATCCCCTGATTTAATCGTGTAGTACGTATTCGTTCCTGATTGATTATTGTTAGAACCACCATTGCTTGAGCCGCCGGTGTTACCTGAAGTACCTTTTTTCACAATAATTTTTTGACCAGCGAAGATTAAATCGCCAGAGATGCCGTTCCATGAACGTAAATTAGCAACGCTCACACCATATTGCGCGGCAATTTTGTTCAAGGTATCGCCTGATTTAATTGTGTAATACGTATTCGTTCCTGATTGATTATTGTTAGAACCACCGCTGCCTGAGCCACCAGTGTTACCTGAAGCACCTTTTTTCACGATGAGTTTTTGACCAACGAAAATTAAATCGCCAGAGATGCCATTCCATGAGCGTAAATTAGCAACGCTCACACCATATTGCGCAGCAATTTTATTCAAGGTATCCCCTGATTTTACAGTATAGTACGTGTTCGTTCCTGATTGATTATTGTTAGAACCACCGTTACCTGAGCCACCAGTGTTACCTGAAGCACCTTTTTTCACGATGAGTTTTTGACCAACGAAAATTAAATCGCCAGAGATGCCGTTCCATGAACGTAAATTAGCAACGCTCACACCATATTGCGCGGCAATTTTATTCAAGGTATCTCCTGATTTTACAGTATAGTAGGTGTTCGTTCCTGATTGATTGTTAGAGCCGCCTGTTCCTGGATTAACTGTTCCGCCCCCAGTATTCCCACCAGAAGATGGTGTATCATATTGAGTTAAGTTATATGCGGTAATGACATTATTTAATTTAGCATTGTAGCTAGGATCTGTCGCATAACGACCTGTTAACCAAGCAGTTGCATCGCGGTACGAGCTTGTATTGCTTTTCCAAGCTCCAGCATAATAGTAAACGCCCGCTTGGAAAGAAGTTGTTTTTAGCACGTGCGCATTATCTTGGAATGATTCCATGTAAGAAGGATATTTACGGAAAGGCTCTTTTTTCACTAACCATTTGCCGTTTAAATATTCCCATGTATCCATATAGACAGATTGTCCATTGTAGCTGCCTTTAATCCCAAATAAGTTATAGTTTGGTGCCTTAGATAACGTACTTGCTCCCCAACCACTTTCAACGATTGCTTGAGCCATCATCACTGATGCATATAAATCATTGGCTTGCGCAATAGGTTGTGCACAACGAGCTAACTCGGCAATAAATTCTGAAGGACTTTGCGTCGGTGATAATGCTGAAAAAGTTTGCGCAGAAGCTACTCTAGCTTCTGGTACTTTTACTTCATCATCGGGTGTAACCGCAGGCGCTGCTTCAGACTCGGTTGTTGAAGGAGCTACTGGCGTGATTTCTGCTACTGAAGAATCAGTCGTTCCTGATTCCACAGGTGTAGTTGAATCAACTGTTGGTTGCTCAGTGCTTGGTGTTGTTGGTGTTTCTTTTGATGATTCAGTTGTCGATTCAGTCGTTGTTGCCGAATCCGTTGTCGGTTGTTCCGTAGTTCCTGGCGTAGTTTCTGTTGTTGGTGTCTCTACTAAGCCAGTTTCCGTAGTAGATGCTTGGGCAACTTCTGCATTTGTTGGCTGCTCTTCTGTTGCCTCAGCAGTCACTGGTAGTAACGCAACGGGCGTTCCTACAGATGAAACAATTAACGCCGAGCTGAATAAAGTAGTGCTTTTCTTCCATTGTACTGGCGTTTTCTTTCTTTGTTGTGCTTTCCTTCTTTCGATACGTGACATTGATTCTTTCTTCATTGATACGTCCCCAACTTTCCTTTTTTAACTTATATGTAAATGTAATTTTTTAGTTTTGTTATTATAACAAGTATACCTTTTTTTCTGACGAATTAAAAACACTTCAACAAAATTTCATATTACTGTAACTAGATTGTAAAGAAGTAATGTTTTTTAACATAGATTTACTCTCTTGTTACTACTCGGAAAAAACTGCGACTTTAGTTGTAGACGCTTCTTTACCTTAGTCTGATTTTTTTAATTCCTCTTGTTATTCGCCCAAAAAGAAATTATAGTTTAAGATGAGAAATGAATCGTGTAGAAAGAGGGAGCGGAATGAATAAAGAACATTTTATTATTGAGCTGAAAATTTATTTAAAAGCATTAAATCCAAAAGATCAAGCTATTATTCTTGCGAAATACAAGGCGTTATTTGATGCTCGTGTTGCGGAAGGCGAAACAGAAGAACAAGTGGCAAAATCATTGGGGAAACCACGAGTTATCGCAGAAGAAATTTTAAAAGAACAAGGCATCGAATTGACGGAACGAAAAATTGAAAATAATGGCTGGCAAGAAATTCCAGCGGCTACACCTGCTTATGATCATCCCTATGAAGAAGAATCTGAATTTTACTATGATAATGATTCTCCTTACTATCAACGACCACAGCATCGGCCGCTAACCCGATTTTTCCAAGTGCTTGGTATTTTCTGTTTAAATTTTTTCTTCATGTTTTGGGTTATTTTAGGGATTGCCTTAATGTACGTCGGTTGTGGCATTGCCGGAGCTGCAACTTTATTTTCACCAATTTATGGTATTTATAGTGTTATTACCCAAGCAAATGCCGCTTCCTTTTTCCAATTATCTATGAGTCTCTTTTTATTTGGTGCATCAATCATTGGTTGGTTACTGTTTCTACCAATTTTAAAATTTTCAGCACATGTCTTTAAGCGTTATTTCCAATGGAACATTGCTGTTTTACGAGGTGATATCTAATGAAAAAAACAACAGGGATTCTCTTATCCATTGCTGTCTTAGCGATGCTAATTGGTGGATCTGGCGCCGTCTATTATTACAAGCAAGCGGAAAAATCAGTCACACCGCTAAAAGAAAGTTATACACTAAAAAATAAACAAGCAGGCGAAGAACTTCACTTATCCTTAAAAGGCAAAGGCCCTTATACCATTTATAAAACTGATAGTAACAACATGGGATTACGATCACCGAATAATGCCTTTTATTCAAAAGCTGAAGGCACCTTAGATGTCAAAGAAGAAAAAAATAAAATAACAGCAACCATCAATACCACTCGTACACAAAACCAACCCGAGTTGTCATTTTTTAATATTGGCATTTTTAGTGACCTCACACCGAACGTGAGTGTCCAGATTCCTAATAACGTGAAAAAGTTAGTGATTGATGGTTCAACCCATTCACAAGTTTCATTGAATGCTTTTAACGTAGACGAATTAACAACTAATCTACCAAATTCTTATGTCAATCTATCGGGCGTTAAAGCCAAAAAAATGACGCTTAACTCTTCAGATGGTATCTACCTTTCAGCGGATACTTCCGCTAAAACAGCAACAGTTGAAACCACTGACGGCGATATAACGTTGGATTCAGCCTATTTCGATGAAATAAAAAATACGACTACTTCTGGTGATATTCGAGTGCAAAATGCTCGTGGAAACATCCAAGCAACAACGACAGATGGCGATATTAGCGTCTATGATTTCAAAGGAGAAGCTAACTTTTCAAGTGAAAATGGTGATTTTTCTTTAGACATGCCTGCTGTGCCTAAAAAATTAACTGTCGCTCTTGTCCATGGAGACATTTATGTAAATTCTGGAGAAATTTTGCGTAACATTTCAATCAAAGGTGAATCAAAATTAGGCGATGTTCAACTTTTAAACAAAGAGCGAACATCTTATAAGAATGGTCGTGCGGATACAGAGTTTAACCTTTCTAGCGAATTCGGCGATATTACCGTTGATACTCCTGATGATGATAATCAATAAACATGTGCCATTTAAAACATCTGTTCTGGCACCACAATGAGAGATTGTGGTGCCAGAACTTTTTTAATATCTGTATCCCCTCCAATCAGGCAATGAAATTATCTTTTAATTTTTTACCCTTTTGATGGTATAATACGGATTGTTGCGATTAAATTTTGAAAGGATTTTTTATGAAAAACAAACTTTATTATCAATTTGCAGGTAGTTGTTTTCTTTTAGTATTTATGTTTTTAGGCTATGTTGTTCGTTTTTATCCAACCTGGCTCAGAGGCTTTGATCAAACGATTACTTCTTTTGTTCGTCGTCCTTTTCCACAGCTAAATAACTTTTTTATTTGGTACACCAAATTTGCCAATTCATTGACGATTATCATCTTAGCGATCGTTGTCATTGCTCTATTTATTGTTTGGAAGTATTATGCTGAAGCATTATGGCTCTTTATTAATACTGCCTTAATTGCTGGCGTAGGTAATTCTTTATTAAAATTATTCTTTATGCGCCAACGTCCTACTTTGGAGCATTTAGTAACTGAACATACGTATAGTTTTCCTAGCGGACATGCTGTAGGAAGTACCTTGTTCTACGGCACTATTTTATTGATTCTGCCAATTTTCATTAAAAATAAAACGGTCCGCCTTTGTGTGCAAATTTTACTAGGTATTGGGATTTTCATGATTGGGGTTAGTCGAATCTATTTAGGTGTCCATTTCCCTAGCGATATCTTAGGTGGTTTTTGTCTTGGTTTAGCTTGGTTGTTATTAAGTTACCCTATTTATTTAGAAAAACGCTTTGTTTGGCGATTTCAAAGCAAACAACGCTAGAAAGAAGTCTTGATTATGCAAATTTTTCCTTATTCAGATGATCCAAATAAACGCTATCACACTTGGAACTATGCACTTCGTCAACAGTTTGGTGAAAAGATTTTTAAAGTGCCAATTGATGGTGGCTTTGATTGCCCCAATCGTGATGGGACGGTTTCCAAAGGTGGTTGTACGTTCTGTAGTGTTTCTGGCTCAGGCGACATGATTGTTGCACCTAGCGATCCCCTGCCGCTTCAATTTCAAAAAGAAATCCAATTGATGCATCAAAAATGGCCAACTGTCGATCAATACATTGTTTACTTCCAAAATTTCACCAATACACATGCGCCCGTTGACGTTATTCGTCATCGGTTTGAACAAGTAGTCAATGAAATAGGCGTCGTTGGTTTATCCATTGGTACCCGTCCTGATTGTTTGCCTGATGAGGTAGTGAACTATTTAGCCGAATTAAATGAACGCTTTTATTTATGGGTAGAGTTGGGTTTGCAAACCACATTTGAGGAAACTAGCGCTGCCATTAATCGCGCTCATGATTATCAAACATATCTAGATGGCGTGGCTAAATTACGGAAACACGGGATTCGGGTCTGTACACATTTAATTAACGGGCTACCTGGTGAAACACCTGCCATGATGCGCGAAAATGTGCGGCGAACTATTCAGGATTCAGATATCCAAGGGATTAAACTGCATTTACTTCATTTAATGACAAATACCAAAATGATGCGAGATTATAATGAAGGACGCTTACAATTGATGAGCAAAGAAGCCTATGTTTCAGTGATTTGTGATCAGTTAGAAATGATTCCACCCGAAATTGTTATTCATCGCTTAACAGGCGATGCCCCCTTTGAAACAATTATCGGACCGATGTGGAGCTTGAAAAAATGGGAAGTCCTCAATGCGATTGATGCGGAAATGAAACGCCGCAACAGTTATCAAGGAAAATATACTGTCATTTCAGGAAAGGAAGTTTTCAATTAATGCTACAAACAGCCCTACATTTTAGTCACCAACTTTTAAAAGAAGTGGTGGAACCTGGCGACTTCGTCATTGATGCAACAATGGGAAATGGTCATGATACAGCATTCTTAGCAGAGCTGGTTGGCCCTTCTGGTGAAGTTTTCGCCTTTGATATCCAAAAAGAAGCGTTGATCAATACAGAACAAAAGTTAACAGAACTTAATTTACTCCCACAAACTACGTTATTTCCATTAGGACATGAACATCTTCATGCTGTCCTAGATGAAGAAACAGAAATCACTGCCGCTATTTTTAACTTAGGCTATTTACCTAAAAGTAATAAGGAAATTATTACAAAACCCACTACGACTAAACAGGCGTTAGATGGGTTACTGCCTCATTTGGTAAAAGGAAGTCGCATTATTTTAGTCGTTTATTATGGCCACGAAGGTGGTTCAGAGGAACTTGATTTGGTCACGAATTACACGCAAGCCTTACCACAAGATGTTTACAGTGTCTTACGTTATGAGTTTATTAATCAAAAAAATCAGCCACCTGTTCTTTTCTGTATTGAAAAGAAATAAGAGAACATGATCGGATTGCTCCAGCAATCCGATCATGTTCTCTTTTATTTGTTTTGTTACTCTGTCAATTCACCATCACGAATACGAACCACTCGATCACAGTATTTCAACAAACGTTCATCATGTGTCACCATGATAATCCCTTTATCTTTCTCTTTGGCCTCTTTCGCTAGTAATTGGACAACATCAAACGCCTTTTCTGTATCTAAACTAGCCGTTGGTTCATCTGCCAAAATTACGTCTGGCTCATGATACAATGCACACGCAATGGCTACCCGTTGTCTTTCCCCACCAGAGAGATCACGAGGATAACTATTTCGTAATTCTTTTAAACCCAACGTCTCTAACAATTGCTCTTTTAATTCACTATTTTTACGTGACTTATCAACTTTTTCAATTAAGTGAAATTGATCTTCCACTGTTAAAAATGGCACCAAATTAGAGCTTTGTAAAATAAAGCCGATTTTTTGAAAACGTTGCGCCAAACGTTGCTTTTTCGTTAACTTATTTAGTGATTGCCCGCCAACAATGACTTCACCACTTGTCGGTGCCTGTAAGCCAGCTGCAATCGTTAAAAAGGTACTTTTACCAGAACCAGAAGGACCAATTACTGCGACAAATTCACCTGGCTGAACCGCAAAAGATAATTCTTTTAACGCGATCACTTCTGTATGTTTTTCACCATATTTTTTATAAATATTTTTCATTTCTAAAACATTTGCCATGTCTTTAACCTCCAATCGCGATTAACGGATCAATTTTAGCAATCGTTCGAATTGAAAATGCCCCGCCAATCAATGCAGATAAAATCAATAGTACACTAAACAAAATCATGCGTGGTCCATTAGTTGCATAAGGCATCGCTTCTGGTAAAAAGAGCACGGTAATTCCCGTTAAAGCAAGACCAATCGCCACTCCTAGAACAGCCAATAAAGCGGTTTGTAGCATGACTGCCTTTGCTAAGAAACTAGTTGGCACCCCTTGAACTTTTAAGACACCGAACATTGCTGTTTTCTGTAAAGTCATCACAAAGATAAAAATACCGATAATGAACGCTGCAATCACAATCAAGAAATAAATCATGCCATCCAAGGTCAAGTTTTGAGCGCTGTATCCTGGCAGTTTTTCAATAAAATCTGAAATTGAAAGAACTTGGCTGTCTTTATTAGTCGTTTTAACTTCCGCGTTGTCCTTGCTGCGAACAATGAAACCATTAACCATTTTGGCCATTGCTGGATTGTCACCATATTTAATTGACCGCCAAGTATCCAGAGAAGTGTAAATAACTGGCACAATGTTATAGCTACTTTTAGAAATAAAGCCAACAATTTCTAATTGCTCATCATATTTCCCTGCAGTTAATTTGTCGCCAATTTTAAATCCTTGATTTTTCAATGTTTCTGAAGCAATCACTTGATTTTTATCAGTAAATGCGTTTCCTTCAATCACTTTTGGCATTAAAAAACTTTCTTTTTCAATCCCAAATAAGCTAACATTCGTTAATTCAGCCTTTTTGTCATCTGCTGGGCGGATAGCTAACGACTGTTGACCAATCGGTGCAATTTTGCCTCCTGAAATCGTTTCTTTCACGTTTTCATCTAACATTGATACATTTAAATTACTATTGGCCTCTTTTGATAAAACCACTTGATTCGCTTGCCATTGATCTACGGCTAAACGATTTCCTTGAGCTAAACCGTTCGCTAAACCTGACAAAATAAAAATTAACCAAGCAATCAAGACCATTACTAAGACTACAAGGACGTACCGTCCTTTTGAATACTTCATTTCATTAAATCCTAAAAACATGAATGGTTCACCTCTTTCTTCTTTTCGAAATAAACTATATCACTTATCAATCGATAAATCAACAATTATTTATCGATTGATAAGTGAATTTTACAAAAAAATAGAGAAGTCTGTTTTTCAACAAGGCTTCTCTATTTTTTATTTGTGACTTTTCAGAACGCCATGTAGCATAAATTGAATGAATTTTTTGACATCGTCATCCACTGTTTTCCGCTGGTACGTTTTTTCAATACTTAATAATGCACTAACGTTATATAAAATAAACCGAGTTGCATCATCTACACTGATGCCCTCTTGTAAGCAATTAGTTTCAGGTTCACTTTCAAAAATAGCCGCAATATTATTGATATAGGTTTTTTTGAAAATTTGATACAGCGTACGATTGTAATCAGGGCCCATTTCTTGAAACATGTCGTTCAACATTAAGAAAAGATTGGTCGGATGTTCATCTAACAAAACTTTGATTAATTGATAAAGTTTTTCTTCTACTGATGCATTTCCAGAAACAATTGGGACTAATTCTTCCTGAACACGGGACGTTAATTCTTCAATCACAGCTAAATACAGTTCTTTTTTATTTTTAAAATGGTGATAGAGATTCGGTTGGGTAATGTTCGCTTTTAAAGCAATTTCACGAGTGGAGGTATTTTTAAACCCCTTTGTCATGAATAATTCAGAAGCGACAGACAAAATAATTTGCCGTGTACGTTCTAAATCAGCTTTGCGTTTATTTGGCTTTTCCATGGTTTTCTCGCCCCCTGCTGCTTTTTATTTTAGCATATTCTCCGGCAAGAAACGAGAGACCTTTATACAAAAAACGAAAAATATACAATCAATGTGCCTGCTATTTGGAGAAGAACCGCGCAATAATACCACCGCTGCAGATGTGTCAGCCAGCCTTTTTCGCCCCCAAGATAAATCAACCACTGCAGTCCATATAAAAAACTATTAGCCAAAAACCAAAAAAGTAGTGCCGATTTTGTCCATTGATTCTCTCTGAATACACTCAGTACAAATAAAGTATTTAGCACCAAAAACGTGCGCCGTAATTGTCGTACATTCCTCATTTTCCCCATTGATATATCTCCTTTTTCTATTTAGCATAGAAAAAATAGCCTGGGACAAAAATCACTTTGAATTTTTGTTCCAGGCTTAAAAATTGATAAACGGCGGGAACAGAAGCAACTCCTTCGGAAATAAGCCGAAATTCTCCAAAAATTATAGAACAATTTTCGGAAATTCCTTCTTATTTCTCGGAGTTAAACACTTCTGTTCCGACCTCTTTCAACTTATTCAAAAACAAATTGATTTTTATAAAGTTCCGCATAAAATCCATCTTGTTCAACTAGTTCATGGTGGTTACCTTCTTCAATGACTTCACCGTCTCGTAAAACAATAATCCGATCCGCATTTAGAATCGTTTTCAAACGATGGGCAATCACAAAACTGGTGCGCCCTTTAATTGCTTCGTCCATCGCTTTTTGGATTTTGGCTTCTGTTACTGTATCAACATTACTTGTTGCTTCATCCAAAATTAATAATTCTGGATTGGTAATAATCGTTCGTGCAATACTTACTAATTGCTTTTGTCCCGTACTGAAAAGATTATTCTCTTCCGTAATCTCAGTATCGTAGCCTTGCTCAAGATTTACAATAAATTCATGGATATTCGCTTGTTTCGCTGCTTGAACAATTTCTTCATCCGTGGCCTCTGGCTTACCAAAAGCAATATTCTCACGAATTGTTCCTGAAAATAGAACGGACTCTTGCAAAACAATGCCTACATGTGAACGCAAGCTATCTAAATCCATTTCACGAATGTCCACACCATCAAACGTCACGGCGCCTTCATTCACATCATAAAAGCGATTCATTAAATTCATAATCGTTGTTTTTCCTGAGCCTGTCGGTCCGACTAAAGCGACCATTTCACCTTTATCCACATGAATAGAAACATCTTTCAACACAGGTGTTTCTGGATTATAGCCAAAAACAACATGATTTAAAGCTACAGCTTTGTTAATCTCTTCTAATTTTTCGCCATTTTCGGGACGAATTTCATCTGGTTCATCAAACATCTCATTTAAACGACGAGCGCCTGTAACAGCTAATTGAATCATGCTATAACCTGAAGAAATTTGCATTAATGGTTGATAATATTGTTGAGAATATTGGACAAACATAACGACTAAACCTAACGCAGCGGCACGATCAACAGAGCCATTGATTGCTAACCAACCACCAAAGAAAATAACAATTGCCGTATTGACTAATGACATTCCTTGCATCATTGGGAAAAGTAATCCTGAATACACTTGACCTTTATACGTAGCTGCACGAACTTTTTCATTTTGCTCTAAAAAGCCGTCAATGGTTTCTTCTTGTAAGCCATTAGTGATAATCACACGTTGCCCACTAATTTTTTCATCCATATAGCCATTTAATTTCCCCACTTCATCTTGTTGTAAATCGACATATTTGCGCGCCTTGCTAATCACAAAGACCGCAATTAAAATCGCAATCGGCGTAGAAGCAATTGTAGCCCATGCCAGTTCCACATTTTGACGGAACATCATGATTAAGACACCAACCAATAAGGCAATATTGGTTAATACTTGTAGCAACGCTTGGTTTAAGCTGTTTTGGATGTTGTCTAAGTCACTAGTAAAACGACTTAAAATTTCACCATCTTGATGAGAATCAAAGAAACGAATCGTCAATTTTTCTAGTTTGTTAAACAAACCAATCCGCATGCGGTTTGTCGATTTCCCCACGACTTGTGTAAAGAGAATACTATAAATGAAACTAGCGGCACTAGTTAAGACATAAAAAATGAGTAGTTTCCAAATGACAGAAACGAACGCACTTTTATCGTCTTTTCCTTGCATCACATTAACCGCATATTTCGCTAATTCCTGAATAGCTTCCCCAACGAATTGCGGCGCTTTGACTTGTAAATAAGTCGCTGCGAAAATTGCTAAGAAAATAAAGAGGAAAGAAACTTTGTAACGTTTTAAATAATGATAGAAAAATTTACTAGCTTTTATTAAATCAGTCATTAAGCTTCCTCCTTTCCTTTTTGTGTTTCGTAAATTTCTTGATACACGGGGTTCGTAGCTGCTAATTCTTCATGCGTGCCTTCCCCGACTAAACGTCCATTATCCAATACTAAAATACGATCTGCATGGACAACAGAAGAAATTTTTTGGGCAATAACGATCGTGGTAGTCTCTTTTAACTCTTTATCCAACGCTTCTCGGACTAACCGCTCCGAACGAGCATCCAACGCGCTGGTGCTATCATCTAAAATCAAAATTTTAGGCTCACCAATCACACCTCTTGTAATTGATAACCGCTGTTTTTGTCCACCAGAGAAGTTATTACTCCGTTCTTCGACGGGTGCATCATAACCTTCTGCTAATTTTTCAATAAATTCCTTGGCTTGGGCGATGCCTGAAGCCCGTTCCATGTCCGCTTCAGAAGCGTCACGTTTACCATGGCGTAGATTTTGTGCAATCGTTCCAGAGAACAGGATTGCTTTTTGCAACACAAAGGAAACTGTTTTTCGTAAACTGTGTTCGTTCACTTCTCGTAAATCGACACCACCAACTTCAATCTTTCCTTCTGTCGGATCAAACAAACGTGGAATTAATTGTGCCAATGTAGATTTACCAGCACCAGTTGCGCCCACAATCCCAATCATTTCACCTGGCTGAATAGAGAAAGAGATGTCTTTCAAGGTATCTTCTTCATCCCCAGGATAACGGAAAGATACGTGATCAAACTCAACACTACCAATTAACTCTTGTTCTGGGACTTTTTTGTAGGTAACATCTGGTTCTGTTTCCATCACTTCTTTAATCCGCTTAATGGAAACAGCGGCACGAGAAGTCATCATCATCATCATTCCGCCGATAATAATCGCCATCATGATTTGCATTAAATAGTTCATAAAGGAAGCGACACCACCGATTAAAGTTGGATCATCCTTGACTAAGTTACTCACAAAGAAAATCGAGCCTACAACGGCTAAGTTCGCCACCAACATAAACGCTGGAATCATCACAGCAAATAAGCTACCTACGATTAAGTTATGGGTGGTTAATTCTTCACTCACTTTTGTAAAACGTGACAATTGATTTTTTTCTTGAACAAATGATTTGACGACACGAATGCCTAACAAATTTTCTTTTGCGATGCCATTAATCTTATCAATCAAGTTTTGAATAATCATGAAATGCTTGCCCATTTGCGAAAAGGACAGCATAGAAATCAAAATAACTGCGATGACAAGTGCAACAATCACCCACCATAGTTGCGGCAAGGTTAGCATCGCTAAAATAAAACTCCCGATAAATAAAAAAGGAATTCTAAAAAGTGTCTGCAACGCAATCATAATGACATTTTGAATTTGAGTAACGTCATTTGTTAAACGAACAACTAAGTTACCTGCTGAAAATTTTTCGATATTACCAAATGAAAAGGTTTGGATTTTGCGGAAAGTTGCTTCACGAATGTCAGCACTGACACCTTGGGCAACTTTGGCAGAAAAAATTGTATTAATAACCCCTGCAACGAGTCCTAATCCTGCAATGGCAATTAATTGAATCCCTAAGTTTTTCATTTTGTCGCTATCGTCATTCATAATTGCTTCCAACACTTGTTGTAACAATTTTGGTTGCCAAAGTGCTGAGACAACCATTACGATCACCGCCAACAAGGCAATAACTACCGAGCCTTTGTATTTTTTGGCGTGTTGAATAATAAGGTCCATCTTATCCCTACTTTCTTAAAATAGTTCCCTGCTTCTTCAGTGTTGGTCTGCGAATTCTTCCCCATTACAAAAAAATCAATTTGCTCATTGACTTCACCAGTTTAACACTGTAAAATAAGGCCGATTCATAATTTACCATTTTTAGTGGTAAAATACAAGCGAACAAGTTAATTTTTCACAAGTTTTTCCTATCATAAAGTGTACCTTCTTTTTGATAAACTTACGAAGATAACGTTTAATAGGAGCTAAAATCATGGAACCGAAATTATCAAAAGACACGATTATTGCAGCCGCATTTTCTTTGTTAGAAAAAAGTCCCACTTTAGAACAACTTTCTATGCGTAAAGTCG
Organism: Enterococcus sp. LX10; assembly: GCF_023539285.1. Lineage (NCBI taxonomy): Bacteria > Bacillati > Bacillota > Bacilli > Lactobacillales > Enterococcaceae > Enterococcus > Enterococcus sp. LX10. Next base: position 525,348 of record NZ_CP092784.1, on the reverse strand, counting down.
CCAAACAGCTTGGTGTACAGGCGCCCGCAATTTATTGGTATTTTAAAAATAAGCAAGCCTTACTTCAAAGTATGGCTGAAGCGATTGAAGAGCACTTTCAAGAACCTGTATTATGTGGTGAATGGTATTCTGACTTACTGGCCTTCATGGAAAACTATTATGATCTCTATCAACAATTCCCCTGTGCCGTAGCCATCGAAATCCAAACCGTTCCTGCCTATCCCCAACGATTACGCCATTTGAATCAAATGATGGGCATTTTAAGAGAAGCAGGTTTTTCACCAGAAATGACTCATTTAGCAGTAACGTCTTTACAACATCTTTTGTTTGGGATGATTATGGACGCAACGGAGGAAAAACAGCTCGTTTCGCAAGTGTTGAACGGAGATGACTATTTAAAAGAACAAGTGCTGCACATGAAACAATATGTCTCCGACAATGGGTTAACATACATGGAGGAAAGCATTCAATTTCGGCGCTCCATTCACCAAAAATCCGCCTTTATTCAAGCTGTTAAAACCTACTTAGATGGGTTGCAAGCAGACAACACCTCTTCATCTAAATAAAAAAAGCCCTTGGTCCGTCAGTCGAAATGACTGACGGACCAAGGGTTAACTTTTAAAATAAATAGCGAAAACTACTTTCTCTATTTTGGTATTGGTAGCCAAGCCAAGGCTTTTTGAATCCATTCATCCCAAAACACCCAGTCATGTTCTCCTGGTCCAGTTTCAAAAGTGTAACTTGCCTGTGCCTGTTCCAACGCTTGAGCCATCTGTTGATTAGCAGAAAGTAACATATCTTGCTCCCCACAACAAAGATAAAATTGGGGCATTTCTGTTTGGCTTTCTACTAATTGTTGTAATAAATACAGCGGATCGTGAATGGAACCTTCAATTTGATCTAACGGGCCAAAAATACCTTCCCAATAGCTTCGCTTACGGACTTTTAATAATTCCCCAAAACTAGTGGATGATAAACTAACTGCCCCAGACAAAGAAGCAACGGCTGCAAAAGATTCTGGTTTCGCTAGTCCTAATTTCAAGGCGCCATAACCACCCATTGACAAACCAGCAGCAAAGGTTTTTTCTCGTTTTGTACTTAACTGTGGAAAGAGTTGATGACAAATTTTCGGTAATTCTTCTGAGATAAACGTCCAATAGTTCATATCGTATTGTGTGTCCGTATACCAAGCTAAATCCGTGGACGGCATAATGACAGCAATCCCCAAATCAGCGACATACCGCTCAATAGAGGTTCTGCGAGCCCAGACGCTGTGATTCCCTCCCATCCCATGTAATAAATACAACACAGGAACATCTGTTAATGCTGCTTGGGTACTTGTGCCCACTTTTTTTACCGTTTCTTGTGGTAAAATTACGTTCACATTCACTTCCATTTCCAATACATTTGAATAAATATTTGCTTGTAAAAAGGCCATCTACTTTTCCCTCCAATACTCTTTCTATTAGTGTACCACTAAACCTTCGCTCGTTGCGCTTTTGCGAAAATATTTAACAAAAGAGCAACAACAACTAAGCCCGCACCGACTAAGTAAACATTATGCAGACCTGCATAGAGGATACCGCGTAATGGTTTTAACAACGCAGCTGGAATTAAATTTGCAGTATGTGGATTCACTAATTGATTCATGACATCTGCATCGACGTTTAACGCGCTCGCTTCCAATTTTGCAAACATTCCTGCATTTAAAATCACACCAAAAATTGACACCATCACAGTCTGCCCAATTGTACGCACCAACGTATTAAACGATGTTGCAACCCCCATTTTTTCAGGCTCCACTGTACTTTGTGCGGTCACCGTAGTCGTTGTGATAGTAATCCCAAAACCAACTCCTAAGACAGAAGAAACTACAAAGAAAAGCCAAAACGGAACGGCCATTGGCATTACCACTAAAAAGATGGCCCCGACTAATAGAATCGATAACCCAATCGTTAAGACTTTTTTCATAGCATATTTTTCCATAAAGCTACTTGCTATAAATGATCCAGCCATCCAAAGTAACGACATAGGCGCTAAAACTAAGCCACCAATTCCTGCACTTTTTCCTAAGACACCTTGCATCCACATCGGAATGTAGACATCAATCCCCATTAAGAAACCACTAATAAGCGCCGCAATAAGATTCACTAAAACAAACGTTGGTTGATTAAATAAATGCAAATCAATCACTGGGTCTTGCGCGCGTTTTTCTATCATCACAAACGCTACAAAAAAGAGCACACTTAAACTCAAACAACCAAATGTTACTAGTGTAAAACCATTATCGCTAATCATTTGAAAACCTAGCAATAACGTTAGCAACACGGCCATCAAAGTAACGCTGCCCAAAATATCCATTGGCATCTTGGTCCGTTCCCGCTTTGGTTCAACTAAGAAAATACTAATCAAGCCCAATAAAACAAGTCCAATAGGAACATTAATGAAGAAAATCCAATGCCAACCGACTGTATCTACAATAAAACCACCTGCTAACGGACCAAAAATACTAGCAATTCCCCAGGCGGCACTGTTTAAACCTAAAATTTTCGCTCGCTTGTCCAATGAATACATATCGGCAATAATCGTTAACGCAACTGGTAAAATTGCGCCTGCCCCCACACCTTGAATTGCGCGGGCAATAATTAAGGTCAACATATCTTGAGCAAAGCCACACAACGAGGAGCCCAAAATAAAAATGATAATGCCAATCATGAAGACAGGTTTACGACCAATTTTATCCGCAAGTTTCCCATAAATCGGTGTTAACATCGCATTCGTTAATAAATAAATTGAAAATACCCAGTTCATAATTTCCATGCCATGTAACGAGCCGACAATCGTTGGCATCGCAGTAGACACAATGGTCCCTTCAATGGCTGTCATAAATGTTGCCACAAAAACACTCACCGTGACTAACTTAACATTTGTTTCTTTTGCCATTTGTTCACATCCTTTTCTATTCAATTGTCAATTTTCTAAATTGCTCCATAGCTATTCTATACAAAAAAGAACAAAATGTCTTAAAAAAATGCTTTTTCATAAAAAAATTATTGTAAAAAAACAAGAAGTCAGCCAAGTATTGGCTGACTTCTTGTTTTTTTATTTAATTATTCAGCTAAACTAGCTTTTAACGCTTCAACTTTATCTGTTTGTTCCCAAGGTAAATCAATATCTGTTCGACCAAAATGACCATAAGCCGCAGTTTGTTTATAAATTGGGCGACGTAAATCTAGCATTTCAATAATACCTGCTGGACGTAAATCAAAGTTTTTACGAACTGCTTCGATTAATTTACTTTCTGGAAGATCACTCGTACCAAACGTATTAATAGAAATAGACACTGGTTGCGCCACACCAATTGCATAAGCTAATTGGACTTCTACTTTTTTCGCCAAACCAGCAGCAACAATGTTTTTCGCGATATAACGCGCAGCATAACTAGCAGAGCGGTCAACTTTGGTTGCATCTTTTCCAGAAAAAGCGCCGCCGCCATGACGAGCATAACCGCCATAAGTATCAACGATAATTTTACGACCAGTTAAGCCGGCATCTCCTTGAGGGCCACCGATTACAAAGCGACCAGTTGGGTTGATAAAGTATTTTGTTTCATCATCTAAAAGTTCATGAGGGATCACCTCATTGATTACTTGTTCTTTAATGTCTTTTTCGATTTGTTCTAAGGTTGTTTCATCATCATGTTGTGTACTGATGACAATCGTATCCACACGTTGTGGTTGACCTTGATCATCATATTCCACTGTTACTTGAGATTTTGCATCAGGACGTAAGTAAGGTAAGACTTTTTCCTTCCGCAATTCTGCTAAACGGCGAACCAAACGATGGCTTAACGCGATCGGTAATGGCATTAATTCTGGTGTTTCGTCAACGGCAAAACCAAACATTAAGCCTTGGTCACCAGCGCCAATATCGTCTTTTTCATCTTGATCACGCACTTCTAAGGCTGCGTCAACCCCTTGAGCGATATCAGGTGATTGCTCATCGATTGCTACAAGAACTGCGACAGTCTCTCCATCAAATCCATATTTTGCTCGTGTATAACCAATATCTTTCACAGTTTGACGAACAATTTTTTGGATATCTACATAAGCTGTTGTAGAAATTTCTCCAAATACTAGGACTAAACCAGTTGTTACGGATGTTTCACATGCCACGCGGGCCATCGGATCTTTTTCCAAAATCGCATCTAAAATTGCATCACTGACTTGGTCAGCTACCTTATCTGGATGTCCTTCTGAAACGGATTCTGATGTAAATAAATGTCTTTCTGTCATAATGTTATTCCCCCTAAATAGTTTCGGTTACAAGGCATCTTTAGTAAGTAACGACAATTACTTGCTAAATCCTTTCGGGAACTTGTAACAAAAACAGTATACCAGATATCTAAAAAAAAAGCTTAGGTTTTCAAGAAAATCATTAACCTATTATAAATTTCTATCACACTATTCAATAAAGAATAGCGAATTTTTAACTATCTTACTTGTTGCCATAGTCAGCAAAATACTACAACTTATTAAAAAAAGAAAATAAAGTAAAATCTTCACTAAAGAAAACTGTACATTGAATAAAATATAGGCACTTGCGAGAATGCCACCTAAAGTCAGCGAACAAAAAACAGAAAGATACTCTGCCACCTTTTTATCTTTGATAATTACCGAAAGCAATAGAACTAAACTTCCTAACAGGTAAGTAATAAAAGGTAAAGTAACTACGTTCTGTGGTGCCAATAGATAAAGATATGGACTCTGTTGGTTATTTAAAATAACAAAACTAATAAGTAGTTGAAACACTTGAAAAGGTACACTAATCATTACAGCAACCACTATTTTTCCAATAACTACCCTAGTTATACTGACAGAAGACAGAAGTAATAAAGGTAAAGTCATTTGCTTTTTTTCTTGAAGCATTGTACTCATGATAAACATAGCAGCAAAGCTACCGGCCAAAGTAAAGCTGGAAAATAAGTTAGCTTCATTTGGCAAAACAATTCCTTCTGAACCGCCGCTTTTACTAATGAAAACTGTAAAAAAAATCAAATAAAGCATTAAACCGAAATATTTCCAAAGATGACTTTTTAATTCCAGAAACTCACGTTTAATCACTACTTGAATTTCATAAAAAAATTCTTTATTCATGGTGTTCACCTACTTTTTCCAAATAGATTTCTTCTAAATTGACTCCTATATTTGGCTCATTGAAGCAGACTTTTCCATTATTTAATATTAAAAAATTAGTACATATTTCTTCAACGAAAGCTAAATCATGACTATTAATTAAAATGATTTTCCCTGCTTCTTTTAAATGAATAATTAATTGTCGTAACTTCTTTTTCATTTCTGGATCTAAAGCATTCGTAGGTTCGTCAAAATAATAAGCTTCACTCTCTCTTAAAAAAAGCATTGCTAAAGCAACTCTTTTTTTTAATCCCTGTGACAATTTATCTACACGTTTAAACTGATAGTCTATTAATCCAAATTCTTTTAACACTTGTGTCAATTTTTTTGACTTTTGTTTTTCCCCCGACAGCTCCAATTTAAAAAGTATATTTTCTCTGACTGTCAGTCGTTCATAGAAACCACCCATTTCCGGAAGATATTCTACTTTTTTTATATAATTATGTACTACACCTTTGCTCGGCTTCAGCAAACCTAAAACCAAATAACTTAGTGTTGTTTTTCCCGCACCGTTGTGTCCGAGAATCCCCCAACATTGTCCTTTTTCGATTTTCCAATTAATATCTTCCAAAACAAAATAATTTTTTTTGTAGAAAAAACTAATATCTTCAGCATAAATTTCGCTGTTCTCACTCCGATTTTCTATCATTATCTACCTCCTATAAAAAAGATTATTATTTATTTATCGTAACGTAAACACCATATTTTGTAAACGATTTCTTTATCTGCAACAAAAAACTTCCAGCCCCTTTCATCTGAGCTGGAAGTTTCTTGCTACTGTAAAATTTTCTCCGCGATAAAGTGTGTATATTGCTCGCCACCTGCCACATTTGGATGAACTCGGTCATCATAAAACCAATCATCATGGGCGTTACTATAATTAAACCAGTCAATGACCGTTAAGTTATCGTATTTTTTGTCCATTTGACTAAGTAAACTATTCACTTGATTTTGCCATCTTCTAGTTGGGACGCGAACATTAATCCAATAAACTTTTCGATTACCTAACGCTTTCATAAATTCATCAAATTGTGCCTCTGTAAAAGGACCATTCGTACCTAAACTCACTAAAACAGTATCTTTGAGCATTTTCTTTTTGTCTAGTTCACCAATTAGTGAAATGCTACTATACAATTGACGGCCCACTTCCCCATCGATAATCATTTTAGGGAAAATATCTTGTAACCCACTAGCACCATCTAGAATAACGGAATCACCAATAGTTGTGATTTCTAAATTCTGCGCTTTTTTTACTTGCTCTGGGGTGAGTTGTGTGGGTAGAACGTCTTGGCTTTCACTCGGTTTTGTACTACTTTCTGTGGACGTGCTACTATTTTTCGTGCCACTTTCTTGGACTTCTTTTTTACGTTCTTCAATTTTTTGCTGATTTTTCGCAATATTTTTTTCTAGTTGCTCTTGTTGCGCACTTTTAGCGTTTGCTGGGGCCACAATTAAACCGAATACTGCAATCACGCTAATCACTGTCATAAAGGCCATTGTCCCTTTTTCACGAAGGTCCCACGGTTTCCGTAAGAACTCAGTGAATTGAGTCCAGACATCCTTATAAGACAATCGTGTCAGTGGATGTTCGATAAAACGATATGACAATTCGCTCACTACTAAAATTAATGCTATTTCAACCAATGAATGTAGAAAAACATGGTCCGATAAGGTCTTAATTTTGGCCTCATAAAAAATCATGATTGGGAATTGATACAAGTAAATGCCATAACTCCGTTTACCTATCCACGTAAAGACTGGATTCGTTAACCAACGATTCATATCTGCCCCTGGATGTGCAGTGACGGCCACTAAGACAGTGGCTGCCAAACTAATTAAAAACATGCCGCCATAATAAACAAAATTTGTATGATCTGATAATGTTAAAAAGGCTAATACTAAAAGAACTAAGGCACTTAACCCAGCGCCATTTAAGATTTTTTTAGAGGCTTCTGGAATTTCTTCTTTCAAACGTGTGCTTGGCCAAACATACGCCAATGCACTACCTAGTAAAATAGAAAAAACACGTGTGTCTGTTCCATAATAGACACGTGTAGGATCTGCGCCAGGAACATATAAAACGGCCATCAGCGTCACCGAAATTAAGGCGCCGATTAAAACTAAACTGAAAATTCGACCGCGCTTACGAACAAAGCGTTCCAGAAGAATAAAAAGTAATGGCCAAATTAAATAATTTTGCGCTTCAACTGCCAATGACCAAATATGTACAAATGGCGATTGTGTCGCAAATCCATCAAAATAAGAAAACCCTTTAAAAATTTGCCACCAGTTGTTGTAATAAAAAACACTACTAGCGACAACGCTGCGAATATTGTTTAATAAATCCTGCTGAAAGAGTGTAATATAACTAACTGCACTTAAAAGCATCACAATTAATGCTGGATACAGCCGTTTCATCCTTCGCACATAAAATCCTTTTAAATCAATGGTCTGATTTTCTGCCCATTCTTGCCGCAACAAGTCGTTAATAAGATAACCTGAAACAACAAAGAAAATCGGAACACCTAAGTAGCCACCTCGCATGACTTGGGGAAAAAGGTGATACAAAATCACGCCAATTACAGCGATCGTCCGAATGCCATCAAAACCTGTAATATAGCGTTTTTTCTTGCTATTTGCTGTCTGATTCATTTGTGCTTTCCAACTTTTCTATAAAATTATTCTTTTCCTTTATTTAAAGAAGCAAGTAACTTTAATATACGTTTTTTCCTAGGAAATGGCAAGCAAACTTTGCCTCCTTTAGGCTTTTTTTACAATTCAAAAAACCAACATTTTTTAAATCACAAAAAAACAACCAAAGCTTATGAAAATTACTCATAAGCTTTGGTTGTTTACTCATATCGTTTTCGTTTAGATGAAGATGGAATCCCTAGGGCTTCACGATATTTTGCCACCGTTCGCCGGGATATTTCCATGCCTGAATCTTTTAATCGCTCGACTAATTTTTGATCAGATAACGGTTTACTTTTTACTTCTTGATCAATTAATTTTTGTAGTTGCTTTTTAACCATCGTTGTTGAGACATCCTCGCCATCTTCTTCTGATGAAAGAATACTTGTGGAGAAGAATGAGCGCAATTCAAAGACACCAAACGTGGTTTCTAGATATTTTCCATTGACCGCACGACTAACTGTCGATTCATGAATAGACAAAGCATCCGCAATTTCTTTTAAAGTCATTGGTTTTAATGGCCGATCTGCTTCTAAAAAGAAGGCTTCTTGACGGCGCACAATTTCTTGCCCTACACGTAAAATTGTATCCCCCCGCTGATTCACTGCGCGCTCTAACCATTCAAATTCGTTTTTCTTATCCTTAATATATTCTTGGACTTCTTTGTCGTCAGTCTCTTGCATTCGTTTGAAATAATTTTCTTGAAAATTTAATGTCGGTCGACCAGCTTTGTTGGAAATCACCACTATTCGATCTTCCTTGATTCGGACAGTTAAATCTGGTCGAATATACAATTCCTCGGTCGCATCAAAAATATTCCCTGGCGCTGGCGATAACGTTTGTATATAATCAAAGATCAATTGAATTTCTGCTAATTCAATCCCGAATTTTTTAGCTAACGGGCCCCATTTACGACTCACTAAGGCATCAAACTCTTCCTCCAATAAAATATACGCTAAATTAGGCGCGGTATCGTCTCGTTCTGTTTGTAGCATCAAACATTCTTGTAAATTGCGTGCCCCCACACCTGCTGGATCTAGCTGTTGTAACAAAGTTAATGCATCTAGCATTTGAATGGCGCTTGCTTCGGTTTTCACTGCCGCTTCTTCTAACGAAATCGTTAAATAACCATTCACGTCTATATATTCTACTAAAAACAATACCAATGTTCGCAAGTATGTATCGCGGTAATTCAAATGAATTTGATCAATTAAAGACTCAAATAATGATAAATGATAGTCTGGAATTTGATTCATATAATTATTTTCTTCGTCTTGGTTGGTGTAAGAACGACTAGGTATCGGAAAATCTGTGGTGTACTGCGTGTCTACTTGTAAATCAATTAATGGATTCTCTAGTGCTTTCGCTTCAACAAAGGCAGCGAGTTCTTCCGTATTAAATTGTAAAATTTGAATAGATTGTTGAAGCTGTTGAGTCATGGCCAACTTCTGGACTTGTTTTTGTTGTTGGGACATTCGTTGCTCAAATTTCATTATTTTCGTCCTCCCTCTTGTAATTTTTGTCAATATCAGCTAAACTAGTATTCGTGCCGCGCCCTTAGTGTAGTGGATATCACGTAAGATTCCGGTTCTTGAGACGGGGGTTCGATTCCCTCAGGGCGCGTTATTTAAATATGTTGATTTATCAACGTTTCTGGACACTCTTTATTCATCTAAAGAGTGTTTTTTCATGTTTAGGAATGATTTTTCTATCTGTAGTTTTTTCAAATGTTACTTATGGCAAGCTCAATCGCACTTAACGAGACAACATTTGTTCTGCTTCAGCTACAAATCCAATAAGGTTAAAATTCCTCCGTTCCTATTGTAACGCATAACGTTTCCTTTTTCTATCTGCTAAACAAAGTATTACGACAAGCAAACACCTGCTTCTCTCTTAAAGATCCCTTTCTGATTATATAGTAAATTGCTTTTAATTTGTTAATTATTTTACCTAAAACTTAATACCCTAATTAAATAAAGAACCTGGGGCAAAAATCACTTTGGATTTTTGTCCCAGGCTTAAAACCTGATAATTGGCGGGAACAGAACCGTTCAGCTCCGACCTCTAAAATACTTAATTAGAAATATGCTACCAGCAATCACACCAATTATGATTACTAGCCAAAATAATCCACTTACAAGTAACAGCTCAGTTAAGGTCATCTTCAGATTCTCCTCCTTTAAATGGCATCTGCTTTGTTTTGCTATGTAATTAATGACGAGATCAGACAACAGCTATCAAAAAAACGGACCAACACGTGGTCCGTTTTCATTCATTATTAAGCTTTTACGATGTTCGTTGCTTGTAAGCCGCGTGGACCTTCTTCAGTATCAAAAGTTACTGCTTGGCCTTCGTCTAAAGTTTTAAATCCATCTGATTGAATAGCTGAAAAATGTGCAAATACATCATTGCCATCTTCACCTGTAATAAATCCAAAACCTTTGTCTGCGTTAAACCATTTTACTGTACCGTTGTTCATATATATTTCCTCCTAGTGCATAAAAATATGCAAGTTATTGCAAAAAATGTTGAGTGGCAAAAGGAGAAGTATAGTTTTTAAATATATAACTCAAATTACTTATCAAAATTGATTACTTAATTACTATAACATATTTATTAGAAATAAACAATGCCCACGACTTTCCCTTGGACTTTCTAAAATAATCAAAGATGCGCTTGACAAAGCCCTAGCAAAAGACATTCCTATTCTTTCTATTTCCAGTTAGTTTTATTTAACTTTAAATAATCACTACGCGCTAAATAATCAAATAGCGGAGCTAATCCTGGTGAAAAATTTACTTCCTCAAACCGCTTAATAAATTGTACGCCTTTAATTTTATTTGGTTCGTTCAGCGTAACTTTTCCTTGGGCTTGTTTAGCAAAATAAAAATGTCCTTGCCAAACGATTGAATCAAAAACGAGTGGTCCAGTAAAAATTTCTTCAAGTTCAGTAATTTCCACTGCTAATTCTTCTTTAATTTCACGAATCGCACATTCCAGCGCTGATTCACCAAGTTCTTGTTTTCCGCCAGGGAAATTCCATGTGTCTGGCCGATCTTTTAAGATAAGAATTTCATCAGATTGATTTTTAAGAAGTACTCGCGAAAATTCTTTTTTCATTTCGTTTAACCCTCTTCTTCATTTTTTATTGAGAAGCCACACTTGGCAGCATAAAAATATAATGCAAAATACGATCCGCATACGATGGATTTTTTTCAAAGTCATTGACTTCTTCATTAACTAACTCCAAATCATCGGTAATCACTCCAGCAACGTCCATAAAGAGCATTTTACTTAGTACCTCTGAGTCATTAACTGTCCAAGCATAAACTGCTTTTTTCTGTTGGTCAGCTTTTAAAATGAAGGTATCATTCAACGTAGTAGCTTCCATTGTATACAAATCAGCTTGTGTTTCTGGAAAAGTGAAATTATAGGGCAAAATAAAACTAACTTTTACTTTTGATTTGGCTTTTTTAAACGCTTTGATCACATTGTAGTCGAGAGATTGAACCTGATGGTTATTCTTTATCAAAGGACGTTCATATTTTTCAATAAAGTTAGAAAGCGCACCTTGACTATCTTGTTTAGACGTTTTAATTTCTACTAGTAATTTTTGTTTGGCTTGGTTTGCTTTCGCTAAATAATCATCAAAACTGGCAATTGGTGCTTCTTGGCCATTTTCTTTAACGATCATTTTTGTTAATTCAGCCAACGTAAATTCTTGTGGCGTGCCATCAACGCCGGCGAGTTCTTTAAGGTTTGCATCATGCATCACAACAAATTGATGGTCTTTGGTTTCTTGAACATCAATTTCAATATAATCTGGTTTAAATTTAATGGTTCTTTCCATAGCAGGAATGGTATTTTGTACGCCATTACTATTGGTGACCCCTCGATGCGAAATAATCAAAGGTTTTGATTCTAATAGCCCTGTTAAGTAAACAGCGTTGAAAATTATATAGCCGCCAAAAATGGTGAATAGTCCTAGGCCCATTCCGATAGTCACTAATTTATTACGTTTCGTTTCTTTGTCAAAGGCAACTTTTGTCGTCGTTTCTGCTTGAACATTTAATTGTGTATATAAGAAATTAATCAGTAATACTGAAAGCCAAGCATTAGAGACAAACTGTAAAAATTGGACAACCGTTAAATTTAAAATACCACCTAGCAAGCTAATGGTGTCGCTCAAGGTATCTAACTTCAACTGTAGAAGATAAAGTAACACATAAATAACATACGTTGAAACAAATACCGCGATCGTCACAAATGCAATATTACGAATAATGAACCATAATCGTTTGTTTGTCATTGACCAACTAGCCTTAACTGCCTCGCCTGCTTTTTTTCTCTCCAAAATCATTAATGGAAGCGTGTAAATGAAACGAATAGCTAAATACCAGACTAATAACCCAAAAGCCAGTAGCCCCACCAAGTAAGGAATTCGTTGGGACAAAAATTCAACAATAAAATCTGGAATCACGAATTTCGTCAATAGATTACTTTGGAAAATTAGGTTACCAAAAGGGACAATGACAACAAAATAACCGAAAAAGAATAACCACGAACGGGCACCTTGCTTTTTAAGAACTTTAAAAGATGCCTTGGTAACTCCTTTAAAATGAAAGCGATGGTCTTGCCGTATTTGAAAAATCCCTAATAATAAAAAGGTAAACTGATAAAAAACTGCACCTAAAAAAAGTAACAACAAGAGAATTAATAACACCAGAGCAAGCGGCTTTTCTAACAGTAAATTCAGGTTATTAAACGAAAGATAAGGAATACCTTGAGTTTTTAGTGCGTTGGAAGTAGCCCAACTAAAAGCCCCACCCACCAATAATAATAAAACATTTAAAGTAAAAAATAACCATAAGTACTGCAAGATGTCTTTAAAAAATTGCCTTGTTCCATTTTTAAATGTTTGCCAAGCAGACATACAAACTCCTCCATTCTAAAAGTATCTGATTAAAGTTCTTCCATACGAATCCTAAATAAAACAACGGCAATCCAAATTGAAATAAATGATGGCAAAATAACAATAATGATTGCGACTGGCTCATTAATAGTTCCTTTTAACGTATTTTTTACTTCTGAAGAAACAATAAACTGATCAAAAATCACTTGATAAATAGTAACATAAATCAATACCCATTGAATATAATATTCAATTATTTTCATTAAAGCGATGGGTAAAACAATTTTTTTCGTCGTTAAATTCAATAAAAAATATAATAAAAGACTCGTACTGATGATAACGACTATCCCTAAAAGAAATAACGACTCTAACTTCTCCCCTATTACGCTTGCAACGCCTATTGTTAATAATAAATACATAGCTACCGAAATTAAGATGCTCACACTTAGCATAACAGAAAACAAAAGCAATGCTTTAAGAAAAAGCCACTTATCCACTCTTTTATTTCCAATCAATAAACCTAAAAGAATCACCGACAAAAGTAAAATCAATTCAATCATTCGTTCCTCCTTCCAAAACAAATGAAAATAAATTCATATGTTCAAATTTATTTTATCAAACCAAAATGAATTTGTAAAACATTTCACATGTTATTTAATAAACGACTATTACTAGAAAAAAGACAAGTTTCCTATAAAGGAAACTTGCCTTGTCTTTTTATTCTTTTTACTTCGTTATTTTTTGATAGTTTGCGAATAATTGATTCGCATCTCCTTCTCCATCAATTTTCTTGAGATGGCCGTTATCTATTTTAAACATAGATGGCACATGTAAAACTTTATTTTCTCGGATAAATGTTGACCATTCTTTCATGGTCTCTTTGTTGGTTAATTCTACATAGTAAACCTGTTTAGGTGCTTGCAGTAGTTTCTCGAAATCCTGACAATCTGAACAGTTTTTCTTTTTTAAAACAACATAAAATGTTTCGCCAGAGTGTTTTTTTTCTTGATACTCATTAAAACTTAATTCCTTTTTATGCGGAATAAATGTAAAACCTACCAACAAACTAAGTAACAAAATTAACAGACTGAACGAAATTTTTTTATTCATGTTTTTTCTTCCTTTTTAGTTTGTCTAATTTTTTCTTTTTTTATTTTTTGTTATGCCAAAGCTAATAGCCACTATAAGGACAATTAAACCTGCGATCATGTAAAGTGGATTTACTGTTGTATTAGTCATTGGTAAATGAATTCCTTTACTTGCTGATTTTCCAAAATTAACTGGGTTCGTTGGTGCTTGATGATTTGTAGGCGTCAACGGTTTTTTCGGTTTTAGCGGTTGTTTAGGTTCAGGTTTTTTTGGATCTTCTGGTGTTGGTGCAGGTGGTGTTACAGTTGGTTTGTTGGAATGTAACACGTCACCTTCGTTGCCAAAGTTTAAGTCCGCTTGGTTAGGAATCCCGCCTTGTTCAATATAAGGTGCTAATTCTTCGTCCGTTGCATCAGCTTTAATTTTAGTGGTGATAGTCATTGTGTACGTATGTCCAGCTAAGTATGAGTAGCTGTCATCTTCTTTATTCATTTCAAAAGTTACTTTGTTATTTTCTTGTGTTACTTTGCCATTAGCTGTAACATCTTTGCCATTTTCATCAGTGACTTTCACGTCTGTGATGTCTAACACTTTATTAATGTCATCTACCATGCTAGCTTGGGTCCATGTGCTGGTTTCGTTGCCAAAAGTTGTTTTGACATTCCATTTAAATTCTTGGTCACGGTTGGTTAAATCTAAATGTTCTTGACCTTCGATATCTTTTGTAATCGTTGGATCTTCTGGCGTTGGTGCAGGCGGTGTCACTGTTGGTTTGTTGGAATGTAACACGTCCCCTTCGTTGCCAAAGTTTAAGTCGGCTTGGTTGGGAATCCCGCCTTGTTCAATATAAGGCGCTAATTCTTCGTCCGTTGCGTCTGCTTTAATTTTAGTGGTAATGGTCATTGTGTATGTGTGACCAGATAAGTAGGTATAACTGTCGTCTTTTTTATTCATTGCAAAAGTTACTTTGTTATTTTCTTGTGTTACTGTGCCATTGGCTGTAACATCTTTGCCATTTTCATCAGTGACTTTCACGTCTGCAATGTCTAACACTTTATTAATGTCATCTACCATGCTAGCTTGGGTCCATGTGCTGGTTTCGTTACCGAAAGCTGTTTTGACATTCCATTTAAATTCTTGGTCACGGTTGGTTAAATCTAAGTGATCTTGACCTTCTACGTCTTTAGTAATATTTGGATCTACTGGCGGCGGTGTTACAGTTGGTTTGTTGGAATGCAACACGTCCCCTTCATTGCCAAAGTTTAAGTCAGCTTGGTTGGGAATGCCGCCTTGTTGGATATAAGGCGCTAATTCTTCGTCCGTTGCGTCAGTTTTAATTTTAGTTGTAATAGTCATTGTGTATGTATGACCACTCAAATAGTCATAGCTGTCTGCTTGTTTGTTCATTTCAAAAGTTACTTTGTTATTTTCTTGTGTTACTTTGCCATTAGCTGTAACATCTTTACCATTTTCATCAGTGACAACGACTTTTTGGATATCTAATAATTGGTTAATATCATCTACTAAACTGGCTTGGGTCCAAGTACTTGTTTCATTGCCAAAGGCTGTTTTGACATGCCAATCGAAACTATCTTCACGATTGGTTAAATCTAAGTGCTCTTGATTTTCGATATCTTTTGTAATCGTTGGATCTTCTGGCGTCACGTCACACGCATGCGCATTGTCATTTTTAGGAATCATCGCTTCTGGAAATTCCTTAGCAATTGTTCCTTGATTCATTGTCCCACTACTTACAAGGGTTGCTGCATCAATCGCTGTATTTTCTTTGACTTCGTAGTGAATGGTGATGTTTCCTACGTAACCTTCTGTACTAGTTGCTGAAATGGTTTGTCCGTTAATTTGAACAGGCACATCATTTCCAGCATCGTCCGTAGCGGTCGCCGATTGAATATCAAATTGATTGGCAATCGTTAATGAAGCTGTTGCTGGTGTCGATTGCGCCAGACGATCTTTGACAATTTGTTTTAATTGGGTTGTAAAATCATCAATAGATTGGCTTGTAATAAAATCTTCTGGTGTGCTAGATCCTTGTTGCAACTCTTGTTTTACAAAAGGACCCACTTCTGTTTTATACTTATCAAAGTATGAATTCACTGAACTTAAAGATTCGACACTTTCCCAATACGCATTAATCATTTCATAGCCTTGGTTAGTAATTTCTTGGTTTAACGCTAAAACTTCTGCTGCAGCACCTTGGTAGTCATTACTATATTCCACTGAGACTTGAAGAGGATGTCTTGGATCTGGATATTCATTGATTGAATCATTGGTATTGGTTTTATGCAAGTAACCATCTAAACGTGTATTAGCGACCCCATCTGTCACTAATAGGAAATACGTTTTTCGATTCGTTAAATCTCCGTGTGTTTGATTGTACGTATCTAAAGCGAGTTTCAATCCTGGGGCGGTTGGCGTACCACCATACGTCCGAACGTCTCCAAAACCAGAGACAAACTTGCTTTTATCATGGGTTAATTGAGTATCAACACGCACATTCATGTCATAATCAGCTGAATTAATTTTTGTCTTTCCATCAGGAAACATAAATTGTTTTCCGCCGCGATATGAAGCAAGCATCACGCGGTCTTGGTCAGACAAGCCTTTAACAACTTCATCAATCGCTTGTCTTACATGTGGAAAATTATCTGAAAAACTACCACTGGCATCTTCAACAACCACTAAATCAACCGGTTCCGTTTCACCCGCTTGAACTGGGAAAGCAGCTTGTCCTTCCAATATCCGTTTACAATCAGCCAGACTGTCGTCTTTTACTTTCACCGTATTGGTCATTCCTTCTATATCTCCTGCTTTAACCGCTCCTTCAGCTAAAGCCAATGTGGGACTGAAATTTCCCACAACTGTTCCAGCGACAATCACCATTGTCGATAATAATTTCGTTGCTTTCTTAAACATTTTAATCCTCCCTATTTTCTTTCGCTAGTGTTTGGGACACTTGCTTCTCTTTACTTCAACTACAGCTCCTTAAATCTTTCATCAAGTCGATGTGTCTCCTTGCTTTTGTGACACATCTCTTACTCAATTTCTGATTCTATCACCTTTATAGGCTAAAACTTGGCAGTATTCGGCTCTTGAAAACGTAAAATTTGTCTTTTAAAAATTAATTAAAAGACTATCCACTGACAAAGTTGGTTTTCACTTACTTTTTGCTACTTGATTCTTTTCAAGACTCTTTTTTTACACAAAAAAAGTAAAAGAACCTTTACAGTCCTTTTACTTAATTGTTAGATGCTATTCATAATTTTCTTAGTTTTGTTCTATAAGCTGAATAGTTTAGCCCGTTTATTTCAACAATATTTGACGTTAGTCAACCGTTTCGTTATAGTTAAAGAAAAGGCTTTTTGGTAGGAGTGAATACGATGAATGAGTGGCCCCATCAGTTAATGACGCTTTTAACCCCACTTTTTGAGCTATGTATTTTAGGACTGAATGTTTTTTCAATTATTGTTTTAGTTTGGGGTGTTTGTTTAGCAGGAAAAGATTTCATTAAAAGTGAACGACAAAATCAAAGCCGCTTTACCTTAACCAAAATGAATACGTTCATCAAAAACTTCCTTGGTAGCTACATTCTGTTAAGTTTAGAAATTTTAATTGCTGCTGATATTATTGAATCTATTGTTAAACCAACTTTTCAAGATATTTTGAAATTGGCAACCTTGGTGATCATTCGTACAGTTATTTCTTATTTCTTACATAAAGAAATTGAAGACACTATGACCGATATGGAACAACAAGAAAAAGAACCAGATACCCCCAAAAATTAGCGGGTACGCTGGTTCTTTTTTTATTTAATCGCTTTAAAATAATGAAGTGGTTCGTTAGACAAACGCTGCATTTTACGTTTTTTATCTTCAATAATTGCTAAAATCTCGTCTGAAAAATTTTCCAAAATAACACGGCCGCCTTTATAGGTGTGCCCACCCATTTCAGCAACTTCGCTGGCCGTCAAAATGACTTTACGATGCGCAATTTTTTTGAAAAATTCTTCAATTAAGTACGTCGGTAAGTAAAAATTATTTTGAGCAGAAAATGATTCCAAATAAATAAAATCATCGATGCTGATGAAACAATCATCCATCGATAAGTATTCAATTGATCTGTCTATATATAATTCACGCTTTTGTAAAATTTCTTTGACTTTTTTATTTAATAAATTCAATGATTCAATTTCTTTAACCAAATGTTCTAGTTCACGATAACGTACTTCTTTTCGCTCTTTGTAAGATGAATGTAAGGCGGCACTTGCTGTGACTATTAGCGCACCGATGATTACACCGACCATTCCGGCGATAAAAACAAACATATTTTTCCCCTCGCTCTTTTTCTAATTTTCCATTTTAGTATAACATAATCCAAAAGTTTCGGATAAAAAATGACACAAAATTTTTCAAGCGACTTCGTTGACCTTTATTGACCAAAGAGGTATACTTTTCATAGGCATTCAAAGTGCTTTGTGATAGAATGACTTTAAAAGTTTCTTTATATAGGAGGATTTACTTATGAATTTAATTCCAACAGTTATTGAACAATCATCTCGCGGTGAACGTGCTTATGACATTTACTCTCGTTTATTAAAAGACCGCATCATTATGCTAAGCGGCCCTATCGATGATAATGTGGCAAACTCAGTGATTGCACAGTTATTATTCTTAGATGCCCAAGATTCAGAAAAAGACATTTACTTGTACATTAACTCTCCTGGTGGCAGCGTTTCTGCAGGCTTAGCGATTTTCGATACCATGAATTTCGTTAAAGCGGATGTCCAAACGATCGTATTAGGAATGGCGGCTTCAATGGGTAGCTTCTTATTAACAGCTGGTCAAAAAGGCAAACGTTTCGCTTTACCAAATGCGGAAATCATGATTCACCAACCACTTGGTGGCGCTCAAGGGCAAGCAACAGAAATTGAAATTGCTGCTCGTCACATTTTAGACACTCGTCAACGTTTAAATTCAATTTTAGCTGAACGAACTGGCCAACCAATTGAAGTGATTGAACGTGATACCGATCGTGATAACTATATGACTGCCGAACAAGCAAAAGAATATGGTTTAATCGATGAAGTAATGGAAAATAGTAGCGCCTTAAATTAAAAATAAAAAAAATGGAAACAGCGACCGTCGCTGTTTCCATTTTTTTATTTTTCAATGTATCCTCGTAATTCTTCTTCAGTGACACTTTCGTCAAAGATATGCTCACCAATGATGATCGTTGGTACAAATTGAATGTGCGCCGCATTGGCTTCAGCAATCACGGCGGAAACAAGCGTTGCATCTGTTTGTTCTTTTAAGCCAAGATTTTTTTCAGCATACGTCGCTACTTCTTCTAAGGTTAAGTTTCCCCATTCATCTTGCGTAGCAAACATTTTATGCAATGCTGACAGTGCTTGTTCAGGCGCTGAATAGTCAATGTAATGATGCATCACATTGCCGCGTTGTAAACTTTCTTTTTCTTTATCAAACAACTTAATGATACGTTCAACTTTACCACTTTTGACAAATTGTGCTAACAGTTCCTCAGACTCTTCAAACCATTTTCTGCAATAAGGACAGCGAACATTGATAAATTCTATTATTTTGATAGGGGCATTGCTCTCACCAATGTGAAGTCCTGTTTCTGTGTTAACTTTTGTTGCATCAATTACTGAAATATCCATAAAAAACCTCATCCTTTCAAACCTTTATTTCTCTTTTAGTATACCGTTTTTCAATAAAAAAATCATAAGACACGAATTCAAATTTTCTGAATTCGTGCCTCTGTTCACTTTTTTAACGATTAATCGAACGAGCCATTCTAGCAACAGTATGTCTTTTCCCACGTATCGCATCAGAAAGCTCTTTAATATTTTCAATACCAACTAAGCCCATATTGGCATCGCCAATATGTTGAATATCTACGCCTAAAATTTTATTTCTAATGCCGATAGTTTGGATAACTTCAGGTTGAGCACTTTCTTGTGAAGTTCCAATGGCACTCATAACTAATTTTCCTTTTGAATGTGCAAAATCCACAACTTCTTTGACTTGTTGATCAGTGATGCCCCAAACCGTGCCAACTGCTGGGACTAAGACAATATCAGCGCCCGCTTCAATAAATTGTTCAGCTGATTTTAAACTGACCACTGGTTCATCTACACCTGAACTGTGCATTTTTCCGGCAATAATGATGCCGTCAAAATGTTTTTTGGCTAAGGCCACGTTCTTAGCAATCAAGTCGTTGGTCACACCAGTTCCAGGATTACCTGTCAATAAGATAAAATCCAAACCCAGTTCATTGGCTTTTTTGAAAGTAGCTGCTGATGCTTTTCTACCTGGTTCGATTGAAACTCTTGTTGAAGCTAAGTCTAAATTTTCATCAACAGGTTCGACATTCATGCCAATCGGTAAACCGACTAGTTCTTTCAAACGATGAACAACCTCATCATTAGGGACACATGTTTCCGCAGTATATTGCCCTTCATAAGCGGCTACTACAATCGGTTGATTAACATCGAAAACATTCAATAAAATCATGTCTGCGCCATATGCTTTTGACATTTCCGCACAAGTGATATCACCTGCTACGGATGGATGAACTACCACATTTTCCGATAAAATTACGCGCCCTTCGCTCGCTTTAATACTCTGAAACAGCTCTTCTTTTGACATCCGTTTGATTTCTGATGCATTTGCACTAATTAATCGTTGAACCATTTTGACCCCTCCAATAGTTTTTAATGTTTTAGTTAAAAACAGCAATAAGTAATCGCTTGCATTTCATTACATGCAACATTCGTGCCAACATCGTTTCTTTAAAACACAGGTCAACACTACATTTCAGCGCTACACACTTTTTGCACACTTTAATTTTTTTTACACGCTTAAAGAAAAAGTGAAGGATAGCACTTCAAACGGAAATGTTATTCTTCACTTCTGGAGCAGAAAAGTTACGCACTTTTTTCTCGTAATTTTTCTGCAAATTCATTAATTTTTCGAATACGATGATTAATACCTGACTTAGAAATAGCTCCTGAAGGAATCATTTCCCCTAGTTCTTTGAGACTAACTTCCGGATACTCTAACCGTAATTCTGCGATTTCCTGAAGTTTCTCCGGTAATGACGTCAGCCCTACTGTACTTTCAATAAATTGAATATTTTCAATTTGTTTTGAAGCCGCATCAATGGTTTTATTTAAATTCGCTGTTTCGCAATTCACTAAACGATTTACTGAATTCCGCATATCACGGACAATCCGGACATCTTCAAATTTCAACATAGAGTTCGTGGCACCAATTAACGTTAAAAAGTCGGCAATTTTTTCAGCACCTTTTAAATAACAAATATACCCGTTTCGGCGTCCCAATGTTCGAGCGTTTAAGTCATAGTAATTCAACATCTTACAAATATCATTATTGTGTTCTTCATAAATTGAAAAAATTTCTAAATGATAGCGACTTGTTTCCGGATTATTAACTGAGCCAGAAGCCATAAAGGCCCCGCGTAAATAGGAACGCATTTTTTGTGCGTTACCCATGATTTCATTTGACACATTGCCATTAAAAACGACCCCATCCATAATATCCAAATCAGCTAGAATTTTTTGTGTATCTTGTTTTAGACGCACAATGTAAACATTATTTTTCTTTAGTTTCATTTTTTTACGAACTAATAATTCTGCTTGTGCATGGTAATGATCTTTCAGCAATGAATACATTCGACGAGCAATTGCAGCATTTTCCGTTTGTACATTCAAGACAAACTGTTGATTAACTAAGCTAAGTGAGCCGTTCATCCGAATTAATGCTGCTAATTCTGCTTTCGCGTGTTCTCGATGGACTTCTAAACCAGTCAACTCTTTTTTGACATCCGAGGCAAAAGACATCTAAGCTCCTCCTCTCTTGATTCTTTTGATTAATTAATATTTCGTTCCAAATACGATACGGAAAAGTTCTTCAACAACTTTTTCCCCATCATGAAAAACTCCGCCATCTCTTAATTCTAAAAAGTCTGTCGAAATAACTCGGCATCCTTCTTCACGTAATCCTTGAAAATCATGCTTTACTTGAACCAAATATTCATCATAAATTTCAGGATCCATGTAATTTTCTGGTACTTTTTCTGTGTTAACCAGCACTGTATCAACAAACTGCGCTTGTAGATGCTCGTTTAAGACACGAACATGATCTGCATCCGTAAAATGTTCCGTTTCCCCTTTTTGGGTCATGATGTTACAAATATAGACTACTTCGGCTGCCGTTTGTTTGATGGCTTCACCAATTTCTGTAATAACTAAATTAGGCAAAATACTTGTAAAAAGACTCCCTGGCCCTAACACGACCATGTCTGCTTCTTCAATTGCTTTGACGACTTTACGCGCAGCTCTTGGCTGCTCTTCTCCGTGTGTATTTGTTACAAACACATGGTCAATCGTCTTGCGATCCAGTGCAATTTTTGATTCTCCCACCGCCACTGAGCCATCTTTAAATACAGCATGTAACGTTAATGGCCGTTCTGATGATGGATAAATCCGTCCATCAACATGCATCATTTTTGAAAGCAATTGAATCGCTTCATACGTACTTCCTCTCATTTCTGAGACAGCAGCAATGATTAAATTACCGATTGCATGATTGGCAAAATGACTATCTGATTTATCAAAACGATATTGAAAAATATCTTCATATAATTGTGGCATATCTGACAATGCCACTAAAACATTTCTTAAATCTCCCGGAGGTGTCATGTTATTAATAGAGGACCGAAGCTCGCCACTACTACCGCCATCATCAGCGACCGTTACGACGGCAGTAATATCAACACTTTGATTTCTTAAACTTTTCAAAATTACTGGCAAGCCTGTTCCACCACCAACAACCACGATCTTCGGTTTACGAATTCGATAGGTTTTCATTAAGAGCGATTAACCGTTTCTTTTCTTTTTAAGCGGTCGCGGTGGGTAATATTTACATGGTAATCTTCCTCTTTTAATTCAGCGCCAACACGTTCTGTCAATGCAACAGAGCGATGTTGTCCGCCAGTACAGCCAATTGCAATGGTGACGCTACTTTTACCTTCTTTTTTATATCCAGGTAAGACTGTTCGCAGTAAATCGATAAATTTTGTATAAAATTCATCTGTTTCTGGGAAGCCCATCACATAATCATAAACAGGTTGATCCATTCCAGTTAACGGTCGTAGTTCATCAATATAATGGGGGTTAGGTAAAAAGCGAACATCCATAACGATATCTGCATCAATCGGCAACCCATATTTAAAGCCGAAGGACACCATTTCCACTCGAAATTCGTGTGTCTCTCTCGTTGCTAGTTCTTTATTCAAACGTTCCCGCAATTGACGAGGGGACAAGTCCGTAGTGTCAATGACCAACTGAGCATCCGCCTTGATTTCTTCCAGCATTGCACGTTCTTTACGAATACCTTCTGTCACTAAACCATCCATCGCCATTGGATGCGCACGCCGTGTCTCTTTATAACGAGAAACCAACTCTTCATCGGTGGCATCTAAAAATAAAATCGTTGTATCAATAAAATTAGTATTTTCAAGTTCGACTAACATATCCTGAATTTCTCTAAAGAAGGTCCGTGAACGTAAATCAATCACTAACGCAATCTTGGTAACTTTTCCAGATTCTTTAATTAATTCCCAAAATTTTGGGATTAAGCTTGGTGGTAAATTGTCGATACAGAAATAGCCCATGTCTTCAAAGCTTTGAACAGCGACTGTTTTTCCAGCGCCACTCATTCCTGTAATAATAACCAGTTGTAAATTTTCTGGCATATTCAACACTCCCTTCACTTGCATCACTATATTATAACACCCCGGGCGTATCAAAGAAAGCTTTTCAATCATTCTTATAAAGATTTCTATTCTTTCATAGAAAAACAGCATTGACAAAAATGTCAATGCTGTTTTAATTGCTGAATTATACTATATAACTCTGTGTTATTTTAATACAAACTCAATTTCTGTTTCATCAGTAAAATTAGCTTCAAACTCAAATTGTTTTACTTGTTCATTCACGGCTAACTTTTTCGTAATGTGTTCTTTAATTTGTTCATTTGTAGCTGTTTTGATTGACAATCTATCTAAAAGAGTCATGATTTTGTCTTGTGCTGCCTTACCTTCTAATTCTAAATCAGCAAATTCATCTTCATACGTTGCTTTAATTGTTCCGTTCGATTTTATTTCATAGGTGAACTCAATTTCATTTTCATCGTATTCGATTTCTACGTCAATCTCTTGAAGACTGGCAACAGTCGGTGTCGGTGTGGTTAGTTCATTGTCTGCTGTTTCATGGTCCCCGCCAACTTCAGGAGTTACGGTTTCCCACTTAAAGGTACCAATTTTAGCTGTTGCTAGATAGGGATTATTAATGGTAATGACTTTCAATTGAAGGTCTGAATGGTTGGCGATATCTGTTAAAATCCCCAGAGCCTGATATGTATTTTGTGTAAAACGTGTCGCAATATTTTGCGCATCAATTGTGGAATAGCCTAATGTTTCCCAGGTGATTTGTTGCTTTAATTCCTGATGAACGGCTTGTACTGTCGCCGGCTCCAATTGAATGCCCGTTGCTTCTTTTAAGTCTTTCTTGGTAAAACTCATTACTTTTTCATGGTCTGATTGTGAAATTAAAGTCGCTGCTTCCATTGTGTTACTATGTACAAAAGGTGTGATTCCGATAGCTAAGACCATTCCTGCTGTTAATAAACTTGTTGTTATTTTTTTGTTTTTCATTTAAGACTTCCCTTCGTGTTCATTGTTATTTTGTTAACAAACATAGTATATCTTTTAATTACACATTAAGTCAACATTTATTTTTAATTTTCATTAAAAAATTTTTGTTATTTTATAATAAAAGAACCTTGTTTCCCATAAAAACAAGGTTCTTTATCTAATCATTAATGTTTATTTCAGAACACGTTTTAAATAATATC
Source organism: Enterococcus sp. LX10 (assembly GCF_023539285.1). Classification (NCBI taxonomy): domain Bacteria; kingdom Bacillati; phylum Bacillota; class Bacilli; order Lactobacillales; family Enterococcaceae; genus Enterococcus; species Enterococcus sp. LX10. The sequence goes on along the minus strand of NZ_CP092784.1, from coordinate 500,485 downwards.
CTGTGTAACTGTCTTTGACTTTAGCAACTTCTTCTGGTGTTCCTGTCGCCACGATCGTCCCACCACCGTCGCCACCTTCTGGCCCTAGATCAATCACATGATCCGCAGATTTGATGACATCCAAGTTATGTTCAATCACTAAAACGGTATTGCCCGCTTCCACTAAACGCTCTAATACTAGAAGCAACCGCGCAATATCATCGGTATGCAAGCCTGTTGTTGGCTCATCCAGAATATAAAAGTTTTTCCCATTAGAATTTTTATGAAGTTCACTCGCTAGCTTCATCCGCTGTGCTTCCCCACCAGATAAAGTAGTTGCTGGCTGCCCCAATGTCACATAGCCTAAGCCTACATCCACAATTGTTTGCAATTTACGATGAATTTTAGGGATATGTTTGAAAAATTCTACGGCATCTTCCACCGTCATATCTAAAATATCAGAAATGTTTTTGCCTTTATAATGAACTTCTAACGTCTCAGAATTATAACGTTTGCCATGACAAACTTCGCAAGGCACATAGACATCAGGTAAAAAGTGCATTTCAATTTTGATGATACCATCCCCGCGACAAGCTTCACAACGGCCACCTTTGACGTTAAAACTAAAGCGGCCTTTTTTATAGCCACGAACCTTGGCTTCATTTGTTTGGGCAAACAAATCGCGAATGTCATCAAAAACACTAGTATAAGTCGCTGGATTACTTCTTGGTGTTCGACCAATCGGACTTTGATCAATGTCAACAATCTTTTCAATGGCTTCATAACCAGTGATACTTTTGTGTTTCCCAGGTTTATTGGAATTACGATTTAATTTTTGGGCCAGTGCTTTTTTCAAAATTTGATTGACTAAAGTACTTTTCCCTGAACCTGAAACACCTGTGACAGCAACAAATTCACCGAGCGGAAATTCAACACTGACATTTTTTAAATTATTTTCACTGGCACCAGTGACTTTGATCGCTTTGCCATTACCTTTGCGACGTTCTTTTGGTACAGGAATCACTTTTTTCCCAGAAAGATATTGCCCGGTCAATGAATGCGGATTTTTAGCAACCTCTTCCGGCGTACCAGCGGCTACAATTTCACCGCCCAGATGTCCAGCGCCAGGTCCCACATCAATCAAGTAATCCGAAGCCATCATTGTATCTTCATCGTGTTCCACCACAATTAATGTATTGCCTAAGTCCCGCATTTTTTTCAATGAGTCAATCAAGCGATCGTTATCTCGTTGATGCAAACCAATTGATGGTTCATCTAAAATGTAAAGGACGCCTGATAAGTTTGAGCCAATTTGTGTTGCTAAGCGAATTCTTTGTGCTTCTCCGCCAGAAAGTGTACCAGCAGCTCGACTTAAGGTTAAGTAATCTAAACCGACATTTTTTAAGAAGGTTAACCGATCTTCGACTTCTTTTAAAATTGGCCGAGCAATCGTTGTTTCTTGTTCAGATAAAGATACACCTTCAAAAAATTGGACCGCATTTTTTATTGCTAATTCACTGACTTCACCAATGTGCGTGCCATTGATTTTTACAGCTAAAGCTTGCGGATTCAAACGATATCCATGACAGCTTCGACAAGTCAATTCTGTCATGTATAACCGCATTTGATCTCGTGTAAAATCGCTATTTGTTTCATGGTAACGTCGTTTAATATTTTTTAAAATCCCTTCAAATGGCACTTCCACATCACGAACACCACCAAAGTCATTTTCATAATGAAAATGAAAGTTTTTCTCGCCAGAACCATTTAAAATAATTTCTTGTTGCTCTGCAGGTAATTCTTCAAACGGCGTATCCATATCAATCCCAAAACTGGTGGCTGCTTGCTCCAACATTTGTGGATAATATTGGGAACTAATAGGGTTCCACGGAACAATGGCTCCTTCTCTCAAGGTTTTAGTGGGATCTGGAATCACTAAGTCTTTGTCCACTTCTAATTTAACACCTAAACCATCACAATCGGGACAAGCGCCAAATGGTGCATTAAATGAAAACAAGCGCGGCTCCAATTCACCGACTGTGAACCCACAATAAGGACAAGCATAATGTTCACTAAACAACATTTCTTCTTGACCAATCACATCAACAATTGCGTAACCTTCAGCTAAACGCAAAGCCGCTTCAAACGAATCAAACAAGCGAGAGCGAATGCCTTCTTTCACAACGATACGGTCAATCACAATCGCAATATCATGTTTTTTATTTTTTTCAAGTTCTGGTGCCTCACTAACATCATAGGTTTCACCATCCACCCGCATTCTGACATACCCTTCACGTTGGATCATTTCAAACACTTTTTTATGTTGGCCTTTTTTCTTGACCACAACAGGCGCCAAAATTTGAATTTTTGTTCGCTCTGGTAGCTCTAAGACTTTATCAACCATCTGTTCAACAGACTGACTGGTAATTTCAATATGATCGTTAGGACAAATTGGATGACCTACCCGAGCAAATAACAATCGTAAATAATCATTGATTTCTGTGACCGTCCCTACTGTTGAGCGTGGGTTCTTACTTGTCGTCTTTTGATCAATTGAAATAGCTGGACTTAAACCATCGATGCTGTCAACATCTGGTTTATCCATCTGTCCCAAAAATTGTCGCGCATAAGCAGAGAGACTCTCTACATAACGTCGTTGCCCTTCTGCGTAAAGCGTATCAAATGCTAATGAACTTTTACCAGAACCAGATAGTCCAGTTACAACAACCATTTTGTCACGAGGAATCGTGACATCAATATTTTTTAAGTTATGGGCGCGTGCACCATGAATCACAATTTTATCATTTGCCATATATGTTCTCCTTTTACTAAATCTCTTACGTCAAATCATTTCAAGTCATTCTATAGAGAAAAGATTAGTAAAAGATACGATGGTTCATCGTATCTTTTACTTAATCCGTTGGTTGACTTATTTGGCAGCTTTCAATTCAAGAATGGTATCTCGTAATGTGGCTGCAGTTTCGAAGTCTAACGCTTTGGCTGCATCTTTCATTTCTCTTTCAAGTTTCATTAATAAATCAGCTTTTTCTTGTCTTGATAAATCTTCATATGATTTATCCAATTGAACCACTGTTTCATCTTTATCAGCTGTTTTGGAAATAGAAATCAAATCACGAATTTCTTTAATAATTGTTTTTGGTTCAATGCCATGTTCTTCATTATATGCTTTTTGGATTGCCCGACGTCGTGCCGTTTCATCCATAGCTCGTTGCATCGAATCGGTGATTTTATCTGCATACATAATGACTTTTCCTTCAGCGTTCCGGGCAGCCCGTCCCATCGTTTGCACTAACGAGCGTTCACTACGTAAGAAGCCTTCTTTATCTGCATCTAGAATCGCAATTAAGGAAACTTCTGGCACATCGATTCCTTCACGTAATAAGTTAATACCTATTAGAATATCAAATTCGCCTAATCGTAAATCGCGAATAATCTCCGTTCTTTCCAGTGTTTTTATATCACTATGCAAATATTTAACTTTTAAGCCTAATTCTTTGAAATAGTCGGTTAAATCTTCGGCCATTTTCTTCGTTAAGGTTGTGACAAACACCCGCTGATCTTTTTCGATCCGTTCATGAATTTCGCCCACCAAGTCATCAATTTGACCCATAATTGGGCGGATTTCTACTTCTGGATCTAGTAAACCTGTTGGCCGAATGATTTGTTGAACAACAGTCTCTGTTTGTTCCATTTCATAAGGGCCTGGTGTTGCCGATACATAAACAATTTGGTTTACATGTTGTTCAAATTCTTCTAAACGAAGCGGTCGGTTATCAAGTGCACTTGGTAAACGGAAACCATAGTCCACTAACATTTGTTTCCGTGCTCGGTCGCCATTATACATTCCTCTAATTTGCGGCATTGTTACATGAGACTCATCGATTACAAGTAAGAAGTCATCTGGGAAAAAGTCCAACAGCGTATATGGCGGCTCTCCTTCTTGGCGACCATCCATATGTCGAGAGTAATTCTCAATCCCTGACGTATAGCCCATCTCTCTCATCATCTCAATATCATAGTTGGTTCGCTGTTCCAAACGTTGGGCTTCCAATAATTTGTTTTCACTGCGAAGCACTTTCAAACGTGCCTCTAATTCTTCTTGGATCTGCGAAATGGCGTGTTCCATATGTTCTTCGTTCGTCACGAAGTGTGTTGCCGGAAAAATAGCGACATGCTCTGTTTCGCCGACAATTTCACCAGTTAACGCATCTACTTCACGAATTCGATCAATTTCGTCTCCGAAAAATTCAACACGTAGTGCATGCTCATCCCGTGAAGCTGGGAATATCTCAACCACATCACCGCGGACACGAAAACGCCCCCGTTGAAAATCAATATCATTTCGTTCGAATTGAATATCGACTAAGCTTTTTAGTAACTCATTACGATCCATTTCCATTCCCACACGTAATGAAACAACTTGTTGGCTGTATTCCCGCGGATCCCCTAAACCAAAAATACAAGAAACTGATGCTACCACGATGACATCGTTTCGTTCCAATAAAGAACTTGTCGCTGAATGGCGTAGTTTATCAATTTCATCATTAATACTGGAATCTTTTTCAATATATGTATCACTTGAGGGTACATATGCTTCTGGTTGATAATAATCATAGTAACTGACAAAATACTCGACCGCATTATCTGGGAAAAATTCTTTAAATTCCCCGTATAATTGTCCAGCTAGTGTTTTATTATGTGCAATCACTAATGTTGGTTTGTTCACTTCTTGAATCACATTAGAGATTGTAAATGTTTTACCTGTTCCGGTCGCTCCAAGTAAAATTTGAGCTTTTTCTCCACCTTTGACACCGTCAACTAGTTCAGCAATAGCGGCTGGCTGATCTCCGGCAGGCTCATATTTAGAAGCCAAATGAAAGGTATTGGAAGTTTCTCTTTCGATCATTTATAACTCCCCCTCAAAGTGTCTAATTTCTCTTAAATTATCGGCCCATTCTGGCAGAATGTCCACTTATTAGTTTAACATACCGAACATATTTTCGCCACTTTTGCTGTTTCGGACTTCAACTGATCTTAATCTTTTGTTCTTAATTTCTATGTCATATTTTATAACATGAAATGTAAGGAAATTAGAGTTTTTTTCTCTTTTTAGCGTTCAAATACTTGTCAGCTTCCTATTTCTTACTATATAATTGTTCAATATGCAAAACTAGGAGGTATTTTATGAAAAGGAAACACTTTTTACTTTCTTTCTTTGTGATGATGGTAACTCTGCTAACATTCATTAGTGGCACTTCAGCGCATGCAGAAGGAAAGAAATATACAATTGGAACGGATTTAACATTCGCCCCTTTTGAATTCCAAGACTCAAAAGGAAAATACATTGGTATTGACGTTGATTTATTAGATGCGATTGCCAAAGATCAAGGTTTTGAAGTGGATTTAAAACCATTAGGCTTCGATAGTGCAGTCCAAGCGATTCAATCTAAACAAATTGATGGCATGATTGCTGGAATGAGTATTACGGATGAGCGAAAAAAATCCTTTGATTTTTCAGATCCATACTTCGATAGTGGTTTACAATTAGCGGTTAAAAAAGGAAATGACAAAATTAAATCATATGATGATTTAAAAGGCAAAACGGTTGCGGCTAAAGTTGGAACTGAAAGTGCCAATTTCCTTGAAAAAAATAAAGAGAAATATGACTACACCATCAAAAATTTTGACGATGCAACGGGTCTTTATAAAGCCTTAGAAAACGGCGAAGCGGATGCAATCGTTGATGATTATCCTGTATTGGGCTACGCAGTTAAAAATGGTCAAAAATTACAATTAGTTGGCGATAAAGAAACAGGCAGTTCTTATGGTTTCGCAGTGAAAAAAGGCCAAAACCCTGAATTAATCAAAAAGTTCAACGCTGGTTTGAAAAATCTTAAAGACAATGGTACTTATGATAAAATTTTAAACAACTACTTAGCGACAGGCGATGAAACAAACACACAAGACGCTGGCGAACAGATGAAAAAAATCACTCCTAAAAAAGAGAAATATGTGATTGCCAGTGATTCTACGTTTGCTCCGTTTGAGTTCCAAAATGCTCAAGGCGATTATGTCGGAATTGATGTTGATTTAGTCAAACGTGCAGCTGAATTGCAAGGTTTTACTGTTGAATTTAAATTTATTGGTTTTAGTTCTGCTGTCCAAGCTGTTGAATCTGGTCAAGCAGATGGGATGGTTGCAGGCATGACGATTACGGATGATCGTAAAAAAGCCTTCGACTTCTCTGTTCCTTACTTTGATAGCGGCATTCAAATTGCGGTCAAAAAAGGCAATGACAAAATTAAATCGTATGATGATTTAAAAGGCAAAAAAGTCGGCGTAAAAATTGGTACTGAAAGTGCTGATTTCTTAGAAAAAAATAAAAAGAAATATGATTACTCAATTAAGTATTTAGACACAACTGATGCATTATACAGTGCGTTAGAAATTGGCGAAGTTGATGCCATGATGGATGATTATCCTGTCATTGGCTATGGGGTTGCGCAAAATCAACCACTAGCGACACCAATTCCTCGTGAAAAAGGTGGTTCTTACGGTTTTGCTGTCAAAAAAGGGCAAAATCCTGAACTACTTGAAATGTTTAACGAAGGCTTAAAAGAAATGAAACGTACAGGTGAATACGATAAAATTATCGGTACTTACGTGAAAGATGGCAGCGAAACCAAAGAAGAAACAGCTGACGAATCTACATTTGTTGGCTTCATGCAAAACAACTGGAAACAATTGTTACACGGTTTATGGATGACGATTCTATTAACGTTGATTTCCTTCGTACTTGCTTTAATTGTCGGCGTTATTTTCGGATTATTCAGCGTTTCACCAATCAAAGCATTACGTGTACTTTCAACCATTTATGTTGATTTAATTCGTGGAATTCCTTTAATGGTCTTAGCGTTCTTCATCTATTTCGGATTACCTGGTGTGCTTGGCTTTAATATCCCGGTCTTCATTGCTGGGATTATCACATTAACTTTAAATGCCAGTGCCTATATTTCTGAAATTGTGCGCGGCGGAATCAAAGCTGTTCCAGTTGGCCAAATGGAAGCTTCAAGAAGTTTAGGTCTTTCCTATAATCGGACAATGCAAAAAATTATTTTACCACAAGCGATTCGCATTATGATTCCTTCATTCATTAACCAATTTGTTATTTCATTGAAAGATACAACTATCCTTTCAGCAATTGGCTTAATCGAACTACTACAAACAGGAAAAATTATTGTTGCTCGGACATTACAAAGTACAATGGTTTACTTCGTTATTGCGTTAATCTACTTAATTTTAATTACTAGCTTAACTAAATTAGCGAAAAACCTTGAAAAGAAGGTGAACTAATATGACTGAAAAAATCTTAGTTGAACATTTAGTAAAAAAATATGGTGACAACACGGTCTTAAACGACATTAATGTTTCTATTAACGAAGGCGACGTAGTCTGCGTCATCGGTCCTTCTGGTTCTGGTAAAAGTACTTTTTTACGTTGCTTGAATCAATTAGAAGAAGCTTCTAGCGGAGACATTATTATTGATGGTGCGAACTTGACAGATAAAAATACGGACATCAACCAAGTCCGTCAACATATCGGCATGGTTTTCCAACATTTCAATTTGTTTCCACATTTATCTATTTTAGAAAATATTGTTTTAGCACCAACCGATTTAGGTCGCTTGTCAAAAGACGAAGCGGAGAAAAAAGCGTTAGAACTTTTAGAACGTGTTGGGTTGGCAGATAAAAAAGATGCCTATCCAGATTCTTTATCTGGTGGTCAAAAACAACGTGTCGCAATTGCACGTGCGTTAGCGATGAATCCTGATATTATGCTTTTCGATGAGCCAACATCAGCTCTTGATCCAGAAATGGTTGGCGATGTTCTTGGTGTAATGAAAGATTTAGCAAAACAAGGAATGACAATGGTCATAGTTACTCACGAAATGGGCTTTGCAAAAGAAGTGGCTAACCGAGTAATGTTCATTGATGGCGGTAACTTCCTAGAAGATGGTTCGCCAGAGCAAGTCTTTGAAAATCCTCAAAACCCTCGAACAAAAGATTTCTTAGATAAAGTATTAAATATTTAAACAAAAGCACTTGGCGCGCGCTAGCGCCCAAGTGCTTTATTTTATGGTTAAATTGTTTCCGTGACAGAGACAGATTGAACGTGCCCTTTTTCTTTTAAGAGATGGTGCAAGTTGGAATGCCAGAAATCTTCTTTGCCTACATAAGAAATCTTTGCTGTCACTGCCTCTTGTTCGGATTCCAAAGTCAATTCTACTAAGCGCTCCCCTTTTTCTAAAGAAGCTTGAAGTTGTTCATGCAGGCGGCTTTCTTTAATCATGGGTTCCTTCATTTTTACGATAAGCTGCAATCGTTTTAAAGGAGTTTTTCGTTTAAAATGGGCCAGAGCTAATACTAGCAAAGTCGCCACGAGATTGATAAACGCAATGGTTAAAAAGCCCATTCCAATGACTAAACCAATAATAGTAACATTCCACATCATTACTGCTGTCGTTAACCCAGAGACTTTCCTTTCTCTAAAAACGATAATCCCCGCACCGAGAAAGCCTACACCACTAATCACTTGGGCGCCATATCGTGTAATATCCATAGAAATAATGGACGCCAAGGCGCTATTTTGTTTCACCACATCGACTAAAATATCCACCGATTGAATCTGTAAAATGGAAATCGTACAGGAGGCCAAACATAAAATGGCATTACTACTAATACCGAAGCCTTTTCTTTTAATACTTCTTTCTAACCCAATCAAAGCTCCAAAAACCACGGCTAGAGCCATCCGAATGACAACGTCTGTGAGAGAAAGTTCAATCATTTTTAAAGAATTCATCGCTTTCTCTCCTTTCTTGCAAGTGACTATTTGGCTTATTTTGTATTAACTAATAAACGCAAGCCATTAAAAATGACCACTAAGGTACTTCCTTCATGAATAAGTACGCTAAATGCGATATTCGCAATACCTAAAAAGTTCAAGATAATTAACGTTGCTACCACTAACATTGAAAAAATAATATTTTGCTGCACAATTTTATTCAAGCGTTTTGAGACACGGTGAGCATAGCCTAATTTAGAAAGATCATTTTTCATCACTACCACGTCTGCAACATCGATAGCAATGTCTGTGCCATCCCCCATTGCCACTCCGATATCAGCATTCACTAAAGCCGGTGCATCATTAATGCCATCACCAACCATCCCTGTCATTCCTACTTCGCGTTTTAATTGATCAACAATCGCTGATTTTTCCTCAGGCAAAACATTAGCATAAACTTGGTCCACGCCTACTAAGCGGCCAACTGCTTCACCCGTAAGTTTTGCATCTCCTGTAATCATTGTTGTTTCAATATTCTGTGACTTGAAATAATGAATGGCGTTCATTGCTTCTTCATTAGGAACATCCATCAATGCCACTAAACCAATCACTTGTTCATTTTCGGCAAAGTACACTACCGTTTTGCCTTCACTCGCTAATTTCGTTGTTTGCTTCTCAATGATTGTTGGCACTTGTTCGAAACTAGATGGTTTACCAATTCTAAAAGTTGTGTCTGCAATGGTCGTTACTAAACCCACCCCAACAATATTTTCTACTTCTAAATTTAAAGCCGTTGTTTCTGCTTCAAAGCGATTAACAATCGCCGTCGCCAATGGATGATTGGATTTTTTCTCCATATTTGTTAAAACAGCTACTAATTCGTCTTGGCGATCTTCTAAGCCATCAACAAAAAGATAATCTGTTACCTCAGGTTTGCCTTTTGTTAGCGTGCCTGTTTTATCAAAAGCGAGTGCTTTCACTTCAGCTAAATTTGATAAGAATGAGCCACCTTTAAACAAAACGCCTTGTTTCGCTAAATTGGAAATTCCTGATAAAGTTGCCGGAACGGCACTCGCTGCTAAAGCACAAGGTGAGGCAGCAATTAAGAAGACCAAGCCTCTGTAAAAACTTTCAGCCCAAGTCAATTGGAAAAGTAATGCGCCACCTAAAACAATTAGTGGAAAAACTGCTAAAACTAGTGTGACATATTTTGGTTCAAATCGTTTAATTTTGCTTGCAATTTCTGATTGATTTTCTTGTGATTGGTTCACGAGCTGTACGATTTTTGCAAAAACTGTTTCTGAACTATCTTTCGTTACTTCAACAACAATTGTGCCTGAACCGTTCATGGTACTACCAAAAACTGGGTCCCCACTATTTTTTTCTTTGGGAATACTTTCCCCATTAATAGATGATTCATCCACAGCGGTACTTCCTTCAATCACGACGCCATCTGTCGGGATTTGCGCACCATTGAGGACTTGCACGCGGTCACCAATCTTCAATTGTTCAACTGACACAGTTTGAATTGAGCCATCGTCTGTTATCAAGCGAGCTTCTGTTGGATTTAAATTTAATAGTTTTGTAATTTCACGTTGGCTTTTGCCTTGGGCATAATCTTCAAGGAAATGCGCCGCCGCAAAAATCAAAATCAACAATGCTGATTCTTCAAAACTTCCCATTAATGCTGAACCAACTGCAGCTAAGGTCATTAACAAATGAATATTAGGTGAAAACTTTCGATTGTTTTTCGTATCCCGATACGTATCTCCAAAGCCTTCCCCAATAATATGATAACCAGCTAAAATAGCAGCTAACGAGAAAAGAATATTTTTCACTAAGAGCATGTTCCCTAAAAATAAACCGATAAAGAAAAGAGCCAATCCTGTAAAAAAGAGAATAACTGGAACGTTTTTACCTTTTTCTTCATGTGTGTGTGCACCTGTTTGTTTTGACATTGTTATGCGCCTCCTCATTAATGTTTTTCTATTCATATGAATGTATATTCATATTATAAAACACTTGGGTGGTTTTGTAAAGACTTAAACACAAAGACAAGCGATGATTCTATTCGATAGGATCACCGCTTGTCTTTGTTGATTCTTTTTGTTGTTGATATTTTTCTTCTTGAATAGTCAATAATGATTGCGTTAAATTGACCCAATCAATCGAACGAGGTGGATCCAGCCAAACCATAACTTTACTCTGTTCTTCTTGATACAAGTTATTTAAATTGGTAATCACCACATCTGGTAAGGTATCTGATAACGGGTCAATAATTTCTACATTTAAATTCACATAGACGGATAAATTTTTTTTGATGAATTGGTTATACTCTTTTCCATAAGAAAAATCAATTAGGACCTTGGCTGGCTCTGCAATTAAATGAACCGGAACATGATTAATTAGCAACAATAGATAGTTAAAAAACAAACAGTGATTGGCTTTCGCAATTTTTTTATGTTTTGCTGTTAACCAACGAATATATTCAATTAAATAAAAATAAAATTCCGGATATGTTTGCTTAAAAAACTGTAAATCCATTTCAAAATCGTCAAACATATTAAGCGGAAAGTAAATAACATTGAAATGAATAATTGCTAACCCTTCTTCTAGAGTATTCCTTGTTGACTCCTCTAAACAATTAAATGCTTTTTCAAAACTTCCAATGAAAACACGAGTTAGGCTTTCAATCGTAGGATCTTCATGAATGACATATTTTTTCTCTAGTTTGCCATGCAAATACAAGAAAAAAACAATCGTATACGTTAATGATTTTGAGGACAATGCCCATGCCACTTGCGATTTTTTTATTAATTCTTCTGAAAATGTATTTAGTGCACGTGTATCGATCCCTTCCACCGCACGTCCTTCGTTGTTAATCATAATAGCTAAATAATGGAAAAAATTGCGTCGCTCATAGGTGGTGAAAGTATAGTTTAACTCAACAGACTGTAATACACGTTTCGCTTCATTATAGACTTTTACCGAATATAGTTCGGAAATTGGTTGATTGGAAAGCGTGAACAATTTATACAAAAAAAATGAAATTGCTTTTTGATTGCCGACAATTTCCCGTTTACTAAAATAGATCTGATACTCCTTTAAGGCTTTTTTTAGCCGCTGTAAGGTACTATACGCCACAGAGGTGCTGACATGATTACATTCAGCAAACTTTGTCAAACTATAATTTCCTCTAAAGTAAGACAACACTAATTTAAAAGAGAGCGATTCTGTTAAGTATTTCGTGAGCAAAAGTTTACTTGAATAGTTTCCATCAATTTCAAGTGTAACATCTACATCAGAAACGACTAAAGTTAAGCTGTCGCTTAACTTTAGATTGTCAATATCTGCTTTTAATTTTTCTAATGTTTTTTTGACTAAAAAATTCGACATTGATAATTCTTCGCGAAGTGCAATAAAAGTACCTGATAGCGTGGGACTTTCTTCTAAATGCCTTAGCAAGGAATAACTTCGTTGATCTTCTTTATTTAAAAAAATTTCATAATTCATCATTTATCAGTTCTTTCTCCCATAAATAGCCGTTCCTACTAATTCCCGTATGAAATTCAAGTAAAAAGTGTTTTGCCCCTCCGTTCCAGCACCGCCTGTGCTATTTGGTACAATGGTGATATGGCTAGCATCAAATAATTCATCCGTGAAAAATACTTGATGCTGACTTTTCTTGGAAGAAGGCCTTTCTTCATTTGTTTTTGGATTATTGGTTTTCACTTCTTTTTTACTAACGTCTTCGTTACTTTCTTCCGCTTGCGTTTCGCTAGTAATGGTACTTTCATTTGTTTCTTCCATTTTTTCTGGTGTGCCAGTATTCTCAATCGGATAAATTTCTTCTGTTGGATTGGTCGGATTATAAATTGGATTCCGTTCTTCTGCTGCTTGCACATTGGTTACTTGAAAAAACGAGAGTAACAACGTACTCCATAATAGTAAATGTTTGTATTTATCCATTTTTCTCACATATATTGCCAAATACTTTAGCTACATAACAAAACAAAAAATATAACTAGTAAAGTGGTATCAGACGATATTTAACAATACTCCTTCTTATTATTTCTTTTTTTGAGTTAGGTTTGTTGAATAAACTGCATGTTTGATAAGTAAAAACAAACAAAAACGTTGCCGATAATCAAATCAAAAATTAACTACTCTTTATATTTCTCTTTCGTTTTGTTCCTGTTTCTTTTTTCGCCAAATCAACCAGGCAATGATTAAAATCACTATCAATAATAGTAGTAAGCCAATCAGCAAATATAAATTTGAATGATTTTCTTTTAAGGTCACATCTTTTTCATTTAATTCTTTGGCAACTTCGCCATTAATTGTAAAGTCTTTTTCAAATTGCCATTGATTTCTAAAAGATATCGATTCATTGTTTATTGATTTTTTAAATGAGCCTGCAGCATCTTTATTCCCAACAACGGTCATAGACAAATGGTAATCTCCTGGCTTAAGCGGTTGCCCTTTTAGCGCAATGGGAACAGAAAAATTGGTATTTGGTGCAATTTGCATGTTTGCTTTTTCCTCTTTATATAAAACTTCTTCATGCCCCTTTTTGGTAATCTCTGCCGAAAAGGCAACTTGGTTAATATATGTTTTTTGATCATTTTGTAGATTGACTAAAATCACATTTCTAGCATTAATCTGTCCTGGTGAGACTTTTTTCAAAAGTAAATTCGGCTCAACCTTTTTTTTATTTTGTTGCATCAATAATGCAACGACATACGAATATTCATTTTTAATGGATAACCCCTGACTCTTATCGTCTTGGCGTTTACCTTCATCCGACGTTTCTTCTTTAAAAGTGATACCACTAGCTAACACTCCATCAAAGGGGGTATTAGGCATTTTGACGTTAATAGAAACCGTTTGTTCACTTTTCGGTTTTAAACGAACTGAGCTAGGGTATTGAACGTAGTCTTTTATATCAAACGCTAAACTTTGATCTTTTTTCCCCTTATTTTCACCATACTCCACGATTACATTTGAATTGGTAATGGCACTATTGATGGAAATACCTACCTTTACTTCTTTATCTGTATCATTGCGCAAGTTCACTTTCAACTCAGTTTCTTCATTTGGTGCTAGTAATAAATCAAAGTAAGTTTTTTCTTTATCTACTTGTTTTTCTGATGGAATAGGCGTAACCGCAAAATTAAATTCACTGGCAAAACCATTGCTAGATACTAACGCTAAAAAAATTAGTAGTATCGGAAAAAAAAGAAATCGTTGTTTTTTTCTGTTCAAATTATTTACTCCTTTTCTATATGTAGTGAATAGCAGGTAACCATGTTCCCCGCTATTCTTCTTTTTAAAATTCGTTTAATTTCCTGGAGCGTCTGTCAACGTCCATGTTAATTTTGTGGCGTATTTTTCAGCGTATTTGGTTGTAGAACCTGGAACAGTTAACTCAATACTTTTAGCAGCTGTAGTTGCATCTGTTCCCCAATCAAATAAATAAGTTCCTGCACCTTTTCCTTTCGCTGCGCTCATTACATCTGATTGACTACCATCTGAATTTAGCGTGATTGTGGCTGGGCCTGTTGGTTTGCCTGAATCTGAAGCAGTCACTACATTTCCGTTTTTAAACGTGATAGCTGCCCCAGTCAATTCTTTACCAGAAGTTGATTTAAATTGTCCTTCTTGTTTCACTTTTAATGACCAGCCAGCTTCGGTTCCACGGTTATCTGTTACTTGGACATAGTTAGGCCCTTCTTTGACTTCATCGGTTGCGTCTACCGTCTTGTATTTTTGGGTAGCAGCAAAATAAGTCTGATCCTTCGACGTGATTTTTTGAACACCGAAGTCTAGACTTGACGCATAATCAATTGACAACGGACCGTTTGTTCCTGGATTAGGCCCTTCAGGATCTGTTGGGTCAATAGGATCAACTGGATTAGTTGGATCCGTTGGGTCAACCGGATTAGTTGGCTCTTCACTTGGTGTAAATTCTACGATACCATTAGATGTATAACTACCGCCATCTTCTGCAAAGGCTTGAGAAGTCATGCCTAAGCTCCCTAAAATAAATGTGGATAAACATACTGTTGTTACTTTTTTCATTTTCTTTTCTCCATTCTTTTCTTTAATTTCCTGGTACGTCTTCTAACGCCCAAGATAAACGAGCTTTAAATGTTCCAACTCTTTGATAAGCTACAGGAACATTGATTTGAATTCCTTGTTGTTTTGATTCATCAAGTAATGCTGTTAAATCTGTTTCACCTTTCTGATTACTTTCTAAAAGCGTAATTGCCTCATTTGTAATCTGAGAGCTTCCAACAGTTGAAACGAAAGAAAAAACATCTGGCATTACAATTGAATCATTTGTTAACGGTTGCGTTTGCTTTAGTTGCAAGCGCCAATTATTTGCGTTACGTTCATCCACGACTTTGAGTCCTTCGGTGGGATGCCCAAGTTTAATTAGTGGTTGATTACGTATCTTTTCCGTACCAAAAGTAATCTGTTTTGGTGCCTCTTTAAAATATAGTTCCCCTAAACGATAGTAAAAATAAATATCTTTTGTTTCCTCTGTCATTATTCCTTCCGTATTGCCCGAGTCTTTTGTAAAAACATAGCCAGAAATATCTAGGGGTTTTTCTTGATAGGGTGCACCAATTTTCCCTGTAACACTTTTAGGTGGGGCAATATCTTTACCTTCCGCGTCTTTATAAAAAACGGTTACTGTTTTTTCTGTTGGTTTAGGAATAGTAATCGTTACATTATTTGACTTTTGCAGTAAGGTTCCTTCTTCATAATAGTCAAAGTTCATAGTTAAAACTTTTTCGGGCGTATTATCTTGAAGGGTTGTTTTTAATTCAATCATCATGTCCTTCTTTAAAACTAGGTAGTCATTTAAAGCAATTGTTAAGTGATTCCCTGTTTGTGTCAGATCTTTGGCTGCTACCTTTTTACCATCAATCGTTAATGAATTTTCTTCATATGCTAATTCATCAGGTAAGTCAATGCTTACTTGCGGTTGACGATCTTCGATAAAGTCATTGTCAATATTCAACGTATTCCGTAGTATCACCTGATCATTTTTCACTGCTTCAACAGCTGAACTAAACTCCTGACCATTCACGCTAAGGGCTGCTTGTGACGTAACGTTGGTAGGAATTTGTGTCATTGCTAAAGCATTCTCTTGGTATTTGCCACCTGTGGATGATGTAAAGCCCCAATAAACTGTTGTTGCGCCAAATTGTGCATTTAAATCTGAAACTACATACGTATTCGTGCCCACACCTTCTAAATCATATGTTAATGCTTTGGCTGCGGCATTCCAATGAACAGTCAACATGCGCCAGGTTCCATTAGATAGATAGGTTGGCGCAACAGTGACGCCTGAATGCTCCCCTGTATAGTTGTTGTTATTAGCTTTCGGAGTGACAAAAGCTAAATGTCCATTTCCCTTATCTTGTGAAATTTCTCGGTCCATTCGGTTGGAACTACCAGTATTTTTATAGGTATCAAACTCAATCGATAAGGCATTTCTAACGTAGGGTTGACCCGCTTTCGTGGAGTATGCGCCGATTCCCATCCCAGGTGAACCAATGACTTCTTGAGGCATTGTGGACATTCTAGGATCATTCGTTAAGGTAAAGGTCATACCATCACCAGCATTTGCATACTCGTTTCCTAAATACAAATAACTTTTAAAGGTAAAATCCGACAATAAACTGATTGGTTTTTTTGACCAAATAGCGCCTTTTTGTGATTTAACAGCTGGGTTTAGTTGTAATAACTTCCCACCTTCTAAAATACTTGTTGCATTTCCAATTGGCTCTTGAAACACCTTGTCGATTGGAATGATATTAGGATCATCCGGCAATGAAGTAGCGTATGGCGCAGCCAACATGCGCGGCTGTGGTTCAACTATCACCGATTCCGTTGCACTGGTATCGTCATCCTTTTGTTGTTTGCTAGGTTCTAAAGTAGCCGTTGATTGGTCTGTTTCTGCTGGATGATTATCGGTTGTTGTTGTCGTTTCTAGGGAAGGTTCTTGCTCTAATGTTTCCGAGTGAGAAGGAGCGCTAGTTGCCTGATCATTGGCCGATTCCTCCACTATTTCTCGATTGACTTCGTTGATATTTGTCGAAGGATTACTAATCGCTTCGCTAGTAATAGGCGCAAGGAGTAGTAAGAATAAACTACTTGCCAAAAAGACTAGGCTTTGTTTGTTTCGCATCTCTCTTCACCTCTACTTTTTAAATTCCTGGTACATCCGTCAACGTCCACAATAATTTTGTTTGATATTTCACGGCATCTTTAGGGGTTGACCCTGGTACTGATAGCGCAACATCTTTTGTAACATTAACATTGTGTACCGTATTGGTTTCATCGCGTTCTGCAACCACTTCTACTTTTCCCCAATAAGTAGCCCAAGTTCCTGCACCGGTTCCTTGCTTCGCAGCTGCCACCAGCGATGCGGTCCCTGGAACAAGGGCAATCTTATTTGTTGCCTCTGGTTTCACAACATTTTGCGCATTACTATTAACAGTCGGGTTAGCTAAAGAAATTTGCGCACCTGTCAACTGACTGTTTAAAGTCGCCTTTGTTGCTTTAAATTGCTCCTTTTGCGTAACCGTTAAAGACCAACCACTATTGGTTCCTCTATTATCAGAAATTTGCACAAAATTTGGTGTATCTTTTTGATTTTCTTGATATTGCTGTGCTCTTGCAAAATATACTTGGTCTTTATTCGAAATACGATTTTTCCCAAAGTCAAAACTTGAAGCATAATCAATAGACAGCGGTCCTTGGGTACCAGGATTGGGACCTTCTGGGTCTGTTGGATCAATTGGTTTGACTGGCTTTTCTGGATCGGGATTTTCTGGATCAACCGGCTCTGTCGGATCTACGTTCGGAATAAATTCTACTAAACCATTCGAACGATACTCTTTTGGCTCCTCTGCCTTCGCTTGCAAGGACCAACCAGCAACTGCAAATGTACTGCATAGAACGATTCCTGTGAATTGTTTTTTCATTGCTTTTCTCCTTTATTTAATTATTAGCGGGAGTATCTTCTAATGCCCAAACTAACTTCGTTGAATATTGTTGTGCAAGCTTTACTGATTTTCCAGGAACGAATAGTTGGACAGCTTCTTTATTTGTTGCTTCATTTGAACCAAAGCGATAAACCCAAGTCCCAACACCTGTTTCTTTTTTAGCGTTCATCGCTAGATTATTATTTACACCAGGTGTTAAGGAAATAGTACTACTGACTTCAGTAGGTTTATATTTTTCATCCACCATTGAGGCAGCTTCTGCCTTTGTAAACGTTAATTGAGCGCCGACTAGTTCCTCTCCAGTAGCTGTTTTAAATTGTTCAGGTTGGGAAAGCGTTAGTTTCCATCCTGCTAACGTTCCTCTTTTATCAGTTACTTGTACATAGGTTGGTTTTTTTGAACCATCTTTCATTTCATCTGGCGCAGCATAATACGTTTGATCTGCCGTAGAAATCTTTTGTGTGCCAAATTTAAATTTTGAACCATAATCAATTGATAAGGCACCACCCGTTCCTGGCCCTGGAGGATCAATTGGGTCTACTGGATCAGTAGGATCGGGATTTTCTGGATCAACAGGTGGTGTGATTTCGTTATCGCCTGCTTCAAAAGTAATTGTGCCTTCCGTATTGTATTCTTTCGGAAAAGTTTCTGCTGCTGATGCGTTTATTGCTTGAAACCCTACGCCTAAAAGTATGGTTGCCGATGTAAGTAAAATAGTTTTTTTCATTAAATAAGCTCCTTCTCTCGTTTCATTTTATTAATTAAATAAATGACTACCCCCAACAAACTAACTCCTATCAAGGAATACAGCGGATTTTCAGACTCGCCTGTTTTAGGTAAAACTGCTTGTCCAGAAGCAGCTAAATTGTTTCTTCCCTGTTCTTCTGATTGTTGGGTATCCGCTACGTCATTTGACTCTTTTTCATTCTCATAAACGTAGGTGCCATAGAAGCTCGCTTGACCATTTGATTCATAATTATTTTCTTCAGCCATAACGCTTTTTGTTTGCAACCCAATGATCAATAGCCCTAAACATACCAAACTAAACCCTCTTATGATTTTCATCTGAATTCCTCCTTCCCCATTTTCAACATTGACTGGCCCAGCCAATAAACATTATATAAAAGAAATATTTATTAGATTTTTTTATTTTTTTCAAACGCTTTTAAAAAATAAAATGGTTTTAGCTAAGAAAGCTTTAAAATCAACACTTTTAAAGACAAAAAAATAAACAAAAAAAACTTCAAAAAATAATTTTCGAAGTTTTTTTGTTTATTTTTTTATTATTTTTATACTTCAACCGCTTCTAACAAAGCCAAACGTTCAGCAACTTCTGCTTCTGTTAAATTATGTTTTTTTACATAACGGTTGGCAGGATGCTGGCTACACTCTAATGAGCAGCCACCTAAATGTTTATGTTCATTTTCTTCTGAAGTTAAGATTTGACGATTACATTCTGGGTTTGCACAGTTAATGTAGCGTTCGCAAGGTGTTCCATCAAACCAATCTTTCCCAATAACTTTTTTATCAACGTGATTAATTTCGACACTGATTCGGTCATCAAAGACATACATTTTGCCGTCCCAAAGTTCGCCACGTGTTTCTGGATTTTTTCCATAGTTGGCGATACCACCATGCAATTGAGCAACATCTTCAAATCCTTCTTTTAATAACCAGCCAGAAAATTTTTCACAGCGAATCCCGCCAGTACAATAGGTAACAATTTTTTTATCCATAAATTGTTCTTTGTTCTCGCGAATCCATTGTGGTAACTCACGGAAGCTACGGATATCTGGGCGCACGGCACCACGGAAATGGCCTAAATCATATTCATAATCGTTACGAGCATCGATTACAACAGTGTCTTCGTCTAATAAGGCTTCTTTAAATTCTGCAGGTTCCAAATATTTCCCCGTCGTTTCCAATGGATCAACGTCTTCTTCTAAGTTCAACGCCACTAATTCAGAACGTGGGCGAACAAACATTTTGCGGAACGCCATTTCTTCTGCTGGATCAATTTTAAAGAATGTATCCTTAAAGCGCTCATCTGCTTGCATTGCTTCCATGTACTTTTCTGTTTCTTCGACAGTACCAGATAACGTTCCGTTAATCCCTTCTGTCGCTACTAAAATACGGCCTTTTAAATTTAATGATTTGCAAAAAGCTAGATGCTCTTTCGCAAAAGCTTCTGGATCTTCAATTGTTGTATATTTGTAATAAAGTAATACTTGGTATTTCATCTTGTTTTCCCCTTTTGTATAAAGTCATTCTATCCCATTATACGGTGAATAAAAAAGGGAAAGCGATTATTTTGCTTGTGTATTTACACACAATAAAAAAAGTAGCTCGTTGTTGCGTAATAATTATTACGCAACAACGAGCTACTTCTATATACTACTCCTTTTCAGAAGTCGCAGCGAGTTGTTCTTGTAACTCACCTAAAAGTTCAATTTGAATATTTTGGATTTTTACCAAATTTTCTAGTTGATTATTGATAATATAATCCATTTTCTCATGTAATAAATTAATTTCTACTTCTGCTTTTAAGTTAATTTTATAATCATTATTCGCTTGTTCTCTGTCACGGGCTTCTTGTCTGTTTTGACTCATCATAATAATCGGTGCTTGGATAGCTGCTAAACAAGATAAGGCGAGATTTAGCAAAATATAAGGATATTTGTCAAATGGTTGTCCCAATAAAGTGGTAGAGTTAATCACAATCCAAGCAATCAACACGAAGCAAAAGAAGCCAATAAACACCCAGCTACCGCCAAATTTAGCAATGGTATCCGCTGCTCGTTGGCCAAAGGTTAATTTCTTTTCCATCTTTTCATTCATATTATTGGAAATCAGCTTATCTTCTTTGATATGTTGAACCACCAACTCATTCAGTTGTTGGATTTTTTCAGAATCATTTGCGACTAATTGTTTCATGTAATCCAAACGATAATTAAGTAACTCCGCCAATGTAATCATCGATTCAGCTGTCAATTGTGGATTGTTTTGGAGAATAAAAGCTTGCGTTTCCTGTTCTATATCTTGAAGATAAATGTTTTTTTTCGTTGATTCACCAATAACAACTTGTTTATTTTTTGATTGCTTCATCTTCGTCACTCCCTTTGATTGTTCTTCCCTTTATTTTAATATAAAGTCTCTCAGAAGAAACCTAAAAAGGCTTTGGAGTGATCGTCGTTGCTTCTGCTTTAAAATTTCACAGTTAAATTGGTTACATCATGGAACAACGAACCAATTAATTCTTTGTATTTCGCTGGATTCACACAATTAGTTAGCAATATGACCCCGGTTTTCATATCTTTTGAAAATAAAGCTAGGGCTTGTTGACCTGCTTCAACGCCGTGTAAGCGTAAATAATTATCATGAACATAGATGCCCCCATGATAAGAACTTTGCTGAGAAGACGTCCATAATTTTTGCAAAAGTGCGGTGGAAACTAAATGTCCACTCGTTAATTGATGTAAGTACCAATACAAATCACCTGTCGTCATATCCACATTACCAGTCCCAAATTCATGGGCAAAACTAGCTGCGGGAATTGAGAGCACTTGATTATACGAATTGTCTTCTGTCCATTTATAGCTTGTTGAATTATTGGGTTGTTCCAATAAGGTTTCAAAGAAGCCAAAATTCTTTAAACCAGCTGTTTTATGATAAAAATTATTAAATAATTCTTGATAGGTACGTTGATACATTTTCTCTAACATTCCTGCTAAAAGGACAAAATTTACTGGGGAATAATTGTATTTTCCTTTATTGACTTGAATGGTATTTTGTTTAACAAATTGAATAATTTCTTCATCGGTAACGATATTATTAGGCATTGCTGATAACTTTAAACCGCTTGTCATATTCAACATATCGCTAATCGTAATGTCCTCAGCACCTTGAATTTGCGGATAAAACGTAGCGAGTTTTGTATCTAATGTAAGTTTACCTTCTTCAATCGCTTTTAAGATCAAGGTTGTGGTAAAAGATTTTTGAATTGAACCAATCTGAAACCTTGTGTTTGGCGTGTTGGCTTGTTGCTTTTCAAAATTGGCAAAGCCATATCCTTTATTTACTAAAACCTGATCATCTTTAATGATCAAAGCCGAACCAATATAATTTGTTTCTTGAATTTTTTGATCAAGTTCGCCACTATCTGGTGCAACTATTTCTTTCGTTAAATTCGCATAATTATCACTTCGGCGATCTTCTTCCAAGACCACTTTCGATTCTTGACTAACTTGTGAATCTCTAGTGAAAAAGAACGTTTTTATTAAATAACCACTACCACCAATCACCACCAACAAACATACTATAAAAAGCCAATTCACTCCTCCATGTCTTTTCTTTGCATGTCGTTTACGCATACCGCTTACCTCCGCCTATTCTATTAACAGCATTATCATACGCTATATTTTCATGAAAATTACAGATTTTAGTAAAATTTATAAAACTTTCAACTTTTATAAAAAACAGCTTGGCACCAGAATCAATCTAGATTCCGGTGCCAAGCTGTTTTTTTATTTACTTTCTTGCCCCATCACAGCAAAGTAATTATCATCATTATCTGCAAAATTAAAAACTAAGCCTGTTGGCAATTGAACCATTTCACCGACAGTAACGCCAGCCTCTTGCATTTTTTTATAGAGACCAATGATATCATCGCTAGCAAACATTAGAGAAGGGGTATTCCCCGCCACTTCTGGTGAATGTTTTTGAATAAAGGCCAAATCATATAAAACAATAATCGTCTCTGCTGATTCACTTGGCGCAATCTCTACCACCAATGTGCCGTCAACTTCCTCCCTTTCCTTTTCAACAAAGCCAAACGTTTGCCAAAATTGACTAGATTCCTCAACATTATTCACATATAACATAATCTTTACTTGGTTTGAAAACATTCCTTCACGTCCTTTTGAATTTAGTTAACAACTTATTATATACGTTCTTTTAAATAATTACTGCACTTTCGCTTAAAATCAAAAAAGTGTTTGAGCAAGACATTGCTCAAACACTTTTCGTTTTATTGATTTAGATATTTGCATCTAAGACAACGTCGCGATCATTTAAGACATCACGATCTAATTCATGAATACGAGCACTTGTTAACACACCTGCAACCATACTATCGTTAACGTTAACAGCTGTCCGCGCCATGTCAATAAGTGGTTCAACCGAAATTACTAAACCAACAATTGCAACTGGCAAGTTCATTGCGCCTAAAACGATTAGAGAAGCAAAGGTTGCTCCGCCGCCGACACCGGCTACGCCAAATGAACTGATTGTGACAACTGCTACTAACATTAAAATAAATTGTAAACTAAAGACATCAATTCCAACAGTTGGTGCAACGATGGTTGCTAACATAGCTGGATAAACGCCGGCACAACCATTTTGTCCAATAGATAAACCGAAACTACCAGCAAAGTTTGCTGTAGCATCATCGACACCTAATGCTTTGGTTTGTGTTTCAATATTTAATGGTAAAGCTCCTGCACTTGAACGAGAAGTAAAAGCAAAGCTCAAGACTGGAAAAACTTTCTTTAGATACGTAACTGGATTGACTTTTAAAGTAATTAAAATCAGCATGTGAATGGCAAAAACAATGAGTAAGGCCACATACGATGCCAACACAAATTTACCTAAGTTAATAATCGCAACAAAATCACTTGTTGCTACAACATTAATCATTAACGCTAACACGCCATAAGGGGTCAAGCGTAAAACTAAGGTAACAATTCGCATGGTAATTTTATATAAACTATCAATTAAATTTGCAAAAAATTCAGCTTCTTTTGGCGCTTTACGACGAACGCCTAAATAAGCGACACCAACAAACGCAGCAAAGATTACCACCCCAATGGTACTCATTGGTCGTGTTCCCGCAAAGTCAGCAAAGACATTTTTAGGAATGAATGAAACAATTTGTTGGGGAATCGTCAAATCTTGAATCGCATCTTGACGCGTCGCTAACTCGGCAATTCTTGACGTTTCTGCAGCACCTTGCGTGAATTTTGCCCCTTGAAGACCAAACGCTAAGGTTGTTCCAATCCCCACCAAGGCAGCTACTGCTGTTGTTCCTAGTAAGGTGGCTAACACATTAAAGCTAATTTTTCCTAATTTATTGGATTCTTTCATTTTTGTAAATGCACCTACGATAGATACAAATACTAACGGAATTACGAGCATTTGTAGAAACGCTACATAACCATTACCTACAATCCCGATCCATTCCATTGATTGCGTAGTAATTTTACTGTCTGTACCAAAAGCAAATTGAATAATTGCACCTAAAACAATCCCCACGCCCAATGCTGAAAAGACACGTGTTGAGAATTTTAAATGTTTCTTTTGCATTTGGTAGAAACCGAATAACACAGCAATAAATGCAAGGATCACTAATACAGTGATGAATGTTGTCATTTTAGTTCCTCCCTATGTTTTTAATGACAAGTACATCAAAGGAAGTAAAGGTTCCCGGTACTCACTCTCCAGTAAATACCCTGAAAACAGCAAACTGTTTCCAGTGATAGTTCTATTGTACCTTATTTTATAGCAAATAGTGGGATAATTTGCTTACTTTTTGATAGAAAATAACCGCTGTGATAGTTTAAAACTATCACCAAGCGTTGTTTTACTAGTCACTGTAAAAATAAGTTGTTTTTTGTCCTCTTTCTTTTAAGCTGACGTGGTATACTTAGTTCTAGGAGGTGTAAGCGTATGCAAAAAATTTGTTGGATCCTTTCTGTCAACCGTGATGGAGCAATGTTGTATGTTGGGAGCCCTGCAAATGGAGGTCCTTGGCTCTTTTCAAATAAAGAGCAGCAAAACATCAAAGCCTTTTTTCAACCAACCTATGAAATTGACTTTATCAGTTATGATGTTCTTTCAGAGAAAGTACCAGAAGCTGCGTTCATTTTGTACAATGAAATGCTCGCTCCCTATCTTCCCGAAAAAATCACCAAAGTTGGTCAGCCGATTGCTTATGTGGATATCGCTACAAAAAATTATGAACAGTTTAAAAAAGCTTTGGTTGCTAAATCTTCACAAGAATAAAAACAGCGTTTGTAACGGAATCCGTTACAAACGCTGTTTTTAAAAGTTAAGCTTCTTCTGATTGTTGAAAATTCAATTGAACACCTGGACGATCCAGAGCAATTTCAGTTACTTCATAAGATAAACGTTCGACGATGCTAAATAAAGGACGCACAAGTTCATCGACTTCTTCTTGCGAAATATCTTCTTGTTTTTCAATTTTACGATCAATAATGTGATTAATTTGGCTAATCGCCCCTGATAAAACAAATTCGTCAAAGACAATTCGAAATTCTAAGCGAGCAACAAGTGCTGAGCTATTTTCTGGATAATTTTCTTCTTCTACTTCAATTGGTGAAAAACTGACACGTAAATCTGTCTCTACTTCTGAATCAGGTACTCGCATATCATAGTGATACGCTTCAACAATTTCTTGTTGGCGTTTAATTTCCATTGTTTTTTCTCTCCTTTTTTAACAAGATATTCCCCTTTTAGAATATCCAATGGTTTCTTTTCTCAAGTATACCACAAGTCCGAAAGTTGCCTAGACCAAAAAACACAGAAGGTCAGACTTTTTTGATAAATTGATTTTGGCAGTTTGAACAAGTGACTTTGATTGTTCCTCGTCCTTTCGGCGCACGTAATGACTGCTGACATTTTGGACATTTAAAATAACGATACTCTTTCTGAGTCATGTGTCGCTTGCGAAAAGCATGAACCTTTTGCATTAGGCGTTGTTTTCGAAGAATAAACCGTTGATTTTCATTCAATCGCGGGTGAATATGTTTTGAAAAAAAGCGATAATACACGTAGGCGACTGTGATTAAAATCAATAATCGAACCCAAAGATAGCCAGTAAAAATATTGATGAGCGCCAGCACAACACTTGTTAGCAACAGCGTTCGATTCAATTCATCAAACCGGGCATAACGTCCTTGTAAAAATCGTTGCGCTTTTTTGCGCCAACGTAGAATGCGTTCAAACCAAATTTGGCCCATTTATCTTCCTTCTTTCGAGCATTATTTTTTGAATAAATGATTGATTTACAGAAACTTTCAATCAAAATTTACACTTACTAAGTCCAAATTTTGAACAACTGTTGGTTATTTTCGATGGTATACTTCTAGAGAAGTCAGGTCAACCGATGAATGACTTCGTTGATAATAGCTACCGCTATTTTATACAAACTTAAACTGTCGATGGATAGATTATCCGATTTTAACTTAGGGGAAGGTTAAAATCCGATTCTATAATTTAGCACTACACTCCTTTATTTAGTAGCAACTTTAGCCTATCTATCCACATTTTAAGTCAAAAAGAAGCAAGTCCGGACTTGCTTCTTTTTATTTATCTTTCTAATTCTTCAATTTTCTTCTCAATTAACGCCAAGACATATTGACACGCTTCAGGATCTTCGACAAAATCATATTTATCGCCATCAATTTGAATTTTAGGACTTTCATCATAGTCTTCGTACCATTGATCATAACGCTCGTTCAACATTTGATAGTAATCATACAACGTTGAATCTGTCTCAATTTGTTCATAAGGACGGCCACGTTTTTTGATGCGTTCTAACATTTTGGGAAATGAAATACGAATGTGAACTAACAAATCAGGTCTTTTTTTATGCGCAGCATAAGGCAATTCTTGGAGCATGTTTTGTAATAAGTCATCGTACACTTTGACCTCTGTTTCGTTGGCACGACCTAAATCTGCATTTAAATGAAAAAGTAATGAATCTTCATAAATCGAGCGATCCAA
Organism: Enterococcus sp. LX10; assembly: GCF_023539285.1. Lineage (NCBI taxonomy): Bacteria > Bacillati > Bacillota > Bacilli > Lactobacillales > Enterococcaceae > Enterococcus > Enterococcus sp. LX10. The sequence continues at coordinate 473,819 of NZ_CP092784.1, read as the reverse complement.
TACATTATTTTCATGCGTTAATGCTTGTTTAATACTATCAAAACGTTTATTTAAAAAATAAATTTGTAATAAAAATGCGTACTTTTCCGGTTCCGCATAAAATAAAGGTAATACCTCATTATCATCAACTGATTCGTAAAAGGCTTCTGAACCTAAACGGTTTGCAATTAAAGCTGTTAAACTAGATTTACCAGCGCCAATCGTACCTGCTAAAACAATCACTGCCATCGAACTCCCTACCTATTTTTTTCCATTTTATTTTTTATCTTCAACCAATTAAACATACCAAAAATTGAGTTAAAAGTATACATACAATACATAACAAATATCGCATAATCACCACCAGCGTGCGTCCCTGCTCGGAACCATAACAAAATTGAAAAAATATTTCCTAGTAGCCAAAACACGAATTGCGATTGATAACGTTTAATCATCAATAACATTCCTGTCGCTGAAACACTGAACGTGATTGCATCTAATGTTTGTTGCGCATCATTTACAAAGCCTAACAAAATATATGCAGCTACGCCAATGAGCAGCCACGTGAAAAAGGCATACAACCACTGAATACCTTTTAAAACTTTTACTTCGGTTACTTGACCCGAGCCATCTTCGCTAGCCCGAAGCCAAGCATAAAGCCCTGTAATGTCCATAATAATATAGAAGCTTTGTAAAAGAACTTCCGCATATACCCGTGTTACTAACCCAAAATAGCCAATAATCACTGCACTGATTAAGCCAAAAATGTAATTGCTGACTTTTCCTTGGGCAATTAAATTCACACAAATGATGCCGGCTAAACCACCTACTAACGTAATCCAATTCGATGGATTGATAGCAAATGCAATCAACTGTACCCCCACCATCAAAGCTAAAAACAAGTAACTTCTCGTTTCCCAACCTTTAAAATCATTCACCAAAAAATTCTTATTCACGACAAATTTCCGACCTTCCTAAAACCAAACTTTTCTCTGTTGACGTCTCAATAAGAGTACTCCGTTTTAAAAAACAAGTCAATCAGATTTCGGAATAAAAAGAAGATTTTAATACTATATATTGATTAAAAAAATAAAAAGACACTACATATAGTTATTTCTTAAGCTTTCTGATATCTTTTATTGCCACAATATTTTCTTCATCTTGTTTTAATCTTCTATGTAGTCATGGATTTGTTTCCATCTAATAATTCCTGCTGCAGAACCCTTTACGACGGTAGCGCTCCAAATTAATGTTGCGAAAGCGGAAGCAACCACACATATTTATGCTTCAAATACAGTCATCGTTCACTCTTTTTATTGAAATGCTTAAAAATTGACGGCCTTATTTCTCGAATCTGGCCACTTATTAACTTATTACATGAAAACATTCGCCTAAAAAAGCAAAAAAAAAACGACTCACCTAAATAATCGACCTACAAATAATTTTCTTTCATTTGTAGGTCGATTATCTTTATTAGGTTTGATACGGATGTTTCGCCATTCCTAGTTTCCCTTTACTGCTCATCTCTACTTATTTTTTTACTGTTTGCCAATAGCTCGTTGTCTGAAAGCACTATCCGTCCTTTGGTACTTTGTTCAAAGCTGTAAGCTTGCTCAAATAACGTTTGCTCTTTATTGGCAGTTTGTGTAAAAGTCAGCCCATAAGGTTGTCCTTCACTGTTTTTCGCCAAAGGAACCGTCAATTCAGGATATCCTGCCACGGCACTTAAACCCGTACCTTCAGAATCAATAAAAGCATATCCGTCTAATTGTTGTTTTTTTAGCAACGCATCAAACGTTTGCTGTGCTTTTTTAATGGTTGCTTGAATGACTTCTTTATCTGGTTGTTTCTTTTTAACATCTGCTTCTAATAAATCTTGCCCATACTTGGCACGAACCTTTTTATCTTGTTGATTATACGCAATTAGTTCCTCCAGTGTTTTAAATGGTAAATCATAACGTTTCGCAAATTCTTCCAATGCAAACTTAAATTCATTGGAAATAACTTTCCCGCCATCAATCCCTTCCATATCTGGTGTTACCGGAATCACTTCTGCTCCTGCTTTTTGGAGGGCCTTTTTAGCAGTCGCAAATTCTTCTTCAGCACTTGGCATTTCTAGCAACCCAATGCGTTGGCCTTGTAAGTTATTTTTAGTAAATTTCGTTGAATCAATGCTCGGAACCGTGTCTTTCTTAAACGCATTATAGCCTTGTGCAGCATCAACGACACTTCGGGCAATCGGGCCAACTGTATCTAATGACGGTGCCAATGGCAAAACACCTTCGCCACTTACTGAACTGTGGGTCGGTTTAAAACCAATCACTGATTGATGAGAAGCGGGGGAAACAATCGATCCCATCGTCTCAGTGCCTAAAGAGAAGGCGCCGATATTCATCGTCACACTGGCCGCACTCCCAGAACTTGAACCTGAAGGTGTTATTTTGAGTGGCCCATAAGGATTAAGTGTTTGTCCATGTTTGGAACTATAGCCACTTGGTGCTTTCATTGACATATAATTCGCTAGTTCAGATAAGTTTACTTTTCCTAAAATCAAAGCTTGCGCCTCTGTTAACTTCTTAACTACTTCCGCATCTTCCTTAGGCTTGAACGTGCGTAAGGCATAAGCTCCTGCACTTGAAATCATGTTGGTCGTATTTATATTTTCTTTCAAAGTCACAGGAATACCATACAAAGGCTTCTTCGGTGTTTGAGAGGCTTGCTGGTCAAATGCCTTTGCTTCCTTAATTGCTTGCGGATTGATTTCAGAGATGCTGTTCATACCATTATCTATTTGATCGAACTGTAAAATACGGTCCAAATAAAACGCCGTAAGTTCTTCATAGGTCAATGTTCCGTTGGCAATCGCTTGCTGTAATTCAGTGATATTTTTTTCAATAATCAACGGTGCTTTGGTACGAGCTTTTTGTACATCTGTTTCTTTTAATTGGTCTTCAATCGTTTTAACGATTCTCTCTTGATTGTACATTGCTGGGGTTTCTGCCTCAGGAGTGAACTTTTTGAGTATAAACCAATACGCTGCAGCGCCTATTATGACTAACAAAACAGCAATTATTCCGATTACTTTAAAAAATTTAGACATTTTTATCCTCCTATACCATTTAAAGATTATCTTACTATGTTTATTTTTGCATGACAACTAACAGTTTTGTTCGTTAAAAAGACAAAATAAAGAGTAGGACATCCGTCAAAACGACCGATGTCCTACTCTCTAACGATTAAGTTAGTCCGCTAAATGCGTATGTTTTAGTCTTTTGTGAAAGTTAAATACTGAGAATTTATTGTGTAATTCGTGTACCACTTTCTCCTTTGATTGCTTCCGAAGCTAATTCTAAAAGCCCGATAATCGCCTGGCGGTTTGGTTTACTTTCTGCAAAACTGATGGCCGCTTCCACCTTAGGTAACATACTACCTGGCGCAAATTGATCTTCTTCTATATATTGTTGCATTGCCGTAACCGTAACATCGGTCAAAGCTTGTTGATTTGCTTGACCAAAGTTAACAAAAACATGTTCTACTGCAGTTAATACCACAAAAACATCTGCTTCAATGAGTTCAGCCATTTTAGCTGCCGCAAAGTCTTTATCAATGACTGCATCTACACCATGATAGACTGGACCATCATAGGCAATAGGAACCCCGCCACCACCACAAGCAATTACGATCTGTCCTGCATCAACAAGTGTTCGCAAGCTAACCTTTTCGTAAATATCAACTGGTTTTGGCGAAGGAACTACCCGTCGCCAGCCTCGACCCGCATCTTCTTGATAGACGTTCCCAGTTTCCGCCATCAATTGTTTGGCTGTTTCTTCGTCATAATAACCACCAATTGGTTTTGTTGGTTTTGTAAACGCTGGGTCTTTTGGATCCACCACGACTTGTGTAATTAACGTAACAACTGGTTGTTCCCCTAAATTTCTGGCTACTAGTTCTTCATCAATTGCTTGTTGTAAATGATAGCCAATATAGCCTTGGCTCATTGCTGTGCATTCAGGAAACGGCACGACATCTTCTGGAGATTGACTCGTTTCCTCAAAAGCTAAGCGAATTTTGCCAACTTGTGGCCCGTTGCCATGAGCAATCACCACTTGATGGCCTTGTTCAATTAAATCAACAATGGATTTTGCAGCGGTTTGTGCTTTTGCCAATTGTTCTTTCGAAGAATTTCCTAACGCATTTCCACCTAATGCAATCACTATTTTTGACATCTGTTTCCCTCCTAGCGCTTTGGTTCTTGTTGTGTGATACAGTGAATATTGCCGCCCCCATAAACAACTTCTACCGTATTAACGCCGACAATTTTTTTATCTGGGAACATCGTTTGAACTTGCTCTAAAGCCAAACGATCATTTTCATCACCATACTGTGGCACAATCACGCCATCATTTGTAATTAAAAAGTTCATATAGGATGCGATACAAATATCGCCATCTTCTCGTGGCATGGTTCCTTCCACGAAATCAATTTTGAAGGAGCCTTGAATGGTTACATTTTTGACAGGACAGCATAATTTGTGGACTTTTAATTGGCGTCCTTTAGCATCAGTCATTTTAAGCAAACGTTGATACGCATCTTGTGCCGCTTCATAAAATGGGCTATTTTGATCTTCGGTGTAAATACAAGCCACTTCACCAGGTGCAATAAAACAAGCTACATCATCCACGTGACCATTAGTTTCTTCTGGGTCAATTCCATCACCTAGCCAAAGAACTTTTTCAACATTTAAATAGTCGCATAATTTTTGTTCGATTGCTTCTTTTGAAAGTTGTGGATTTCGACCTTCACTTAATAAGCACATTTCTGTAGTCAAGACTGTTCCTTGTCCATCTACGTGGAATGAACCGCCTTCTAAAACAAAATCATCTGTACGATAAGAATCTACATGCTCAATTTCACAAATTTTTTGTGCAACCAAATCGTCTTGGTCCCAAGGGAAATATAAACCATCTACTAATCCCCCCCAAGCATTGAATGTCCAATCCACACCACGGATTTCTCCATGGTCGTTAATGACAAATGATGGTCCACAATCACGGACCCAGGCATCATTGTTTGACATTTCGTAAACCGTAATTTCTGGCGGCAATTGGCGACGGCAATTTTGAAATTGTTGTTGAGAAACCACCACATTCATCGGTGTAAACTGACTAATTGCTTTGGCCACATTAGTAAAAGCTTCTTGGACAGGTTTACCACCATCACGCCAATTATCCGGTCTTTCTGGCCAAATCATCCAAACTTTCTCTTGTGGTTCAAATTCTCCTGGCATTCTAAAGCCATCTTGTTTAGGGGTACTTCCTACAATTCGTTTAGCCATTTTCTTTCGTTCCCTTCTTAATTTTTTTCACGTAAATAATTACTTCACCAAACAGAATAAAAATGATTGCCCCAATTGTAATTGGTAATTTTTCATTTAATGCTGCGGGACTAAAATCTAAAGGTACTGCTGTGAAAATCAGTGAAATAATAATCATAATCATTGGTAAAACCACTAAAACTTTTAAAAATCCTGGTTTTCCGTTAACTTTAAACGGACGTGGTGTATCGGGATCAATTTTTCTAAGCTTATAAAAAGCTGGGAAAACTGGGATATACGATAACAAGAATAGGACGACATTCAAGGAGAAAAAGGCCCAGAATAAATCTTGATTAGGTAAAATTGGTGCTAATACAATGACAATTGATGCCACAATACCATTCATCAAAGCAGCCCCAATTGGCATGTCATTTTTCTTACTACGTTTTTCAAAAAACTTAGGCATGTCACCATTTTCAGCAGCATAACAAGCTGTATTATTGACTCCTAATGACCAAGAAATCATGTTGCCGAACAACGTAAGAAGGAAGAGGAAAGCCATCAACATAATGAACCAACCTTCTGTCGAGCCTGTTAATAGTTTAAAACTATCCATCATACCACTGCCGGTACTAATTTGATCGGTGGGAATCGCTACCCCAATTCCAAAGGCTGAAAAAATATAAATGGCAGCAATGACTAACCCCGCTGCTATAATAGCTTGTGGAATTTGCTTCTTAGGATTTTCCATATCATCTGCAAACGTACAGATGACTTCAAATCCTAACAAATTAAAAATGATTACAGAAATAAAAGATAAACTCCTTAAGTCAAACGTTGGTAGCATTGATTTCAAGGTAAATTCATTGGCAACACCTTTCGTCAAGGCTACATACAATCCTAGCCCACCAATTAAGACTGCTAAAACCATCTTGATTACGGCAGCACCATTTAGAATCCAGATACTGTCGCTGACTGGATAAAAACTAATCCAAACCACAATCCAAATAAAAATTAATTCAACAATAATCATCATCGGTGTTGAAAACTTAATACCTGTAATTGTCGTTAACAGTTCTGGCGTCATAACGGCTAATGAAGCTAGCCACAATGGATAATTAATCCAATAATACCAAGAAACTCTGGCACCCCAACGATGACCATATGCTTTGGTCACCCAATCATAGATGCCCCCTTCACCAATATAAGTTGTTCCTAATTCTGATGAAATTAACCCATATGGCAATAGGAATGCAATTAATAAGAAAATCCACCAAAAAAACTGAGAATTACCAATTGCAGCAACAGGCGCCGCTGCTTCAGCAACGAAAACCACACAGATCACTGATAAAATGGCACTCGTTAAACTAAATTTCTTTTTCCCCTCCATGAAGACTCTTCCTCTCTTTATAAACTGTCCACTGATTCATTTTTTCAATCAGTGGACAGTTGGCCGTTAAATGCTTTGAGTGTCTAAGAAAACTTCTAGTTCTTTTTTCGCTTCTGCTTGCTTGATTAAATCATAAGGATTTTTTGCTTCATAATCATTCATAAGATATACTAATAAGCCACGAATAGATGTTAAACGGTTTTCTGCTTCATCGAAACAAATAGAATTTTTACCGTCAATCACTTCATCAGTTACTTCTTCCCCACGTGTTGCTGGTAAACAGTGCATGAATTTACAATTGGCACCTGCCCGATCCATCATTTCTTGATTCACTTGATATTTTGGATAGAAAACCTTCATACGTTCTTCTTCAGATAATTCCGCTTCGTACAAGCCATACCAAACATCCGTGTACAAGAAATCAGCGCCTTCAACAGAACTTGCATCATCTGTGACCAAAAAGCTACCGCCTGAAACTTCACAATTTTTTGCTAATTTCGCTTGATGCTCTTCATTTAATTGGAAGCCTTCTGGACCGAAGTGAACAAAATTCATGCCCATTTTTGTTGTGATTAATCCTAAAGAAAAACAAACTTGTGTCGCATCTCCGACAAAGACAACTTTACAATCTTCTAATTTTTTGCCTTCTGGTAAATGCTCAACCATGGTACACAAATCACCTAATTCTTGGGTTGGATGATTGTAATCAGACATACCGTTAATGACTGGGATGGTAGCACAATTAGCTAAATCAACAATACTATGGTGACGTTCCACACGAGCCATCAAAATATCTACTAAACGTGACAATACGCGGCTGGTATCTTCAATCGTTTCATGTCCCCCTAATTGAATTTGACCAGGTGCTAAATATTCACCATGTCCACCTAATTGTTCCATTGCAGTTTCAAAAGATACTCGTGTTCGAGTTGAAGATTGTTGGAAAATCATTCCTAAAGATTTGTTTTTTAACAGTTGCGGATAATACCCATTTTTAATCGCTTCTTTAATTTTTAATGATAAATCGACTAAGTAGTGCATTTCCTCTTTCGTATATGTTTCTGTTGTAACGTAATCTCTTTTCATGATGTGTTCCTCCTAAAAGTTGTTTTTGTTTACACATTGACTTTACCAAGTTTAGCGAAGAGTTTACTATCCGCCAAAAGTTAGAAAACGCTTTCTTTTTTTGGCGTGATTTTTCATTAAAAAAAGTTTATTTATGGTTATAAACCGTTGGTACACCAGGGGTTTATAAAAGTTTAGGCGGATTTCTCTCTAATTTCTGACCAATCATAGATTTGAAAATGGTATAATTATTTTGAAAAATCATTCACTTAAAATAAAAGATGAAAGGGGTTTCCAATCGTGACATTTGTTTTTATTTATAACATCTTGTTGATTATTTTATATTCATTTACTTCAACCTTTACCTTAAATCTTTACTTGAAAAATAAACAACCGATTTTTTTATTGCTTCTCTTTTTAATGGTTATTTTTATTTGTGACAATGTGATTGTTTATATGACTGAGTTCATTAATTCGTTTGCAACCGAATATAATCAGACCTTTATGACCGCACCTTTTTTAAAGACCATCATTTTTATTTGTTGTAATTTTGCCTATCTGGCTATTATCAATACTGTTAGTGGTCGTCCTTTTAAAAATTATCAATTTGTCTGGTTATTTTTAATTGGTTTATGGATGCTAGCTATTCCATTTTCACAAAATTCCGCCTTAAAAGTTTGGTTGTACTATTTACCCAATCAGTTATTTTTAATTTACCTTGGTTTCTATGCGCTCTATCAATTACGAATAGATCCTTTATCAGCCCTTGCGAAAAAATATCTTCGTTTTATTGGTTGGCTAAGCATTGGTTTCGGTGTGGCAATTCTTTTGGAAGATACCTTCGTTATTTTTAACATTGACCAATATTCTGATATTGTCTTTAAAATTAACAACCGAAACGTTTCTGAAGATATTTATACAATCATTCTCTCCATCGCCATTATCTACTTCTGTAATCGTGATTTTCCTCTGTCGGTTCTTGAAAAAGACGCTGCTAAATTGGAAGAAAATCAATCAGATGAATCCGTACTTTTGGCGCCTTTTTGTGATGCCTATCAATTAACGCAGCGAGAAAGAGAAGTGCTTTCGTTACTTTTAGAGTGCAAAACAAATCAAGATATAGCCAACGAACTATTCCTATCAATCGGGACAGTAAAAACACATATCCACAATATTTTCGTTAAATTAGAAGTAAACAAAAGAGCAGAAGTTTTTGTCAGTTATCAACTTTTTTCTCAACAACAAACTGAACATTTAGCGAGATAATCAAAAAGGAAGCCTCTCCGTGATCGGTGGCTTCCTTTTTGATTAACTATTTTCTTGTACTTGTCGAACTCTCTTTTCAATTTCTTGAAAGTTAATAATTTTAGCTTGGCGATGAATTTCTTTTCCTTCATAGTATAAGATAATGGTCGGTGCAGAAAAAGCATTTAATTGTCCAATTATTTCTGGACTTTTATCAGCTTCTGCAATGTATGTAGGAAATTCATATTTTGTTGAAATTTTTTCGACAATCGGTTTATCAACTGTACAAACACTACAATTTTTTGCTGTCAAAAAGACGGCTTGTAGACGATTGTCTGTAATTTTTTCTTCTAATTCTTCTAATGTTGTTACATATTCCACTGAATAGCCCTCCTTGTCTTTTGTCTAAAATAACAGATTTACTAGCAAAAGAACAACTTATTTGTTTGGCTAGGAATACTTTAACAAAAAAGTTGCCGCCCATTTCATTAATGGGCGGCAACTTTTTACTGATAACCGCTTATTTATTAAAAATTTTAGGCCCTTTGCGCATGTTTTTACGATCATTTTTGGGAGTTTCCATTTTTTTAGAACGGCCACCACCTTGTTTCTTTTTAATTAATTCTAACATTTTTTCTTTTTCATTCATTTAATCCACCGCCTTTGTTAATAACGTGACAGATTCAATGTGGGTCGTTTGTGGGAAATTATCCACTGGTTGAATTTCTTTTGCTTCATAGCCACCTTCTGTTAATAATGCAATGTCGCGAGCGAGTGTGGCTGGATTACAGCTGACATAAACAATTCGTTCAGGTTGCGTTTCAATTAATGTGTTTACTAATTGACCATCTAACCCTTTCCGTGGTGGATCCACCACCACAACATCTGGTTGCAAGCCATTTTCAACTAATTTTGGCAATAATTCTTCCGCTAAACCAGCCGTGAAAGTGGCATTCTCAATGTTGTTTAATTTAGCATTATTTTCTGCATCTTTGACCGCTTCTTCAATTACTTCAATACCGTAAACTTGCTTTGCATCTTGGGCTAAAGTTAAGCCAATCGTCCCAATCCCACAATAGGCATCCACCACAATTTCATTGCCTGTTAAAGCCGCATACTCTTTGACTTTTTGATACATCACTTCTGTTTGTTGTGGATTTACTTGATAAAATGAACGCGCGGAAATTTCAAATTTCAAATCAAAAATAGTATCTGTAATTTTTTCAGACCCATGTAATAAGATGGTTTCGTCGCCAAAAATGACATTGGTTCGTTTTGGATTTACATTTTGTACAATGCTGACTACTTCCGGAATAGCTTCCAAAATATCTGGCACAATTTTACTAATTGGGAATAATTTCGGTGTTCTCGTAATTAGAACAACCATCATCTCCCCAGTATGGTAGCCACGACGAACGACAATATGGCGTAAGTTCCCTGTATTATCAGATTCGTTATAAGGTTTTACGCTATATTTACGCATAATGTCACGGATTTTAACAATTGCTGCATCAATTTCTGGGTCTTGAATATAGAAATGTTCCATCGGAATTAAATCATGGCTATTTTTCCGGAAAAAACCTGTTTGTAGTTGGTTGTCAATTTTACGCACGGGAATTTGTGCTTTGTTCCGGTAATGCCACGGATCGTTCATCCCAATTGTTGGTAAAACAGGGACTTCTGGCAATTTAGCGACACGTTGCATAACATTTTCGACTTGTTGCGTTTTAAATGATAGTTGGGCGCCGTACGCTAAATGTTGCAACGGACTGATCCCGACTTTTGTAAAGTTTTCATCTTTCACGGGCACCCGCTGTTCACTGCTTTTTAGGACAGTCAATACTTTCCCATAACCAAAACTTTTGCCTGTTTTTAAGACTTTGATTTCAAGTTTTTCACCTGGTAAGGCATTTTCAATAAACAATGGATAATGGTCCACTTTTGCCACGCCTAAACCTTCATGCGTCAAGTCAATGATTTCTACTTCAATGACGTCATTTTTCTTTACTGGATAATTTTTCATAAGTCGCTCCTTCTTTTTATACACTTCACTCATTCTAATGAAAATACCTAAGAAAAGCAACAACGAATTTTCATGGCGATTTAGCAATTCCGTTTGAGCTTTTTGGGTAAATAAAAGAATGAGACCCTTTCCCTTAGTCAAAAAATAGCCAATGAAAGATCTTATCAACTAAATCTTTCATTAGCTATTCACGGACTACTTAGTGCTTTTCTTTTTCGGCAATCTTTCCATCGCCATCAATATCTTCGTCTGTTAGTCGTTCAACTTCTTTGACAAATTCTTTGCTAGCTTCGTTATATGCTTCTTCCTCTTCGTCTTCTGATTCTACGACAATTTCATCGCTGCCAGTTAAGACAGAACCCATAATCGCATTGGACGGCAGTGCATCACCATTTGCAAAAATTTCAATGTGTTGATGCATATTTTTAAAGGTCATTGGAGCATCGCCTCCATATTCACCATCTAAATTAATCATCATTTTATTGTTCTTTTCTAACGTTTCTGCATGTAAATAGCTGGTCTTTGTATAGATTAGTCGATGATCTTCAACATGCTTTCCACCATTTAACATTAACGCAACTAAATGAAGAATCTCAAAAATATTGGCTGTTTTTACAATGATTAATGAAAACTTACCATCATCTAATTTAGCATCTGGTACGATTTGCTCGAAACCACCCACCGAGTTAGTCAGCCCTAGGAAAAACATTGATGCGTTGCCTTCGTACACACCTTCATCATATGTCATGCGCATTTTAATCGGCTTCACTCGCGGCAACATTTCGGCTCCTTTGGCTAAGTACGCTAAGTAGCCAAAAATACTTTTCAACTCTGACGGAACTTCATAAGTCAGTTCCGTTAAATGACCACCCGCCGCAATATTGATAAAGTAATTTTTGCCGGCTTGACCAATATCCATTTTGACAGTTTGATTTTTTTTAATCACTTCTGCTGCCTTAACGATATTATCACGAGGAATCTTCAAGGCCCGTGCATAGTCATTCGTCGTTCCAGCAGGAATAATGGCCATTTTAGGGCGCCGCTTCAACGGAGCAATCCCATTCACGACTTCATTAATGGTCCCATCTCCACCTGCTGCTACTAGTAAATCAAATCCTGCACGCGCAGCACGATGTGCTTCATTGCGTGCTGAATTTTCTTCTGGTGTGGTCGCAAATGCACTAGCTTCATAACCACATTCTTCTAAAATAGATAAAATATCGGCTAAGTTCTTTTTAACTAACTCTTTTCCTGACGTTGGATTATAAATCACTCTAGCTTTTTTCATGGTTTGCCTGCTACTTTCTTATCGTTTTGAAAGCTCTTCTTGCAATAACTTGTTAACCACACCTGGGTTTGCTTGTCCACGAGTTGCTTTCATAATTTGTCCAACAAGGAAACCAACTGCACGGTCTTTGCCGTTTTTAAAGTCATCAATTGATTGTTGGTTGTTGTCTAAAACTTCGTTAATCATTGGTAATAATTGCGCTGGATCAGATAATTGAACAAGGCCTTTTGCTTCGACAACTTCTTTAGCGTCTCCACCGTTTTCAATTAACTCTTTGAACACTTTCTTCGCAATTTTCGAGCTGATTGTGCCATCGTTAATCAAAGTAATCATACCCGCTAGATTTTCTGGTGTTAGTTTAGTATCGGCTAATTCAACTTTTTCACTGTTTAAGTAAGCAGAAACTTCGCCCATTAACCAGTTTGATGCTTGTTTCGCATCTGCACCGTTTGCTAAAGTTGCTTCAAAGAAATCTGACATTTCTTTCGTTAAAGTCAAGACCATTGCGTCGTATTCAGGTAACCCTAATTCACTGATATAACGGGCACGACGTGAGGCTGGCATTTCTGGCAAACTAGCGCGAACTTTTTCAATCCATTCATCATCAATTGAAAAACGAGGAACATCTGGCTCTGGGAAGTAACGGTAGTCACTTGAGCCTTCTTTAACACGCATAAGCAACGTTGTACTAGTTGCTTCATCAAAGCGGCGTGTTTCTTGTTGAATTTCGCCACCAGATAATAGGACTTTGGCTTGGCGTTTTTCTTCATAAGCTAAACCTTTTTTTACAAAGTTCATAGAGTTCAAGTTCTTTAATTCCGCTTTAGTACCAAATTCTTCTTGACCATACGGACGTAAAGAAATATTGGCATCACAACGCATAGAACCTTCTTCCATTTTCACATCAGAAACTTCTGTAAATTGGATAATTGAACGCAATGCTTCTAAATACGCATAGGCTTCTTCTGGTGAACGCATATCCGCTTCTGAAACAATCTCAATTAAAGGCGTTCCTTGACGGTTCAAGTCCACATAAGAGTACCCATCTGTGCCATGAATGTTTTTGCCGGCATCTTCTTCTAAATGCACCCGTTCAATGCGAATTTTTTTCTTTTTGCCTTCGACTTCAATTTCAATCCAACCATCATGTCCGATTGGTTGATCAAATTGAGAAATTTGATACGCTTTAGGATTATCTGGGTAGAAATAGTTTTTACGATCAAAATGTGTTTCTTTTGAAATTTCACAGTTCAAGGCAAGTGCTGCTTTCATGCCAAATTCTAAGGCACCTTTATTCATGACAGGTAAAACACCTGGGTAACTCCAGTCAACCACATTTGTGTTGCTGTTTGGTTCTGCTCCGAAATGCGCTGGCGCAGAGGAGAAAATTTTAGAGTTGGTTTTCAATTCTACGTGGACTTCTAATCCAATGACAGTTTCAAAGTTCATTAATCGTTCCCCCCTAAAATGACTGGTTTTTTCGTATGGAAATCTGTCGCTTGTTCAAAGGCGTACGCTGCTTTGTACATTGTATGTTCGTCAAAATGTTTCCCGATAATTTGTAAACCAACTGGCAAGCCTTCTGAGAATCCTGCTGGAATTGACATACCTGGTAACCCAGCTAAGTTGACAGGAATGGTTAAAATATCATTCATATACATTGTGATTGGATCATTGATGTTTTCCCCTAGACCAAAGGCAACTGTTGGTGTGGATGGGCCAATGATTAAGTCATAATCCGCAAAGACATTCTCAAAATCTTGTTTGATTAGTGTACGGACTTGACCAGCCTTTTTAAAGTGCGCATCATAATAACCAGCACTTAAAGAGAAGGTTCCTAACATAATCCGACGTTTAACTTCTGTTCCGAAACCTTCAGAGCGTGAATTAACATAGACATCTTCTAGATTTTGGACATTTTCGGAACGGTACCCGTAACGAATGCCATCAAAGCGTTGTAAGTTTGAACTTGCTTCTGAAGAGGCAATAATATAATAGACCGCTACGCCGTATTTAGAATGTGGCAAACTAACTTCTTCCACCGTTGCTCCTAAAGATTTAAATGTTTCTGCTGCTTTTAATACCGCTTCACGAACATCCGATTGTACCCCTTCACCTAAGTATTCTTTTGGTAAAGCAATTTTCATGCCTTTGATGTCGCCAGTTAAATCTGCCGTAAAATCAGGAACAGAAACACCTGCAGAAGTGCCGTCTTTTTCGTCATAACCACTAATTGCATTTAAAGCTAAGGCATTGTCTTTAACATTTCGTGTCAATGGACCAATTTGGTCTAAACTTGAAGCAAAAGCAATCAAACCAAAACGAGACACACGTCCATAAGTTGGTTTTAGGCCCACAATACCGTTGAATGCGGCTGGTTGGCGGATACTACCACCTGTATCGCTCCCTAAAGAAACTGGGACTTGTCCGGCTGCGACAGCAGAAGCTGAACCACCAGAAGAACCGCCAGGAACTTTGGTTTGATCCCAAGCATTTTTTGTTTTCTTGAAGTAAGACGTTTCCGTACTTCCGCCCATGGCAAATTCATCCATGTTCAATTTTCCGACTGGAATCATATCTGCTTGATAGACTTTATCCATCACGGTCGCATCATAAATTGGGTCAAAATTGTGTAACATTTTTGATCCAGCTGTTGTCAAAATGTCTTTTGTGACAATATTATCTTTAATCCCAATTGGAATTCCTGCTAAAGGATTACTTTCAGTGATGCCTTTTAAGTCAATCGCTTTGGCTAATGCCATTGCTTTTTCTTCACTAACTGTGATAAAAGAACCTAGTTGTTCTTCTGTATCTTGAATACGATTTAATGTTTCTTCGGTTAAATCAACTGCAGTGATTTCTTTTGAGACCAATAAATCATGTAACTCTGTTAACGATTTGTCGTATAATTTTTCCATTAGGCTCCTGCCTCCCCGTTATCCATAATTGCAGGCACTTTAATGTAACCATTCTCTGATTCCGGAACATTCCGCATTAATTCTTTACGGTCCATTCCTGGTGTCGCTACGTCTTCACGCATGACATTGATTGATTCATTCACATTTGAAGTAAAAGGAACCCCTGTTGTATCTACTTCTTCTAGTAATTCCACCATATCAATAATTTTATCTAGTTGATTGGTAAAGTCCGCTAATTCTTCTTCGGAGAAAGATAATTTTGATAATTTAGCGACATGTTTGACTTGTTCTTCTGTAATTGCCATAGATACCCTTCTTTCTATCATTTACTGAAATTTTCATTTTCAGATTAATCAATTGGATTGTATTTCTTTAAACAGCTTAGCACAGCTGTTCACTCTGTTCCCATTCTACCATAAAATGGTCGGATATTTTAGATGAAACCTTGAATTTCATTGATAATTTGTCGCTCGCAAAAATGACGGAAATATGTTATTATGAAAATGAAAAGAGAGATATGCAGGAACATACCTCTCTAATAGCCACTACCAGTTATAAGAACTGGTGGCTTACTGAGTTATTGGTTTTATTTCAAACGCTTAACCGTTCAGCTCCTCAAAGCTTATGAACGGTTATTTTTGTTGTCTAAGACAAGCGCTAAGATACCGAAGATAATGGTCACAACAAGCGTTGCAAAACCAATCATCAGTCCTAGCGCTGCTTCAACGGACAAAAACATTGCTCCTTTCGTTAAAGTAAGAAGAATTGCGCATAAGCATCAACCTCCTTTCTCAACTCAGAAAGTCCTCGTTCATATAACTTTTATGACTAAAATAAGTATACCATCAAATTACTACATAAAATCTGACAACGTTAATTTTTCTTCTTAAAAATGACTTGCATCTAACGCATCGACCATTTCTTGTTCATTCCAAACGGTCACGCCTAAGCTTTCAGCTTTGGTTAATTTACTGCCAGCATCTTCGCCAGCAACCACAATGTCAGTTTTTTTCGAAACGCTCCCTGTAACTTTTCCACCAAGATTTTCAATTTTTTCTTTAGCTTCTTCGCGAGTGTACTGCGTTAATTTCCCTGTTAAAACAACTGTTTTGTCTTTGAAAGGTGACTCCACTTCTGCTAATTGTTCTGTCCGGAGACCTTTATATGTCAAGTTCACTTGGGCTTTTTCCAGTTCAGCCATTAATTCATGAACTTCCTCATTTTCAAAATACGTCACAACGCTGTCGGCGATTGTTTCACCAATTGAATCCAAAGCCACAATTTCTTCCGCAGTTGCTCGACTTAAGGTTGATAAATCACCAAAATGCTCCGCTAAAATTTTCGCCGCTTTCGCCCCCACATGGCGAATCCCTAAGCCAAAAATCAAACGTTCGACAGAGTTTTCTTTACTCCCTTGAATGGCAGTATAAATGTTGTTTGCTGATTTTTCTTTGATTTTATCCAAAGTCATTAACTGTTCTTCTGTTAAGAAATACAGATCCGCTACGTCTTTCACTAATCCTTTGTCATACATTTGTGCTAACACTCTTGGCCCCAAGCCATCAATGTTCATTGCGTTTCGTGAGACAAAGTGATTCAGCCCTTCTTTAATTTGCGCAGGGCATTTGGGATTAATACAACGTAACGCCACTTCCTCATCTAAATGCACCAACTCACTATGACAAATTGGACAATGTGTCGGCATTTCATAAGGCTGACTATCGGCTGCACGTTTTTCAACTAGGACTTGCGCTACTTCTGGGATAATATCGCCGGCTTTGTAAATAATAACATGATCATTTAAACGGATATCTTTCATTTGAATAAAATCTGCATTATGCAAACTTGCCCGACTAACCGTGGTTCCCGCGACTCGTACAGGAGCCATGACCGCAGTAGGAGTGACCACCCCCGTGCGCCCAATTGTCCATTCAATATCTTCCACTACTGTTTCTGCTTCTTCTGGTGGAAATTTGTAGGCAATCGCCCAGCGAGGTGCTTTGACAGTGAAACCTAATTCATCTTGTAACGCAAATTCGTTCACTTTAATCACAATTCCATCAATTTCGTATGGCAAAGTGCTCCGCTTTTCATGGTATTCTTCAATGTAGGCCCAAACTTCATCGATTGACTGACATAATTGCCGTTCGGGATTGGTTCTAAAACCAATTGCAGAAAGCTCTTCTAATGCCTCAAACTGCGTCTTCGCTTTCATTGGTCCAAAGTCAGCAACTGTGTATAAAAACGTATTTAAGTTCCGTTTCGCCACAATTTTTGTATCTAATTGGCGCAAGCTGCCCGCCGCTGCATTCCGAGGATTGGCAAAAATATCTTGGCCATTTTCTTCACGTTCTTCATTCAATGCGACAAAGGATTGTTTAGGCATGTAGCACTCGCCACGAACTTCCACTGAAATAGGCTCCGTTAAGCGCATTGGTACAGAGCGAACCGTTCGTAAGTTCTCTGTAATGTTTTCACCAACCGTTCCATCGCCTCGTGTTGCTCCGCGTACAAACACCCCGTTTTCATAACGTAATGAAATTGCTAACCCATCAATTTTTAACTCGCAACAGTAAGCAACAGGTTTACCAATCGCCTTACGAACACGTTCATCAAAAGCAAAAATGTCTTCCTTGCTAAACCCATCATTTAAACTATACATTGGAATGTCATGCGGAGCTTTTTCAAAACCAGATAAAACTTTGCCACCTACACGTTGTGTCGGCGAATCTGGCGTGATTAAATCAGGAAACTCCGTTTCAATATCGACTAACTCTTTATACAAACGATCGTAAACATAATCTTCTACGGATGGTTGATCTTTGACATAATATTCATGGGAATATTGATTGAGTTGTTTTCTTAATTCTTGCGCACGAGTTGTCGCCGCCGTTAATGTTAATGGTTGTTGTTCCATCGTAGAACTCCTCCTCATAAGTGTAATGCTCTTATCGTCTTTTTAACACATTTACACTAAGATAGAAAATAAAAAGAATTTATCTAATGATGATTTCTCATTAAATCGCTGACCTATTTTGCATGTTAAATTTTTTCAATTGGTGCAAATGCCGCTAACAACCGTTTAATGCCTTTTTCTGGGAAAGCAATGTCCAACTCTAAGTCTTTGGCCGAACCGCCTACACGAACGACTGTACCAACGCCCCATGCTTTATGTTGGACCTTATCACCTGCTTGCCAAGAAACTTTTTCCCCACCACTTGCCACTTTGTTGCTAACTGATTTTGTAGCTGGCTGTGTATAAGCTGGTTTACTTGCGCTGGGCTTGAATACTTTAGGATCAAAGGTGCGCGCTGGAGCTTTCTGTAAATTGGCCGCCGCCCCTTGTTTCATTAAACGCTCCGCCTCAATTTCTTCTAAAAAGCGACTTGGTCGATTATATTGCGTGCGACCATATAATGTTCTCGAATAAGCATTCGTTAAGAACAGGGCTTCTTCCGCTCGTGTGATACCAACATAAGCCAAGCGCCGTTCTTCTTCCAGTTCACTTTCTTCTAGCATGGCACGTGATAATGGGAAAACCCCTTCTTCTAAGCCCATTAAAAAGACCACTGGAAATTCCAGCCCTTTGGCCGCATGCAACGTCATTAAGGTTACTTGTGAAGAGCTCTCTTCTAAATTATCTAAATCAGAAACCAAGGCTAAATCTGTTAAGAAATCTGCCAATTTTGTTTCTTCGCCATTTGGATCGTCGTTATTTTGCGCTTCAAAACGTTTATCAAATTCTTGAGTCACAGATAAAAATTCGTCCAAGTTTTCTAAGCGAGCTTGAGACTCTAAATTATTTTGCGCCATCAAAGCTTCCCGATAACCACTACGTTGTAAAGTTTCTTTCACCAATTCTGTAATCGTTAAATAGGGCACTGTTTTCGTTAAGTCTTGAATCATCATGCCAAAATTACCAAGCTCTTTACCCGCTTTTCCTGAAATATTTGCCAAATCAACATTTTGGGCAGCTTCCAGCAAAGCCCAACCATGCGTATCCGCAAATAGCCGTAATTTTTCAATTGAACTTTTACCGATTCCTCGTTTTGGTTCATTGACAATTCGTTCAAAACTAATCGAATCATCTGGATTGGCAATCAAACTTAAATAAGCCAAAATATCTTTAATTTCTTTACGGTCGTAGAATTTATGTCCGCCCACCATGGTATACGGAATATTAGATTTCAAGAGCATTTCTTCCACTACACGGGATTGAGCATTGGTCCGATATAATACCGCAAAATCACCATAAATTCGGTCATTTTCCCGCATTTCTTTTTGGATTTGGCTCACAATAAATTGTGTTTCATCCCGTTCTGTGTCTCCACGATAATAGACAATCTTTTCACCGTCTATATTTTCTGTCCACAGTTCTTTCTCGCGGCGGTTACGGTTATTTTTGATGACATCATTCGCAGCCGCCAAAATGTTTTTGGTGGACCGATAATTTTGTTCTAGCAAAATTACACTGGCATCTGGATAATCTTTTTCAAAATCCAAGATATTTTGCATATCCGCCCCGCGCCAACCATAGATACTTTGGTCGGCATCACCTACGACACACAGATTTTTGAAACGTGCAGCCAATAAATTGACTAAGGTATATTGTGCATGATTGGTATCTTGGTATTCATCCACATGAATATAGTGAAATTTATTTTGGTAGAAAGCTAACGTATCTGGTTGTTCATTGAATAAACGAATCGTATTCATAATCAAATCATCAAAATCCATACATTGGTTTTTGCGTAATTCTTTTTGATAGGCTTCATAGCATTTTGCGACAATTTCTTCATATAAGGAACCTTGCATTTCAGCAACTTTTTCAGGCGTTTGTAATTCATTTTTGGCATTGCTAATCGTACCTAAAATTGAGCGAGGATCATATTTTTTTGAATCAATATTTAAGTCGTTTAAGATGCGTTTCATTAATGTTTTTTGTTCCGATGGGTCAATAATTGTAAAATTACGGTTGTAACCAATCTGATCCACATCACGACGTAAAATTCTTACACACATGGAGTGAAAAGTGGAGACCCATACATCTTCGCCACCCGTTTCCAGTAATTTATTTACACGCTCTTTCATTTCTTTAGCAGCTTTATTGGTAAACGTAATCGCCAAAATATTCCATGGATTTACTTCTTTTTCCTCAATTAGATAGGCAATTCGGTGTGTTAAAACCCGCGTTTTTCCACTACCAGCACCAGCCATGACTAACAGTGGTCCTTCTGTATGCAAAACGGCTTCTTCTTGTCGAGGATTCATTCCCTGAACCAAGGCATGTTTTTGTGTCATATTAAACGTCCTCTCTCTTTTTTCAATCTTATACAGTATACCAAAAATCCCTTTGAAGTTCTTTAGAAAAGAACAAAAAATCTTTTTCTTTTTATATGAAATTTTCTTGTAAATCAAGTCAAACCGCAGTACATTAGTAAGTAGTGATGGAGGCTAAAAATGAAATGAATAATGATGTACATGAAATTAAACAATTAGATGGTACCCGAATCGGCTTTATCCTTAAAGGCATCGTCGTCGGAATCCTGGTCGGCTTTGTTGTCAGCTTATTTCGCTTAGGCATTGAAAAAATTGGCGAACAAGTCGTTCATCTGTATCAAACGTTTCACGAAAAACCCTTTTGGATGATTCCTTGGTTCTTATTTTCTCTCGTACTTGCTTATTTATTAGGACGACTGATTAAGAGCGAACCAGCAATTAAAGGCAGTGGCATCCCCCAAGTGGAAGGACAACTCCAAGGTCAATTAGAAATTCACTGGTTTCCAGTGCTTTGGAAAAAATTTATCGGTGGGATCTTAGCGATTAGTCCTGGGCTATTTTTGGGACGTGAAGGTCCTTCAATTCAACTAGGTGCAGTGGTTGGACAAGGCTATAGTCAATGGCGGCAAAGCACCAAGTCTGAAGAAAAAATTTTAATCAGTAGTGGTGCCAGTGCTGGTTTAGCCGCCGCTTTTAACGCACCAATCGCAGGACTTTTATTTGTTCTAGAAGAGGTTCACCATTCCTTTTCACCTTTAGTTTGGTTAACCTCTTTTTCTGCGGCCATTTCCGCTAACTTTGTTTCTTTGCATTTCTTCGGATTGCAGCCAGTTCTTTATATTGGTCCGGTTAAATCTTTGCCTTTAGAGTACTATTGGACATTAGTCCTGCTGGGCGTTTTGCTAGGATTATTAGGTTGGATATATCAAAAAACATTGTTGTCCTTACCAAAAGTATATGGAAAAATCAAAGGCCTTTCTTCTAATTATTATGGTTTTATTCCTTTTATTTTGATTTTACCGATTGGTTATTTCTTTCCACATTTACTTGGCGGTGGGAATCAAATTGTTTTAGCTTTAGGCAATCAACCGGCCACGATTTGGGCTTTAGTCGGCTTACTGGTTTTACGTTTTGTTTTTTCAATGGTTTCTTACGGATCGAATCTCCCTGGTGGTATTTTCTTGCCTATTCTAACTTTAGGTGCCATTATCGGAACATTGTATGGTAGTCTACTTGTCCAATACGTAGGGATGGATCCAATTTTTGTGAAAAACTTTTTAATTTTTGCCATGGCTGGTTATTTTACTGCGATTGGTAAAGCACCGTTAACAGCGATTATTTTAGTAACAGAAATGGTCGGCAATTTTTCTCATTTAATGTCTTTAGGGGTTGTTGCTTTAGTTAGTTATATTACCATCGATAGTCTTGGCGGCAAGCCAATTTATGAAAGCTTATTAGAACGTTTGGTTCCTTCTAAAGTAAGTAATATTCGTGGCCACAAAACGATTATCGAATTACCTATCACTGCAGAAAGTTCCTTAGATGATACGATGGTACGTGATTTTGTCTGGCCTAAACAAATGTTGCTCACTTCCATTCGCCGTGGCGAATCGGAAATTTTAACACATGGTGATACTGTTATGCATGTTGGCGATGTGCTCATTATTTTGACCGATGAAAAACTCGCTTACCAAGTCAAAAAAGAGATTTATCAAAAAACTTTACCGAATGATTTAGTGAATTAAAGAAAGCTGCTGAACTCAGGTTCAGCAGCTTTCTTTTTTTCTTATGACTGTTTTTTAATTTTTTTGAATGTTTTTGACCGTTTTAGATTGATTAGCGTTTTCATTTGTGCTATTATATCCATGAAATGAGGGATGAAAATGCTTACGGAAGAACGACATCAAAAAATTTTACAATTGTTAGATCAAAAATCAGTCGTCAAATCACAAGAACTTGCTAGCTTATTCAATGCTTCAGAATCCACAATACGCCGCGATTTACAAGAATTAGAAGACGCCAATTTGTTAGAACGCATTCACGGCGGCGCTAAGCGTATTCTTAATTTAGGCTTTGAACAAAACATGACGGAAAAATCAATCAAAAACACGCACGAAAAGCAAAAGATTGCTTCTTTAGCCGCTAGTTGTGTACAAGATGGCGATATGATCTATTTAGATGCTGGTTCAACCACGTTAGAAATGATCCCTTTTTTAGTTGGGAAACAAATCCATGTAGTGACGAATTCCGTACATCATGCTGCAAAACTTAGCGATATGGAAATTCCCACTATTATGCTTGGTGGTACTTTGAAGCTCTCCACTAAAGCAATCATTGGTGCCACTAGTATGGAACAGCTACAACATTTTCGTTTTAACAAAGCTTTTTTAGGAACTAACGGCGCACATTTAGAGTTTGGTTTAACAACGCCTGATCCCGAAGAAGCAGCGCTAAAAGCCTTGGCTATTCATCAAGCAGAAACAGCCTATGTTTTACTGGATCATACAAAATTTAATGAAGTAACGTTTACCAAAGTGGAAGAATTAGAGTCAGTTACTTTACTAACTGACTACTGCCCTGCTGAATCACTTCAAGGATTCCAGCAAAAAACTATTTTAATGGAGGCAAACAAATGATTTACACAGTGACTTTAAACCCTTCTATCGACTTTATCGTTCACGTCGATCATCTACAAATTGGTGATTTGAATCGGATGACGAATGATTTTAAATTACCTGGCGGCAAAGGAATCAACGTTTCACGTATTTTAAAACGTATGGAGACAGAATCCACTGCCTTAGGTTTTTTAGGTGGTTTTACAGGCTCATTCATTGCCGATTGGTTGAAAAAAGAAGAAATCCAAACGAATTTCACTCCCGTGTCTGCTGATACACGAATCAACATTAAATTGAAATCAGATACTGAAACAGAAATTAACGGCTTAGGACCTGCTCTAACAAACGAAGAAATTCAAGAACTAAAACAAGCAGTTAGTCGTGTTCAGGCTGGTGATATTGTTGTTCTTTCAGGAAGTACACCTGCTTCTCTACGCAAAGGATTTTACGAAGAATTAATCCAAATTGTGAAGGAAAAAGGCGCAGAATTTGTTATTGATACGACAGGTGAAGATTTAATGAACGCTTTGTCACAAAAGCCTTTATTGGTCAAGCCAAATAATCATGAGTTGGCAGAATTATATCATACAACCTTTACAAGTGTTGAAGACATTTTACCTTATGGACATCGGTTACTAGAAGAAGGAGCACAACACGTAATTATCTCAATGGCTGGTGATGGTGCATTACTTTTCACAACAGAAGGTGTTTATCGTTCCAACGTTTTAAAACGTCCACTGAAAAATTCTGTCGGCGCTGGCGACTCAATGATTGCTGGTTTTATTGGCAACTTTTCAAAAACACAAGATCCTTTAGAGGCTTTCAAATGGGGTGTCGCTTGCGGTAGCGCGACCGCTTTTTCTGATGATTTAGCCTCAGAAGATTTTATCCAAGAACTTATTCACGAAGTAACAATTGAAAAAATTTCAGAATAAATCCACTAAGGGAGGAAAATAGAGTGAACATTAATGATTTATTAATAAAAGATGTCATGATTATGGATTTACAAGCTACTGATAAAAAAGGCGCGATTGATGAAATGGTCCAAAAATTATACGATGGTGGCCGCATCTCTGACATTGACACTTACAAAGAAGGAATTTTAAAACGCGAATCACAAACATCGACTGGTTTAGGCGACGGCATCGCTATGCCTCACGCAAAAAACAGTGCCGTAAAAGAACCGACAGTTCTTTTCGCTAAAAGTAAAAAAGGGGTTGATTATGAAGCACTAGATGGACAACCTACTTATCTATTCTTCATGATTGCTGCTCCAGAAGGCGCTAATGATACACATCTCCAAGCGCTTGCGGCCCTTTCTCGATTACTTATCGATCCAGACTTTGTTGGCAAATTGAAAGAAGCGGAAACTCCAGAAGCAGTCCAAGCTCTTTTCCAAGCAGCAGAAGATCAAAAAGAAGCGGAAGAAAAAGCAGAACAAGAACAAACAACGCCAGCACCAGAAAGCAATCGTAAATATATTATTGCTGTGACTGCTTGTCCTACAGGAATTGCTCACACTTACATGGCTGAAGATGCACTGAAGAAAAAAGCAAAAGAAATGGGCGTAGACATTAAAGTAGAAACAAACGGTTCAGAAGGAATTAAAAATCGTTTGACTGCTGAAGATATTGCTCGTGCTGATGGCGTAATTGTCGCAGCCGATAAAAAAGTAGAAATGAATCGTTTTGATGGTAAAAAATTAGTCAATCGTCCCGTCAGTGATGGAATTCGTAAAACCGAAGAACTAATTAACTTAGCCATTAGTGGTGAAGCTCCTACTTTCCATGGCGGTGACTCGGCTGCAAGCGACCAAGAGGATTCAGCGGAAGGTTCAATCGGTTCTCGTATCTATAAAGATTTAATGAATGGTGTTTCTCATATGTTACCTTTCGTTATTGGTGGCGGAATTGCCATTGCTCTTTCCTTTATGATTGATCAATTTATCGGAGTTCCTCAAGATCAATTAGCCAACTTAGGTAATTACAATGACGTAGCTAGCTGGTTTAACCAAATTGGTGGCGCAGCATTTGGCTTTATGTTACCTGTCTTAGCTGGTTTTATTGCTTCTAGTATTGGGGATCGGCCAGGCTTAGTTGCTGGTTTCGCCGCTGGTGCGTTAGCAAACGCTGGAGGCGCTGGGTTCCTTGGGGCCCTAATCGGTGGTTTCTTAGCTGGTTATGTAGTGGTTCTTTTACGTAAAGTCTTCAAAGGCTTGCCAAAATCATTAGATGGAATTAAAACCATTTTATTCTATCCAGTTTTTGGTTTGATTATTACGGGCTTATTAATGTTAGTCATTAACATCCCGATGAAAGCAATTAATGATGCGTTAAATCATTTCCTACTTGGCTTAGATGGCACAAATGCAGCTTTACTTGGTGCTTTATTAGCTGGTATGATGGCCATCGACTTAGGTGGACCAGTTAACAAAGCTGCTTATGTTTTCGGTACAGCTACGCTAGCAAGTACTGTTGCAGAAGGTGGCAGCGTGGTCATGGCTTCTGTAATGGCTGGCGGAATGGTTCCTCCATTAGCAATTTTCGTAGCAACTCGTTTATTTAAAAATAAATTTACAAAAGATCAACAAGATGCCGGCTTAACCAATATTGTAATGGGCCTTTCTTTTGTCACTGAAGGAGCAATTCCTTTTGCAGCAGCTGACCCATTACGTGTGATTCCAAGTTTCGTGGTAGGTTCTGCCTTTACTGGTGCGTTGGTTGGTGCGTTTGGTATCAAATTATTGGCACCACATGGAGGAATCTTTGTCGTATTCCTATTAAGTAATCCATTACTATATCTATTGTTCATCTTAATTGGGGCGATTATTTCAGGAATTGTCTACGGACTTTTGAAAAAACCTGTCGAAGTACCTGCTTAAAAAAAACAGCAAAAAAGCGATTCAACCATGGTTGAATCGCTTTTTTATTATTTTCTCTTTATCGCATAATTTTCTAAATACTCAGGATTTCCTTTGCTTCTGATATACGTATACACGCCCATCACAAAGGCCCCAAGGGTATTGGTAAATAAATCCCCCATCGTATCCATTAAAGCAGCACGCCCAATAAACGGTTGACCGTTGGACATATTATAGCGTTGTAAATTCATGTTCCCTAATGAATCGCAGATAAATTCCCAAAATTCCCAGAAGACGCCACAAAGCCCTGCAAATGCAAACCCAAATAATAAAAATAACCACGGGGAAACATCGGCGTACTTCGTTTTCTTCAATAGGAAACCAGCAATACCATAACCAACAGCAGTTAACAGCATCGGACTAACAAAGTGTAAAATTTTATCCCAGAACGAAATGATTGAAATCATATGCAACGAGGTTCCTAGGAATACTGAAATAAATAAGAAAAACCAGTAAAAATAAACGATGGTCGGTGGCATAATAATTTTTAAAAATTTATTGACAAGATCCGGTAAAAAGATCAGCCCAATTCCAAGTAAACATTCGATAACAAACGTCACACCTTGTTTTGTTGAATACTTGGCCGTAAAAAATTCCCAGAGATTGTACGTCAAGCATAAGATGCCAAACACCACTAATCCATATTTAATTTTCGAATAATTTTTATCCATTTTGACACACCCTTTCAAAAGTTATTTTATATGAAAAAAACTGTAGATGAAAGACACCTTCCATCTACAGTTTTAGAAAACTCTATCGAATGAAGAGCTTATTAAAAATGTTTATTTTTCAACAGCTGTTTCAGTAATTGTTTCAACAGCACGTTTCATACGAATATCGTGTTCTAACATGTCGTTGTTTAATACTTTACGTACTTGCGCTTCAGGCATGTTGTATTGTTCTGCTAAATCTTTCACTTCAGCATCGATGTCTTCTTGTGTTACTTCGATGTTTTCAGCTTTGGCAACTGCTTCAATCACTAAGTTTGTTTTTGTGCGTGTTTCTGCTTCGCCTTCAAATTGTTTGTGTAAATCTTCTTCTGTAGAACCAGTTAATTGGTAGTACATTTCAGGAGAAATTCCTTGGCGTTGCATGTTGTTTAAGAATTCATCCATTGAACGGTGAACTTCGTCGTGAACCATTACGTGTGGTAATTCAACGATTTCAGCATTTTCAACAGCTAAACGAATTGCTTCTTCGTCTTTTGCTTCTTCAGCTGCTGCTTCTTTTGCTTCTGTCAATTCTTTACGGAATTTTTCTTTTAATTCGTCTAATGATTCTACTGAATCGTCAACGTCTTTTGCAAATTCATCATCCAATTCTGGTAATTCTTTTGCTTTTACTTCATGAACAGTTACTTTGAAGACTGCTTCTTTACCAGCTAAATCTTCTGCTTGATAATCTTCAGGGAAAGTAACATTTACTTCTACTTCTTCGCCAGCTTTTTTGCCAACTAATTGGTCTTCAAAGCCTGGAATAAATGAATTAGAACCTAATTCTAATGAGTAATTTTCGCCTTTGCCGCCTTCAAATGCTTCGTCGCCTAAGAAGCCTTCAAAGTCGATAACTACAGTGTCGCCATTTTCAGCAGCGGCATCTTCTTTGATTACTAATTCAGCTTGAGATTCTTGTTCGCGTTTCAAACGTGCTTCCACGTCTTCATCTGTTACTTCACGGTCTTGTTTAGACACTGTTAAGTTTTTGTATTCGCCTAATTTTACTTCAGGTTTTACAGTTACTTCAGCAGTGATAACCCAGTCTTCCCCTTTATTCATGCTTTCAACATCAATTTTTGGTTGTGCTACTGGTTCAATTCCTGCTTCTAATACAGCCGCTTCATATGCTTCTGGTAAAACAGCGTTTAACGCATCTTCGTATAACGCTTCTTCTCCATACATACGGTTAAAAACAGTACGTGATACTTTTCCTTTACGGAAACCAGGTACGTTTAAGTTTTTTTTCACTTTATTGAACGCTTGCGTTAATCCTTTTTCGATTACTGCTTGTTCGATTGAAAAAGTTAATACACCATCATTAGTGCCTTTTTTTTCCCATTTCGCAGACATTTGTTTCCCTCCGAATAACATTTAATTTTATACATCAAACTTTATTTATGCATACCTTTAAATAGTACACTATCCCTAGGAAAATGTAAATATTTTAAGTGCTAAGAAGTGAAAGAAAGACTCGATTTTTAGCAAACTATCAGTTTTTTAATTTTTTCGGATTAAAAAAGCATAGAATTTCGAGAAATTTCCTTCTTAAAATCCTAAAAGATTGTGAACAAAATATCTTGTTCATCGTCGGATGTAATCGCTTTACTTTATGAATGGCCCATTATAGAATGTATGTACTCAATATTTACGCATTATATATTTTCGTCATTATACATATAATATCAAAAAAGGAGGGGATGTTTTGAATAAGTTCGTCTGGGGAATCTTTTCTTGCATCATATCATGGCTTTTTTTATCGCTGACTCAACCTTTGATGGCTCATTCTGAAACACTGAACCCTACAACTCACGCCTCTACTTTTAGTGAAACATTTACCTCAGTTTCAACAGAACAACAAACAACTCAAGCAACCGATATCGTGGAACAAGAAACCGAGCAAACCCATGCTTCCTCTGAAAACGATGAACCTATGGCACCTATGCCAGCTAGTGTTTCTGTTGGTAATAGCACCTTGAAAAGTACCTTAAGTACGGGAACGTATAACCAAGATATTATCACACTTTCATATGAATACAGTGTGACACTTATCGGCTTAGCAATTAATGATCGGCCGATTATTGCTATTCAACTTCCTACAGAAATTTCAAGCCAGTTAGATAACGACACTCTAAAGCAACAAGATTTTCTGACTCTTTTAACAGGGACCGTCAGTTATCCAGGAACAGCCACTCAAGATATTCACAGTTCAACTAACGGCGTCAGTCTCTCTTATAGTAGCACTTATCATTCTGTTTATCTGACTTTTCCAAGTAGCACCTTGGTGTTACTTCCCGGAACCAAATGGTCTGCCGCCATTTCGTTTGATGTGGGCGCACTTTATAAACGAGGAATTTCAATCCCTCCTGCTCTTAACGGCAAAGACTATCCGATTCGAGGAACCTTTACAGATGTCGGCACTGGATTAGGTGCAATTAATATTATTATTGGAAACAATACAAAAACAGGCGTAATTAGCAAAGCTCAACTTAGTTTAGGGAATTACCCCGTTCCTCAAGTCACACCAGCCAAACTAACTCAACCAAATCATCTGGACACTACTGTAACAGGGACCATTCAACAAGTACAAGACCCAAACTATAACTACTCTGTTCAATTAACCTTGAACCGCCATGATGGCACCACTACCCCCATTGTGGTGAAAGGGATTTCTGTCGATGCAGCCGGAAATTTCTCGACATCTTTAGCTTCACCATTAGAATATGGCGACACGCTCTCTACAATTGTCTTTGCTCGTTCAAAAACGTCAACCGACTATATTCAAAGCAGCCCCTCAGCTGACCAAAGTGTCAATTGGTCAATCCAACCAGTCACAAACGTAGTCGCTAATGCCGGATCAACTCAACTTTCAGGTAAAGCTTCTCAAGCATCTAACGGAACCTATCAAGTTAAAGTACAAATAAATGGTGGTTCTATTTTCACAACGTCCTTAGATTCCAATGGCCATTTTCAATTTGCTAATTTACCCACTTTCCAAGGGGGAGAAACGGTCAGCTTGTGGGTCCAAGGTCTCAGCAATCGCACTGGCCTGCCTTTGCTAACCAGTTCTACTGTTTCTCAAACAGTTGCTTATCCTGTGCCTCAACTAACGGTCACGCAAACCATTGAGCGGAAAAATGCACAAGGGCTCTGGGAAGCTGCAAACTCTGCCGTAAGTGGTCAAATCATTCGTTTCACGTTAATCACACGTTTAACCAATCAACCAGCAACGTGGATGAATCAGCAATTACGAGCAACGGTGCCTAAAGGACTGGCTCAACTTTCAGCTGCTACATTAACAAAACAATCAGCAGCAGGTTTAAGTACGCCAATAGCTGGGCTTCAACTTTTAACTGATAGTTCCACTGGTTTGCCGTATTGGAGTTATCATAATTCGCTGCCAGCAGATAATTTTACGGAAGCCAATACACAATTCACCTTACAATATACAGCAACGGTTACAGAAGAATGGATAAACCAATTTCTTTTATTTTCTAGCACGGTTACTGGCAATGATGGTGGCGGAACGCCAATTACGCCAATCACTAAGGAACAGTCTTTACCTATCAAAAACGGTACCCTCCGTTTTGTGCAGATGCCAACTACAGTTTCCTTTAAAAATTTGCCTTTTCCCAGCAAACGAACCCTCTACTCACCATCGACCATCAGCGCTCCTTTCCTCATTGCCGATGGTCGTGTTGCAAAAACACCATGGCATTTGTTGGTAAGAGAGAGTCAGCCCATGCATTCAACTTCTACAAATAAAACGATCCAGCAAGCTTTCATTTATCGAAAAAATGGCAGTGATTTCCCTATCTCCTCTTTAGCAACCGAAGTTTATCAATACACCGCAACGGACGATAACAATGTAGAAATTCCTTGGAACCAACAAAATGGACTTTTTTTAAGCGTTGCTCCTGACCTTAATTTAACGGTCAAAGAATCTTACACTGCCGAATTACAATGGATTCTTTCTGATACACCCCTCTAATTAGGATTTAGCTTTTTTAAAAGTTAAAAATAA
The DNA here is from genome assembly GCF_023539285.1 of Enterococcus sp. LX10. Lineage (NCBI taxonomy): Bacteria > Bacillati > Bacillota > Bacilli > Lactobacillales > Enterococcaceae > Enterococcus > Enterococcus sp. LX10. The sequence continues at coordinate 443,045 of NZ_CP092784.1, read as the reverse complement.
ACAAGAAAGAAGGAATAAAAAATGAAAAAGATCGTGCGCATTTCAAGCATTTTGTTCGTTGCAACGCCTCTTATGCTTTTAAATAGTCCAAAAGTTGAAGCAGCTCAAGTCGCTTCTATTCAATCCAACGCTGATATTACGTTTGTTCTTGATAATACTGTCACGCCACCTGTCAACCCGACGAACCCTTCTCAGCCTGTGACACCTAATCCTGCTGATCCTCATCAACCTGGTACAGCCGGACCCCTTAGTATTGACTATGTTTCAAATATCCATTTTGGATCAAAACAAATTCAAGCCGGAACAGCAATCTATTCGGCACAACTGGACCAAGTACAAAATAGTACTGGCGATTTAATTAGCGTGCCAAACTATGTTCAAGTAACTGACAAACGTGGTCTAAATCTTGGCTGGAAATTATCAGTTAAACAGAGTGCGCAATTTGCTACAAGTGATTCAACACCCGCTGTTTTGGATAATGCATCCTTGACCTTTTTAGCAACAACACCCAATTCAACACAGTTACTTTCTTTGGCGCCATTAACGGTCCCAGTAACCTTGGATCCAACTGGTGCCGCTACTTCTCCTGTGGCGACTGCCGCTCTTTCAACAGGAATGGGCACTTGGACATTAGCTTTTGGTAACGGAGCGACCGCTGCTCAAGGCATTCAATTAACTGTTCCTGCGACAACGAAAAAAGTTGCAGCTAAACAATATAAAACAACGCTTACTTGGATTTTGGATGATACACCACTTTAAAAGAAAACAAACAAGGTATTGCATGAAACAACTTCATGCAATACCTTCTTATAAAAAATTGTCAAAAAGGAGTGCACACTATGAATCAGCAGCTTTTTAAATGGCTCCATGCTATTAGCGTCATCATTTTTTTATTTTTTATTGGCTCTTATTCTGTAGAAGCAAGCGAAATGACTTTTTCTGTAAAAGCCATTTTACCCGACAATCAACGAACCAAAGAGACAAGTTATTTTGATCTACGTGTCGCTCCAAACCAAACACAAAAGCTACAAATCGAACTAACGAATCAAACAGCCAACGACATTACCGTGCTAGCTTCAGCCAATGCAGCGATTACTAATGATAATGGCTTGGCAGATTATTCTCATGCTGAAACAAAAAAAGATCCATCTGCACCTTTTACCTTTAATGAGATTGCGCAATTACCAAAAGAAATCTACCTACCTAAACACTCAACCAAGACTGTTGAATGTCAGCTTACTTTACCGGAAAAACCATTTAATGGTTATGTTTTAGGAGGACTCTACTTTGAACAAAAGTCAGATGAACAACCTGCTCACTCAGAAAACGGCGTGGCCATCAATAATCGTTTTTCTTATGTAGTCGGTGTCTTACTTAGTGAAACAGATGAACCTGTTCAGCCAAAATTATCTTTAAATGAAGTAAAAACCGATCAAGCTAACGGTCGTAACCGCGTATTAATGAATCTCCAAAACAAACAAGCGGCTATGATTAAAAAATTACAAGTCGATGCCTCTTTATATTATGAAAAAGAAGCTAAACCTCGCTACGAAAATCACCAAGAGTCGTTAACAATGGCCCCTAATACAAATTTTAATTATCGGATTGACTTAAAGGAACAACCTTTTGTTCCTGGAAATTATACTGTAAAAATCAAAGCAAACGATGGCTATCAAGACTATTCGTGGGAAAAACACTTAGTCATCCAAGAAAAAGAAGCTAAAAAATACAATGCTACCGCCGTCAACCTCCCACCTGAAAAGCACACCAATTTCCCTTGGAAACTGGTGTTTAGTATCACGCTAGTTTTTCTATTCATTTTGGGAAGCACGATTTATTATTTCAAGAAAAAAATACGTGAAGCGCAACAGTAAAAAAGCACATCGACAATTGTCGATGTGCTTTCATAATCGCTTAATTATTTTGTATATTCTTCAACTAATGCAACGACTTCTTCCATCGTGTCGCATTCTTTTAATGCGCGGTCAGCAAGTTCAGCCATTTTAGTTGTGTCTAGACGTTTCATCAAGCTACGTGTTTTAAGGATAGATGTAGCACTCATTGAGAACTCATCTAAGCCCATACCCAATAGTAATGGAACAGCTGTTTGATCGCCCGCCATTTCACCACACATACCAGCCCATTTACCTTCAGCGTGTGCTGCATCAATTACATTTTTAATTAAACGTAAGATTGATGGGTTGTATGGTTGGTATAAGTAAGAAACGCGTTCGTTCATACGGTCTGCAGCCATTGTGTATTGGATTAAGTCGTTGGTTCCAACACTAAAGAAGTCTACTTCTTTGGCAAATTTATCAGCTAATACGGCAGCTGCTGGAATTTCAATCATAATACCTACTTGGATATCGTTTGAAACTTCAACACCTTCGTTGACTAATTTTTGTTTTTCGTCTTCAAAGATTGCTTTCGCTGCTCTAAATTCTTTCAAAGTAGCAACCATTGGGAACATGATACGTAAGTTACCATGAACAGACGCGCGTAATAATGCACGCATTTGTGTACGGAACATGCCATCACCTAGTTCTGATAAGCTAATACGTAATGCACGGTAACCTAAGAATGGGTTCATTTCGTGTGGTAATGTTAGGTAAGGAAGCTCTTTGTCCCCACCAATATCCATTGTACGAACCACAACTGGTTTTCCTTCCATTCCTTCAAGAACTGCTTTATACGCTTGGTATTGGTCCTCTTCAGTTGGAAAGTCAGATGAATCCATGTATAAGAATTCTGTACGATATAAACCAACAGCTTCGCCGCCGTTTTTGTGTACGCCTGCTAAATCTTTTGGTGTACCAATGTTTGCAGCTAACTCAACATGTTTGCCGTCAGCTGTCACTGTTTCTGCATTTTTTAGTTTATCCCATTCTGCTTTTTGATCTGCATAAGCTTTTGCTTCTGCTTCAAATTCAGATTTTTCAGCATCTGTTGGGTCAATAATAACATCCCCAATGATTCCGTTTACTGCTAAAATATCGCCTGCTTTTACTTTGTCAGTAATTTCTTTTGTACCAACGATTGCAGGGATTTCTAACGAACGAGCCATGATTGCTGAGTGAGAAGTACGTCCGCCGATGTCTGTAACAAAGGCTTTAACATACGTACGGTCTAATTGTGCAGTATCACTAGGTGTTAAGTCATGGGCAACCACGATTACTTCTTCGTTAATCATTGAAGGATTTGGAAGAGTCACACCTAATAAATGTGCTAAGATACGTTTGGCAACGTCACGAATATCTGCTGCACGCTCTTGCATGTAAGCATTATCGTCCATTGCTTCAAACATACCAATATACATATCCGTAACTTCTTTCAAGGCAGCTTCTGCATTGACTTTGTTGTCTTGGATATTTTGTTTGATTTGACCAACCATTTCTGGGTCAGATAAAACCATTAAATGAGCATCGAAAACTTGCGCTTCTGCTTCACCAAGGCTTTGAGCTGCTTTGTCACGAATTGCTTGCAACTCTTCAGTAGATTTTGCTAAAGCATCGTCTAAGCGAGTTGCTTCTGCTTCAGTATCTTCTACGGAAGTTTTGTTGAAAGACAAGTCAGGTTGAACTAGCAGGTAAGCTTTAGCAACAGCAACGCCATCACTTGCGGCAATCCCTTTTAGCATCTCAGACATTATTCAGCCAATCCTTCTTTTTGTAATGTTTCAACGATTGCTGCCATTCCTTCAGCTTCGTCAGCACCATCAACAGTGATTGTTACGTCAGAACCTTGACCAACGCCTAAAGACATAACGCCCATGATTGATTTTAAGTTAACAGATTTACCTTTGTATTCTAAGTTAATATCTGAGTTAAATTTGCTTGCAGTTTGTACTAATAAAGTAGCTGGACGTGCGTGAATTCCTGTTTCTGCTACAATGTGAAATTCTTTCTTTTCCATATAAATCGGTCTCCTTCGTAAATAAAAAATTTTTATGTTAGGGTTTTCCTTTCTTGATACGCTAAAATCAAACGTCTACTCGAAAAAAGACCCTTTCAGTTTCTAAGATTACCATTTTTTTCTATCTTACACAACACTTTTTACTTAAATTTCGTGATGTTTTGCACTGACTATTCTTCCTCTTTTTGGTAACGATAAATGATTCGTCCATTTAACCCCGCTTCTCCAACAATTTCCGCGCGGTCAGGCAAAGAAATCCAAGCATCACGAAATTGGAAAAATTCATTTTGCTCCACGATTAATTCAGAGATTTCTCCAGCTTTTAATGAAGCAATTTTTTCTACAAAAGGATTTTCAGCCATTGATTTCACCACTCTTTCTCTTAAATATCAACTCTTATAGTTTACTTGAAAATGGCGCAATTGTCTGTAAAAAAATCGAATCTTTGCCTTTTTTTAAACAAGGTCTTTTACTTGATTCTCTTACAAAAAATGCTATAATAACCTCAAAGGTCAAAAATGGTCAAGTGGTTTTATAGACAGAATTTATTCTTGCTATCTAGTACTTGGCTGGTTTGAGGAAAAATGGTCTGTTTACTAGAAATAATAGAGCAAACAGCTATTTTTCTGGCCTCAGTTATTTTGAAAGGATGTGTTTCATTCAATGATTTGTCAAAATTGTCAACAAAATGAAGCAACAATTCATTTATATGCAAATGTGAATGGTCAAAGAAAACAACTGGACTATTGCCAAAGCTGCTATCAAAAATTAAAAAATCAAGCAAATAATTCCCCTCAAAATATGGGACAAGACCCTTTTGGCTTTGGGAGTTTAGACGATTTATATCGCTCTCTTTCTCGCCAAATGCAACAAGGGAATCCTTATGAACAACAAACACCACCCACTCAATTTGGTGATGGTGGTAATGGCGGTCAACCCCCTCGCGGAGGCGCTGGCGCTGGTCAAGGTTTACTAGGCGAGTATGGGATTAACATCACCGAAGCGGCACGCCAAGGAGATATCGATCCTGTGGTAGGACGTGACCAAGAAATTAAGCGTGTCATTGAAATCTTAAATCGCCGTACAAAAAACAACCCCGTTTTAATCGGTGAACCAGGTGTTGGTAAAACAGCCGTTGTCGAAGGTTTAGCCCAAAAAATTGTCGATGGCGATGTGCCCCAAAAATTATTGGACAAAGAAGTCATTCGTTTAGATGTGGTTTCACTTGTTCAAGGAACTGGTATTCGCGGACAATTTGAAGAACGGATGCAAAAATTGATTGAAGAAATCACTGAAGCTGAAAATGTCATTTTATTTATTGATGAAGTCCATGAAATTGTGGGTGCTGGTGCTGCTGGTGATGGCAATATGGATGCTGGCAATATTTTAAAACCGGCCTTAGCACGTGGTGAATTACAATTAGTCGGTGCCACAACTTTAAATGAGTACCGTATTATTGAAAAAGACGCTGCCTTAGAACGTCGGATGCAACCAGTCCAAGTAGATGAGCCAACCGTTGCCGAAACCATAACGATTTTACATGGTCTGCAAAAACGTTATGAAGATTATCATCATGTCAAATATACAGATGAAGCGATTAACGCAGCAGCAAACTTATCCAACCGTTACATTCAAGATCGCTTTTTACCAGATAAAGCGATTGACTTGTTAGATGAATCTGGTTCAAAAATGAATCTAACTATTCAACTCGTCGATCCAAAAACAATTGATAAAAAATTAGCAGAAGCGGAACAACAAAAACAACAAGCTTCCGCAGAAGAAGATTTTGAAAAAGCGGCTTACTATCGTGATCAAATCAATAAATTACAAGCAATGAAAGAAAAACAAATCAGTGATGAAGAAACACCCGTCATCACTGAAAAAGATATTGAAGCCATTGTGGAACAAAAAACTGGCATTCCTGTCGGTGACTTAAAAGAAAAAGAACAAACCCAATTGAAAAATTTAGCTGTTGACTTAAAAGCTCATGTTGTCGGACAAGATGATGCCGTCGATAAAGTAGCTAAAGCGATTCGTCGCAATCGTGTAGGCCTAGGCAAACAAAACCGCCCAATTGGTTCCTTCTTATTTGTTGGGCCAACAGGCGTTGGTAAAACAGAATTAGCAAAACAATTAGCCTTTGAGCTATTCGGTTCAGAAGATTCGATGGTTCGTTTTGATATGAGTGAGTATATGGAAAAACACAGTGTTTCTAAACTGATTGGTTCTCCTCCAGGCTATGTTGGGTATGACGAAGCTGGACAACTCACAGAAAAAGTCCGTCGTAATCCTTATAGTTTAATTTTATTGGATGAAATTGAAAAAGCGCATCCTGATGTTTTACACATGTTTTTACAAATTCTCGACGATGGTCGTTTAACAGATGCACAAGGTCGTACAGTCAGCTTTAAAGACACCATCATTATCATGACAAGTAATGCTGGAACAGGAGCTGTGGAAGCCAACGTTGGCTTTGGCGCTGCCCGTGAAGGTGTGACTAAATCCGTTTTAGGTCAATTGAACAACTTCTTCACCCCCGAATTCCTTAACCGTTTCGATGGTATTATCGAATTCAAAGCATTAAGCAAAGAAAACCTGATGAACATTGTTAGCTTGATGTTAGAAGAAGTAAATGGCTTATTAGCTAAACAAAAATTACACATTGAGGTTCCAACAGAAGTCAAAGAGAAACTCGTTGATTTAGGTTATGATCCTGCAATGGGCGCTCGTCCTTTACGTCGAACAATTCAAGAACAAATTGAAGACGGCATTGCTGAATACTATCTAGATCATCCTGAAAATCATCAATTAGTCGCAACGTTAGATAACGAAGGTAAAATTATCGTAACTGGCGCACAAGAAGTGACTAAAACAGAAACTTCAACATCTGACCAAGCAGAATAATCAAAAATCCACACGCATTAATAACAATGCGTGCGGATTTTTTTATGCTTTTCACTTTTTATTTTCATCAAAAAAAACTATAATAGAAGAAAGATATTCGTATACTTGTTCCTCATAGAAAAAATTCAATCTGGAACTCCTGTACATAATTGGAAACGCTCTTTTGCAGCACACAACTATAATGAGGTGATAAAATGAAATTAGTGAATGTGACCAATAGCTACAAACAATTAGTAAATAAACAATTGGAAAACACGGATGCTTACTTTGTAAAAGTCTACTCAGCAGGAAACACGACCGCTGTCTATTCAGAAGCAGCTCACCATGTGGAAGTTCTGATTATGAATAAAAATCGTCGCATTCGTCCGACAGAAGTAAAAGAAATTTTAGCAAAACTGTTGAAACGATTACCTAAAGAGGCTTATGACCCAGATGAAATTTCTATCATTGAATTAAACCATGTGACCGAAGTGTCTGTTCCATTAAAAGTTTCCCTCATGGAAAACTAAACAAACTGCCGAAGTTTCCCCACTTCGGCAGTTTTTTTTATTTATTGTGACGTTATTTTTTTTACAAGACTTTGATAATTTTCCGACCAGGCTTCCTCATTTGTCGGACTGACTAATTTATTTTCCTCGATTGCTTTTTTTCTTAAGTCATCCACTTCTTTTTTGAAATTTTCTCCCGATTTTTGAGCATAATCTTTAGAAAAATATTTTGATTGGCGAGAATAAGCCTTCAGTTTCGCATCTTTAATCTCTTCTTCTGTATCTGCAAAATATTCATCATAACGAAGATCGGTTATTTTCCCTGAATCTTTTAACGTAATAACAGTTAAACGTCCAGAAAGCCCCTCTCCAAAATCTTCTGTTAGACTTGTATAATGTTCTTTTGAGGGTTCTTTGATTTCCTTAGCTAAAGCCCTAGCAGCAGGAAGATAGCCATTATTAGCGCTATTGGATTGGCCTTTGGCTGTCTGGAAGGCACCATCTAGACGATTTTCAGCAACCATTTGATTTTCTAAAAAAGTCATCGTATTAACAACGGTCACTAACGATTGATCGGTTCGGGCGTTGTTCGCTTGAAAATTTGCATAGCCGGATAAACGTTTTGTCACTCCTGCCCATTCTTCAGAATAATAGTTTTTAGGTCCACGTTCATCAAATTCCACTAACTGAATTTGTTGATCCTTAACAACGACATCAATTAAAGCCGTATAGCCGCCATCAAACACGACTTCATGATGATAATAATCCCCTTGAACTTCTCCGATTTCTGGACGACCTGACCAATACATCTTCTGGGCTTTTTCTTCTGGGCTAATTCCTGATTGTCCATTATTAGCTTCTACTGTAGCGCCAGAAACAGCATCAACTTCAAAGGTATGTCCATTACGCTCATAACTCACTTTGGCAGCACTCTCCTTCGGTTGATCATTCGTGTTTGCCTGCTCCTCCTGCTTTACAGAAGTGGCATTAGTGGCTTCCGAGGCACCACTCGTTACTTGGCCTGCTTCTGCTTCAGTACTTTCTTTCATTTTTTCAGTTCGTTGATCTGGTTGGCACCCCATTAAAACAATCATTGAACAAAATAACCCGACAACTATCTTTTTAGTTTTCATTTTTCCTCCTTTTAAAGCTCATTGAATTACCATTCAATTCTAATATAAGTAGGATAAAAAGTATAGCTAAGTAATCGTTTTTTCTTCATATGGCGATAAACTTAACTGCCCAGATAAATACTCACCTAGATAGATTTCCTGTAATCTTTGGAATCCTTGTTCTTGGATTTGCGTTAATAGCCAGTGCTCATCCTTTTTAATTAACTCTAGGACATCCATGTTGGCTTGACCGTCCACAATAATCGGGTAACGAATACTTTCATCGCCATATTCGACGATTGTTAATTGACCATTTTGTTCTAAAACCGCCCGTTTAACAAGCTGGACTTCATAAATACCATTTGCTCGTAATTTAAACATCAGATCATTTGCAGAAATACCATTTTTCAAACATTCCTTCACCACAACCTGTCCATCCTTGATTAAAGTAATGGGTTTACCATCCACAATTTGCTTCACATAGCGATTGTGTTCTTTTGCAAATTTTAAAATTAAGACTAATAATGTCCACAAAATTAACACTAATACAAATTGAAGCACCGTAATTGAATCATTATAAATAACACCACCAATAATGCCCCCCAATACATAGTTTTGCACTTGGTCCATGGCCGATGTGGGCGCCAAATTGCCTTTTCCCATCAAATTAATTTGGACAATTAAACAAATAATACCTAAAGCAAATTTAATAATAATTGGACTATAAAACTGCATTAATTTTCCCTCACTTTACTTTATTATTTCAATCGTTGGTGTTAATAAATACGTTTCTTGTAACGTATAAGACTGCTGATCCGTACTTAAACTCATTTTATAAAACACTTCGTCAATTTTAACTATGGTTCCGTCAGCCAATTGTGTACCATTGACATAAACTTTTTCTGGAGAAACCTTTTTTTCCTGTGCCACTTGTTCGACAAAATGTACCATTTGTGAAGATTGTGAATGCTGATTTTGGTTCAGTTGATAATTGGAATATTGAACCCCTAAAACAAATAATAATGATAAAAAAATAATAATACTTAATTCACGATATTTCGTTTGAATTTGATGTCGCACATAAAAACTAAACACAATGACTAGCCCGATTAACAAAGCAAAAATAAAAAAATACTTTAAGTAATCATTTAAATTAGATTGGCTTTTTAAATACTCGATGCCATAAAAATTCATGTTCTTGTCCACTCCTTGATAGGTTCGTTATAGTAAGTATTCTATCTCAAAAAAAATAATCACGCCTGCTTTAGTGCCTTATAAGAAGAAAAAGCTCAGCGCAATCATCTTGAGAATGATTGCGCCGAGCTTCAATCTTCTAAAGATTCAGCTACTGATTGATTACAAATTAATTTTACATCAAACTTTTCAGTTCAACATCTGGATATTTATCCGCAAACCAGCGTTCCGCAAATTGGTTTTCAAATAAGAACAATGGTTGGTCGAAGCGGTCCCGTGCCAAAATGTTTCGGCTAGAGCTCATGCGTTCATCTAAATCTTCTGGATTAATCCAGCGGGCAATTTTAGAACCCATTGGCGTCATTACTACTTCAGCATTGTATTCATTGGACATTCGGTATTGGAAAACTTCAAACTGCAATTGACCTACGGCGCCAATGATATATTCTTCCGTTAAATATGTTTTATATAATTGAATGGCTCCTTCTTGAACCAGTTGGTAAATTCCTTTATGGAAAGATTTTTGTTTCATCACGTTTTTGGCAGTTACTTTCATGAATAATTCAGGGGTAAATGACGGCAACTCTTCATATTGAACATTCATTTTCCCTTCATACAAAGTATCGCCAATTTGGTAATTTCCTGTGTCATACACGCCGATAATATCGCCTGCAACAGCTTCTGTGACGTTTTCGCGGGCATCCGCCATAAATTGCGTCACGTTACTTAATTTGACTTTTTTGCCTGTTCTACCTAAAGTCACGTCCATGCCTCTTTCAAAAACACCTGAACAAATTCGAACAAAGGCAATTCGATCACGATGGGCTGGGTTCATATTCGCTTGAATTTTAAAGACAAAGCCTGAAAATTCTTTTTCGTAAGGACTTACTTCGCCACCCTCTTCTGTTTTATGCGCATGTGGCGCAGGCGCAAATTGTAAGAAGGTTTCTAAAAATGTTTGAACCCCAAAGTTTGTCAAAGCAGAACCGAAGAAGACTGGCGTTTGATCACCACGAGCGATTTTTTCCTCGCTAAATTCATCGCCTGCTTCTACCAATAACTCAACATCTTCCAACACTTGTTGATAAACGCTGTTATTGTGCAATGGTAAATCGCTTGGGATATCGCCATCTTTTAAAGGAATAAAACGCTCCCCGCCATTATTTTCTGGACGATATAATTCCACACGTTCATTATAAATATCGTATAGACCTTCTAGGCCTTTTCCCATACCAATTGGCCAGTTCATTGGATAAGATTCAATATCCAATAGTTCTTCCAATTCTTCTAAAAGTTCCAATGGTTCCCGTCCGTCACGGTCCAATTTGTTAATAAAAGTAAAAATTGGAATACCACGTTTTTTAACAACTTGGAAAAGTTTTTTCGTTTGTGCTTCAATCCCTTTGGCACTGTCAATAACCATCACAGCACTATCCACGGCCATTAAGGTCCGATACGTATCCTCTGAGAAATCCTCATGCCCTGGGGTGTCCAAGATATTAATCCGTTTGTCTTGATAGTCAAATTGCATCACAGAACTCGTTACCGAAATTCCCCGTTGTTTTTCAATTTCCATCCAGTCAGATTTGGCAAAGTTCCCTGTTTTTTTCCCTTTGACTGTTCCAGCTTGGCGGATGGCGCCCCCAAATAATAATAATTGTTCAGTAATCGTTGTTTTCCCAGCATCCGGATGGGAAATAATCGCAAACGTACGGCGACTATCGACTGCTTCTTTTTGATTGATCGTCATAAAAATCTCCTTATCACTTGTGATGTTTATTTATTTATTTTCTTCAGCATAATTTTTGATTAACCTTTGCTAGTATATCATGTCAAGCCTTGAGAATAAAGAGCTGCTGTTGGCTGTTTTTTAAAAGGAAAACCTGCGACATTAGTCAAAACGACTGATGTCACAGGTTATTTTTAACGTCTTGGTTCGTCATCTTCCATTTCTTTACGGAAAAAACGACGATTTTCTTCTGGTTCTTCATCGACAGTTTCTTCATCGTAGAAATGAACGCGTAAGACTAGCAAACGTGTGCCTTCCATTTCTTCAGCAGTTAACTTAATATTGCCCACTTCAAAAGAAGGTTTTTCCCCTTCATCAGGAATGGTTCCTAATGCTGTGATTAAGTAACCTGCCATTGTATCAACATCGCTCATGTGTAAATCTGTTTCAAATACTTCATTAAATTCGTCAATTAACATGCGCCCTTGAACCAAATATTCATTGTCGGCCACTTGTGTATATAAATTTTCTACTTCATCTGTTTCATCGTCAATTTCACCAACGATTTCTTCTAGTAAATCTTCCAGTGTTGCTAAACCGACAACACCGCCATATTCATCTAGTAAAATCGCCATTTGGTTTTGTGTTCGTTTTAACTCATAAAGTAAATCATCAATAAAAATGGTTTCTGGGACAAATAATGGTTCTTGGATGATTGCGCCTAATTCAATGTTTTCAAAGCCTAAATTACGTGCAGCTTTTAGTAACGTTTTGGTATGTAAAATACCAACAATTTTATCTTTGTCTTCACTATAAACAGGAATCCGAGAATAATTTTCTCCTAAAATTAAATTGATGTTTTCTTGGACATCATCTTGGATATCAACCATGAATGCGTCTGTCCGAGGAACCATTACTTCTCGTGCCACTTTTGTATCTAATGAAAAGACACCTTGTAACATTTCTAGTTCTTCGTTTTCCAAAACACCTTCTGTTTCAAGCATGTAGCGCATTTCATCTCGTGTCATCTTCGAATCGGCATCATCGAAAGTCATTGGTGTGATTTTGGATAATAAATCGGTCGAAGCCGATAGCAACCAAACGAAGGGACGCGCGATAACTCCTAAAAAGCGGACTGCACCAGAAGTCAATTGAGCGACTTCTTCTGATTTATTCATGGCAATTCGTTTAGGATATAATTCACCAAATACAATGGAAACGTACGTTAACAACGCTAAGATAATGATACTGGCAAGACTCTTAGCTGCGGCGCCGCCACCTAATACAGGGGCCAAACGACTAGATAAAGTCTCTGCTAATGAAGCACCAGATAGGATATTAACCAAAGTAATCCCTACTTGGATTGTGGATAAAAAGTTATTGGGGTCTTGCAATACCTTAAGCAATTTTTGAGCTTTTGCGTCGCCGTCTTCCGCTTTTTGTTCCACACGATTCTTGTTAACAGATACGACTGCAATTTCCGCCGCTGCCAAAAAGGCATTGATAAACGTCAACACGACTAATAATAGAAGTTGCGCAATTAGCGACTGACTCTCAGGGTCAGCATTATTCATAATGTTCTCTCTCTCCTTAATTGTTGATAATTCCGAGGCTGTACTTTCGTACTCTTTTAACGTTCTTCCTCTTTTTATGGTTAGGCTTAGAAACAGACACAATCAGTATTATGACAGGTTATTTTCTATCCTAATCCATAAAATCATAGCACGAAAGATTAGCGGATTCAATCATTAACCGTTATTTTCTTTCGTATTTGTTTCATTCCCTAAAAGAACGGCATTGGTAACTTTTTCACTACGACCCGCTTTGACCATATCAATAACATAGTAGATAATGGTCCGGCAGATTGCGTAAAATGGGACACCGAGGAAAATACCTAGCAAACCTGCTAAATTTCCTGCTACCAATAAAATTAAAATAATCGTTAACGGATGGATTTTTAGAGATTTTCCGATAACGTTTGGATAAATAATATTTCCGTCCAATTGTTGAACCACTAGCACCACTAAACAACATAAGGCTGCTTTGACGGGTTCATTAAAGATGGTCACTAAGACAGCGGGCGCTAATCCTAGATAAGGGCCTAGATAGGGAATCAAATTCGTAAAGCCGGCAATGACACCAAATAAAAAGGCATAACGAACGCCAAGCAATGAATACCCAATAATCGTAAATGTACCGACAAATAAACATTCAATCGCTTGTCCACTAATATAACTGGATAAGGTTTGGTTCAATTGTCCTAAAAGATCCACAATATCATCTTTTCTTTTCTCAGGTAAAAAGCGTTGGATCGCTGGTACTAGCTTATCTCCATCTTTTAACATATAAAATAAAATAAATGGCGCAGTGACCAAAACAATAGTGGTTGACGCCACCGTTGATACGATTGAACCTAAGCTACTTGATAAACTACTTAAAAATTGTTGGATAATATTGGCATAAGAAATATCCATTTTTTCAATATAGCTTGTTAAATCAATTTGTTTAAAAATAGGTAACTCCGCAATCTCATAAATCCAGGTCTCCACTTGTTTAAAGAAATCCGGCATACTTGATGCTAAACTAGCTAGCTGATCTGCCAACTTAGGGATAATTGTTAATAAGATCAGAACTAATGCGATGATTAGTAATAAAAATACCAGTAAGACGGCATAAATTCGTTTCATTTTCGTCTTCATTAGTAGATTGACCACAGGATTTAGTAAATAATACAAAAAGCCTGCTACTAAGACTGGGGCAAACAACGTTGAGAAGAATGTCCCAATCGGTGCAAATAAGAAATTAATTTTCGAAGCAATAAATAATAGCATGGCCACGACAAGTAATTCAACTGACCAGAAAAATAATTTCGATTCTTTAAATCGATTAATCACAGCAGCTCCTCCTTTATTTTTATTCAATTGTTGCTGTTTTATTTTATCACACCTTCCCCCCTCAGTCATTGAGAATACTTCATTTCTAGAACTTTTTCGTGGTATAATAAAATAGAAACAGATTCTGAACTTGGGGGTTTTTCTATGCATGTAGCTCAAACAAAAGATACCATGAGTGATCTTTATTTAGATGCTGTCCGGCTTCGTCAACGCGTATTCGTAGCGGAACAAGGGGTACCAGAAGAGATGGAAATCGATGAATATGAAGCACGTTGTATTCACTTTGTTTTGTACACGGATCATGTAGCTGTCGCAACTTGTCGCTTGCTTCCACTAGAAAATGGCGTTATGAAATTACAACGAATGGCCGTTGAAAAAGCTTACCGTGGCGCCGACTATGGACGAGTGATTATGGAAGCGGCAGAAAATTTTGCCAAAGAACAAGGCTACCACAAGATTACTCTAGGCGCGCAAGTCACCGCTGTAGGCTTCTATGAACGTTTAGGTTATCAAAAAACAGGGGCACCTTTTATGGATGCTGGCATTGAACACTACGAAATGAATAAAGAACTATAACACCAATTAAATCGGAAAATTTAGAGCTTGGAGCATTAGCCATTTTGGCTAATGCTCCAAGCTCCTTTTGTGGGCTGTTTACATCGGCTATTTTTTTGATAGCTGTTGATAACGTTGATACCAGATATCTACATATTCGGGCGAGAAGGGGCCTTTTTCGTTATTAATCCAATCCACTAAAGTCTTGACATTTTCTTTTAAAATGAAGTCAATATCTTCTGGATAATCCATTAGTTTGCTATGAAATTCATATTCATCAACGTCTAGTAAACGTTTTTCACCATCTGGAAAAACCTTGATATCTAAATCATAATCAATATACTTCAATGCTTCGTCATCTAAAACATATGGCGAAGCCAGATTGCAGTAATACGAAACCCCCTTTTCTCTAATCATTGCTATTATATTGAACCAATATTTCTTGTGAAAATAAACAATGGCTGGTTCACGAGTCACCCACCGACGTCCGTCGGATTCCGTTACTAACGTGTGATCGTTCACACCAATTAAAGAATACTCGCTCGTTTTTAGTACCATCGTATCACGCCACGTTCGATGTAAATGTCCGTCATGTTTATAACTCTGAATGGTTACAAACTCGCCTTCTTTAGGAATTCCCATAATACCCCAACTTTCCCCAAATAAAGTAAAGCACTGTTACTTTTTGGGTGTTCATACATCGATATCAAAATAATTATATCATATCTTTTGAGTTTGCGTACATTGAGTTCACTTAAAGAAGACGATTTCTGAAAAAATTTAATTCAGATGACCAAATAGTTTAAATTCAGTATATATTTTCAGCTTAATTACTGAATTTTTTCAAAGACTGATACTGCGCTCTCTCTTAAAACATGATTTAATTCGTCAACATTTGTTTTACCAGTTGTTTCAAGCCACGCAACGGCTGCTTCAGAACCTTGTTGAACAAATGGAAGCACGCCGTCTGCCCAAGTTGCGCGACCACATAAGACTCCATTAAACGAGGAACCTGCTTTTTTTGCAAATTTCAATGTTTCCTGAAACATCGCAGCACTAACCCCTGCACTCAAGAAAATAAATGGAAGTTGTGTTGCTTCACTTTGCATGTTGAAAAAGGCCTGCGCTTCATCTTGGCTATAAAGACTTTCAGTGCCAAAACCTTCTACAAAATTCATATTCACAGGGACTTCTACTTTTAAAACATCAACATTATAGCGATCCTTTGAAAATTCTTTCATCGCTTCAATTACTTTGTGCGGTTTTACTTTAGCGTATTCTTTTGAATCACTATCCGAATTGTTTGCATCATAAGAGACAATTTCTAAAAAGAATGGAATTTCTTCGGCTAAACACTCTGAACCAATCCGTTCTATATAAGCTTTCTTTCGTTCATTGATTGCTTCACTTTCGTCAACATCGTAATAAAGTAAAAATTTACACGCGTCTGCGCCCGCTTCTTTTAAACGCTTAACCGACCAAACATCAAGACTATCGGGTAACCGTCCTGGTGTCGAAGCATCGTAGCCCGTTTTTTCATACGCAAGTAACAAACCTGAAGTTTGTGCTCGATTTTCAGCAGCAGCTAGGCCATATTCTGGATCCAACAAAATTGCTGAAGTCTCTGGTGTTAAGCAACGAGATACTAATACTTTAAAGTCACTGATTTCTTGCGCAGTCACCTCTTTGTATTTTCCCATCATGCGTTTTAAGGCCCCACGTTGATCAATGGCTAGTGCGCCAATAATCCCTTGATCATCTACCAGATTTTCTAAATGTTTACGTTTTTGTTCACTAATTTTTTTCATTCTGTTTCCTCTCCTAATTGATTATTTAGTAACGTAGCAATTTCAGCTGGCGAACTTGCTTGTTTCAGTCCAGAAGTAACTTCTTCTCTTAATAGGAGGCGCGCAACGGAAGAGAGTAATTTCAAATGTGTCGTGCCAGCTTCGGCATCTGGAATAAACAGCGCAATCACAAACTCCGTTAATTGGTTGTCAAGGCTCTGCCACTCAACACCTTGGTCCAAGGTAACGATGATAATGGCCGCTTGTTGAATCGTTGCTGCTTTTGCATGAGGTATCGCAAATCCATTCATCATCCCCGTTGTTCCTTCTTGTTCTCGCTCGTTCAGTTTATCGAAAACTTCCTGTGCGTCCTGAGCAACTTCCAATTCTGTTGATTTTTTTGCTAAAAAGTGAAAAACATCCTCTTGCGTTTGTAACTGTTGATTTAAAAAAATATGATTTTCTTTAATAAAAGCCATTCCATTCACTCCTAATTCCTGTTATTTCATTTTTTTGATAACGATTGCTCTTGTTTGGCGATTCTACTTTTTTGTACAAAACCTAGCAATAAACCGCCTACCAATGAACCAGCTAAAATTGCCAGAACCCATTGAACAGCGTGAGTAACAACTGGTAAAACAAGAAATCCTCCATGAGGTGCTGGCACTTGTACCCCAAACATATACGTTAGGACTGCCGCAATTGAAGATCCGAGCATCATAATTGGTAAAACCTTCAAGGGGTCTTTTGCCGCAAACGGAATAGCGCCTTCTGTAATATGTGTGGAGCCTAAAATAAAGTTCACTAGCCCCGCATTGCGTTCATTTGTGTCAAAGTATTTTCCAAAGAATAATGTAGCAAAGCCTGTAATTAAAGGTGGCGCTATGCAGGCAGCAGAAACTCCTGCCATAAAAGAAGTATTGCCTTGAGCTAAGAGTGCCGTCCCAGTAACATAGGCCGCTTTATTAACTGGACCTCCCATATCAAAGGCACACATACAACCCACAATAATTCCTAAAACCAACGGACTGGAGTTTTGGAAACTAGCTAAAAAGCTCATCATTCCTTCGTTAACAGCTTTCATCGGATCTGCTAATAAAGACATAGTGATACCAATAACTGCAACGCCAATGACTGGATAAAGGAAAATTGCTTTTAAACCATCTAATGATTTAGGCAAACCTTTAAATACTCTTTGTAATAAAAGAATGAAATACCCAGCAAGGAAACCAGATAATATCCCTCCTAAAAAGCCAGTACCACCAGTGTTAGCAATCAAACCACCGACAAAGCCCACAACTAAACCAGGTCGTTTCGCAATCCCCTCTGCGATATACGCAGATAAGATTGGCACCATCATTCCCATTGAGGCATCACCAATACTTTTTAACATAGCAGCGGTAGCATTATACTGACTACTTTCTGGATCAAATGAATAAATGCCCCAAATAGCAAAAGAAAGAGCAATTAAAACGCCTCCTGCTACTACAAACGGCAACATGTGAGAGACGCCATTCATTAAGTTTTTATAAATACTATGTCCAACATTTCCTGAAGAAATTTGTGTCTCCTGTTCAAGTTCGTCCACTGCTTGGTTTTCGGCCGCAATCGATCCTTTGCCTGCGAGTGCTTCTTCAATTAAGCGATCTGCTTCTTTAATCCCCACACTGACAGGGACATCAATGATTCGTTTCCCAGCAAAACGTTCTGCTTGAACGTCTTTGTCGGCGGCAATAATGACTGCCTCCGCTCCTTGGATTTCTGCAGGTGTTAACTCGTTTTCTATACCAATCTGACCATGTGTTTCAACCTTAATCGTAATACCTTTACGTTTCGCAGCTTGTTCCAATGCCTCCTGTGCCATATACGTGTGCGCTATTCCCGTCGGACAACCTGTAGCAGCTATTAATTGATACGTAGCCATCTGTTTATTCCTCCTCTTGAATCTTTATTTGTTGCTCTAACTCCTGAACATCTGAAAAATCTGTCAATCCTTTGCGAAATGCTGTTGAACTACCTGCTGCAATACTTCTTTTTAAATTTTTTTCCAATGATAGTCCTTGATGCCAACCAGCTAAAAAGGTACCTAACATTGCATCCCCTGAACAAGCTGTATTCACAACCATTCCAGTTGGTGAATTACCTGAAAGAACCTTTTCATTGTTCATAAATAAAGCCCCTTCACTACCTAAAGAAAGTAAAATATTTTTGGCTCCCCGCTTCAGTAATTCTTGTCCGTAAAAAATGTAATCATCCTTAGTCTGCACTTTTGCATGAAACCACTCTTGAAGTTCTTCTTCATTTGGTTTCAATAAAAATGGTTGATAAGGCAAACAATCTAAAATTTCTTCATAACTACTGTCTAAAATTAAGAACACATGCTTTTCAAAACAAATTCGGCTAATTTCAATCAAAATACTTGGCGAAACCCCTTGTGGTAAACTTCCTGATACGCACAAATAATCCCCTTTACGTAACTCTGAAATTTTTTTCAAAAAACGTTGTACATGTTCTTCAGATAATTTTGGTCCTTTATTGACTAATTTGTATTCCTTTTGATCTTGGGTAACTTTTGTAAACACATTGATTCTCGTTGTGCCAGTGACTTCGATAAAATCAGTGGTTATCTCTTTTTCTTTTAAATAATCTTCGACATAGTTCCCAGTGAAACCAGCTTTGACTCCCAAAGCGGTATTATCAATCCCTAACATCTTTAAAATTAGGGAAACATTGACTCCTTTCCCGTTTGCTTGAATATCATCTTCCTTCGTGCGATTCACGACAAAAGGAACTAGCTCTTCTGTTTCGATAAATAAATCAATGGCTAAATTTAATGTACATGTATAAATGGTCACTGTAGTTCCTCCTTTCTCCTCTTTATTATGTCTCAAAATACCATGTAAAGGTTTTCATTCTTTCGCAAAAATATAGAAAACATTTACAATTTCATAATTCCTCTAGCTTTTTTATTTTTTTTCATTAAAAATAGGCTTATAAATGTTTTTTTAGTGAAAGAAAGAAGGGCTGGCCATTATGGAACAAAAATTGAGTGAGTCAGAGCAATATCTCTGGCATTTTATCGAAACACATATTTTAGAAATCCCTGATTATTCCATTGTAAAATTAAGCGAACGAGCCAACGTATCAACTGCGACGATTGTAAGAACCATGAAAAAGAAAGGCTATGAAGGTTTCACATCCTTCAAGCATCACTTGAAAGATAAAGAAAACCAAAATATAAATTTTTCAGCATTAGAAAAAGTAGACCGAGGAATTCGGACAGCCATTTTAAAGAATGAAGAAGAAGTAACTCGTACGATTAACATGATTGAAATTGGTAATATCGAAGATGCGATCCAAAAAATCAAGGCTTCTCGACGGATTATTATCTTTGCTAGAGGTTTTTCAGAATTAATTGCTCAGGAAATGATGGTTAAGTTTCAATTGGCTGGCAAATACTGTGAGCTGCATACGGACCCAGAAATTATTAAAAATATTAGTAAAAAGTTATCAAAAAAAGATGTGGCTCTTTTTGTTTCTTTAAACGGAGAAACTCAAGAATTAGTTGTCGCTGGTAAAAACTGTTACGACTCAGAAATTGGGACTATCCTTTTAACTGCAAGCAAACACTCTAGTTTAATGAAATATATTGAAATTCCGTTCGTGGGCTTCAAATCAGAAGGCTCCTTTTTCCCCGATTATGAAGTGCGTTCACGGTTACCACTATCCATTCTGGCAAGAATTTTATTGGATGCCTATGCTCTAAGAACGACAACTTAGGCTTTCTTAAATAATAAAAAAAGCGTGGGACAAAAATCACTTTGGATTTTTGCTCCACGCTCAAAAACTGATAAACGGCGGGAACAGAACCAACTCCTTCGGAAATAAGCCGAAATTCTCCAAAAATTAAAGAGCAATTTTTGGAAATTTCTTCTTATTTCTCGGAGCTAAACGGTTCTGTCCCGACCTCTTTTATTTTGCAACAAAACGTGCTTCTACTCGATAAATTCGTTGACCACGACTAGAAAATTTTTCTTCGTATTCTGTCATAATGTTGCCTTCAAACTCGCTATTATGCAAATCTAGCCATACACGTTCAATAATCATGCCATATTTAGAAAAGCTACTTAATGAGTATTCGAAGAGCCCTTGATTATCCGTTTTAAAATGAATTTCTCCATTTGGTTTTAAAATAATTTCATCTGTCGCTAAAAAGTTTTTATACGTTAAACGACGTTTTTCATGTTTTTTCTTTGGCCAAGGATCTGAAAAATTTAAATAGATTAAATCTACTTCATTTTCAGCAAAATATTCTGTTAATGCTTCGCCGTCTACTCGCAATAACTGTAGATTAGGTAACGGCTTGGCCACTAGCTTATCTAATGCAATCGATAAAATACTTAATTGCATATCGATACCAATATAATTAATTTCAGGATGTGCTTTAGCCATTTCATAAATAAAACGACCTTTACCTGAACCAATTTCAATGTGGATGGGATGATTATTGCCAAAACGTTCTTGCCATTTCCCTTGCCATTTTTCAGGACCTTCTACCACATATTGTGGATATTTTGCCATATATTCTGCTGCTCCGGGTCTATTTCTTACACGCATATTTAAAATTCCTTTCTTTTAAAAACAGACTGGTGAAATTCGCCAGCCTGTGTGGATGTTAAATGAATTAGTTTAACTACTAAACATTCGTTTTAATTGTAAAATTTCTGCAGTCATTGCTCTTCTTTCGCCCTCTTGGTGATGACGAACAATCTCTTGTAAAAAGCTAAATAAACCATACCAATAAATTCGTTGAACTGTACTTTCATTAGGAATTAAACCATAAGATAGTAACCATTGATTCCAACCGGAACGAGGCACATAATGACTCAAAATCATTCCTAAATCTACCGCTGGGTCCGCGACCATCACAGAATCCCAATCTACTAAATAGAGATAATTATTCGAGACTAACCAATTCCGATGATTCACATCGCCGTGGACAGCCACATAGCTAGTTTCTGGATATTCTGGTAAATGATTATATAAATAAGTGATTACTTCTTTTAAATAACTGTTTCGTTTTAATTCTTTAGGTAGTTGACGCTTATACTCTTTCAACATTGTTAGCGGGGTACAAACTTCGCCACCAATTTTTTTCAACATGTCTTTCAGCAAATTAGAATGATGCAATTGGTATAACACGTCAATCACGTCATTGCGTTTGCCAATTTCGTCCGCATGTAATAAACGTCCTTCCAGCCATTCTTGGGCTGTTAGTACGTCGCCATTCGCTGTCCGCTTTGTCCAAATCATCTTCGGGGCTAACCCTTCTTTAGACAATGCTGCAAGAAGTGGAGAAGTGTTTCGTTTAATGAACACTTTCTCTGTTTCTTTTATTCCCATGTATGTTTGACCAGTTGCGCCCTTTATCGGCTGCAGACGCCAGTCTTTATCCAACTGAAATTCCATGGAAATTATCTCCTATCTCAACACAATTTTATTGCAATTTTTACAGCAATTACCATTTTAGTCGCCAAACCTTGCTTCGTCAAGCTTCTATATGGTTCTTTTGTAAATTTTGCTGGGTTTTCTCATCTTTATAACTTATTCAAGCGCATTGGAACATACATTTTAGTGAAAATCACAACTTCTACAATTAAGGCACCCAGAATGAGCAAGCTATTTTGCAAATTGCCTAAACGAAGGCAGACAATCCCACCAAAAATAATGGCCGCAACAGACAATGCGCCGCCAATTAACCGGCGAATTGCTGCTTGTTTTTTTTCTATTGAAATTGGATATAGCTGTGTCATCACCATATAATCAAATTGCGTGTACATGGGAATCGACTGGAACCCGATTAAATAGACAAACAATAAAGCAACTACCAACGCAATCCAGAATTCTTGTAAAAAGAAGAGTAGCACGCCACCAACCAAAATTAAGCGAAACAATAGGCCACTATATTCGCTACCTCGTAAAAAGCTCCGAATGAATAAGTAAGCATACGTGTTCTCAGATGTTTTTTTGACTACTCCGAGGAGAGGATCTAAGTATTTACGACGTTTTACTGTACTACTCACTTCAGGAATATCTGTAAACAACTGAATGAATTTATAAATTCTATGCATTCTGTTTTGTTCTTTTTGGATCATTTTTTCCCAATCCAAGAAACTCTGTTTCATCTTATTTTGCCAAATACTCGATAAACAAACGACCAGAATGATGCTACCAATCACACCAACCCAAGGCGTCCAGTAAATGGCTCCCGTCATAATCAAGAGACTACTGATCAACCAAACGAACCACCAACTACGGTAAGTGGTTGACGAAAGATGATAGAGCCCGTAGCTTTGTAAACTAAGATGTGTATAAATCATACAAACTAGCATGACCAAAAATAAAAAGAAGGTTTGAAACGACCAACCCGTTGTGACTACAATCAACGGCATCAATAGGCCACTTCCTAGAAAGCTGACCACAATCGGTAAAATTAAAGAGTAGCGCAGCGCCCGTTTCAGATAAGCAGCGAATTGTTTTTCTTTTGGTAATAAAAACACCTTGTCGGGCTCTTCTGTCAAAGTAGCCAACTTACCAACTTGAATGAGTAGCAACCAGCTCAACAGAATTAACGGTCTGCCCCAAACAAAATCACGAGGTAATTCTTTTAACAACTGGGAATAGTACAGACCTAATCCGCCTAATAAAAACATACAGACTAAAACAAAATGATCATTTAAAATATAGCGCAAGTACTTGGACATTTTTTTGAAATGCCGTGACAAACGTTGACTAAAAAATTCGCCCATGTTACCCCACCTTTTCTTCCTTCGTCAAGGCAAGATAAATATCATCTAAAGAAGACTCTGGTAAATTAAATTCTGCACGTAATTCAGCCATTGTACCGTTTGCCCGTAATTTTCCTTCGTGTAGCACCACAAAGCGATCACAATATTTTTCAGCTGTTGCTAAAATATGCGTGGACATTAAAATCGCTGCCCCTTGCTTACGCATCGTATCCATTAATTCTAATAAAGCATGAATTGCTAAAGGATCTAAGCCTAGAAAAGGTTCATCAATAATATATAAACTCGGTTCAATTAAGAATGCACAAAGTACCATGACTTTTTGTTTCATGCCTTTTGAAAAATTAGCAGGAAACCATTCCAATTTATTGTCTAAACGGAACGTTTTTAGTAATGGTTCTGCTCGTTTGAATGCTTCTTCTAATGGAATATCATAAGCCAAGGCCGTTACTTCGATATGCTCTTTCAATGTTAATTCTTCATATAAAGAAGGTGTTTCCGGAATATACCCGATTTTTTTGCGATATTCTTCAGGGGCTTGCTGCAATGTTTCCCCGTCAATCATAATTTTGCCTTTTTGCGGCGTAAGTAACCCAATAATATTTTTGATGGTGGTGCTTTTCCCCGCACCATTCAAGCCGATTAAACCAACCATTTCACCAGACTTGACGTCAAAATTAATATCTTTTAAGACAGGAATATGGCCGTAACCTCCTGTTAAATGTTCAATTGTTAAGCTCATTTCTTTTGCCTCCAACCTTTTCTCTCTACCATTATTAAACCCTAAGCGAACCAAGAATTCAAAAATTACTCCCTTAATTAAATGGATTTTTTTCTTTCTCTTATTATACACGAAATGAAACGAACTTTTTAGCGAACTCACGTACTTTTTCATCCACAGAGAAATCAACTTGTGGTAAAGTAAAGGAAAGAACCTAGAGAAAAGAGGAATTTTTCATGAATGATTGTATTTTTTGTAAAATTATCAACGGCGAAATCCCAAGTTACAAAGTCTATGAAGACGAGAAAGTCTACGCGTTTTTAGACATCACACAAGTGACCAAAGGACATACCTTAATGATTCCAAAACAACACGTTGCTGATATTTTTGAATATAATGACGTTTTAGCAAGCGACGTCTTTGCTCGTATTCCTAAAGTAGCACGAGCATTAGAAAAAGCTTTTCCAGAAATGAAAGGATTAAACATTTTAAATAACAATAAGGAAGTGGCTTATCAATCCGTTTTCCATTCCCACGTTCATTTGATTCCCCGTTATTCAAAAGAAGATGATTTCTCTATTCATTTTGGCAACCATCAAGAGGACTATTCCGCCGAAGCGATGCAAGAAATTGCTGAGACCATTGCAAAGCAGGTGAACTAAATGAAAAAATTTATTAAAGGCCTCTTTTTTGGCGCAGCTGCCGGTACCATCGGCGGTTTGTTGGCTGCTCCAAGAAGCGGGAAAGAAACACGCCAACATTTAATCAATGAGCTAGAAGATTATCGTTCACTGAAAAATCAAGTCACGAATGACTGGGATCAGGTGCAACGAAATTTGGCAGTTGTCGAAAAAAACGTTCCACTGGCAACTGAATTTTCAAAAGACCTGCAACAAGAAATCACTGATTTCAAATTCCAATCGGAACCTCGGATTGCTCAAATTAAAGAACAAATTGCCAAAATCACGGCTGAATTACCTGACACACAAACTAACAAGCAAAAGTAAAGTCTTTGATGTTAATTATTTCTTTTGTTATTAAAAAAATAAAAAGTGTGACGTAAATACGAATTTTGTTTGAAACTATGCCTGAGACTCTTTCTTTTTCAAAATGAGGTATGGTATAGTTATAACAGAAATAAAACTAAAAAAAACAGGAGTGCATAAGAGAATGAAGAAAAAACTAATCTTAGCTGCAGCGGGCGCAATGGCCGTTTTTAGTTTAGCAGCGTGTTCAAGCGGTTCAAAAGATATCGCAACAATGAAAGGTTCAACAATTACTGTTGATGATTTTTATAACCAAATTAAAGGGCAAAGTACTAGCCAACAAGCGTTTAGCCAAATGGTTATCTATAAAGTCTTTGAAGATAAATATGGTAATAAAGTCACTGATAAAGATGTTCAAAAGAAATTTGATGATGCTAAAGAACAAATGGAAGCACAAGGTGCAAAATTCACTGATGCTTTAAAACAATACGGCTTAACTGAAAAAGATTTCAAAAAACAATTAAAACAAACTGCTGCTTTCCAAGAAGGTATGAAAGCACATCTTAAAATTACAGATGAAGACTTAAAAACAGCTTGGGCAAGCTTCCATCCAGAAGTAGAAGCACAAATTATCCAAGTTGCTTCAGAAGATGATGCAAAAGCTGTCAAGAAAGAAATCACTGACGGCGGCGATTTCGCAAAAATTGCCAAAGACAAATCAACCGATGCTGCAACGAAAAAAGACGGCGGTAAAATTAAATTTGATTCACAATCAACAACTGTTCCTGCCGAAGTTAAAGAAGCAGCCTTCAAACTAAAAGATGGCGAAGTATCAGAACCAATTGCTGCAACAAACGCACAAACGTACCAAACAACTTACTATGTAGTGAAAATGACGAAAAACAAAGCAAAAGGCAATGACATGAAACCTTATGAAAAAGAGATCAAGAAAATTGCTGAAGAGACAAAATTAGCCGATCAAACATTCCAAGCAAAAGTTATTAGTGACGAATTAAAAGCGGCCAATGTGAAAATTAAAGATGATGCCTTCAAGAACGCTTTAGCAGGCTACATGCAAACTGAATCTTCAAGCGCTTCTTCAGAGAAAAAAGAATCAAAATCAAGTGATTCTAAAACAAGTGATACCAAAACAAGCGACTCTGAAAAAGCAACAGATTCTTCAAGCAAAACAACAGAATCTTCTTCTAAATAAGTATAAAAAAGAGAGTGGTCGATTGACCACTCCCTTTTTTTATTTATCTTTTGGAACATAGAAACTGCGGTTATCTAAACCAAAGATTCGTTCCGTATACTCCCCAGGCTGTGTTTGACGAATGGCCCCTAGCATCATTTGAATGGACGCATCCATGGTATCAATTTGATGTAAGATTTCCGCTTCCATAATTCTTGGTCGCACAGGTGAGCCATATTCCAACAATCCATGGTGGGCTAAGACCATGTGCCGAAGAACGACAACGTCTTCTTCTCGATCATCAATTTTTAAAGCCAAACACGCCTTGGTAATTTCCTCATCCACCAAAATTAAATGACCAATTAAGTTCCCTGCCACCGTATATTCTGTCGTAATAGCGCCAGATAACTCTAAAACTTTTCCTAAGTCATGTAAAATAATCCCCGCGTATAATAGTGACGTGTTAATTTCAGGATATTCCTTAGCAATTGCTTTGCCTAGGCGCAACATTGAGACAGTGTGGTAAGCTAAGCCATTCGCAAAAGCATGATGGTTCCGTTTGGCTGCAGGAAATTCATAAAATTCTTGTTGGTATTTCGACATGAGATAGCGCACAATACGATTCCAATGAGCATTGGTAATCTCAAAAATTACTTGATTGATTTCCTCGACCATCTCTTCTTTTTTCAAAGGCGCTCGTTCCATATATAAACTTGGCTGGCTTGGTTCCTCTGCTGTCGCTAAACGCATGTGTAAAATTTTTACTTGGGGTTTGTTTTGATAAACTTCTCGTTTCCCATTCAGTAAAACAACGTTTCCCGCAGTAAATCGTGTAATTTCATCCTCAGAGGCGTCCCAATATTTTCCGTCAATCGTACCAGATGTGTCTTGAAAGGTAAAGGCAATAAACTTTTTCCCATTTTTAGCTACACGCACATCGGCATTTTTAATTAGAACAAATGATTCAAAAAGTTCTTCTACTGTTAATTCACGTAATTTTTTCACTTGACGCTTCCTCCTTCTAACGCAATTACTCTTTGTTGTAAGTCCTGATAATAGCTTACCATTTCTTGGTCAGAAGAAAAACAAATGACTTGCTGTTTTTGACCAAACTTAGTAAATAATTCAGCTAATTGGGCTTTTCTTTGATGATCATAGTGTAACCAGCCATCATCAATGATAATTGGACAAATCAGTTGCTCGCCTTGGACTGCTAAAAAAGCAAAACGAACAGCCATCATCAATTGATCTTTAGTGCCAGTTGATAATTCATGTAAATAAAACATTTCTTGCTCTTTCGTCACCGCAACTAGTTGACCTTCGGCTACTTGGATTGATTGATAACGCTGATTTGTTAAAAGTGCAAAGTAGCTTGATGCATACTGTAATAAGCTGGGCAATTGTTGTTCCGAAAGCTCTGTTAATAGGTCCATTAACAGTTGTCCCGCTAGTTGATACCCAGACCAACGTTGAGCTAGTTCTTTGATTTCCGCTTTTAAAATTGCTTGTCGTTGATACAACTCATCTAAGGTACCATCCGTCATTAATTGTTGTTTTTCATAAATCAACGCTTGATACTGTTCTTGTATTTTATTTAACTGACTTTCTTCCAGTGCTTGTTGCTGCGCCAGTTGTAAAGAACGGTCTTTTAACGTTGCCTCTGTTACCGCTTCTGGAAACAGATTGCCTAATTGTGTCGCTAATTCTTGCCCACGACCAACTTGAGCTTGCTGAGTCGTCAGCTGTTGAATCCTCATTGGAACATCAGCGATTGATAGAATCCGATAACGAATTAGTAAAGGCTGAATTCGTGTTAACGCTTCTTGCTGTTTAGTTTTCAACTCTCGTAACTGCTGTTTGAGATAGCCATCTGCTTGATACTCCTGAGCAAAGCGAACTTTCTCCATTTCTTCAGCAAATCCTTCTAAAAAGTGTAACTTTTCGGAAAGGCTCTTTCCTTGTAAGGGTAACTGCGTCATCAATGGGAAGACTTGTTCTTCAAATACTTGGCGTTTTTGTTGATTTTCCTTCAATTGACTCATGAGTTCTTCATTTGTTTGAACAAGCAATAAATAGCGCGTAATCAATTCCCGCTGATTCATTAAAGTATCAATTTGTTGCATTTTTCCTAATTGATGGACTTGGGCTTGCTCCGCTACTGCTTGTTCAAGTTGTTCCACTTTCAGTTGTGCCTCACGTTCTTGATTCAGCGCTTGTTGGAACTGTTCATTTAAATAATCTAGTTGCGAAAGTTTCGTCTGCCATTCTTCTTTCACTTCATCTGAGGACGCTTCTTTTCTAGTGGCGTAGCCAATCACTTCTTTTGCGATAAGACTAACTCCCACGAGAACTAGGCCCCATTTTAAAGGGCTCGGCAAAAAGAAACCCAGTAATGCAAGGATACTTCCTAGCAATAACCAAAGTGGTTGACTTGTTTTCTGCGCTTTTTGGGCACGCGTCGCTTCACCAAAAAATGCAGCGTGCTCTTTTTCAAAGTCCGTTAACTGGTCTTCCAGATTTTCAATTTGAGAAGCCAAGAATGCTTTTTGTTCTTGGCCTTTTTGAAGAGCTTGCGTATACGCAACTTGTTGTTGGCGCCACTTTTGAACGGTTTCGTTGTCATAAAAAAGCTGTGGTGGTCGTTCAGGCGACCATGACCATTCGTTCTCTAAAAGGACCATTTCTTGACGATTTTGATCAAAGGTTTGGGTCATCCATTCCGATTCCGTCATCAATTGTTGCATATCATAACGTTGATTCAACAATTGTTGAATTAATGCTTCTTGTTCTAGGTAAAAAGCATAGCCTTCTGGAACATCGAGCGCTTCTGACTGAAGAGATAACTCTTTGCTCAAACGTTGTCGTTCTTTGTCTAGGTACATATATTCTTGAAAGGTTTCTTCTAATTGCACTTGGTCTTCTTTTACTAAAACAACGTTCTCTGTTTCTTCAGGCAGCGACTGCCATTCTTCGTACAAGGGAAAGTGACGTTGCTGTTCCGCAACCTGTAACAAGCCCTGTTGCGTTTCTTTTAATTGCTGTTGCAGTGTCACTCGCTGTTGTTCTGTTTCGCGAATCGTTTCTTCTAATTGTTGAAAAGTTTGTTGCTGCGCTTCTTTCTCTTGAATTTGCTCTTTTAGTTCTTGATAAGCCGCCAACTTCTGATTGAGTAATGGCTGCTGTCCTTTACCTTTAAAGATTTTTTGTGCTTCTTTAAAGTACGCATTTCGGTAAGTCAAAAGTTGTTGACTACCAGAAACACCAATGGCTAACAAGGATGTTTGCAGTTCCTCTTCTGTCAACTTGTCACTCGTAATTAATTGTTCTTGTTGGAAAGTAAAAACCTCTTGAAATAACTTTTTCGTTAGCGGATGTAACATTTGCTGTAAGGTTTTTTCATCCCCCATTTGTTGTTGATAATAAATGATTGCTTGCCCTTTATTTTTTTCTTTAAAACGCTCGACTTGAACTTCCCCAAACACAGGATGTTCCAACCACAAACGACCACCATAGGAACCACCATTTTTAGGTGCGTAATCGCGTTTTCTTTTGCCCTTTGTGGGAAAACCAAACAGCATTGCTTGAATGAATTGATACAATGTGGACTTGCCAACTTCATTTGCGCCGTACAGCAATTGATTACCAGATTCAAATGTAATTTTCTGTTGTTGCCATTTTCCAAAGCCCACAATCTCTACTGCGAGTAATTTCATAGTGGGTCCTCCTGAATAGTAAAGTCTTCATTAATTTGCTCATGTGCTAGGTCCAAGCTCTCTAATCGC
Organism: Enterococcus sp. LX10; assembly: GCF_023539285.1. Classification (NCBI taxonomy): domain Bacteria; kingdom Bacillati; phylum Bacillota; class Bacilli; order Lactobacillales; family Enterococcaceae; genus Enterococcus; species Enterococcus sp. LX10. The sequence continues at coordinate 412,983 of NZ_CP092784.1, read as the reverse complement.
CACTGCTCATCCATTGAAAAAATTCCAGCAAATTCTGGATAACGTAACAATTCCTTGGTGGTATCTTCAAAAATAACTGGATCTAAGTATGTTTTTTCTAATGCCGTTAATAAGTTGGGACTAGCGGCTAAATAGATCGGTTCTTTCGTTGGTTCCTCTGCTTGCAATATTAGACGATAAACAAAAAAATCACCTTGCGTTTTTTGTAAAAGCTGCTGCTGTAAGTAGCTTAATAGTTCGCCGTTGACAATGGCTTGCACCACGGTCACATCCAAATGTTGCGTTTCTTTCAGTGTCAACGCCATCAATTGCTGTTGCTGATGCGCATGCCACTTCGTCAGCAAACTGGTTTCAAGATAAGACAAAACGCTTTGGGTGTCACGGCATTGCGCCAGAGATATTTCTTCATTCGTCCAATCTATTTCTGCGACTTTTTCAAATTGAACAGTCGCTTGATTTTGGGAAAGTGTGACCACTGCAACTCCTTGTAAAGACTGTTCTTTTTTCGTGTGCCCTTGAGGTGTTCCAGGATAAACAATTAGCGGTTGTTCACTAACAATTTGCGGTTGATGAATGTGTCCCAATGCCCAATAATTATAGCCAGTGGCTTTTAAATCCTTCCATGTAAACGGAGCATAATTTTGTTGCGCTTTCCGGCTGGTGTCTCCATGATAAATCCCAATATGAATGTCAGATTCTGCTTGTTTGATAGGAAATTCTAGTGCTTTATTTTCATCAATCCAGGGATGCTCATAACTAAACCCTGAAACAGCCACTTGTTCGCCCGCTTTCGTTTCAAAATACAGTGTCTCAACCATTTCTTTTTCAAATAAAAAGACATTGTCCGGAAAAGAAAACCAATAACGGTCTTTTTTATAGTAATCATGATTCCCAAATGTTAGAATCACAGGGATTTCTGCTTGTTTCAACTGTTCTAATGCGGCCATCAATTGGGCTTGCATTGAAATAGAGGTCTGACTTTGATGAAACGTATCTCCTGCAAAAATAACCAAGTCCACCGCTTCTCGAATGGCAACTGTTACGATGTTCATTAACAATTGTTGATTAGCTTCTCTTAAGCGCTTCGCTAAGGCTGTCGGGATCCCAGTTAACCCTTCAAAAGACCGATCCATGTGTAAATCAGCTGTATGCAATAGTTTCATCGTTTCCCCTCCTTTTCTCCTTCCTTTATCATATCATTTTCTGCCAGCTTGGTCAGTAAAAACATACGAAAATTTGTTCGTTTTTTTATTTTCAGTAAAAGAAAAACTCTGACAAATTGTCTTATAGACAACTTGTCAGAGTTCAATTACGTAAATTAATCGTTATACATATCACGCACAGGAGTCATGATAATTCGGTTTAAATCATTGACAACTAAGCTAAACGCTTGTTCTTTTTGCATTAATTCGTTGATAACTGCTGTTTCTTGCACTTTCGTTGCAATGCTTTGTGCTTTTTCAGCATCTTCATCCGTGAATTCTTCGCCGCGCATTTGTTTTTCTTGTAGTCCTTGTTGGAATCCTTGGAATTCTTTAAACAATGTGTAAGCTGCTTCGTCTGCTTTTACTTCTTCATACGCTGCTTGTAATGCTTTAAATTCGTCTAACTCACGTAGTTCACGTTCAATCTGATTGGCTGTATCATAAATGTTACTCAATGGAATCCCTCTTTTCTCAATAGTTTCATCTTTATTGTACCATTTCTCTTAGGTTTTCCCAACTAATTTCCTAATAAGCCTCCGAAAATTCCTTCAATCTTGTCTTTGACTTTTTTCGCGCCGTCTTTAATTTGTCCCCCAACTTCATTCAATGTATCTCCGAAATTGCTAGCGCCGTCTTGAACAGAATTTCCAAAGTCTTTCAAGTTATCCCGCCAATTAGAATTGGCACCACCAGTTAAACTATCGTTGCTATCAACAACTTTCCCACCTGTGGCATAAGCATCCGCGACAGGAAATTGTGCTTGTTTGACTTGTGGCAAGATGCCACTGGCTTGACTGTTGAACACCTGTGAGGCATACGTAGCGCTACTGCCTTCCAAATAATGGGTTTTACTGGTTTCTTGAAAGCCTAACCAAGTAGCAATGACAACTTCTGGTGTATAACCAATCACCCACTGATCGTTCGTTTTACTACTATCGAAGTTGGTTTCTGTCGTACCTGTTTTACCAGCCATTACGTAGCCTGCTGGTTGTGCGTTGACCCCGCTCCCAGAACTAAAGACCCCTAGTAACATACTTGTAATCCCGTCTGCAACATCTTTGGTAATGACTTGTTCTTTCTTGACTTTAGTATTATCAACTACAATTGCGCCAGTTGAGTCGACGATTTTTGTAATTAAATGCGTTTCAGTTTTATAGCCTTCATTGGCAAAGGCACTATAAGCTCCCGCCATAGTTAGTGGCGAAACACCCGTTTGTAATCCTCCAAGGGCTAAACCATAGTACCGATCTTTTTCTGATAACGGAATGCCAAATTTCTCTGTTTTTTCATAGCCTTTATCTAAACCAATTTGATGTAATAACCATACCGCTGGTAAATTTAAGCTTTCTCCTAAGGCTTGGTACATAGGAACTTCTCCACTGTACGTGCGGCTATAGTTTTGCGCTGGATAATAATCTTGTGGTTTATCTTCTAAAACAGAGTCTGGTTTATAGCCAGCCTCTAAAGCTGGTGTATAGACAGAAATTGGTTTTAAGGACGAGCCTGGTGAACGTTTTGTTTGCGTTGCAAAGTTAAAGCCTCGATAAACGTGTTCCCCTCGACCGCCCACCAGTGCTTGCACGCCGCCGGTTTTCGGATCAATGGCTACAGAACCACTCTGAACCATGGCACCATCTTCTGCATTGGGTGGAAATAGTGCATCATTTTTATAAGTTGCATCCATCGCATCTTGATACCCCTGATTTAAAGAAGTGTAAATCTTGTATCCTTTATTTAAAATATCTTCTTCTTTAAATTTATAACGATTGACCGCTTCATCAATTACCGCATCAAAATAATATGGATATTTGTAACTATTTTCGTCGCCAACATAGGTGTCATTTAATAGACTCGCTAAGTTAACACTCGCTTCTTGATTGGCTTCTTCTTGAGATAGTTTTTTATTGTCGACCATTAGTTGTAAAACGGTATTCCGTCGCGTTGTGGCATTGTCAATGTAATCAATTGGGTTATAGATTCCTGGCCCTTTTAACATACCTGCTAGCGTTGCGGCTTCCCCCACTGTCACTTGGGATGCATCCACGCCAAAGTATTTACGAGCTGCATCTTGCACGCCCCAGACACCATTACCAAAATAAGAATTATTTAAATACATTGCCAAGATATCTTTTTTCGAATATTTCTTTTCGATTTCAATCGCCAAGAATAATTCTCTGGCTTTCCTATCTAACGTTTGCTCTTGCGTTAAGTAAGCATTTTTGGCTAATTGCTGCGTAATTGTACTTCCGCCACCACCGCCACCGATTTTCCCGAAGGTCAATTTTCCAACAACCGCACGGGCAATCCCTTTGATGGAATACCCTTTATGTTGATAAAACGCGCGATCTTCAGTTGAAATAACCGCATCTTGAATATAAGGAGAAATATTATCCAGTTCCACAAAAGTCCCTTTTTGCCCGAATAATTTTCCGACTTCCTCTCCTGATTCGTCATAAACGCGTGTTGATTCACTTAGCCCCGATTTTAGGGTCTCAACGTTTGCGGACTTGGCTAAGTAAAATAAATAAATACTGGCACCTAAAGCGACTACCAAACCAATTAACAAGAAAATTTTATTGATTTGATACTTTTTCCAAATCCGCTTTCTGGCTTGATGGAATTGTATTAAATAAGGCTTTATCCACGTCCAAAAATGACGTAATCCGACACCGACTTTACTAAAAAATTGTTTAAGATTATCCATAGTACTCCCTCTGTTTACGTTTCTTGGCTAAGTCTACCATATTCTTGCAGGTACGGCCTAGGTCTAAAGCATGAAAAATTCTTGAAAAACAATTTCAATGGTCTTTTCGCTGTAGCAAAGGAAATATGGCCTTCACTAGAGGTAAATAATTGCTTACACTTAGAAACGAGTCTTTATTTAGCCTCTATTCTATCATGCTTTTCTTCGTTTTTTATGTAAATTTGTTTAAGAATCTCTCAAGGAACTGCCTTTCTAACAAATTTCAGCTTTTTTTCCGTTCTGACTTGACCTTTTGAGCAGCTTTGTTACACTAAATAGCGAATCAGTGAAAGGTGGGATTTGGTGGAATATTCAATGAGATTACCTGAAAATTTTTCAACAATGACTGTAAAAGAACTATTAGAAAATGAGTGGCTAGTCCCTCGAAAAGTGCGCCATTTTTTACGCACGCGAAAAAATGTCAAAATCAACGGAGAAACAGCTGCTTTTCATTTTCCAGTCCAAGCTGGCGATTGTGTCACCTTAACGTTTGAAGAAACCGATTATGTGCGTCCCACTATTCATTTGGGTGACGCAACGCGTGTGAAGGTTTTATATGAAGACGAACATTTAATGATTGTAAATAAACCTTATGGCATTAAAACCCATCCAAATCAGCCACAGGAAACAAACACCTTGTTAAATCATGTTGCTGCCTATTTAGCTGAGAAAAATCAGGTCCCTTATGTCGTTCATCGATTAGATAAAGAAACCAGTGGTGCGATTGTCTTTGCTAAAAATCCTTTTGTCTTACCTATTTTAGGGCGTTTATTAGAAACAAAACAAATTTACCGTCAATATCAAGCGATTGCGGCTGGTCACTTTAACCAAAAAGAACAGACAATCAATCAGCCGATTGGTCGTGATCGGCATGATCGCCGGAAACGACGGATTGATCCTCAAAAAGGGGATTCAGCGATTACACATGTCCAAGTGGTCAAAGCTCTTTCTAATAATCAAACCGCAGTTACCTGTGTTTTAGAAACAGGTCGGACGCACCAAATTCGGGTCCATTTAGCTAGCGAAGGGCATCCAATTATTGGTGATCCGTTATACAACCCAAAATCGCAGGCAGCTCGTTTAATGCTCCATGCTTCACAACTTCATTTACTCCATCCGTTTACAAAAAAACAAATCGTTGTGACTGCAGCGCCTGGCCTATGGTAAAAAAACAGAAGAAATCGGACGGTAACCGCCGATTTCTTCTGTTTTTTTATTTTACCGCACATTCACTGCTGAGAATGGCATATCTGCGTTTGCTCAGTGTCTTGGTGTTAAACAGTTCCTGAGCTAACTCTCAGCCTTAATCATTTGTAGCCACTCTTTTTGTAAAATTCCGTAATTGTAGATATCTAGCCATTGGCCATCTTGAAATAACGCTTCTCTATCAATTCCTTCTTTTTTGAAGCCTACTTTTTCATAAACATGAATCGCTTTTTGATTGTTACTATTGACAGCTAATCTGATTTTGTGCAAACCCAATTCATAAAAAGCAAATTTACAAATTAAAGACACCGCCTCAAAGCCATATCCTTGACCTCGTTGCTCTTTTTGTAAAATAGCAATCCCTAAATTGGCCCCTCTATTTTTCAACTGTATATCAGACAACGAGACCCAACCAATAAATTTCTCTGTCGTATTTTCTAAAATAGCAAATAGAAATCGATCATCTTCTCCTTTATTAATCGTGAAATCTTTCCATTCTTCAAGCCCCCACGGATGTAAAGCATCCCAGCTCAAATGCCGAAGCAATTCATTATCCCATTGCTGTTTTGCAATATGTTCGATATATTCTTCTCTAAAATGAGAAAAGCCAATGTGTTTTCCTTTTAAGACATTTTCCATAAGAACACCTTTAATTTCTTAGATTATTTTTCTATTTGCTGACTATCTATTTCCTCGTATTTTTGTAAAAAAGTGGCAATTTTTTCGATGACACACGCATTTTTATCGCTTTGGTCATTCTCTACCTGAAGAACAAGCAACGGTTCATGCAGACTTAAGCGTAGTAAAAACCAACCACTGCCATATTGACCAGACACGTTTCCCCGAACACCTTCTTGGTTTTCACGGTCCACAGCAAAGTCTGCTTGATTTTCTACAAACAATTCAAAGTCTCGCAAGACTTGTTGCCCATAACAAGTAACATTCTCCTCAGTAATTTTAAAGCGAAATTCGTTGGTTTCTGCTGGTTGCTTCAATGTAGCAATTAGATCACCTAACGTTTGATTGTTTTGTTTCAATTCTGGTAACAACATTAAAATTTTCGCCACGACATATGCACCATCATCCAGATTGTAGTTTTCTTGAAATGCTGCATGACCACTGGTTTCGATGGCTAACGGTGTCTGAAAGCCCCCATGATTCAATTCAATCATTTTATTAATGACATTTCGGTAACCAGAAATATAACGAATCTGTTGGCCGCCTTTTTCTTCAATAAATGTTTTTAAATGACTTGAGGTTGGCGAATTTGTCACAATATAACTACCAGGCGCTTCTTTTAAAACGATTGCCGCTAAAACAGCAATTAAATTATTTCGGTTTAGTACCTCACCTGATTGGTCCACCACAGCCGAACGATCTACATCTGTATCAAAAATAATGCCCAAATCTGCTTGATTAGCTAAAACAGCCGTTTGAATACTTTTCATTGCTTCAGAATTATCTGGATTAGGTACATGATTAGGAAAATGCCCATCTGGTTCTAAAAACTGTGATCCCGTCGTATCAGCGCCCAAAACTTGAAGAACCTGCTCCGCAAAGAAGCCCCCAGCCCCATTACCCGCATCAACGATAATTCGAAAGCCCTGTAAAGGTTTCTCTTCGGGCGAATGAATTCCTTGGCGGATTTTTGCCACCAAATGCTCCGCATAAATTGGCAGTAACTCTTGCTTCATCAGTGTGCCATTTTCATTGGCTGTCAGCGGATCAGTATGAGATAAAATATACCGAATATCTTCTTTCTCTGCTCCACCTTCTGCTGTGAAGAACTTCAAGCCATTAAAATAGTAAGGCAAATGGCTAGCTGTAATCATAATCGCCGCATCACATTGAAGCGTTGGAAATTGAGTAGCCATAAACATAGCAGGCGTCGTAGCTAAACCAACGTCAATCACCTGAATACCTAATGAAAGAAACGTATCTACTAATGCTTGCTTAATCGGCTCCGCCGTTAGACGACTATCATGTCCTATTGCAATTGTCAGGCGCTGTTGTGCCTTTCGTGGCAGCTGTTTTTTGTCCTGTAACCAACGAACCACGCCCACCGCAATCTCGGCTACTGCTGTTACGGTTAATGTTGCAGTTTGTTCTTCCGTATCCAAAGCAATTCCCCGAATATCCGAACCATTTTGTAGCGCTTTCAATTCTACCAAGAAAAAAACTCCCTTCTATTGATGCTTTCAATTTTAAAAAATCATATTTTCGATGCGTTCGATAAAGTGTTCCGCATCCTCTTCTGAACGTGTAATCACAATAATCGTATCCGCACCAGCCACTGTACCCGCCACTTCCGGATAAGCTACTTCATCTAAAAAGTTACTCACCACATCGGCATTTCCCATCTCTGTATGCAAGATGACAATAAATTGTACTCGCTCCATTCGAACAACTGAATCTTTCACTGATTCTCGTAATTTCTCTTCACTGCTTGTGCCTTGTGCTTGAGAAAAAATTGCATATTTGACACGACCATCTGCACCATGTGTTTTAACAATACTCATTTCACGGATATCTCTTGAAACAGTCGCTTGAGTGGCTCGGACGCCAAGTTCTTCCAAACGAGTGATTAATTCATCTTGTGTTTCAATTTCTTGTTGCATAATTAATTGTTTAATCAAACGTTGACGTTCTGCTTTTTTCATATAGACCACTCCTCTCCATTCATTTCTTTTATTATATCCAAAAATGAGTAAAAATACAGGTACTTTTCACATTAAACTCTTTATTTATCTGAAAAAGACTGGATAAATGTTTATATACCAGTCTTTTTCAGTAAAAAATACTTATTTAAGAAGATTCTTTTCTTTTAAATAGTCTTTCGCCACTATGCTAGGATCTTGCCCTTCCACATTGACTTGATAATTCATTTCACTCATTTCTTCTTCGCTAATTTTTCCTGCCAATTTATTCAATATTTCTGCTAATTCTGGATATTTTTCCAACGTTGCTGTTTTAATAAGTGGTGCTCCTTGATAAGGCGGAAATAGCGCTTGATCATCTTCTAACGTTACTAAATCGTATTGTCTCAATTCACTATCCGTTGAATAGGCATCAATCACATTTACCTCACCATTATTAATCGCTTGATAGCGTAGCGCCGGTTCCATCGATTGAACATTCAGATTTAAATGATATTTTTCTTGTAATCCCTTATAACCATCTTGCCGATCAATAAATTCTAACGTAAAACCTGCTCTCAACTGATTGCTAATTTTCTGTAAATCACTAATCGTTTTTAATTGATGCGCTTTTGCAAATGAGCGCTTAACTGCGACGGCATACGTATTTTCATAGCGCATCGGTTTCAGCAAAGTAAGGTTTTCTTGTTTTTTCAAGCCAGCGCGTGCCGCTTCATAGACTACTTGAGGTTGATTGTCTAGCTGAGGAGGATTTTTTAAAAAGGTCTCGATCACTGTTCCTGTAAATTCTGGATAAAGATCGATTTCATCTGATTTCAAGGCATTATATAAAAAAGTAGTCTTGCCAAAGTTTGGCTTTAACGTCACCTGAATGTCGCTATTTTCTTCAATTAAGGCTTTATACATATTAATAATAATATCTGGTTCCGCTCCTAATTTGCCAGCAATTGTCAGCTGTTTTTCCTTTGAAGAAGTTTGTTGATTCCAGAAAAATGAACTACCTAACAAAAGGCCTAAAATAGTACCGCCAATGATTAGTCGCCGCCCATTCGCTTTTTCCAACCAATGAATTCCATAATTAAACAAGACTGCTAGTGCAGCCGATGAAAGGGCTCCAATAAAAATCAACGATAAATTATTTCGATCAATTCCTAATAAAATGAAGGTCCCTAAACCACCTGCTCCAATTAACGCCGCCAACGTGGCCGTACCAATAATTAAAACGGTAGCCGTTCGAATCCCAGAAATAATAAATGGTAACGCCATTTGTAACTCAAACTTAAACAATTTTTCTTTTTTACTCATACCAAATGCTTCTGCGGCTTCTTCTAACGAGGGATCAATTTCCGTCAAACCAGTATAGGTGTTTTGTAAAATTGGGAATAAGGCATAAATCACTAGCGCAACAATTGCCGGTGGTCGACCAATACCAATTAACGGAATCAATAAGCCTAGCAAAGCTAAAGAAGGGATTGTTTGGAAAATCCCAGTCACTTGTAACAGACTTTCCGCTAACTTGCGATGACTCGTTAAATAAATGGCTAAAGGAATTGCAATCAACGCAGCGAATAATAACGAAATAAAGGACAATTGCATATGCTCGATTAACGCTTGCAGATATTCTTCTTTTCGAGCGAAAAAAGTTTCAATCAGTGCTTGCATCTACTGTTCCTCGCTTTCCAACAGCTGTTCCATAAAACGAGTAATCGTTTTTGAGGTGATACACCCTAAAACTTGTTGTTTTTCTACTAAATTTGCTTTCTCTTGCGCATTAATGAGTTGGACAATCTCTTTTAAATTGGTTTCCATGAAAACAGTCGGCACTGGCTCAATCGTCTCATCTGCGGCTTCTAAAAATGCAGTCAAGTCAGCGCCACAATAGTTCGCTAGTTCTGGCGAAGATTGTTTAAAAAATTGACCGACAAAATTATTTTTCGGATGTTTTTGAATGGCTTCTGGCGTATCAACTTGAATAATTTTACCAGCGTCCATAATACAGATGCGCTCTCCTAACAGTAAAGCTTCAGTCATATCATGGGTCACAAAAACAATGGTACTCGCTAATTCCTGATGAAGTTCTTTCACCAAACGTTGAAGATGATGTCTTGAAATCGGATCTAGCGCGCTAAAAGGTTCATCCATTAAAATCACTTCTGGTTCGGCTGCAATGGCGCGTAAAATCCCGATACGTTGTTGTTCGCCTCCTGAAAGCGCTGCTGGCTTACGATGCAGATATTCCTCAGGATCCAGCTGAACTTTTTTCAATAGTTCAATGGTTCGCTCTCTGCGTTGCTCTTTGGGCCATTTTTTCATTTCAGGAATCAACTCAATATTTTCCGCCACGGTTAAGTTAGGAAATAAGGCAATTTGCTGAAGAACATAGCCAATTTTTAGTCGTAATTCACGTAAAGGATAATTGGTTACCGCTTGTTCATTGAGAGCCACTTCACCTGTCGTTGGCTCAATGAGCCGATTAATCATTTTCAAAGTCGTCGTTTTTCCACTACCACTCGGCCCTACTAATACAAAAAATTCGCCTTGTTGGATTGTTAAATTCACATCAGACAAAACGGCATTTTCTTGATATACTTTTGAAACATTTTGAAATTTTATCATTTATTTTCACCGCATCTTTCACTTCTTAATAAACAAAATCTTTGGAGGATCGTCACTCTTTCAGTATAATTTAAGACTAACATCCTGCCTAATTTTTTGTTTTAAGCGCAAGTATGTGGGGCTCATTTAACGGCTGCCGGTTCGTATCTACAATTATCTACTCAATGAATGGAAAAATTGTCCTCTTCTGCCTTAAACAAAAGTGAACTGTTTTCTACTAAAAGGAGTGATCGTTATGGAAAACGACAAGCGAATTTATAAATGGGACAACGTGAAACTTTTTTTAATTTTCTTAGTGATTTTTGGGCATATTTTAGATCGTGAAGCTTCTCCTTCACGACTCATGGAAACGATCAACTTTTGGATCTATTCATTCCATATGCCAGCCTTTATTTTTGTCTCTGGACTCTTCAGTAAACATGCCATTAAACAACGAAAATATCTCCGTTTACTTTCCTTTGTTTGGCTTTATCTCTTAGCGAAGTTGTTGATTACGCTTGCTAATTTCGCCTTTGCAAATAAAATGAATTTTGATTTACTGAACGAAACGGGCGTTCCTTGGTACTTACTTTCCTTAGCAAGTTTCTACTTAATTACCATCTTTCTTCAGCGCGTTCAGCCGAAAATCATGTTGCCAATTATCGTTGTTATCGGCTGCGCCTCAGGCTATTTACCTGTGGAAGGTTTCTTGTCTTTAGGACGGACTCTGGGCTTCTTCCCTTTCTTCTATTGTGGCTACTTAATGGATATTCAAAAGCTGCAAACCTTTTTAGATCATCGCAAAGTCAAATGGGCAGCGATAGGTGTAATTTTAAGCTCCTTTTTATTTGTAAATAGTCAATGGTCATTGGCAACGAAATTTTGGGGCTTCTTAACTGGTTGGGCTTCCTACGCTGAAATTAGTCCGGCCTTTGAATACAGTAGTTTCATTCAGCTGTTCTTTTACGTTGCTGCAGCATTGGTGTCTCTTTCTTGGTTTGCATTATTGCCGAAACGAAAGTTACCTTTAAGCGCCCTAGGAAAAGATACCCTTTACCCTTATCTCTTGCATATGCCCTTAATTATTCTGTTGGAAAGTGGTTTACAATTAGACACACTCTTTAAAGAATGGTTTACTTTCCGAATCCTGGCACTTTTCTTCTTAGCCCTCTTCATTTTAGCTATTACGAATATGCCTGTGGTGAAACGGGGAGCGGATTATCTTTTTAATCCAATTGCATATGTGTTGCCAAAACAATGGTTAAAAGTTAAATAAAAAAAGAAGAGCGTGGGACAAAAATCACTTTGGATTTTTGCTCCACGCTCAAAAACTGTTAAACGGCGAGAGTTGCAATGTTTCACTGTGAAGCATGAACAGATGAAATCATCGTACCTACTTGGTTCTTGGAGCTAAACACTTTTGTCTCAGCCTCCACTTTTATCTCAGATTTTTTCCAACTATTGAAACAATCCTTTAATTTTATCAAACAAACCATCGGTCGTTGTATCAGCTAACATCGCTGTAATTTTATGATAGTGTTCGCCTAATTCATCTTTATGTTCTTCAATGAATTGTTGCGCATGTTCCACGTTGCCTTCTCCAATTAAATCTTTTGCTTTTTGAACTAATTCTTCTACGTTCATCTTCACACGTCCTTTGATTAAATAGTTAACAATAAGTGTTCCACTCATTGCGTTTTCTCCTATTTATCGTATCGTGGGATCCCTTGATTTGCAAGAAATTTTCAGTAAATTAACGGTTCTGATTTTGGGTTTTTAAAAGGCAAAAATTGCAAAAAAAGCTGTTTTCGATTTTCGAAAACAGCTTTTTTACTTTACTTCGCTAAACGATAAATCGCATCTGCATAAATAGCAGCTGCTCGGAATAAGTCATCTAATTCCATAAATTCGTTGGCTTGGTGCATTGTGTCTGTGTAGCCAGGGAACATTGCGCCATAGGCAACACCACGTTTTAATAAGCGGCCATAAGTACCGCCACCAATGATTTGTTCTTGGCCTTTTTCGCCTGTATGGTCTTCGTAAACTTGTAGTAACGTTGCCACCAATGGATCATCAACTGGTACATAATGCGGTTCTTGGTTGCGATCTCCTTGTGTTGCAGTGACCGTTTCACCGACTGTTGCTTGAACTTTTGCTTGTAATTCTTCTGCTGAAGTTCCTTTTGGATAGCGGAAGTTTAATGTTACTAAGCTATTTTCAGGATTTTCTGGATCAAAGTTAACAATCCCAGCGTTCATTGTCAATTTACCCATTTTTTCGTCTTCAAAAGCCACGCCTAATTTTTCACCATAAAAATCTTCATGGATAAATTCAGCAATGGTATTAATAAAGCTATATGCGCCTTCTGCAAAGCTGTAATCATTTAAGAAAGTTGCCAAGAAAGTCGCTGCGTTAATTCCAGATTGTGGGCTAGCACCGTGAGCACCTTTACCAACTACATGGAAAGTCACTGTTTTATCTGAAAGTTCTGCGTTACCTGAAATTTTTGCTTCTTGTTTGATGAATGTTTCAAAGCTAGCAGCTAGTGAAGCCGCTTCGTCTGCTGAAGCAGCCGTTACAACAGCATCTGCTGTTCCCGGAACCATGTTTTCACGTAAGCCAGATTTGAAGCTTTCTAATTTATAATCAGCGCCGTTACCGCCTCGGAAAGTTAAACGAATAGTCACATTTCCTTTTTCCCCATTAATAATTGGGAACTCAGCATCTGGTGAGAAACCAAAATCTGGCGCTTCTTCATGTTGGAAATAGTAATCCATATCGCCCCAGCCGCTTTCTTCGTCACTTCCTACTACGAAACGGATTTTTTTAGACACGGGTAAGCCTAATTCTTTGATAATTTTCATTGCGTAATAAGCAGCCATACTTGGGCCTTTATCATCGCTTGCACCACGTGCATAAATTTTGCCATCTTTAATGACTGGTTCATAAGGATCTGTTTCCCAACCATCACCAGCAGGAACAACGTCCATATGACCAAAAATCCCTAATGTTTCGTCGCCTTCGCCATATTCAATGTGTCCAGCGTAATTGTCGACATTTTTCACCGTAAAGCCATCACGTTCACCATACGCTAACATGTGTTTTAAGCCAGCAACTGGCCCAGGTCCAAAGGGCGCTTCAGGTGTTGCTTGTGCATCATCACGTTCACTGTTGATCCGTAATAAGTTTTGTAAATCTTCTAATAAGTCGTCTTTACGTGCTTCGACTTCTTTTGTCCAATCAATTGTCATTTGTTGTCACTCCTATTCATAAAGTTCTACATAGTCAATCATACCATTTTATGCAGAAAAAGAAAGAAACCCGACACTATTTTTCGAGAAAATTTTTATCTTTTCCGCAGAAAGTGCTGGGTTTTTGTTTATTTTAATTGAGGTATGATTGTTTAGGTTGTAGTTGTTGCAATTCGTCTTCTGTTAAGGGCCGATATTCCCCTAGTTCTAACGTTTCTTCTAACCATAGTTCGCCCATTCGTAATCGTTTTAAATACGTCACAGGTTTGCCTACAGTGGCTAACATCCGTTTGACTTGATGGAATTTTCCCTCTTGAATCACTAAACGAACTACGGAAGTCCCTTCTTCCTCATTGATCGTCTCAATGACTAAACGACTTGGTTTAACCATTTCTCCATCTTTCAAGGCAAATCCTTGCGCAAACAGTTGACAATCTTCCGCTGTCACAAGTCCCTCAACTTCAGCTAAATATTCTTTATCCACATGCTTTTTGGGCGATAATAATTGATGCGCTAACTGGCCATCATTTGTTAATAGAAGCAAGCCTTCGGTATCTTTATCCAAGCGACCAACTGGGAACAAGTCGGCACGGTAATCCTGATCAGTTAACAAGTCAATTACCGTTTCATCTCGCTGATCTTCCGTCGCAGAAATGACACCTTGTGGTTTATGCAACATGTAATAAAAGAATTTCTGATACGTAAGAATTTCTCCCATCAAGGCAATTTGATCTGTTTCTTCATTTACTTGTGTTTTGGCTTCTTTTACGACGTCACCATTCACCGTAACGACTTTTTTCTTTAACAATTGTTTGATTTCTTTACGACTACCGATACCAACATCGGCTAAAAATTTATCTAAACGCATCGTCATTCCTCTTTCCTTTAAAAAAATAGCTTGGGACATAAATCGAATCGATCGATGTCTCAAGCCTTGTCTCTTAAGAGAATCTGCTGAAAGGAGTTCAATCAGCTATTATTTAATATTGAATTTTGCACGTAATTTTGCGGCATTTTTCCCTAATAAACGATCAGCTAAGCGAATCTTCAAGACCGAATAGCCATAAAAAGCGCCTCCTGCAGCAGCCACAATTACAACGATAATGAAGGCTTGGAAACGTCTAGTTGGATCTAAAAATAGATACAAGAACTGACGGAAAATCAAAGCGATAATCATCATGATGACTGTAATACAGAACATTAATAATGTTCGCCGTAAGGTTAATTTGTAATTAAAACGTGTCACTTGACGAATTCTTCTTAGAATCAATACGCAAGAAACCGTAAAGCCAATCATCGTTGCTAATAACGGACCGTAAACTTCAAATAAACGGATTGCGGGGAATTGCACGATTAATTTCACTGCTAAACCAATTCCTAAATAACGCATTGCGTCACGATTTTCATACATCCCCATCAACATATTTGACACTAACATATACAAGCCCAAGAATAAACTAGCGTAACAAGCTTGCACTAATAAAGAAGTGCCTAAAGCATCTGGCATGTAAAAAACAGTGTATAGTGGTTGCGCTAAAACAATCATACCGAACGTTGCTGGCAACATTACAAACACAAAAAGTTGTAAATTATTACTAATCAAACGCGCTAACTCACGGTGATTTTTTAAGGTGACCGCTTCTGTGATCAATGGCAATCCAGTAGCCGAAATCGAAGTCGCTAAAGCTACGACAATCATGGTTAATTTGTCTGGATTGGCATTAAAAATACCGAAAAGCTCTCGTAATTGGGTATCTGAATAATCCGTAAACAAACGCATAAAGTTTGAGAAAGTAAACTGATCGACAAGTTTAAAGACCGTCACACCTGAGCCAACTACGATAAAAGGAATCGCCTCTTTAAAAGTTTCAATCAATAACTCTTTTGGGGCAATCTCATGTTCATTGGCGCTGTGTTCTTCTAAATAATCAAATAATGGTTTTTGTTTGTACATGTAATAACCTAAAACCGCAAAACTTGCGAGCATCCCAATAAATGCCGCAAAAGTGGCTTGAGTCACCGCTGTAACGTAATTACCTTCAAAGACTTTCATGATAATAAAAGCGGTTAATAACATGTAAAAAACTCGTGCTACTTGTTCAACAATTTGTGATAAAGCAAAGGGCATCATTTCTTGATTTCCTTGGAAATAACCGCGAATGACACTCATGCTTGGGAAAACTAAAACGGCTAAACTTAATGAACGCATTGTTGGAACTAATTCAGGACCTCCGCCAGACAAAGCTGCTAATGCCGGAGATGCCAAATACATCACAATAGCAAAAACCACACCTAAGCCACCCATTAGTTGTAAGGCACGATAAAAAAGCTGTCGACTAATTTTATATTCGTTCAATGAATTATAATGCGAGGTCTGCTTGGCAATCGCACCTGGAATTCCGGCGGTAGAGATCATTAGGAATAAGGCATAAATCGTATACCCCATTGAAAACAAACTGTTCGCTTCGTTTCCGTGCTCGCCCATCCAAGCGTACCAGGGGATGATGTAAATCGCCCCTAACATGCGGGAGATAATATTACTAGCTGTCATCCAAGCTGAGCCTTTGACCATTTTTTCTTGGTTCGTCAGGATTGGTTGATCAACTGAATTTGGTTGATTGATCATTTTGTCCTCCAATATTCTTTGAGTATGCTTTCTTTATTTTAATTGTTCATCTTGGGATATGCAACGACTTTCTCGAAGAATTATCCTATTTTAACATTTCTCATGGATTTTCTCACGCTAACGAGATGGTTTTTTTAAAAGAAAAATAATGCTATAATGACATCAGTTTTGAAATTTCGTTGAAACGTTTGGAGGCAAAAAAAGTGACGATTTCATTATTCGCAATTCGCGATTGCTTAGAAAAAGAAGATTTATTAAAAGAATTTATTTCACCAGAAGGCTGGCACTTGACCCTTTCCGACACGTTAGGTCAACGAGAAGTAACGGCTCTTTCTTACGATTCGAGAGACGTAACAGCAGAAACACTCTTTTTTTGTAAAGGATTAAACTTTAAAGAAATCTATTTAGAAAATGCTGTAAAAGACGGCCTAGAAATTTATGTTTCTGAGGTGCCTTATGAGGTTCCGGCGCAACTAGGAATTATCGTGACTGACATTAAAAAAGCAATGGCTGTGTTAAGCATGGCTTTTTATGATTATCCACAAAATAAATTAAAACTGATTGGCTTTACTGGAACCAAAGGTAAAACAACAGCGGCTTATTTCACCAAATATATTTTAGATGTTGCTACACAACAAAAAACAGCCTTGCTTTCTACCATGAATTCGACATTAGATGGCAAAACATTCTTTAAATCTGCATTGACTACACCCGAATCTTTGGACTTGTATCGAATGATGGCAACCGCTGTTGCTAACGGGATGACTCATTTTATTATGGAAGTTTCTTCCCAAGCCTACAAAACTAATCGTGTCTACAAGCTGTTTTTTGATGTCGGCATTTTTTTAAACATTACCCCCGACCATATCAGTCCAATTGAACATCCAACCTTTGACGATTACTTTTATTGCAAACGTCAATTGATTACACATTCTAAAGTCATTGTGTTGAATCACGAAGCTGATTATTTTCCATTACTTAAAGAAACTGCACAACAGCAAAAAGTCCCAGCCATTGTCTATGGCAGTCAGCCGGCTCCAGAAGTAGACTATTCATTCGCTGTTTCTTCAGAGGATTCCTTACGTTTTATCGTTGAAAGTCCTGCAGATGCGTTAGGATTGGCCGGCTCTTATCACCTTCGTTTAGGTGGTGATTTTAACAAAGGTAATGCGTTAAGTGCGGCGATTGCTAGTGTCCTTGTGGGAGCTTCAAAAGAAGAGTGTCAACAAGGAATCGCAGCAACCACCGTCCCTGGCCGGATGGAATCTTTAACGAATACCAACGGTGCAACCGTCTATGTTGATTACGCTCATAATTATGACAGTTTGAAGAATCTTTTAACCTTTGTCCGTGAAGAACATCCTGACGGCCGCTTAATTGTTCTTGTCGGTAGCACGGGAGACAAAGCGATTTCTCGCCGCAAAGACTTTGGTAGGGTTCTTTCTGAATTGGCTGATGTTGCAGTCCTAACAACCGATGACCCAGCCAGTGAAGATCCAGCAAAAATTTGCCAAGAAATTCAAGCCCATATTACCAAAGAAATGCCTGTTTACACCGTTTTAGATCGTGGCGAAGCAATTGCTCACGCATTATCTTTAAGCACAACGGCTGATGATGCGATTGTCTTAGCTGGTAAAGGTGCCGACCTTTATCAAAAAGTAAACGGCGTAGATGAACCTTACGCAGGAGACTTTGCCCTTGCGGAAGCTTTCATTAATAAAAAGAACTAAATCATTTAAACACACATGAAAAAAACAAGCTGCAACCACTTATCAACAGAGGTTGCAGCTTGTTTTTAAAGAACTTCTTTTATTTTCGTTACTTCTTCTTCCGATAAACCATGACCGCCATCCACTAGTAAAAAGTCGACTGGAAAATGTTTCTTTAATTGATTAGCTAAAGAAAGAACTTGTCCCGGAATACTCAACTCATCCTGAGCCCCTGTTGTGACAATCACTTTTGTCGCAAACTCACCAGATACATATTGATAGCCTAAATTGCTTGGATGCAGTAAAATAACAGTGTTAGCAATAGTCGGGTTCTTTTCTAACAGGCCTAAAATAAAATTGGCACCGTTAGAGTACCCTATAAAAATAACTTCATCGTATAACTTTTGCGGTTGCCAAACTTCTTCTAGAAACGCAGTCACTCGCTCATCAAAGTTAGCACGAGGTAAGGCTCCATTAACTAATGGCGCAAAAAAGCGTCGCTGTTCGCCTACACCTTCTGTCCCTAAGTAACTTAGAACACTCGCTTCTGGATAAAGGGTTGCGATGGTCGTTAATAATTGATATTCATTGCCACCAGTACCATGGAAAGCGACAACTAATTGATTAGGTTTCGACCCTTTTTGAAAAAATTGTTTCATTTAATAAACCTCCAAGAAAGGAATTTTACTATGTATGCACAAATTCATCACATCTCTATTTTAAATCGATTGATAAAGCCTACATTTGACTTCTATCATAATACACTGGGATTAAAATTACTAATGAAAACGATCAACCAAGATGACCACACCATGTATCACTTATTTTTCTCAGATAATGAGCAACGAACAGGTACCGAATTAACTTTTTTTGAATTGAATGATGGCCAAGATCAATCATTTGGGACAAATACAATTGAACGAACTATTTTAAAAGTACCAACGCGCGCCTCTTTGGATTTTTGGTCAGAACGTCTTGAGCAAGCGGGTATCTGCCACTATGGTGTGGAAACATTTAACCAACACCCAATTTTGCGTTTTGAAGCGCCCGATAATACACAAATGGCGCTTGTTCCGTTACGTGAATTTGAAAATGCGGAAGATTATTTTCCAGCTGAGCATGCTGAAATTCCAGTAGAACATGCAATTTTAGGCATTGATGCAATTCAATTACGCGTCCAATATGCCGCAGCTACCAAACAACCTTTAGTGGATTATTTACATTGGCATGAAAAAGAAACAGTACCTTTTTTTGAAACTGCACATGAAGTAACCGTTCTGGAAAATCATCATCCACAGTTTTATCAAGAGGTGCATATCATTGACGACCGTACCAATCCGCTTGCCATTGAAGGAATTGGTGGCGTTCATCACGTCGCCTTTGGGGTGGAAGATACGCAAGAATTAACGCAAGTTGATAGCCTGTTGGATGAAAAGAATTTTACAAACTCAGGAATTAAAGACCGTGAATTTTTCAAATCATTGTATTTTAGAGAACCGAACCACTTATTATTTGAAGTAGCCACACAAAAAGGCCTGCTAGATGCCGAAGCCTATGAAAATCAAAGTTCAAACTTTGATGAAATCCCCCTTTATTTGCCTCACTTTTTGGCAGATCAAAGAGAACGAATCGAAGCGATTTTAGCACAACAACGCCTTGAGTAAACAAAAATAGCGGTTAGAACCGCTATTTTTGTTTTTTAATATCCTATTATTGCCCTTTTTTAAAAAAAAGGAGTACACTAATAGTAGATGAACTGCGCAAGGAGGTGAGTACATGTTATCTAAGGAAGAAGTTCTACACTTATTGAACGAAGCAAAAAAAGAAGTCGATCGTTTAGAAACAAACCGCCAAGAAGATTTAGGTAATTCAATCAACTATATTGAAAATGAATTACAGCTCCAACGTGTCTTATCTCAAGTGGAAGCTTATGAAAAAGTGCTTGGTTAATTGATTACGCATTAGATGAGAGAGGAGCAACCAGATTCATTCACCGAATCTGGTTGCTCCTCTCTCATTTTTTACTAGACTAATTCGTAAGCAAGTTCTCGTGCAATAATTTTTGCGGTTGTTTCAGCGATTTCCCCAGTAAAGCCAATGCATTGTTCCATATGATCAGGTGAACCCATCGTCATTTTACTTGTCAAAATACTGCAGCAAACCACTCGATGCTTTTGTCGAAAACTTTGATGCAATTCGTTGGCTAAAGCCATCGTTTTATTTACTTGTTCTCCTTTGGCTTCTGTCCGACCAAAAAAGTAGCCCAGACACATAACCCCGCCTGAAAGAGCACCACAAATACACTTCGCTCCTCCAACACCTACAGGAAACCCAGAAGCCATGGCCACAGCTTCAATGGGAATCTCCGCATCGAAGTGTTGCCGAATGGTCGCCACAATCGCTTCCGAGCAATAAAAATCACCGTTACGATAATAGGCTTCCGCTTCTTCCCTGATTGCTTGTAAACAAATTCTCTTTTTCAAAATGCCCTCCATTCTGTATCCGCTTTCATTTTATGAATAAAAGGACGCCAAGCATCCCTTTATTTTATAGATTTTCTGCAGAGGTAAATACTTCTGACACATCATCATCGTCTTCTAACTTGTCAACCAAGCGCTCTAATTGCGCTTTTTGTTCATCGTTCAAGGTTAGTAAGGTTTGCGGAACCATTGTTAATTCAGCTTGTGCTAATGAATAACCTGCTTGTTCTAAAGCATCACGAACCGCTGTAAAATCTTCTGGTGCTGTGTAAATTTCAAATACTTCTGGTGATGTTTCTAAATCCTCGCCGCCTGCTTCCAAAACGACTTCTAGCATGTCGTCTTCCTCAATTGCATGATCTTCTCGCTTAATGACAATATAGCCTTTACGATCAAACATATAATTAACCGAACCCGTTTCACCTAAAGAGCCACCATTTCGAGTAAACGCGACGCGAACATTGGTGGCCGTTCGGTTGCGGTTATCTGTTAGTGCATGAACTAAAACTGCCACGCCACCTGGCCCGTATCCTTCATAAGTTACCTCGTCATAATGTTCCCCTTCACCAGCACTACTGGCTTTTTTTATGGCGCGAGCAATATTATCATTGGGCATATTGGCTGACTTAGCTTTATCGACTGCTAAACGTAAAGCAGGATTCATTGCGGGGTCAGGGCCACCTGCTTTTGCCGCCATATAGATTTCCCTTGAAACTTTTTGGAAAATTTTCCCACGTTTGGCATCTTGCGCATTTTTACGCCCTTGAATGTTGCTCCATTTGCTGTGTCCTGACATCCTTGATTCCTCCTGACTTTTCGTTACTATTCTCCTTTATTCTACTCTTCTTTTCAGTTAGGAACAAGCGCTACAAAAAAAGACCCTCGCTTACCCACCGTTCTGACGAATAAACGAAGCTCTTCTAAATTAGCGTCTTCTTTTTTTATTTTTCTTCAAACCATGAACCACCAAACAAATAACGATGGCTGTCAAAGCACCCATGGCATCCAACATAACATCTTGAAAAAGAGGGGTCCTTCCGCCTGTGATCATTTGATGAAATTCATCTAAACCTGCATAGCCAGTAGCAGCTAGCCAGGAAACAACAGCTGTTAAAAACAGGCCTTTGATCCTTGGCACTAATCCAATGAACCAACTACCACCTAATAGAAAATACGTACCAAAATGGGCTCCCTTACGAATAAAAAATTCAACAAATTTACTATAACCACTAGCTTGAATGCTCACTTCACTGCCAGCATATTGAAAAGAAATATTTTTTAATTGTTCTTCAAAAGGATGACTGCTCAGAAGTTTATCTAAAAGACCAACTTGTGATTGCTGTTCATATGTCTGTGATGAACTGAAAAATAAAATGGCCATAATAACAAACGCAATGACTAAATATAAATTGCTATCTTTCAAATAATTTTTCATATAATCCTCTTTTCTTGGTTTCAAGTTGCCCCGTGCCTGCCACGGAAAATTCTTTTTTATTATAGTCGGTTTCGAGGGAAAAAGAAACAACTTCTCTTAGGTCTTATGATATACTGAAAAGAAAAAAATGAAAGAAGGATTGGATATGACCTATTCTATTACATGGGATTTAGACAGTATTTTCCCCAATGGGAGCGAGTCCAAAGAACTTAGCCAACGAATGACTCAATTAACCGAACAAACAAAAGAGTATCATCAATTAATCACAGAATGGACACCAGAAAGTGCCCAAGGCAAAGAACAATTTGCTGAAATCTTAACGTTACAAGGGAAAATCTCAAATGGCTTTTCACAATGTAATAGTTTTTTAACTGCTTTAATATCTGCTAATACTAATGATACCAAGGCCAAAATTTTATCAGGCGATTTATACAATCTGTTGCCAGCGATTCAATTAGCTGAAACCATTTTTACTAAAAAAATCACCGAGATTTCAGCAGAACATTGGCAAGCCCTGTTAGCCGAAGAACCGTTTAAAACAATGGCTTTTCGCTTAAATGAATTACGCCGTGATGGAAAAAAACTGCTTTCCGAACAAGAAGAAAATATCATCAATACGCTTTCTCTAGATGGTTTAAATGCTTGGAGTACACATTACGATACGATTGTTGCTTCCATTGTGATTCCTTTTGAAGAAAAAGATGGCTCTGTGACAGAACTATCTGCAGGCCAAGCCTTTAACCGCATGATGGGAGATCCTGACAAAGAGGTTCGTCAACGTTTGTTTACAGCCTGGGAGAAAGCTTGGAGTAGCAAAGCTTCAATTTTAGCAGACACCCTAAATCACTTAGATGGGTTCCGTTTATCTGATTACAAATTGCATGGCACTACAGATTATTTAGAAAATCCCTTAAACTATAATCGAATGAGTCAAGAAACATTAACGGTTATGTGGGAAACCATCCAAAAAAATAAACAACCATTCGTCGACTTTCTAACGCGCAAAGCGCAATTATTCGGCAAAGAAAAAATGGATTGGCAAGACCAAGATGCACCAATTATTTTAGGTGATTTAGAAGAAAAAACGTATTCCTTTGATCAAGCCGCTGCCTTTATTTTAGAAAATTTCCGTAAATTCAGTCCGAAAATGGCTGATTTTGCCCAAATGGCTTTTGAAAAAAGTTGGATTGAAGCTGAAGATCGTCCAGGCAAACGTCCTGGGGGTTATTGTACAGAATTACCTGAAACACAAGAATCGCGGATTTTCATGACCTTTGGCAATTCAATCAACGAAGTAGCTACTTTAGCCCATGAATTAGGTCACGCTTTCCATAGTAGCGTGATGTGGGATTTACCTTCATTGAATCGAGAGTATGCCATGAACGTAGCAGAAACGGCTAGTACCTTTGCAGAATTGATTGTTGCTGACGCCACCTTAAAAGAGGCCAAATCAGACGTTGAAAAGATTAACCTTTTAGACACAAAAATGCAAAATGCCATTGCTATGTTTATGAACATTCATGCGCGTTTTATCTTTGAAAATAATTTTTATCAAGCGCGCCAAAAAGGTTTAGTAGCGGAAGAAGATATTACTGAATTAATGTTAGCGGCGCAAAAAGAAAGCTACAAAGATAGTCTTGGCAGTTATCATCCTCATTTCTGGGCGAGCAAATTGCACTTCTTTATTGATGATGTGCCTTTCTATAATTTCCCATATACTTTTGGCTATCTATTCAGCATGGGTATCTATGCGTATGCCAATCAACAAGGCAGCTCTTTTGAAGACCAATACATTGCGTTATTAAGAGACACTGCTTCGATGACAAGCGAAGAATTAGCGAAAAAACATTTAAATGTTGACTTAACAAAACCTGATTTCTGGCAAGCCGGCATTGATCAAGTCCTAAAAGATGTGGAACAATTCATGACTTTAACTGAAAACTATGTAAACTAAGCAAAAAAGAAGCAGTAACCAACATCAGGTTACTGCTTCTCTTTTTTTCAAATAGTTTCGATACGCAAGATAGCCCACAAGCATTAGTCCAAACGTAACAAATTCAACTACAGGCATGGCTAACCAAACACCAGTTAATCCTAGTAATTTCACCAAAATAAATAAAACTGGCACAATTAAAAAGAACCCACGCAAAGAGGAAATCATTAGCGCCATTTTCGGTTTACGAACTGCCGAAAAGTAATAAATCCCCATAAAATTCAATCCTGTAAACAAGAAGGAAATCGCATATAAGCGGATGGCTGTCCTAGCAATTTGCGCCAACTGGTCGTTCCCTTCGCTATTAAAGACCTCAATAATTTGTCCCGTAAACACTTGACTGATTAAAAAGAACAGGAAGCCGGCAACCAAATACGTAATAAAGCTAAGTTTAACAAATTTACGCAACACCTTCGTTTCCCCTAAACCATAGTATCGGCTGAGTAATGGTTGCGCCCCTTGCCCAATCCCTGTAAAAATGGCAATCACAATAATATTGAGATTGGCAACAATCGCATAAGCTGAAATCGCCACATGACCAACTAAGTTTAACAAAACAATATTAAATAAAAACATGACAAAGGCCGAAGAAAATTCATTTAAAAAGGAAGAAAAACCAATCGACATAATTTCTCGAACATCCTGAAATTTCACTTTAAACTTTTCAAAACGTAAAACTCGTTGCGGCGACCACTTATGCAACGTAATCAGGATTAAGCTTGTTAAAGGTGACATCACCGTTGCAATGGCCGCACCTGCCATGCCCCACCCAAATTGATAAATAAAGACATAATCCAAAATAATATTGACAATTCCCCCACTGACAAAAGCAATCGTTGCCAAACGAGGATTATGGTCATTTCTTAAAAAAGTAATCAGGCAATTGTTTAAAATAAATAATAATGAACAGCTAAGGTAAATCATATAATATTCCTTTGCCAAACCAAACAAGACACCGGTCCCCTGAAGTCCCCGAATAATTTGATCGGAAAAAATCAAGCTCGCTAAAGTAAAGAGACTCCCTATAACGAAAACTAACCCAATCGTTAAACTAAAATACTGATTGGCTTTTTTGATTTCTTTTTGCGCAACCGTGGTCGAAAACAACGTAGCGCCGCCAACGCCAAACATCCAACCTAATCCATTAATAATATTAACGAGTGGCAAGACAATGTTAAGCCCCGCCAACGCCTCGGTGCCGATTCCATTTGCAATGAAAAATGTGTCCGCCAAAATAAAAATTGATTGCGCCGCCATACTTAAAATTCCTAACAGAACATTTTTATAAAACAACGCAGTAAAATGGTTTTGCTGTGTTTGCTCCATACCCAAATCTCCTTCTAACAAAAAAAGGACTCATTCTTTTTGCTTCAAGGCTTACGCAAAAATCAGAATCCTTCAATTATTCAACCCAGCGATTAAATAATCTGTCTATTTATTGATACTTCTAGGGTAGCATTCTCTCTTCGAAAAAACAACCATCCTTTTATTTTTCTCATTTTAAACTTTCTTAAGCAGTTGCAGTTGTTTTTGAACCACTTGCCAATCTTCTTTCACGACTTCTTTTAAACGATAATTATAAAAGACAGCCGCTGGATGGAAGAGTGGAATGATTTGATAGGTTTTCTGCGTCCAATGATAGTTTTGTGATTGCTCATCAAATGTTTGAATGGGCGACTGAATGACCGTTCCGTGCACTGCAGTGATTGTTGGCTTTGGTCCTAAAAGTCGTTGCAACCCAATATTCCCCAGTGTCAAAATTAGTTCAGGTTGGCAAACAGCGATTTCCCAATCAAGCAAAGGTGCAAAAATTTTGATTTCTTCTTTGGTTGGCGTTCGATTAGGAAATTTGGTTACTCTTTCTCCCGTTTTTGCAATCTGCTTCGTTTTTACAGAAAAAGGCCGACTCCTAACCGCACTGGTGATATACACCGTTTCACGACTTAAGCCAACTTGTTGTAATTGTTCCATCAACAATTGACCTGAACGCCCTATAAATGGTACGTTTTCTTTAATTTCTTCTTTTCCAGGGGCTTCCCCAATCAGCATCACTTTTGGCTGTTGCGGACCTTGCCCTTCCACAAAACCTTCTAATGGTAAGTCTTTCGCTTTAGCTAAAACTGCTTTTTTCAGATGTTCAGGATAGTGCATTTACCATCACGCCTCTCTTCTGGTGTTCTTCCTTCGCTATATTGATTATAAATAAGGCCCAAAAGAAACTCAAAAAAAGGAGCCTATTCATTTAAGCGCTGGTTTTTCTACACACAAAGCTTTGTCTTTAGCTAAATAAAAAGGCCGTAAGTAACCAACTAAATTAGACATTGGTAAAACCTCCGTTGGTAAGTCAATCTTCAATGTCTCCTTTAAATAGGCTCTGCGTGTCGCAATCCGTTGCCACATGTCTGGATAAGTTTGCCGAATCTCTTTTTGCAATGTTTCATCAGCCAAAGCCACACATTCTTCTGCACTCACCCCTGTATAACCAGGTACAGAAGGAATAATATCCACTTGAAAGAGCATGCCACTTTCCAAGCGAATGGCTGAATCTGGATAAATAGGCGACGACATCCATTCATCATCCGAAACTAAATGCCCAGGATTCAAATGCCAGTGATAGATTTCTTTTGGTAACTGTTCTTCAATCGCTTGGTACATTTCTCGCCCTAACAGTCCGATTCGAATGGTTTCAAGCCAGTGAACGACAGCTTGAAAATAGGGTTTTGCTACGCGTTCTAAATAATCACGTTGCGCTTCTGGCAATTGCTGCTCGTTTTCAATAACAAAACCTGTTCGGCTAGACAATCCGCCTTTGTAACCTGTAGTTAATGATAAGGCATCACCTAACTGAATTTCTTTGGCAGTCGGATACATGTTTGCATATTCAAAACGTTGTCCAGTTGCCGCAATGGTTACTACCGTCGGCGTTTGACCTTCATCATTTAACAAAGCCCCAATGTCCGTTTCACGCTGTCCTACTTCAATTGCATTTAAGGCCTTTAACATACTGCGAGAAGCCAAATTCGCCCCATATTCATAGTGCGCCAATTCGTTGGCATTATTTGTTGTGCGGGCCCCCTTTGCTCCAATCAATAAGTGGGTCCCATTTAGTAAACGAGCTTCTTTCGGCAGCGCTTTTTTCAGTGCTTCGACAATAAAATGTGGCACATCAAACATAGTAGCAGGTTCTTGCTGTTGTGTCGTAAACATTTTCCACCCAACGATACCTATTTTTTGAGCAGTTTCATCGAGAAGCGTTTCAAAAATCTGCGACAACTTTTGTTCCCCAGCCATTGGTTGATTAGGTAGTGAAAAAGCTGGATAATGAATTAAATCGGCTGAGATGCGGGCATGTTGGCACAGTTTTAAATTTTCATTGCCTAAAATAAGTGTCGCCGCACCATCCTTATTTAACACAAGGAGTCCTTCTTCAAACCTCGGAATAAAGCCAGTTAAGTATTCAAAATTACTGCCATGCTCTTTGTCTGCATAGAAAACCAATTGATCGAATTTTTCTGTTTCCATTCGTTGTAATACTTTCTGCTTGCGCGCCATCATCGCTTCATTCGTCAAATACGTTGGAAAAACATTCTCAAAAACAGTAGGTTCAGCAATATGTGTATAATTAATTTTTCGCTTCATTATTATCCTCCATTATTCATCTGCGACAATCAACGTTACGCCTGCTTGCGCTAACTGCTCACAGAATTTTTCATCAGGTCGTGTATCTGTCACTAAACAATCAATTTCTGTTAATTCGCAAATTTTAAATAAACCCGTTTTGTTTAATTTCGTTTGGTCGGCTAAGGCAATGACTTGTTTGCCTTGTTGAATCATTCGCCGTTTGACTTGACCTTCTTCTTCTGTGTGAATAAATAATCCTTGTTCAGATAACGCAAACACACCTAATAATGTATAGTCGGGGGCAAATTCCCCAACCTTAGCGACTGTTTCTGCCCCAAACAAAAAAAGTTGTTGTTTATGCAGTTGCCCAGGTAGTACTGTAATTTTTGTCTGATCCATTTGCGCTAGAAGTAGCGCATGACTGAGAGAGTTCGTGATCGCGTGAATCGGACTATTTTCCATCGCTCGAATAGCTGCTTCCACCGTGGTTGATGAATCAAAAAAAATGGACGCTTGTTTGGGAATATTTGCCCAAACTTTTTGGGCAATCGCTTGTTTTTTCTCTGGATGCTTCATTATTCGTTGAGCATAATCATAAATAGTTGCTTCAGACTGCACTGAGATAGCGCCACCGTGCGTTCTCTTTAAATGTCCTTCCTTTTCTAAACGAATTAAATCTCGTCGAATAGTATCTTTTGAAACGGAGACTTGCTCCGCTAACGCTTCCATGGAAATACTTTTTTGTTCATTCACTATTTTTTGAATCTTGGCTAAACGTTCTTCAATCAACATGCTTCCTCACCTCTTCTAAGTAAAGATAGCATCTTTTGCATTATTTTGCAAACAAATGCAAAATAATGCAAACAAGACAAAAAAAACTAGTCCTTCATTTTCTAACGAAGGGCTAGTTTGAGAGTGGTTTTAATAGGTAAATTGAATAATCATGCCGCTAGGATCTTCTAACGCAAGTAAATGATCTTTGGCAATAAAATGTAACTTTGCTTCTTCCGCATTGGCTTGGACGATCTCTAAATCTGCCGCAGTTGGTAAACGGAAGGTGTAATTTTCTAAGCCAAATTGATTTTCTTGAATCGTTGGCAGCTGTTTGCCGCTCCATGTATTTGTCCCAATATGATGATGGTACTGACCCGCTGCAAAAAACTTCGCTTGTTGACCAAAGTTAGACTTTAAGCCAAACCCTAAATTTTTATAGAACGTTTCAGTGGTATCTAAATCGGCCACTTTCAAATGAATGTGCCCAATTTTAGAACCTTCGGAAATTCCTAGCCAGTGACCGTCAGCTTCTGCAGCTAAACTATCACCGTCTAATTCTTCTGTCACACTGATAATTTCACCATTTGGACGAATATCCCAGACTTCTTCTGGTTTATCCCAATAAATTTCGATGCCATTATTTTCTGGATCACTTAAGTAAAGGGCTTCACTATAGCCATGATCTGCTGCGCCAATTTGCACATTTTCCTGCAAAAGCCACAGCAACATATTGCCTAAATCTTTGCGGGTTGGTAGCAGGAAAGCAATATGGTACAAGCCAGTGGTACCCTGATTTTCTTCCCCAGCTGTTAGTTCTTTTAAGACAAGAATTGCATCGTTGGTGCCTTGTGGCGCTAGCCAAGCACGTCCCTCTCCTTGTTTTAAAAGTTTTAAGCCAATTGTTTTCGTATAAAAGTTTACCATTTTATCTAAATCAGCCACTTTCAAAGTGACTTGTTGAATCCCAATATTACTTGGTAATGCTTGAACCATTTGCTTTCACTCCTTTCCTCTTCATTTTACTAAAGCAATGATTTAGTTGAATTCTTTAAAACGAGCACTATCTTCCATGTATTCTTTTTCGCCAGCTGGCGCTTCAATGGAACCAATGACCATTTGTGCACGCAAATTCCAGTTTGCAGGAATTGACCATTCTGCAGCAACCGCTTCGTCAATGACTGGGTTGTAGTGTTGTAAGTTTGCTCCAATATTTTCTTGCGCTAAGGCAGTCCAAACGTTCGCTTGTGTTAAACCAGTTGCTTGTTCAGACCAAACAGGGAAGTTATCCGCATATAATGGGAAGCTATCTTGTAAGTTTTTCACGATATCTGTATCTTCAAAGAATAAAATTGTACCCGCACCAGCTGCAAAACCTTGTAATTTAGCTTGTGTGTTTGGAAATGCTTCTGCTGGAGTTAATGGTTTTAAGGCATCTTCAGTCATTGCCCATAATTTTTTGTGAGCATCGCCGAATAAGAACACCACGCGTTGTGTTTGAGAGTTAAAAGCTGTTGGACTTTCTCTAACAACTTCTTTTACTAAAGCAGTTACTTCTTCTTTTGAAATTGGTAAGTTTTCTCCTAAAGCATAGATTGAACGACGGTTTTTCATCATTTCAGTAAATTTTGACATAATATGTTCATCCTTTCGAATTTCCTCAGTAAATTCATTTAATTTTGTTTACATGCTTACTATACTACCTTACTAAAAGTAAGTAAAGCTTTTTGTCTTACTTTTTGTAAGTTTTTTTATTTTTTAGTGAAAAACCTTATTCTACCAAAGAAAAATCTGGTTGTCGATTAATAAATGTAGAAGTCAATTGAATCGTTTTCGGCCGTTTTTCTTGAAATAAGTGTGTGGCTTTTTCCCCTAACTCCATTAATGGATGACAGATTGTTGAAAAATTTAAAATTTCACTTAATAAAGTTTGTTCCTGTCCCACTAAAAAGAGTGGTCTTTCAATAACGGCTTGAATCCCTGCAGCAATTTCATCACCGTTGGTCACAACCGCTTGGAGCGTTGGATCTTGCCCACAGTGTCGTCCTACTTCACACCCATCTTCATAGGTTAAACAGTCCTTAAATAACCGATTTTCAGGAATCACTCCATAAATTTCCTGATATGCGTCAACTAAATAGCGTGCGCTTGTACTTTTTTCTGGTGCACGGTTAATTGTAATTGCCACTTCACTACATCCTTGTTGTTTCAATGCTTGGAAGACCCGCCGATAAACGGTTAAACGATCGATATAGATACTAGCATAACTAGGGTCTTCTATTTTTTCACAAAAAACAACTTGCTCTTTATACGGAGCAAACACACTTAAAGGATTTGCCTTTGACAAAACAATCATGCCATCAAACGCACCCGTGGCCATTTTTTCCAAGTAACTTTTTTCAACTTCTTTATCATAATCCGTTGGTAATAAACTGACCATCATACCTTGCTGAAATGCTTGGTGGATAATCCCACTTAAAATAGCATCAAAATAAGGTTGATTCGTATAAGGAACCATGACACCTAATGTATTACTTTTCCCAAAGCTAAGATTTCTCGCTAATATATTGGGCTTATAGCCCAACTCATCGATAATTGCTTGGATTTTCAGTCGTTTTTCTTCAGAAACATACGGATGATGATTAATCACACGCGAAACAGTCGTAACTGAAGATCCTGAAAGGCGCGCAATTTCTCGAATTGTTGTCATACTTTCACCTCATTACTTTACAAAATTGAGTTAAATAAGGCACAATCCCTGTCCCGTAATCAACAAAACGATAAAAGGTCTCCTGCCAAGCAAAAGAAATTTCCTGAATATCCTCCTGCTGTGTCAAGTGCCACTCCGTTATCTGATGGTACGGAATTTCTTGATGCCAAATCTTATAGTATTTTTTGGGACTATCTAACTGCAGACTTTTGGCCGTCGTAGTCACCGAGACAAAATAGTAATCCATACCAAGTCTATCGCTTATCTCCACTATAACATTCATTTTCATGCCCTCCAATATTTTGATACACCTAGCTTACCTTATGAAACGCGTACCAGAGCAAGAGGAAAAATAAAAAAAGTGAGACCATGTTATACTAGATGTATCATATAAAAGCAAAGGATGAGTGCAATGGAAACTGTTACAGTAGCAACAAAAAGCGACTTACTAACAAATTTGAACAAGCAAACTCTTTTATAACTTTTAAGATAATCAGCTGAACAAAAGTAGCTCCTTCGGAAATAAGCTGAAATTCCTCGAAAGTCAAAAAGCAACTTTCAAAAATTTCTTCTTATTTCTTGGAGCTAAACACTTTTGTCTCAGCCTCGGGGGCACTTGCACAAGAAATTTACCCCTTAAAAAAACAACAATTAACCGAAACGGAAGAAATGGGCTTTTTAGTGGGCAGCCAAGGCGCTGGCTCATTTTTAACCTATTTAATCGAGAAGTTATCCTATATAAATTCGGAGCTATCGCCAGAAGAACAAAAAATTGAACATGCGATTTTGCGTTTGTATGTTATTAAAAAATTAACTCCAGAAACTACTTTATTACGTCTAAAACAGTTAGATTATTAAAATTTTATTTAATCAAGATAGACCAATTCCCTGCGTACAACGAGTCCCTTTCATTAATCACTTGATATAATTGCCTTTATTCAAGTTCCCACCTTTGTCATTATCGATTAACCAATGGTATATTAGAAGTAACAGATAAGTCATTTTATTTGAAAAAGTGTTTGGGAAATGTTTGGGGAGGAATGTTTATGTGTCAACCGCAGGAAAAAAAGAAAGAAATTTCCGTTGCTAAGTTACGTTATCGTTTTGAAGTACCAATGATTATCATTGGTTTTGTTTTATTGTTTTTCGCATTGGGGTTAGTTGCCTTATTAATATTGAGTGATTTGCCGATTCCTGACTGGTTATTAATTGTCTTAATTGCACCAATTGCGCCAGTCATTGCTTTTTTTACCATTCGTTATATGTACATGGACACTGCTTCTAACGGAGTGGAAATTACAGAAAATCAATTACCAGAAATTTATTCCTTGTATATTGATTTAGCAAAAGAAATGGGCTTTGGCACTAAAAAATTAAGGATGCCACGTCTTTATTTAATCAACGGGAATGGTGTCTTAAACGCTTTTGCGGCAAAATGCTCTTTACACAGACGCTATGTTGTCATTCACAGTGATTTGTTGGATATCGCGTACAATACAGGCGATTTTTCGCTGATTCGCTTTATTTTGGCACACGAGCTAGGACACCATAAATGTGGGCACACTAATTTATGGCGGCTAATGTTATCCATTATTTTGAAACCAGTTGCGTTAGATAAAAGTTTTACAAGAACGCAAGAATATACCGCTGATCGCACAGGTTTATACTACGCAGAAGAAGGTGCTTTAAGCATGATTTATTTATTTTCAGGAAAATATATGGGCAGTCGTGTGGATTTAGAAGAATACTTTCACAGTATTGATTTACATGATGATACCATCTGGCTTAAATTGAGTAACTTCTTATCCGATCATCCTGTTGGCTTCCGTCGAATGCAAACATTGAAAAAAGCCAAAGATACTGGCAATTGGGACGTTCATGGAAAATTTTTCTAGCAAGAGCCAACCATCATTAAATAAACGTGCTGGGACAAAAGATTCTTTAACTTTTGTCCCAGCACGTTTATTAATCCACCAATAAATGAACAAATTCTTCTTTGGTGATATTTACAAAGTAGTCTTCAAAGTTAAACGCTGCTAATGCTTGCCAAATTGATGAATACTGATAGTCCACACCTAATAAAGCCGCAACGATTTCCGCTGTTTCTTTTTTGGCAAAGTAATCACCATAAATCGTTAACTCAATTATTTTACCTTTTTCAACAGTCAAACGTGCATCCACGATGCCACCTTTAAACTTTTCTTCTTTTTTGATCGTAAATTTAGGCGCTTCACCAAAAACCCAAGCTTCATTGCCATACACTTCAGCGACCAATTTCCTAATTTCCTGCTGATCTGCTTTGGTTAGGACATATTCTTTCTCCGCAATTTCAGTTAGAGATTCGACATCAAAGAGCTCCATCAGTAAACGATTGCGAAATTCCTCAATGGTTAATTTTTGATATTTTTCGTCTAAGTACGGCCGTAAATTGGTTACGCGTCCCCGAACAGATTTTGTCCCTTTTGATTCAATTTTTTTCTTAGAAACAGTTAAGACACGTTGAACTTCTGCCAAATCAACATCATACATCAAGGTACCATGAGTATACATCTTCCCCTTTTTTGTATACATGGCATTGCCAGAAAATTTTTTCCCATCAATTAATAAATCATTGCGACCGCTAATCTCGGCCCCCGTTGCGCCCATTTTATGTAATGCTTCAATAATTGGTTTAGTGAACGCTTTAAAATCCCCAAAAGCTTGGTGTCCTTCCTGAACAACAAAACTAAAGCTGACATTCCCGAGATCATCATAAACAGCACCACCGCCCGATAAACGGCGAGTAATAACGATTCCCTTCTCTCTAGCATAAGCTAAGTCAATTTCTTCATAAGCATTTTGATTTCGGCCTAAAATAACACAGGGTTCCTGAATATAGAACAATACTAAGGGCTCTTCAAAAGAGAGAGTGTTTAATAGATAATCTTCCGTTGCTAAATTTTCACGAATATCTCGTGACTGCATTATGACATAACGCATAAGGTCGCCCCACTTCTTTTTCTTCTAGTGTATCACTTTCTTTCAAAATTGGTTCACTAAACGTCTTCTCTGGCCATTCTCAAAAGCGGATGATCAACAAAAAAACGAACGTGGGACAACAATCACTTTGGATGTTTGTTCCACGCTCAAAATCTAATAAACAGCAATTACAGAACTGTTTAGCTTTTTAGTCTAACCAAGTTACTACTTCTGAAACATCTCGTCGGACTGTTTCAAAGCCGGGTGTTTGAGCTTTGCCAATCGGAATAATCAGTCCGTTCACTAAATGATCTTCAATATTAAATAACTTGCGAACCGCTTCTGTTTCAAAACCAGACATCGCCACAGTATCATAGCCTCGATCTTTTGCAGAAAGCATCAGCTGCATTGCAACTAAGCCTTGGTCTAACATTAGCCACTCTCTTTTTTGTTCTTCGCTAACATCATAGTACCAAGAAACATTTTCATTAATTCCTTGACGAATTTCTTCCGTCATCGTTCCTTGTGCGACAGCTTTAGCACTGATTTCATCTGCATTTGCCACTGTATAAGCAGTCAAATCACCTAATAAAATAATCACCGCCGCTGCCCCTTTAACTGCTGGTTGTTGCATCGAAACTTCGTAAAGGGCCTCTTTTTGTTCTTTTTCTGTGACAATTAAAAAACGCCATGAATTTAAATTGGTACTATTTGGCGCGAACATCGCTTCCTCAATTATGGCCATTAATTCCTCTTTAGGAATCTCAACATCTGGCATAAAATCCCGAACTGAACGGCGGCTGCGAACAACATCTTGATACATCATATTTCTTCTTCCTTCCTCTTACCTTACTTGACATAGTTATTATTACTCACTATGATGGAGAAAAAAAGTACGCACTTTTTATTCACCTAGGAAGAAAAAAGTAACCATTACGTGTCACAAGGAGAAACTATGACAACTGATAAACAAACCAGTATCAACTTAGCCCTTTCCACCATTAACGGCAAATGGAAATTATCATTAATGGATGAATTATTCCAAGGAACCAAGCGCAACGGTGAATTGATGCGTGCGCTCGACGGAATCACTCAACGCGTCCTGACAGATCGCTTGAGAGAAATGGAAAAAGATGGCCTAGTCCATCGAGAATCCTTTAACGAACTGCCCCCGCGTGTGGAATATACGCTCACTTCGGAAGGATATGCTCTTTACGATGCCCTCTCTTCACTTTGCCATTGGGGCGAAACATTTGCACAAAAAAGAGGTCGGGACAGAAGTGTTTAACTCCGAGAAATAAGAAGGAATTTCCGAAAATTGTTCTATAATTTTTGGAGAATTTCGGCTTATTTCCGAAGGAGTTGCTTCTGTTCCCGCCGTTTATCAATTTTTAAGCCTGGGACAAAAATCCAAAGTGATTTTTGTCCCAGGCTCTTTTTTATCTATTTTGGGTATTATGGGTAAACTTAAGATATTTTTGAAGTCCTTCTTGAATTGAATAAACGGGTGAAAAACCTAAGCCTTTCAAAGCAGAACTATCTGAAAGAGAATATTTTATATCGCCATCTCGTTCCTTTTGATAAGAAACTGGCAAAGAAAGTCCCACTAATTGGTTCATTTCTTCAATTAATTGATTAAGGGAAATGGCAACTTCGGTACCCACATTATAAACATGTCCCAACGCTTCACTTTTGGTTGCTACTAAATTTAATGCAGTTAGGACATCCTCAATGTAGATAAAGTCACGTGTTTGCTGACCATCTCCAAATATTTGAAATTGGCTCGCTTGCCCTTGCTCTAATTGGATATAACGATCCATCAAAATGGACAGGACACCAGAATAGGGTGAAGCAGGATTTTGATTGGGACCATAGACGTTAAAGAAGCGAACTGCACTCGTGGGTACCCCATGTAAATGGTATTCATTGAGAACATAACGTTCAGCAGCAAACTTATCAATAGCATAGGGACTCAAAGGGCAAATCATCGAAGTTTCTCTTTTAGGCAACGTTGGCTCTGCACCGTAAACGGCTGCCGACGAAGCAAAAACAAAACGTTTGAGCTCTTTTTGATATTTTTTTATTGATTCCAATATTTTCAATACACTTAAAAAATTGACCTCATGTGTCTCTAGAGGCTGTGCCACAGAACTTGCTACGCTTGCCACGGCCGCAAGATGAAAGATATACTCAAACGAATGCTTTGAAAGTACTTCGTCCAATAATTGCTGATCCGTCACACTTCCTTTAATAAAAACCAACTGCTCAGTTTGTTGCAAATTTGACACTCGCCCCATGGACAAATCATCAATCACAAAAACTTGATACTGTTGACTATAAAAATTAGCCAAATTAGAACCAATAAAGCCAGCTCCTCCAGTAATTAATAGTTTCTTCACCTCTTTGCTTCCTCTCTTTTTTTTAATTTAATTCCACTTTTTTCGTGTTATTTTCTCTTTGGAATAAAAAAATGCAATATCGAATGAACACATAACTTACAATAGCCACAGCTAATAACAGTTCAAAAGTAGACAAAATATTTAACAGACTCGTTAGGCCTACCTTTTCTGCAAATAAAGGTTTAACTTTGACTAATGCTGTCGCAGAAATCACTAATGGGAATGTAAAGGCAGCATAACTTGGATAGAATGTCACTTGCATAATTTTATATAGATTCACAACTACAATCCCATAAATACATTGAGACAAAATTAGCAAGAAAACAACTAATGGCATATACAAATGACCACCCATTGAAATATAGCCAGCTAAACATAACGAACCTGGCGCTGTCATAATCGTCAATAAAGGAATGGTCGATTCAGGCATTTCTTTCGACTTCGTAATTCTCTTGATTAAAATTGGTAACAAGAGTAAATAAAAGAACAACGCTACCCAAAAAACAATTTTTCCCAACTCATTGATAAACAATTGAGAAGTATTAGGAATAACGCCAATGCCGACAAACGTAATAAACCAGCTTGGATAAATATGTTCCAGTTCGATTTTTGTTGGAAAAATATGCACCGCTACAAAATAAATCATTAAAATAAAATGTAAAATCACTGCGCCAATCCACAACACGTTAATCCAAGCAGCATTGGTAAATATCCGATCTAAGAAAACACAGATAACCATTAAAGCCATTGTAAATGTTGGTGATACCGAAGCAATAATTGGATCATCTAAGGTGCTTAATGCATGTTTCATTGTAAAAATAATTTTTAAAATAACTAAAATCATTAAGAGACTGCCAAGTACACAATAAATGGTCCCAATTGTTGCATATCCCAAGGAATAAAGTAAATTCCCCAAAGAAACCATCCCTAAAATTAGTCCACAAATGGGAATCGGGACTTTCCGCAAGAATTTTTTCGCACTTTCTACCATTATGTAGTCACACTCCGTCTTTATTTATTATTATTGATATTAATCAAAAGTATGTTATTATACTAAATGAAATATTTATATTTGTAAAATAAATATTTGCAATACCAACTATTAAGATAGTAAATAGAAAGAGGCGATTTTATGTTCGAATGGATCAAAACATTTATTGCTGTGTATGAAACCAAAAATTTTAGTGCGGCGGCCAAACAATTGTATATTTCTCAGCCAACTGTTTCTTTGCAAATCAAGAAATTAGAGCAACACTTTTCGATCAAGCTGTTCTATCGTAATGGAAAACAATCGGTTATTCCTACCAAAGAAGCTGATTTTTTATATCCAAAAATGCTCTCGATTATTGAAAGCTTAACCACTTCTTTTGCGCAAGCTGCAGAAAAAGAGAACTTTAAAGAAGACTGCATTATAGCCTCTTCAAATACAGTTGCTATTTATTTACTGCCAGATATTATGGAGAGTTTGGTTACCGCTTTTCCACTCATCAACTTTTCGATTCAACTGATGAATTCAAACGAAGTCGTGGATATGGTTCAAAATAATCATGCCCACATTGGGCTAATTGAAAAACCCATTGAAACCAAAAATCTACACAAAGAAATTGTTTATGAAGACCAACTAGTTCTAGCAGGAGATGCCGCTTCAAAATTTTGGCTCTTAAGAGAAAAGAACTCTGGCTTACGTTTTTTCAATGAGCTTTATCTCAACGAACACAGCATCAACTTACCAATTATCGAATTAAACAACAACGAAGTCCTGTTACAATTGCTAAAAAATAACATTGGGCAATCAATTGTTTCTCGATTATCTATTTCCGATGAGATCCCTTGGCAACCAATTGATCAGTCCTTTGCTTCTCGAAAAATTTTCATTGTCCAGACCGATCACCATGCCAATACTTCCTTCTCTGAAGTTTATAACCGAATCGTTGAAAAAATTCGTGAACGACAAGCCTAAAAAACAGGAGAACGACTTAGCTTTCGCTAAATCGTTCTCCTGTTTTTTATTTATCAGTTTCCTCTACCAATTCAAATTCAAAAGGTTCTAACTCAAATAGTTGGTGTAAAATTTGCTGGGTTTCTTGGAACACTTGTTGTGGCTCTTTACACAAAAGAGTGCTTTGAATGGTCTGTTTTTTTGATTGAAAAAGAATTCTCGTTTCCTCTTCCTTGAATACAACTTGATGAGGTTCCCTTTCAAACACCGTATATTCTTCGAACATTTCCATAACTAATTTTTGACGAAACCCTTCTTTGAGTGCTAATAAAGTTACTAAATCTGCAACGGTTAGTGTTTCTAACGCAATTGTTTCATCTTCTACATGAACAAGATAATTCGTACACTTCACATTCGGACAGGCATTGCAGCCGCCATTAATCAAATCTGAGGTAGTTGTTATTTTCACCTGTTTCATCTTAATCCTTCTTTCCTACTTTTCGAGAAAAACACAAGGGGTCTCCTCAAAAATATTCAATAAAATATGATTAACTTCTTGAAAGACTTCTTCGTGATTCCGGCATTGTTTTTCCATTACTAAACGCAGATCATTCACAACAAAAGTCAACGTCGTCGCTTGTTGGGAAACATGTATACAACGGTTGCCTTTAACAAAACATTCTGTTTGTTCTTCAATGAATGGTTCTTTTTGATAGCCATATGCTGAAGCGACACATTCCAGGATTTCGTAGATTTCTATTTTTGGAAGTTCATAGCTAAAGCTACCGATAACTAGTTGAAAACAGTTCGGCTGTTTTTCATTATTGCTTGCATAATACACTGTTGTCGTTGTCATTTTGCCTCCTTATCTTCTCTATTTTCCTACTCTTATCATAACAAAAAAAGCACGCTTCCCTTATTTAAATTGTTAATAAAGACTATTACAGATTGGTATAACCACACCCGAAAAGTTAGTGATATAATTCACTAAGAAAGAAATATTACAGAAAGAAGAGATGAACGATGAAAGTATTTAACAAAAAAGTCGCAATTATTGGTACTGGTTTTGTTGGCACAAGTATTGCCTATTCCATGATCAACCAAGGGATTGCGAATGAATTAATCTTAGTTGATATTGACAAAGCCAAATCTGAAGGCGAAGCAATTGACTTATTAGATGGTGTGTCTTGGGGTCAAGAAAATGTAAACGTCTGGGCTGGCGACTATCAAGACTGCCAAGATGCCGATATCGTCGTGATTACAGCTGGCGCTAATCAAAAACCTGGGCAAAGTCGTCTAGATTTGGTTTCAATCAATGCAGAAATTATGAAAACAATTGTTAACAATATCATGAAATCTGGTTTTGATGGAATTTTAGTGATTGCCTCAAATCCTGTCGATGTACTGACTTATGTGGCTTGGCAAGCTTC
Organism: Enterococcus sp. LX10; assembly: GCF_023539285.1. Classification (NCBI taxonomy): domain Bacteria; kingdom Bacillati; phylum Bacillota; class Bacilli; order Lactobacillales; family Enterococcaceae; genus Enterococcus; species Enterococcus sp. LX10. Next base: position 373,255 of record NZ_CP092784.1, on the reverse strand, counting down.
TGGTTTACCTGTCTCAAGAGTAATTGGAACTGGTACAACTTTGGACACAACTCGTTTCCGCAAAGAACTGTCTCAACGTTTAGCGATTGATCCACGCAATGTTCACGGCTATATTATTGGCGAACACGGGGATTCTGAAGTGGCTGTTTGGTCTCATACCATGATTGGTACCAAACCTATTTTAGAAATTGTGGATACGACAGAGCGCTTAACTAGTGACGATTTACCAATCATTTCTGATAAAGTGAAAAATACAGCTTATGAAATTATCGATCGCAAACAAGCGACCTATTATGGGATTGGTATGAGTACTGCACGCATTGTTAAAGCCATTTTAAATAATGAACAAGCTATTTTACCTGTCTCAGCTTACTTAGATGGGCAATATGGGCAACAAGATGTATTTACAGGGATTCCTGCAGTCGTTGGCAATCAAGGTGTGACTGACATTATTGAATTGAATCTAAATGCTTCTGAAAAAGAACTCTTCCAAAAATCAGTGACACAATTAAAACAAGTGATGGCATCGTTACAACCGAACGCTTAGTAATTTTTAACTAAAAATAACACTTCAACTAAATTATTCTCTACCAAAATAGATTCTAATTCCCCTTTATCGTTCTTTTTGGTACCATGAAAGAAGAACTTCAACTAAAGCAGAAATTAGGAGGACAAAAAATGGTAATCCAAGGAGATACGTTAGAAAATAGCGCACGTCGTTTATTGCAAGAACGTGGCGTAACAATGAATGATTTAGCTGAACTTGTGTTATTTTTACAAAAAGATTATATTGATAATTTAACATTAGATACTTGTTTAGAAAGTATTGATGCAGTGTTAACAAAGCGTGAAGTACACAACGCGATTATTACAGGTGTCCAACTGGATATTCTGGCAGAAGAAAACAAGCTACTCTCACCGTTACAAGAAATTTTAACGGAAGATGAAGGGCTTTATGGCATTGATGAAATTATGGCGCTCTCCATTGTAAATGTTTATGGATCTATCGGTTTTACGAACTATGGGTATATCGACAAGGTAAAACCAGGCATTTTAAAAGAGTTAAATGCGCATGATGGCGAACATGTCCACACATTCTTGGATGATATCGTGGGCGCAATTGCGGCTGCGGCTGCCAGTCGGTTGGCTCACTCACAACCAGATTTAAGTGATATTACTAAATAAAAAAACTTGCCTCTTCATTTTTATGAGAAGAGGCAAGTTTTTTATTTGCTGGACTTCTCACAAGCTTTCTACTTAACAGTAATTATTTGCCGTGTTATGTTACAGTCAAGAATAAACAGCTAAAGGAGGTTATCTAGAAATGAAAAAGTTTTTACGCGTATTTTTAATTTTTATTGGGGTATTTTTTCTTGCAAGTTGCGGTTCAAAAATAGAGACAAAAACCTTTGTAGGTTCGCCACAAGATGGGATTGATTCCACCTTAACCTATACGTACCAAGGAGATAAAGTCTTAACGCAAACGGCTAAAAACATTGTTTCTTATGACAAATTGGGGATTACAAAAGAAGAGGCAAAAACAGCGTTGGAACCCGTTTCTAAACAATATGAGGACATCAAAGGGCTTAATTACAAACTGACCTATGAGGACAAACAAGCCATCGAAAAATTGACGATTAATTATGAAAAACTTGATTATGATAAAGCCAAAAAAGTAGATGGTATCCAGATTGATGGAGATTCTTCTAAGGGAATTAGCATGAAGAAAAGCCAAGAATTGGTGGAGTCACAAGGTTATACAGAACAAAAATAATAAAAGAAAGCGTGCGACAATGGGCATTGTTGCACGCTTTCTTTTGATTATTTAAATCGATGTTGCCATCTTCACTGCTTGAATTGGGTCAAAATGATGGACAGAGTAAACGACTGTACCGGCTTGCCAAACTACTGAGTTTCGATTATAGTCAGTGGTTCCTGCCACGTTCAGTGTGATTTGACCAACGGTATTCGGTGCTGGCAACGTTTCTTGTTCCAAAATGTTGACAACATTTTTCGCTAAATCATCAGGCGATTCACCATTGATATTTGAGGCCCGTACGACTAAACTCCAATTGCCTTCTTGCCAAGATAAGTAACTAGAACCTGCCGCCCCTTGTTTATACCCAGTAATATTGTAACCTAAATCTACTGGTTGACCGCCATTGTCAATGATTTGGTTCACTGCATTTTTTGCTTCGGCATCAGAGCCATATGTTTTTTTCTCAAAAGAACTAATTGGCGTTAACTGATTGACACGTGCATCATTCACTGGAATCGCTTCTTTTTCTGCATAATATAAAACACGGAAATTGTTTTGATCCGCTTGTGAAGTTGTCGCTGCAGTTAAAAAGTTATTCGTTTGACTCGTTAAAATTGCCTGCGGTAAGCCTTGACCAGGAAACATGTTTGCTAGCTGGTTAAGCACTTGCTTGGCTTGGTCATCTGGATTCGCATTTTTCGCTGGTGATTGTTTTTCTGCTGAGCCATTATTTGCCACTTCCTTCGTAGAAGAAGCTGTTGCTTTCGAATCAGCTGTCGTTGTTCCTGACGGTTTCGCATCACTAGATTTTGTTGCTGCTTTGCTACTTGATTCTTTTGTAGCAGATGCTTTTGTACTCTCGACTGTGGTACTTTCCGCAGCACTGGAACGACTATCCGTATTTTCTGTACTTTTTCCGCCGCCGCATGCTGCTAAAGCAAGGGTTAAAAGAAAAGCACTAGAAATAAGCCCTATCTTTTTCATAAGAATTCCTCCTTGTTTTCCCTACCCCTATTGTACCTTAATCATGTGTATCCGTCACTTGTTTGTGTTTCGTTCTAGTTGGTTTAAATAACAGAAAGTGGACGGTAGGATTCGAACCTACACCTCAACATTGAGCAAGAATAAACTACTGTTAGTCTCTATGAGTTTAACACCACGTTCATCCACCTATTTGATTGATCCTTTGTATCATAACTTAGAATAATTAAATTGCCTTTAAGGAGCTTCAAAGATTATATGAAGAATTGTAAAAAATCTGTGACGAAAAAACGATTGAACCAATCAGCAGAGACACTGAGGTTCAATCGTAACCAATTGTTTAATTATCTGAAAAAACTCACAATTCAACGTTAGTCCCTGGTGCTTTTTTGTTTTCCCCTTGTTGTTTTTTTAAGAATATCCCCAGAATGACGGTAATAATAGGGCAAAGCAATGGGAAAAAGGCATACGGTAAGTATTCTAGTGCACCAACTTTTAACGTTCCCATAATGAAGGTACCACTAACTCCCCAAGGAATTAACGAGTTGACTGCCGCCCCAGCATCTGCCAAAGTACGAGTTAAATATTTTTTATCAATACCTAAACGAGTAAATGAGGATTTAAATGTTTCCCCTGGTAAAATAATTGACAAATATTGTTCGCCAACTAGTAAGTTAATTCCCACAGAACTTAAGGCAGTTAAAGCGATTAATTTGGCTGGATTATTCACATAGCCTTTAATTTTATCAATTAAAGTAGCCACGATGTTAAACTTAATCAACAAGCCGCCCAAACCTAATGCCAAAATAATCAACGCAGCAGAACCTAACATGCTTTCAATCCCACCACGAGATAAAAGTGTATCAATACTTTGGTCCCCTGTATCTGCCACATAGCCACTCATTAAAACGGTAGAAACTTTCGCTAAACTTAGGTGATGATCATTTATAAAAGCTAAGATGACCGCCACTGTAGAGCCGACTAATAACGTTGGAATAGCCGGTACCTTTTTCCAAGCGAATAAGAATAAAACCGCTACTGGCAACAATGTAATCGGTGAAATCCAGAATCCTTGATGTAACGTTTGGACCATTGCATCAACCGATTGTAAATCCGCCGAGCCAGATTGATGCCCCAAGAAGATATAGCCGACAATCGAAATAATAAACGCCGGAATAACAGTGTACATCATGTTTAGTATATGTTCAAAAAGGTTCACGCCACCAATTCCAGCAGCTAAGTTTGTTGTATCAGATAACGGTGAAATGTTGTTCCCCAAAAAGGCACCTGAAACAACTGCACCAGCTGTCATCGCATTGTCGAATCCAAGAATATGTCCAATACCTAGAAAGGCAATCCCCATAGTTGAAACAGTCGTAAAGGAGCTCCCTACCGTCACACCAACTAGTGCACAGACCACAAAAACGGTTGGTAAGAAGAACTTCACTGAGATAATTTTAAAACCATAGACCATAATTGTTGGAATCGTCCCAGACAAGATCCAAGTAGCAACTAAGACACCTATCAGCAAGAAAATAATAATCGGAATGATTCCTGGTTTGATCCCTTCCACAATGCCCTCGTGGATCTCATCCCAAGAAAATCCTTTCCATTTGCCATAAAGCAACAACAACATGAATACAAAAAGAATCGGTATGTGAGGGGTTAATTTTTGACCAATAATTAAGTACCCGAGAATCGCTAACAAGGCAATCAAAATGCCTAAACTTTCAGCGAACGAAACAGTGGGTTTCGTTGATTTCATATGAAAACCTCCTTTTATGGAAAGCGAAAACTGAAGCAATAATCGAACTTGCTTCAGTTTCCAAACGACAATTTACTATAGTCATCAGATGAAGAGGCACTCAGCAAAATAATTGCTAGCCTTTTTATTCACCTAAATCTTCTTTTACTTCCGTTGCCCAACTTGCTTTTTTAAAGCGATTAATGATTAACGGAATCACAAACATGACAATAGTGATTAATGCAACTAAGACTGCATCAGTCACGGTTGTTGTACCTAATGTGGCGAAAATAACAATGATAACACTAAAAATTAACATTGCTGCCACTAAATAAGCTAAGCCATTACCTTTTTTACCAATTCGGTAAGGACGTAGTGTATCTGGTTGAGATTTACGTAATTTAATTAGGGAAATCGCAATCAATACATACACAATACTATAAATAATTGTTGTTGCATTTGTTAAAGTTAAGAATACAGCGTTGACATCATCCATTACCCCATAAAGTAAAGCGAATAATGAGATAACCACAGATTGTGTTAACACAACGTTACGAGAAACGCCATATTTATTTTCGCGATGGAAACCAAATTTTGGTGGCAATAAGCCATCACGAGCAACTTGAATAATTGTTTTTGATGGTCCAGTAACCCAAGCAGATAATTGTAATAACACACCTAAGAAGACCATGAAACTAAAGATATTACCAATAATTGTTGGTAAACCTAAAACGTCACAATAAAGCAAAATTGGTTGTGTAATGTTAGACAATTCCATTTTGCCATTTGGAACAATATTAGCAACAAACATTGCATTAATAACGTTTAATAAAACTAAACCAATTAATGAAATGAAAACGCCTTTTGTATAATTTTTTGTTGCATCTTTCAAACGAGGAATATAAACAGAAGACATTTCAATCCCAACAAAGATAAACGCAATCCCTGCTAGATATTTAAATGTGTCCATATTTTCTAAGTTTGGTAAAACTTTTGACCAAGAGAAGGCACCTAAATAGCCGCCAGGTGTTAAGCCTACTTTAATCATTGAAAGAAGACCTAAAACAAACATAACTAATACTGGGATGTAAACACCTAGCCAAACACCAATATTTCCGCCAACTTTCGCCATATCAAATTTCAAGTTCAAGATTGTAATAATCCAGTAAATCACTAAGATACAACCTAATACGAACCAATGATTTTCACCTAAATGAACATTACCAAATGTATTACCTAGCAAAGGGCCTAATGTAGAAGCAACCATTACCATTCCTGGGAACATTTGCACCCATAGTAACCAAGCGACAACAAAACCCCACTTGCTACCTAAGGCAGTTTTAACCCAAAGTTGAGGGCCACCTTCTTGAGGAAGCATCGTAGATAATTCACCAGATATCAATGCGATTGGACCAGCAAAGAATAAGACCGCGAAAATTGTGTAAGAAATTAATGTCCAACCAACAGCAGCAAGTGTTGGGATACTACGTACAGTTGCACACAATGCCATTGTTAAACCGATAAAAGTACCTAATTCAATTTTTTTAACTTGTTGTTTATCCAATTTTGTACACTCCTTATAAGATTTTGGATAAGGAGCATGAATGACTGTTATACGCTGAGTAAAACAGTCATTCGACTGCCTCTTACCCAGACAAAGAATTGGTTAAGAGGTTAGCCGTCTGATTGATTTATCTCTTAAATAAATCAATCAGACGAACGTTCCCTCATTCGGTTACCATTTCTTTTTTCCGTTTAAGATTCAATTATTTTACGTCGTAAATTTGTTCTAATTTTTCTTGTAAAGCAGCTTGAATCTTAGGAGCGTAAACATCAAATTCTTCTTTATCGTTCATGTATGGAGTCATTACAGCAGCACGTAACACAGTTACTTTACCTGCACGGTTCCATTCTTCGTCACTAAATCCTAAGCTGTTTACAAATTTTAATGGGCTGTTGCCATAATCTGGAATAGCAAAGTCAGTATGTGAAGTAATGAATTCGTTGTTGTAAATATTTCCTTTAACGTATGATGCATAGTCATATACATCATGGTTTAATTTGTTCATTGCTACTAAATCATCGTTGCCTTTTTCTTTAAACACATAGTCAACCATGTTGAAGTCTGGATGAGTCAATGTGTGGACTTCGATTTCTTTGTCGCCAACTTTGAATGTTAAATCATTCAAGAAGTTATAGAAGTGATGTGATCCTTCAATTGAAGCACCAATTAATTTACCATAACCTGCAACGTTTAAAGGTAAAACGTGATGTGCAGCCCATACAGAAGCAGCTGTTGCACCAGCTTTTGAACCTTCAAGGATATAAGCACCTAGTAACGCAGGAATATCGGCACCTTTTTCAAATACGTAAGTTGCGAAGTAAGAAATAACGTCGCGCATACGGATATCTTGGATAACGATACCACCAGCTGAATAAGGGATATAACCCATTTTATGAGGGTCAATTGTTACTGATTCTGCTAATTCGATTGCTTTATATGCATCGTACACTTCTCTTGAAATGTGTTCTTTTTTCTCTTTGAAGACACCGTATTCTTCGTGAACATCTTGTAAATCTTCGTAAGGGATGAAGTTGTTGTCTTCGTCTAAGAAGATGGCACGTCCATAACCACCATAAGCAGCATCAACGTGTACATAATAGTAAATACCGTCTTTCATTAATTCATCGCGTAAAGCAATAATTTTATCGATTGAGTCAACGGCACCTTCTTCAGTAGAACCAACTACACCGACAACACCTAGCACTGGAATTTGTTCTTCTGCTAAGCCACGAACGATTTTTTCTAATTCGTTGATATCCATACGGTAGTTATGGTCAACTGGTACTGGGATAACTTGATCTAAACCGATACCGATAATATCAGCAGCTTTTAACCAAGAATAGTGTTTAGTTTGTGGAACTAACCATTTACCGATTGCTTGTAAATGTTTACCTGAACGAGCTGAATGAGCTTTGATTTCATCAATTTCATCTTCAGCTGATTCTAATAAGTCCATAATTTCTTTTGTTGGCATGTTCAATAGTTCCCAATCTGATTTGCCAGCAACTAATTCTGGTTTTACTTCTTTCATAGCAAATGGTAATGATTTAATGTTACGGGCATACCATAAGCCTTCTAAGTTAGCTAAAGAACCATCAGCAACGATGTGTCCCCAACCATTTTTGTAGCTCATTAAGTGAGCAAATTCATGTCCTACTTCTTCTTCCATTTGAGAAGTTGCTGGAGAAGATTCATAGGCAACGTTGTTCCCGTTCCATAGCATTGCAAAGTTGTAAGCTAATAGAGAAGGCATTAATGTTTCTGAGTTCATATGTCCCCAATATCTACCTGCTGTATGCCATGGAACTGAATGTGTACGCATGCGAGAAGAGATTTCATTCAATACATCTTTCATATGGTTGACAGTTTTTTCGTAGCTTTCAGATGTGCGTTCTTGAGAAGAGATAACTGGCATGTCTTGTGGCATGTAGTTTTGACGCCATCCTAAATGTTCATCTACTAAGTCGATCAACAAGTCTTTATATAATTGTCCGTTTTCGGCTTTGTCCCCAATGAATAGTGCATTAAGGTTCATTTCGCCTTTTGCTAATTTTTCGTTTTTCATACGAAAATTCCTCCTTACAAATTTTAATGAATTAGATTTTGCATTCACAACTTACACCCAAACGGCTAAAGTGTAAAGAAGAAAAATAACAATGGTTATCATAGCTCTTTAATTTTATAATTTTTTCACAAGGTGTCTTGTCAGAACCATTATATAAAAAAATAAGAGTGGGATTGTGTGTACAATCCCACTCTTATTAGGTGTATTAACGGTTTCACCACTACCTGTAAGGAGAAATAGAATTTTAACTTTGATCAAATAATCACACGTCTTCTCTTCGTGAAATTATTATCAATTTCTAATCCATTACTTTTGCTAAAAAGTAATTTTTCTTCCCTTTCCGTACAACAACGAATTTTCCATCGAAATGTTGTGTTGGATCGACTGCAAAATCTAAATCGGTAACTCGGTCACCGTTAATACTTATAGCTCCTCCGCTCACATCTTCGCGAGCTTGACGTTTTGATGGTTCGATTTCTGTGTCAACTAACCAATCTACGATGTTTTTAGCATCTTTGGTAATTTCAACAGTTGGCACATGTTCTAACCCTTGCTCGATTTCCTCAATCGTTAAGTCTTTAATATTGCCTGAGAAAAGAGCTTCTGAAATTTTTTGCGCTTCTTCTAATGCTGCATCATCGTGAACAAATCGTGTCACTTCTTCAGCTAAGCGTCTTTGTGCTTCACGTTTACCTGGTTCTTTTTCAACTTTTTCAGCTAACGCAACGATTTCTTCTTTATCTAAGAAAGTAAAGAATTTCAAGTATTTGATGACATCACGATCATCTTGGTTTAACCAGAATTGGTAGAATTCAAATGGTGAGGTTTTCTTAGGATCTAACCAGATAGCGCCACCCGCTGTTTTCCCAAATTTTGTACCATCTGCTTTTAGCATTAAAGGAATAGTTAACCCGAATACTTTGGCTTCTGGTCCTTCTTTTTTACGAATCAAATCTAATCCTGCAGTGATATTGCCCCATTGATCAGCGCCACCAATTTGCAATTGAATATTATGTTTTTTATGCAATGTGTAAAAGTCAATTGATTGAAGAATTTGGTATGTGAATTCTGTAAAGGAAATGCCACTTTCTAAACGACTAGCGACAATGTCTTTTGCCAACATCGTGTTGACATTAAAGTTTTTCCCGTAATCTCTTAAAAAATCTAATAAAGATAGTTCTGATAACCAATCGTAGTTGTTCACCATTGTTACCTCAGCATCTTTACCAAATAATTTTTTCATTTGATTTGAAAGACTGTCCACATTATGTTGCACAGCTTCCATCGTTTGTAAGACACGTTCGGTTGTTCGTCCACTTGGATCACCAATTGTTCCAGTTCCGCCACCAATTAAAATGTATGGGTGATGACCTGCTAATTGGAATCGTTTCATCATCATAAAAGGAATTAAATGTCCAATATGCATGCTATCTCCAGTTGGATCGACACCGCAATATAGCGAAATGCTCGTATTTTCTGTAAGTTCTCTTAATCCTTCTTCGTTTGTTTGTTGATTGATTGCATCACGCCATGCTAGCTCGTCAATGATATTCATGTTATCACCCTCCATATTTATAATTATCTCTTTATAGGAAATCGTTCATTTAAAGAAATAAACGATTAACACACTTGTTTTTACACGATATTCCGTGTTTATTTCTATGTATACACGGGTTCACGAAATTTTCTTTGGTCTGCCACGTATTCAAAAAAAGAATACAAAAAATCCCTAAGCCGTCGAAACGACTTAGGGACGAATTTCTCGTGGTACCACCCAAATTTATACATAGTTTAGTTTATTTAAAATACTATATACCTCTTAACAAATAACGCTGTTACCCGTGCCCTGTAGGCAGAAGCTCAAGAATGTAATTCGATAAATAACGTGTACTAGTTTCCAGCGCCACTAGCTTTCTGTAACAGTGGTTATTTCTCTACTGCTTTTCTGTCATTGCTTTGTATTTAACTTGTACATGTAGCATATTCCTTTTCGTTTTTTTTGTCAACACTCTTTGCTTAATTTTTTTTACTTTTATAAAAGATGTCCCTTTTTCACAAAAATAAAATAACAAATTCACAATAATATTTATTTGTTTTAACAGCAACTACAGATAAAAAAATAACGAATAAAATAAAAAAATATTCTTTAAAATTTTTTTGACTTTTTTTGTGATTTTCTATACTTTTATAAAATTCCCGAAGAAAAATGACGAACTTCGGATCAGAAGTTCGTCATTTTGTGAAAAACAGTTTTAAAGAATTGGTGAGAATAATCGTGAAATTTGTTGTTTAAAAATCAACCATTTTGACATGTCGCGAACAACTTCTGGAGTCATTGTTGTACATTTTTTTCGATCTTCTAAGAAAATTGCTTCTAATTGATCAATGATTTTTTTATCATATAACACAGCATTTGCTTCAAAGTTTAATTTGTAACTTCGGATATCTTGATTGGCTGAACCTACTGTGCAGACTTCATCATCCATAATCATTGTTTTCGCATGTAAGAAACCACCGTTATAAATTAAAATTTCAATATTTTCTTTCATCAACAAGCGCCCGTAATACTGTGTTGCTCGATAAATAAACGGATGGTCGGGCTTATCTGGAATCATAATTTTAACATCTACTCCTGAAGCCGCAGCAACCTTTAAAGCCGCCAAGACACTATCATCAGGAACTAAATACGGCGTTTGAATCCAGACTCTTTTCTTGGCAGAAGTAATCAATTTAATAAAGGCCAATTTAATTTGTTCACGGTCACTATTAGGACCACTGGCAATCATCTGAATGGATGTATTTGCCTCTGGCACCAACGCTTCAAGTTTAAAGAAATAATCCAATTGATACGCCACACGATTTTTCTCAGGGGAAGAGACGTTCCAATCCATTAAAAAACGCATTTGCAGTAATGAGGCTGCTGGCCCTTGAATCCGTAAATGTGTATCCCGCCAATAGCCAAACTTTTTAGTCGTTCCGGCATATTGATCGGCAACATTAAAGCCGCCAATGTAGCCTACTTTCCCATCAATAACAACAATTTTCCGGTGATCATGATAATTCAAACGAAACTTCAAAAGTGCTTTTTGAGAAGTAATAAACGTTTGGACAAAACCGCCGTTTTTTTTCAATTCATTCAAATGATGAACCTTGGTGCCCTTTGAGCCAAAGGCATCGTAAAGCAACCGCACTTCAACCCCTTCAGCCGCCTTTTCTTCTAATAAGTTCAAAATTTTGGTACCGATATGATCCGTTACAAAGGCATAATATTCAATATGAATGGAGTGCTGAGCTTTTTTTATGTCCGCCATCAACGCATTGAATTTTTCCGTACCATCCGTAAAAATTTCAACATCATTTTTCTTAGTCAGGGGCATCCTATTTAACGAGGAAAAAAAGTCTGTAAACTGTTGTTGCTCCTCCGTCGGCATCTTTTGACTATAAAGTTCAAAACTTTCTTCTTGGAAGTTCTGAAAATTCTCTAATTCCCGTAAATCACTTTGTTGCAAATAAAATTTCTTTTTGTCGGTTAAACCGCGCCCAAAGAATAAATATAAGAAAAAACCAAAAACGGGTAGAGCAATCAGTACGAGTAGCCATGCCCAAATTGCTGCTACATCTCGAGGTTTTAACAAAATGGTAATTCCCGCAATAATTGCATTAATAAAATAAATAACTGTTAAGACGCTAAGAATCAATTGTCTTCCTCCTTTATTTGTTACGTTTTAGTATACCATCAATTACGGATTTGGAATATCTTTTCTTTAGCGACTTCTGTCTCAAAAAATAAAAAGAACCCCCATTCTAGTTAGTGATACTAGAATGAGGGGGTCTTTTTGATGTTTGTTTGAAAGTCCTTTAACTTAATTTCGTGTAAATGGACCTTTAGGAGCAATCAATTCTAAATTTGTACCATCTGGATCGGTAAAGTAAGCGACACCTGTACCAAAACCGCTCTTCAAGCCATCTTCTTCTTGGAATGTAATCGGTTCTCCATCAGGTTCTACGCCAATCGCTCTTAAACGTGCAACAGCTGCATCAATATCTTCCACTTCGAAACACAGATGCATTGCACTAATTTGTTCGTTGGAATAAGAAGCTTTTTCTGATTTTGGTTTAACATATTCTAATAAATCAATATTGATGTTTTCTAGATGCACATTGGCATACTTGATTAATGTATCATCTAACCCTTGTGTTTGGGCCATCCGTTTTCCACCAATTTCATCACGATTTGCGATTTTTGTTCCTGTTAATGCTTCATAAAACTTTACTGATTCATCCAAATTACTGACTGTAATCCCCACGTGGTTGACTACTGAAAAACCTTTAACTGCTTCACTCATTGTATCTTCTCCTAGTTAATTTTTAGAAATCAAACGTGTCTGGATCTGGTCCCACACGTAACGATTCATTCAATTGGTTAATTTGCGCCATTTCTTCTGCACTTAGTTCAAAATCAAAGACCGCTGCATTGCTAATCATCCGTTCTTTGTGGACAGATTTCACGGCTAATAAGATATCTTGTTGAATATCCCAACGTAAAATCACTTGCGCTGCTGATTTATTATGGTTCTCAGCAATCGCCAAAATAGTTTCATTCGATAATAATTGACCTTGCATCAATGGTGACCAAGCTTGGACTTTGATATCATGTTTTTCACAGAAATCACGTACTTCTTTTTGATCCAATTTTGGATGTAGTTCCACTTGGTTAATTACCGGAACAACTTTTGCATAAGAAAGTAAATCTTCTAAATGATGAACTTGGAAGTTGCTGACACCAATCGCTTTCACTTTTCCTTCAGCATATAAAGTTTCTAAAGCTTGCCATGATTCTTTGTAAGAATTATTTCCTGGCCAATGAATTAAATACAAATCTAAATAATCTAAACCTAAACGTTCCAAACTATCATTGAAAGCTTGAATTGTTTCATCATAGGAAATATGCGCGTTCCAAACTTTCGAGGTAACAAATAAGTCCTCACGGTTCAAGCCAGCTGCCGCTAAGCCTGCTTTAATTCCCGCTCCTGTGCCAGATTCATTGCCATAGATTTTCGCTGTATCGATTAAACGATAACCATTGGTAATCCCTTCTTCGACTACTTTTGCTGTCTCTTCATCTGGTATTTGGAATACTCCGAGACCCATTCCTGGAATTTTAGTGCCGTTGTTTAATGTTACTGTATCTGCTAGTGATGTAATCATTTGATTCGCTCCTTTAACGTTTTCTGATATCATCATATACCGTGCCGTACATGCTGCATAGTACGTACTTTTTCGTTTCATAGGAACCAAAAAGTGCGCTTTTTGTTAAATTCGCTTTTTTAGCCTGAAAAAATTTTAACTTTTTTATATAACGTACTTTCTCGCTCTTCTAAGCGTAGCATTCTTTAAATGATTTAACTAGTGTATCTCTCACGACACTCGACATTTTATGCAAAAAAAGAGAACGCGTACTCCGTCTTCGAAACGTCCTAAGACGCCGACAGAATACCGTTCTCGTGGGTTTGGCACCCAATGGGGGCATAGGGATTCGAACCCTAGACCCTCTGATTAAGAGTCAGATGCTCTAACCAACTGAGCTATGCCCCCGTTGTATAAAATGGCTTTTCAGCTACCTCAATATTGTAGCACTCCGCTATTATTTATACAAGAGGGAATTTTTTTCAGTTGTTATTCTTGTGAAGATTGTTCTTTTTTTACAGGACAAGCTGTTTGACAATCTTCACAACTTCGCCCTTTTTTGATTCGTCGATAGGTGATGATTCCTGCTGTTCCAAAAATTAAAATGGATAAAATAATTGTTGCCATCCGTTATTACCCTCTTTCTAAAGAAGTGATTGCTTGGACACTTTCTTTGCCTGGCTTTGGTTTTCTTATAAGGAAGTAAAATCCAGCTAAAACAACGCCCATCGCTAAAAAAGTCCCCAGAGTTAGTGTACCTTTTTCGACTAACACATGGCCCAATTGATAAATCACAAAACTAACCATATAAGCCAAACCGCATTGATAACCAATGGCTCCTAATGTCCATTTAAGGTCTCCCATTTCACGACGAATTGCGCCAATTGCAGCAAAACAAGGTGCACATAATAAGTTAAAAGTTAAGAACGAATAGGCCGCGACTGGCGTAAAAGTGTGTTGCAGTGCGCCCCAGACTTCTACCCCGTTTTCAGAAACATCTTTCACATTGCCAAATAAAATGCCTAAGGTACCAATAATATTTTCTTTCGCTATCAATCCTGTAATTGTGGCAACTGCCCCTTGCCAATTCCCCCAGCCTAATGGGATAAATAGCACCGCCAACCCTTTACCTAGAAATGCTAGAATACTTTGACTTTCTGGAACGGGTTGAAACGTCACAGAATAATGTGACATGAACCAAATGAGAATACTGGAAACAAAAATAATCGTTCCTGCTTTTTTTACAAATGAGCGACATCGTTCATAGGCATGTCGAACCACACTTCTAAGCTGTGGCAAATGATAGGCGGGAAGTTCCATAATAAATGGTGCTGGATCTCCCGAAAAATGCTTGGTCTTTTTTAAAGCAATCCCTGATAACACAATGGAAGCAACCCCTAAGAAATAAGCAGAGGGCGAAACCCAACTTTGGTTAGGAAAAAATGCACCTGCAATCAGAGCGATAATTGGCAACTTCGCCGAACACGGCATAAAAGTCGTGACCATAATAGTCATTCGCCGATCGCGTTCGTTTTCAATCGTTCGACTAGCCATCACGCCTGGGACCCCACAACCTGTCGCAATTAACATCGGAATAAATGACTTACCAGATAGGCCGAATTTCCGAAACAAGCGATCCATGACAAAGGCAATCCGTGCCATATAGCCACAATCTTCTAAAAAACCTAAACATAAAAACAGGACGGCCAGTTGTGGTAAAAAGCCTAACACAGCCCCAACACCTGCAATGATCCCATCTAAAATTAAACTTTGCATCCATGGCGCTACTTGCCATTGCGCCAACCAATTTCCTACAAATTGAGGAACCCATTCCCCAAAAAAGACATCATTTAACCAGTCTGTCCCCATTGTACCAACCGTTTGAATAGACAAGTAATAGACCAACCACATCACAAACGCAAAGATTGGCAACGCCAACCACCGATTGGTTACCACTCGGTCAATCTTATCACTGTGAGTAAATGTCATTTCTGTTTTTTTCGTCGCACACAAAGCAATTAATCGAGCAATAAAGGCATAGCGTTCATTGATGATAATCGCTTCACTTTCATCTTGAAAGATTTTTTCAGTAATTTGAATGACTTCTTCAATTTCTTTTTCTTGAAAAGAACTCAATAATAATTGCTCTTTGGTTCGAACATCTCGTTCAAAAAGTTTTAAACTATACCAACGCTGTTGCGTTTCAGGAACAGTATTCCCTAAAATATCAACAATTTCAGCAAGTGCTGCTTCTAAGCGATTATCATAAGAAGGATAAATAACCTCTGTCTCTATGGCATTCGCTCGCTGCTTACTTTGTTTTAAAGCATGATCCAACCCACGATTCTTCAAAGCACTAATCTCAACGACAGGCACGCCTAAGCCATAACTTAACTTTTCACTATTCAATGTTTGGCCGTTTTTTTCCAACAAATCCATCATGTTTAACGCACAAACAACCGGTAATCCGGTTTCAATTAATTGTGTTGTTAAATAAAGATTCCGTTCCAAATTGGTCACATCGAGAATATTCAAAATCACTGAAGGTTGGTCCTCCAAAAGATAATCTCGTGCTACAATTTCTTCAGGCGTATAAGGAGAAAGAGAGTAAATCCCTGGCAAATCTTGAATAATGAGTGTCTTATCTTTCTTTGCCACCCCCTCTTTGCGTTCCACAGTCACCCCTGGCCAGTTTCCAACATATTGGTTGGCTCCTGTTAACATATTGAACGTTGTCGTTTTACCGCTATTAGGGTTACCAGCTAGTGCAATTTGCTGAGTCATTCGCTTTCCTCCTTCTCAACCAAGATTAGTTCCGCTTCACTTTTTCGTAACGTTAGTTCGTAACCACGTACATTGATTTCAATTGGATCGGCTAAAGGAGCTACTTTACGAATAAAAATTACTGTTCCTTTTGTTAAGCCCATGTCCATCAACCGACGTTTCACCGCTCCTTGTCCGTGGATCCCTACTATTGTAGCGCGTTCTCCAACTTTCAAGGTATCCAAGGAGACCCAAACTTTCTCATTCGCCGAGCGCTCCTCCACATGAATCGCTTGTAAAATCGTATCTGTCAGCGCAATTCGACTATTATGTAATAAAACAATACCATTTTGATTCTGATAATTGACAAGGACAACTGCTTGGCCTGCAACGACACCTAAATTGTTCAGATGTTTCTTTGTCTGAACATCTGCTTGGACGCTTTCGACTGTATAGACTTTCCCAACTTCTGCCTGCGCTAACGTAATCATTTACTTCCCTCCATGTGAAAAAGTTTCAAACGAAAATGAGAATCGTTCTCAATTAAAAGAATACGCTTGCTTACACGGAAAGTCAATAAATTTCTGGATGTATCTCCTGTTTTCTTCTATTTTCCTTCTATATAGAGACACTTTTTTCAGATTACCATTTTTGAAAAAAGTCAGCTCTTGTTTTTTATGTTACTAGCTACTGTAAAATTCCACTCATTCAATAACAAATCCGCTTATTTTTTCTTCTTGTGCCTAACTCAAATGTCAACACAATATTTAGTGTTTTTTCACTAAATGTTCTCTTTCAAAATTTTAATTTTTTTGTTTGTCAAACACTGACCAATGTGTTTTTTCTCCCAAAAACGAGGATTCACGTGTTTTCATTTTTCTTTCAAAAACACAAAAACTAGTATTATGAGAAAAACGCACCACAATATATAGTGTTAAAGTGTTGACTTTTTTCTACATAGATTTATACTAGTCTATGTAGAAAAAAAGAGGAGGAACTTTCAATGAACGTAAAAATCTTTTCAAAAAATAACTGTATCCAATGTAAAATGGCGAAACGTTTCCTAAGTGAAAATAACATCGCTTTTGAAGAAATCAATATCGACGCACAACCAGATGCTATCGACTGGTTAAAAGAACAAGGGTTCCAAAGCGTACCGGTAATTACATCTGAAGCAACAACCGTTGTTGGCTTCCGTCCAGACCAATTAAAACAATTGGCTAGCTAAGATGAAACTTGTTTATTTTTCAGTCACCGGTCAAACAAGGCGCTTTATTAAAAAATTGGATTTGCCTGCTTATGAACTTGAGCCAGCGAATCCTTTTTTTGAAATAAATGAGCCTTTTATTCTTGTCATTCCTACCTATGATGCAGAAATTACAGAGGTAGTGAATGACTTTCTTGATTATAAAAGTAACCAAGAACTGTTAGTTGGTGTAGCTGGTGGGGGCAACCGTAATTTTGCTGAATTATTTGTCTATACCGCTAAAGATATTGCCCGCGATTATCACGTTCCGCTTCTATACTCCTTTGAGTTTAGCGGAACAGACGAAGACGTGGAGACCTTTAAGAAAGTAGTGGAAGAAATTGAGTCTAAAAGAAATTAAAGATGTCAGCTATTTCAAACTGAATAACGAGATTAACCGTCCTGTTGATGGTCAAATCCCTTTAAATAAAGATAAAGAAGCACTCGCGGCCTTCTTTAAAGAAAATGTAGAACCGAATACACGTAAATTCAGCTCTGCTGAAGAAAAAATCAACTTTTTAATGAAAGAAGATTTTATT
The DNA here is from genome assembly GCF_023539285.1 of Enterococcus sp. LX10. Classification (NCBI taxonomy): domain Bacteria; kingdom Bacillati; phylum Bacillota; class Bacilli; order Lactobacillales; family Enterococcaceae; genus Enterococcus; species Enterococcus sp. LX10. The sequence goes on along the minus strand of NZ_CP092784.1, from coordinate 355,407 downwards.
GAAACTGAATTCATCGAAAAATATTCAATGGACTTTATTGAAAAATTATATGCTTTCTTAGATGAACAACATTTCCAATTCAAGTCTTTCATGGCGGCTTATAAATTTTATTCTCAATACGCTTTAAAGAACAACGCCGGAACAGAGTATTTAGAAACATATGAAGATCGGGTTGCCTTTAATGCCTTGTATTTTGCGGATGGCGATGAAGAGTTGGCTTTAACATTGGCGGATGAAATGATCCATCAACGGTATCAACCAGCCACACCTTCTTTCTTAAACGCTGGGCGTAAACGTCGAGGTGAATTGGTTTCTTGTTTCTTAGTTCAAGTAACAGATGATATGAATAGCATTGGGCGTTCAATTAATTCTGCCCTTCAATTATCACGAATCGGCGGTGGCGTAGGGATTACTCTTTCAAACTTACGTGAAGCGGGCGCACCAATCAAAGGTTATGATGGCGCAGCAAGTGGTGTTGTCCCTGTTATGAAATTATTTGAAGATAGCTTTAGCTACTCTAACCAACTAGGTCAACGTCAAGGTGCTGGTGTGGTTTATCTAAACGTCTTCCATCCAGATATTGAAATGTTCTTATCTGCTAAAAAAGAAAACGCTGATGAAAAAATCCGTGTAAAAACGTTGTCTCTTGGTGTTATTGTTCCAGATAAATTTTACGAATTAACACGTAACAACGAAGATATGTATTTATTTAGTCCTTATAGTGTGGAACGTGAATATGGTGTGCCTTATTCCTATGTAGATATCACCAAAGAATATGATAACCTAGTGGCCAATCCAAACATACGTAAACGTAAAATTAAAGCCCGTGACTTAGAAAATGAAATTTCTAAATTACAACAAGAATCTGGCTATCCTTATATCATCAATATTGATACAGCTAACAAAAACAATCCGATTGATGGCAAGATTATCATGAGTAACTTATGTTCTGAAATTCTTCAAGTTCAAACGCCTTCTGTTATTAATGGGAAACAAGAATATGAAGTTTTAGGAACAGATATTAGTTGTAACTTAGGTTCAACTAACATTGTTAATTTAATGGAAAGTCCTGACTTTGGAAAATCTGTCCGCGCTATGACGCGTGCGTTAACTTTTGTAACAGATGCTTCTGAAATTGATGTCGTGCCAACTATCCAAAATGGAAATCGTTTAAGCCATACAATCGGACTAGGCGCAATGGGCTTACACACCTTCTTCGCTAAAAATCATATGGAATACGGCTCTGAAGAATCATTAGACTTTACAGACATTTATTTCATGTTATTAAATTACTGGACTTTAATGGAAAGTAACCAAATTGCGAAAGAACGTAACCAAGTCTTCCACAATTTTGAAAAATCAGATTATGCTTCTGGTGCTTACTTCGATAAATATATTGAAGGCAACTTTACACCAAAATTTGATAAAGTGAAAGAAATTTTCAAAGACATTCAGATTCCAACGGCTGAAGATTGGGCTGCGTTACGTGATGCTGTGAAAAAAGATGGTCTTTATCATCAAAATCGTTTAGCCGTAGCGCCAAATGGTTCAATTTCATATATTAATGATACTAGTGCCAGCATTCATCCAATTACTCGCATGATTGAAGAACGTCAAGAGAAGAAAATTGGTAAGATTTACTATCCAGCGCCTTATTTAGCGAATGATACAATTCCTTACTATACTTCTGCTTACGACATGGATATGCGCAAAGTGATTGATGTCTACGCAACAGCGCAACAACACGTTGATCAAGGAATGAGTTTAACCTTGTTTATGCGTTCAGAAATTCCTGAAGGCTTGTATGAATGGAAAGAAACACCAAAACAAACAACCCGTGACTTGAACATTTTACGTCATTATGCGTTCAACAAAGGGATTAAATCAATTTACTATATTCGTACATTTACAGATGATGCTGAAGAAATTGGCAGCAATCAATGTGAGTCTTGCGTGATTTAATGAAAAGCACTTAAATAAGGCGTTCTGCTTGAGCGTCTTATTTTTTAGGAATGTTCTCTTTTTAAACAGGACATTTTCAGATATACTGGACAAAGAAGAACGGCTGCACGCTCCTATTTGGACTCTGTAGAACGTTTTAAGCGAAGAAACGAGACAACTAGTCAAACAGACTGCTGTCCCAGCATACAGGAGGAATAACCATGGCAACGTATTATGAAGCAATTAACTGGAACGCCATTGAAGACGTCATTGATAAATCCACTTGGGAAAAATTAACCGAACAATTTTGGTTAGATACACGGATTCCGTTATCCAATGACTTAGATGATTGGCGGACTCTTTCCGATTTAGAAAAAACTACTGTCGGCTACGTTTTTGGCGGTTTAACTTTATTAGATACCGTTCAATCAGAAAGCGGCATGGATCAACTGAGAAATGATGTGCGGACGCCCCATGAAGAAGCCGTCTTAAATAACATCCAATTCATGGAATCTGTCCATGCCAAAAGTTATTCTTCTATCTTCAGTACATTAAATACAAAAAAAGAGATTGATGATATTTTTGAGTGGACAAATACCAACAAACATCTGCAATATAAAGCAGAACGGATTAACGAAATTTATAAAAACGGTACTCCGTTAGAGAAAAAAATTGCTAGTGTATTTTTAGAAACGTTTTTATTCTATTCTGGGTTCTACACTCCTCTTTACTATTTAGGAAACAATAAACTAGCGAACGTCGCTGAAATTATTAAATTGATTATCCGTGATGAATCAGTGCACGGCACGTATATTGGCTATAAATTCCAATTAGGATTTAATGAATTACCAGAAGATGAGCAAGATAAACTAAAAGATTGGATGTATAATTTACTTTACGAATTGTACGAAAATGAAGAACGTTATACAGAAGAATTATATGATGACTTAGGTTGGACCGAAGAAGTAAAAACCTTTTTACGTTACAACGCCAACAAAGCTTTAATGAACTTAGGTATGGATCCCTTATTTGCGGATACAGCCAATGATGTGAACCCGATTGTAATGAATGGTATTTCGACAGGAACTAGCAACCATGACTTCTTCTCTCAAGTAGGAAATGGCTATTTACTAGGAACAGTTGAAGCCATGAAAGATGATGACTATCTTTACGGTTTAGATAAATAGCAAAAAGCTAGAAACGATCAACGTTTCTAGCTTTTTATTTTACCAACTTCCAGAGGCACCGCCACCGCCGAATGAGCCGCCACCGAATGAACCACCACTGCTGCTACCAGAACTACTATGATTAGACGGATTGTATTGTGAGTTTAAATAAGCATACGTCAAAACACTACCATCATAACTATATAAAGTATCTCCTACTAATAAACGCCCAAAAGATTGTTTTTTTGCATTTGGATATATACTTAGTAAAGAACCACGCTTAGTGGCACGTCTTATTTTCCCTTTTGTGGCAAATAACGTTGCTCCATTAAGATATAAACAATAAAAAGAAGTCTTTTTCATCTTATTTAATACTTTCTTTGTCTGTTCTGAGTTATTTAGGACAGCCTTTGTTGGTAAACAATTCAAATAATCTTGATACATTTTTTTAACAAGTTTTCTTGTTCTTAAAATTTGTAAAATATAAACAGCACAAATGAGCATCCCAGCAATACTTGCCATTAAAAGAACATTTCTTTTCGTTGTGTTAGTGTTTAACTCTGTTTGTATATTTGTTAATTCATTATCCACTTGTGCGGTTTTTGAATTGATTGCAGCCGATACTTGATCAATAATTTTATTGAGACCTGTATTATAATCCTCGTCTCTAAAAGCCTCTTTTACTTCTTCATTATTAATAATATCATCCGCATAGCTATCCGTTAAAATACTCTCTAAGCCATATCCAACTTCCAAGCGAGACTCGCGATCCTCAATTGCCATTAGAAAAACCACACCATTATTTTTTTCACGATCCCCTACACCTAATTGATTAGCAATCTTATTGCTGTAAGATTCAACAGATTCCCCACTAGGTAACGCAGGAACGGTAATAAGCATAAATTGTGCGCCATTCGCATTTTCCAACAATTGTTGATTCAATTGAAACATTTTCTGTTTAAGTTGATTTGAGACAATACCTGCATTATCTGAAACATAGATATTAGCATCATTAATGTTCAACTGCCCATTCGTTCCAGTAATTGTCACTAATTCATTTTCACCAGTTATTTCTTGTTTAGAAAAGTTATTTATTGTTGTCTGGGTTGACGCTTCAGTCATTTTCCCTGCTAAGATATCGTCTCTCTTTTTTTGTAAGGCATGTTGCTTCTCTCTCAGTGCAGTTTGTTTTGCTTCATAAGAGATTCCCTTTCCTTCATACCAAGCAGCCATTCCTAATATTAAAATCATACTTAAACTAATTACCACAACAATCGTTGTATTCCGCTGATGCTTTTTATAAAACAAACGAACTTTTTCTTGAATTTTTTCGACTTTTTTATCCAACCTTCCTCACTTCTTTCTTTTTAACCCAAATTTTCTATAAATTTTTATTTAAATTTTACTTGTGGCACTTCTTTTCCCTGCTCTGTCGCAACATAGTTAGTTTTCTTCTCAAATCCTAAAAGTTTTGCAATTATTTTATCAGGGAATTTTGAAATCTGTTGGTTATATGTTTCAACAGCTTGTATATAGTTACGGCGTTCAACAGAAATTCGATTTTCAGATCCTTCTAATTGAGTCATTAAGGTTTTGACATTTTCAGAAGAAGCTAACTTTGGGTAATTTTCATTCAATACTGTAACAAAATTACCTAATCCTTTTTCAATTTGCTCATTTGCTTGCCCTTTTTCAGAAGAAGATTTTGCTCCTGCGTATGCTTTACGTGCTTCCGTTATTTCTTTTAAAACTTCTTTTTCTTGAGTCATACTGCCTTGAACACTACTGACAAGATTCGGAATTAAATCAGCACGTCTTTGCATTACATTCTCTACTTGTGACCATTCTGCTTCGACTTTATTATCTAAAGTAATCAATTGATTATAAGCTTTCATCACAAATGCACCAATAATCACAACGACAACAACAATAATACTAAGAAATTTATTTTTTTTATTCATCTTACTTATCACCTTTCTTTCTAACTCGTAATACAATCATAACTCTTTTGTAATCTTTTTGAAATATTAAACTTAAAAAATCAGTCCTAGGTCCTAGAAGAAAAGAGCGTGGGACAAAAATCACTTTGGATTTTTGTTCCACGCTCAAAACTGATAAACGGCGGGAACAGAACCAACTCCTTCGGAAATAAGCCGAAATTCTCCAAAAATTAAAGAGCAATTTTCGGAAATTCCTTCTTATTTCTCGGAGCTAAACGGTTCTGTCCCGACCTCTTGTCATTAATTATAAATAGATGTTTCTACACATTAATCAATCGTAATTTTGTTACATTATTTGAAACAGATAGATCTTCGATAACATCGGCATACGTTAGGCCTTTAGGCAAATCAATAGTATAGATATTCGTATAGATTTTTGTATCATCCACCCAAGAAACATTGAAGTTCACATCATAAATTTCAATATGTTTTTCTTCAAAATACTGATTAATAAATTCTTTGGTTTCTTGTTTATGTTGATAGCGAATTTCTAATTTTTTGATTGTTGGTACGTGAATAATTCGTTTGACAATGGTTAAGGCAAATAATACACCGATAAAACTTGTTAAGGCAATCGTATAGTAGCCCATGCCCACCGCAATCCCTAAACCAGCAACGGTCCATAGTGACGCGGCTGTCGTCAATCCTGTGACACTTTGTTTCGTTACAATGATGGTTCCAGCACCTAAAAAGCCGATTCCACTTACAACTTGTGCGATCAACCTTGCTTGATCTGAACGAATGACCCCCGTCAAAGCCGGATTAGCTAACGCATCTTTCAATGCATTGATTGCAATTTGCGACTGAATTAACGCAATAATAGCCGCGCCCATACAAACTAAAATGTGAGTGCGCATCCCTGCTGGGCGATTCTTATATTGTCTTTCAAAACCAATTGCTCCACCCATCACCATCGCTAGGACTAACCGTAAAATAATTTCTGGAATTGTTAGCTGTAACATCCTTTTCACCTCTTCTTCTATTACTTCCAGTATAACAAAAAAGGACTTGAAACATAAGAAAATCCTTATGTTTCAAGTCCTTTTTCATCAATGATTATAATTTACTTGCAGCTGCATCATCAATGATTACAACAACATCTTGATGGTTTTGTAATGCACTTGCTGGCATGTCTGTTGTTACTGGTCCGTCAATCATTCCTTTAATGGCCTCTGCTTTTGCTTCGCCATAAGCCATTAAAATCATTTTTTTACCTTTCATGATTGAGCCAATCCCCATAGAAACAGCACGTGTTGGGACATCTTCTACTTTGTCAAAATAACGTTTATTTGCGTTGATTGTTGATTCAGTCAACTCAACGACATGTGTTAAGCTATCTAGAGGTGTGCCTGGTTCGTTGAAACCAATGTGTCCATTTTGACCAATACCTAAGATTTGGATATCTACTGGATGTGCATCGATAATTTTTTCATATTCTGCGGAAGCAGCATCTAAATCTTCTGCTTTACCATTTGGTACAAATGTTTCTTTAAATGGTTTTTTGTCAAATAAGTGTTTGTTCATGAAATAACGGTAACTTTGCTCATCTTCGCCACCTAAACCAACATATTCGTCTAAGTTTACAGAAGTCATTTCTGTAAAGTCGACATCACTTGCTGTCATTTCTTTATATAATGTTTCTGGTGTACTACCTGTTGCTAAGCCTAAAACTTTCGCACCATTGTTCATACCTTCTTTAATTAATTCAAACGCTTTTTTGCCGCCTTCTTCTGCATTTGCTACACGGATAATTTGCATTTTGACACGCTCCTTACGGTTTATTTTGGTATAGTCCAATTATAACACCTTCTGAAAAAAAATTCTAGAATAAAAGAAAAAAACTTCTATTTCCCATCAGAAATAGAAGTTTTCGAGCTTGTTTAACAGATTAATATTGTGGTGCGTTGGGATCCACATACGTATTTGGATCAGCATAAGCGTTTGGATCTGTGTACGTATTTGGGTCAACGTACGTATTCGGATCATAGGCTCCTTCTGCTGCTTGTTGCGTATTGCCGTTGTATTCTGTTTGACCGGCTGTGGTGTCCGCTGTGCTACTCGAACTAGTAGAGCTATTGGCACTTGAATCACCAGATTCACCAATCAGTGCAGTATCTGTAACAGCATAGCTAAACTGATTATAAAAGGCTAAATCTTTTTCACGTTCAGAAGCATGTTCTTTTAAACCAAGTTGTTTTCTAAGTGTTGTTTGTGTTTTGTATAAACTATTTGGATCTAGGACTTGATAATAAATATCATCAATAGTTGCACTGTATCCTTGTAATTGTTCAGAGTCAATTGTTTTAAAGGCAGACAAATATTTTGATTGGATGTCCATCATATCATCCCAAGTTAAGTCTGTTTTTACGTTGGCTTCAACAGCATCAAGAATTTTTCGATATTTTGAAACACCATCAAAACTCATGACTTTGCGCACGATTTTCTCAACAACTTCTCGTTGGCGGCGTTGACGACCCACATCTCCTTCAGGATCTTCGTGACGCATCCGCGCATAAGCCAAACCTGTCGTGCCATCTAACTTGATTTTACCTGCTGGAACAGTAATACCGTCCAACGTAAATTCACCAATCGTATTATCTACTTCAATACCGCCTACCGCATCAATCAGGTCTTTTAACCCTTTCATATTGATGGATACATAGTGATGGATGGGAATATCCAGTAATTCTTGGACTGTATTAATCGCCATTTCGGCGCCACCAAATGCATAGGCATGGTTCAATTTGTCTTGTGTGTCATTTCCAACAATATCTGTTAGAATATCTCTATCCAAACTGATCATTGTGGACTTGTTTTCTTTCGGGTTGATGGTTACAACCATTGTAGTATCTGAACGACCTTGTTCTGTTCGGCCTAAATCGCCTGTGTCAATCCCCATTAAAAGAACAGAGAATGGTTCTTGCGCATCAATATTGGCCGTGGCTCCTTTATTGGACTTACGGTTAACTGATTGATAGATCCCATTAATTGTTGAATTGGCATCTGAATACATCTTAATCCCGTAAGCACATACCCCAGCTACTACCACTAGCAAGACGCTCAAGAAGCCCAGTACTACTTTTTTCCATAGTTTCATAAGACACTTCCTCGTTTATCTAAGAATAATTCTTAATTCATGCCCTTTATTTTCTCATAGTTTGCTTATTCAAGCAATATTTTTTATTTTTTGGAACAAGAACTTAACACAATTGTAAAATAAAAGAGCGCTTTATCAAGGAACAATTGTTATTTTTGAGAAAGTGTTTGCAGAAATTCTTGATAATGTTTCTGTTCATTCGTTTCAGTGATAGTTATTTTCTCAAATGCACCATTTAGTAAATCAGTCAGTGATCCTTCAATCAAATGCGTAATCGTGGCATTCCCAATTAATTCCATCCAATAACTGCCATCTGACGTTTCGTGGACGACTGTTTTCACCATACCTCCAGCATTTTTGACGGTTATTTCTTCATAAAAAACACCATCTTTCAATAACGTATAAAGTAAACTACTTGCGCACATGGCTGTCCCACAAGCACTTGTAAAACCTACACCACGTTCATACGTTCGAACAAATAGTTGATTTTTGCCAAGAATTTCAACAAAACTCACATTTATCCCTTCTGGAAAATATGGATTTTCATTATTTACATAGGTAGCGATTCGTTCAAATTCTGGCCCATTTAAGGTTTCATGATCCACAAATGCTACAAGGTGCGGATTAGGCACTGCTACCGCTGTAAAGCGAATGGTGTTAGATAAGGCTGGTACGATTTCATCAATTAATGTTTGGACCCCTAAATGCATTGGGATAGTCACTGCTTCAAAACTTACTGGCGAAATTTCCACTTGGTAAGTCGCTACTTCTTCAGCTAAATTGGGGGCTTGACGTACTTTCAAATCTGCAAACATTGTTTCAACTGTAAATGATTTTTCTTGGTTTTTTTCAGCTAAATAACGGGCAACCGTACGCAAGCCGTTCCCGCACATGCTTGCTTCACTACCATCGCTGTTAATCACTCGCATTCTAGCATTGGACGTGCCGTGAGTCCCTTCTCCTACCAAAAGTAACCCATCTGCTCCCGCCAATAATCCTGTTTCCCGCGAACATAACTGGATGCGCAATTGCTCAATTTCCTCAGCGGTTAAAGAACGCTCAAACTGTGTTTCATCCAATAAAAAGAAATCATTTTCTGACCCGTGTACTTTTTGCATCATAACATTCATTTTTTTAGCTCCTTCTTTATGTATCCGTTATCTTTCCCTACTTACTTTAGTATGCCATAAACGAACAACTATTTCGACCCTGGATTTGTAAAAGGAAAGAGTCAAATGACAGCCGTCATTTGACTCTTTCCTTCACAATTGGCAAACTTATTTTGCTACTGCAAAAAGTTCGTTTACTTTATCCCAGTTAACAACGTTCCAGAATGCTTCAATGTAATCTGGACGAACGTTTTTATATTTTAAGTAATACGCATGTTCCCAAACGTCAAGACCTAAAACAGGTGTTTGGCCATCCATTAATGGTGAATCTTGGTTTGGTGTTGAAGTGATTTCTAATTTACCGTTATTCACAACTAACCAAGCCCAACCTGAACCAAAGCGGCCAGTTGCAGCTGTTTTGAAAGCAGCTTTCATTTCATCAAAGCTACCAAATGTTTCATCGATTGCTTCTTTAATAGCGCCAGTTGGTTGTCCACCAGCATTTGGTGCCATAATTTCCCAGAAGAATGTATGGTTTGCGTGGCCGCCACCATTGTTACGAACGGCTGTGCGGATATCTTCAGGAATAGCATTCATATCTGAAATTAGGTCTTCTACAGATTTTTCGCCTAATTCTGGATGTTTTTCAATCGCTGCGTTTAAGTTAGTCACATAAGTGTTGTGGTGTTTATCATGATGTAAGTGCATTGTTTCCACGTCAATGTAAGGTTCTAATGCATCATAAGCATATGGTAATTCTGGTAATGTGTAAGTCATTTTTTAAATCCCCCTATTTTTTAGTATGTAACATACGTCTTTCATACAACTATTATGATAACAGAGTGAACCGCTTTCTACAAAATAGTTTGCTTGCCAAAAGAAAAGTTTTACAAAAGAGGGAGATTACCTTGTGTTTCCCTCATAAATTCGCTAGAATGACCTGTAGAAGAACGATGTGAGGAGTAAATAAATGAATACATTGCAATTATTTAAGCAGGCCTTTTTTTCAGTTTCAGAATTACGGCATGCGAAAAAAATGGCGTTTTGGAAAGTAATTCTCTATGCTGTTTTTTTAAGTGCTATTTTAGCACTACCTATTACCAAACAAGTCTTTTCTGTGCTACAAGAGGTGCAACAAGATGGCCAAAAAATTGCAGAAAAGTTGCCTGACTTTTCTATTGAAAATGGCACGTTGCAAACAAGGGCCAAAGAATCTGGCTTTATTTATCAAACCGACTCGATTATTTTTACGTTTGATCCAGATGGAAAGCGTACAGCCGCTGATGTCCAAAAAGATTTAATTGGTAATGCGTTTGGTTTAGCTTTTTTACAAGATGAATTTGTAGTCGCCTTACCAAATTCAGGCGCAACTGAATCAATTCTAGGCACCGACCAATTTATCTTCCCCTATAGTAAAGGAACCTTAGATGGCGTTAACGCTCAGAGTATCAAGACTGCGCTAAGTGAAGCAGCGATCCCCTGGTGGACAAAACTCATTGTCTTTTTAGTGGCTATCTACCCTGTTCTAATCGGTTTAGTTTTAGACTTACTGATTGCCGCTATCGGTGCATCTCTCTATTCAAAATTACGTTTTTATTCTTTACGTTTGATTGATTGTTTAAAAATTATTACGTATTGTGCTACCGTGCCAGTTATCTTAAGTGCTATTTTAAACTTCGTAAATCCGATGTTTAACGATGGCATCCTAGTTATTTTACTAAGTCTGTTCTTTTTCTTTGTCACAACCAAAAACGAACCACGGAATATCCCTGGTTCTTAAAAAAGGTGTTGTCTTTGAGACAACACCTTTTTGCTATTCTTCAAATTCTTCTTCATCTGTTAATTCAGGTAAGTCAATCGTGGTCACCGCAGATTGGCCAATTTGCGTTAAATATGCAGCTAATTCATCCACATTTTCCACAGGTGACACGGCTGCTTCAATTGCCATTGCTAAATTAAGTCCGGCGACTACTCGTAATTGCGGATAAGTGCCCATGGCCATCATAGCCACATTACAAGGTGTTCCTCCTTTTAAATCAGCTAATACAAGCGTCGGGACATTGCCAGCTTCTTTTAAGATTGCTGCCAGTTTTGCTTGCGTGCCGCTCAAGCCATCTTCTGCGGTCATTGACACAATCGCAGCATCTGCTAATTCCCCGACAATCATTTGAGTAGAAGCTAAGGTTTCTTCTGCCATCCGTCCATGGCTCATTAAAATTAATTTTGGTTTCATCATTTCCTCCTAAAAATACTGCTGATAAATTTTTGTTCGTGCTTTTAAAAAGCCACGTTCTTCACGAGTGGGATGAACCCGATTCGTTAACAAAATTAGGGCTTCTTTGGTTTCTTTTTTCATACCAATCGCCGTTCCAGTAAAGCCAGTATGATACAAATAGTCTACCCCAGCTTGCGTCTTTTTCACTTCCCAACCAAATGTACGTCCCCCTTGGTTCATAGACCAGAGAGCATCGAACATTTTTTCAGAAAATAATGGTTTGCCAGACGGGTAGCGATTGTTCATAAAACACTGAACAAAAGTGAGTAAATCTGGTAAAGTTGCAAATAAACCTGCACTGCCGATTGGCGCTTTCAGTTGATAGGCTTTCGAATCGTGGACCACTCCCTGAATAACGCCGCGTTGTTTTGTAATCTCTGTGGGCACTGCCTGGGCAAAATCGCTGACCGTAAAACTTGTATGCTGTAGGTTCATTGGTTGAAATACGTATGTTTGAAAACTCTCTTCTAATGAGCAGCGATCCAATACTTGAATAATTTCTCCCAATAAGTAATACCCTAAATCAGAATAAGTGGTTTTCCCTCGTTCAGATAACGAATGCGTCAAAATGATTTCTTGCAAGCTTTTTTTTGTGACATTTTTCTTATCAGCAACATCAGCTGGCAGTCCGCTCTGATGCAGTAGAAGCTCCCCTATCGAACAAGATAGCCCTTGATAAGCAGATAGGATTTCCCCCACAGTGGTTGAAAAAGCAAGCTGATTTGTATCGATTAATTGTAACATTCGATTTGTTGTCCCAATAACTTTCGTTAAGGACGCTAAATCATACAGGCTAGCTGATGAAACCTTTTGTCTTGCAAATGGACCAGTATTACCTAAAAAGCCCGTATACTGTTCTGATAAGCTATCTTCTGTGATCGTCCCCCAAGCGACACCCGGAACGACTTGCTGATTAATCAGTCTCTGAATTGTTTCTTGAATTGCGATTTGATTCATTGTTCACCACTTCTATGCTAAAACTTCTGAAATCCGTCCGTCATGTTCTGCTAATAGTTGTTTGGCTTTTTGAAAATCAACGTGGGCTTTCGCCATTACAATAGCTGGTGCCACTTCTAGCTGCGCTGCCTCCAAATATTCTTTGGCTTGCGATTCCTCGATTTCTGCTGCTTCTTTAATGATATTCGTGGCACGTTGCATTAATTTTTCGTTCGTTGGTTGTACGTTGACCATCAAATTTTGATAGATATTCCCTACTTTAACCATAATCCCTGTTGAAAACATATTTAACACCATTTTCTGTGCTGAACCCGCTTTCATTCTAGTTGACCCTGTAATGACTTCCGGTCCGACAATTGGCGCAATCCCAATTTCCGCCAATTGATTCATCGGACTTTGATTATTACAGGTCACGGAGATGGTTAGAGCGCCCACTTTTTTTCCGTATTCAATTGCAGAAACGGCATATGGTGTCCGACCACTAGCAGCAATCGCAATTACAACATCTCGGGCGGTCAATTGATGTTGCGTTAAATCTTCGATGGCTAATTCTTTCGAGTCTTCAGCGCCTTCAATTGCTTGATACATTGCTTTTTCACCACCAGCTAAAATACCAAATGCGCGTTCTGGCGACACACTATATGTGGGCGTTAATTCAATCGCATCCAAAGCACCTAAACGTCCAGACGTTCCTGCACCACAATAGATTAAACGGCCCCCTTTTTTAAATCGTTCTGCCGCTGCATCAATTGCTGCAGCAATCTGCGGAAGCACCTTTTCAATTGCTTGTGCTACCTTTTGGTCTTCTTGATTTATTAAAGTCACCATCTCTAATGTTGACACTTGGTCAATCTTTTTAGTCGCTTCATTTCTGGCTTCTGTCGTTAATCCTTCTAAATTCATTTGCTTGCACACCCCTACTTCTCTTTTAGACGGCTGACAAGTTGACTCGTTTCAATCATATTACGTTCAATTTCTGTGTCTAAATCATCTTGAATTGAACCTAAATACAGAACATCGCCAATTGCCATTGACGAAGCAATCGATGAAATAGCCCCAACTCGAATGAGGTGCTCATTATTGGGGACTAAAAGAACTTCATCGCTCAATGATCGCACGTTTTCTCCATCGTTACTGGTAATAAAAATAACCGTTGCGCCTCTATTTTTGGCAATTTCACAGGCAATTAAGGCTTCTTTTGTCAAACCACTATAGGAGACCGTGATCAAAATGTCTTGTGCCGTTGCATAATTTAAAAACTCCAACATCATGTGACTATCATAATTAAAAATTGCTTGGCGACCAGCGCGGTTAAACTTGTGATAAAGATTATAAGTCGTTAAAGAAGAGGCACCAATTCCAACCAAATGAATTTTTTCCGCTTTTTTAACATGCGCGATTGCTCGTTCCAAGGCTTGTTTATCCACTGTATAAAACAAATCCTCAATCGTAGCATTTAATAAAGATTCCACTTTCATACAAATAGTATCCACCGAATCATCTGCCGCTACAATTGGATCAATATCTTTTTTACCGTTACTGGCAGCTTGTACCGCTGCAATGGATAGTTTTAACTCTTCCCAGCTGTCAAATCCTAATTGTTTAGAAAAACGGGTAACTGACGCTGGAGAAGTTTCGCTATTGCTAGCAATTTCGTTTGCTGTTAATGAGAGAAGACGGGTCGGATCCTTCAGTATATAGTCTGCGATTCTCTTATTTACTTTGGAAAAGTCCTTATATTTTTGTCTGATTGAACGGATTGGCTCCATCTTCTCATCTCCATTTCTATTTTATGAAAGTTAAAATTGCTTCGTTTGGTTCAGAAGGGATCATCTGTGCGGTAATAGTCACCCCATTATCTGTTAAACGACGAACGGTTTGAATATCTTCATCGGTTAATGCAACAGATTTTTTAATTGCTCGACTGCCTTCTTTTTGAGAAATATTGCCGACATTGAAGCTCTGTAACGGAACACCGCCATCAATTAAAGCCGCCATGTCTGCAATGTCTTTCGTAATTAAAAAGACTTTTTCTTCATCATAATTGCCTGCTAAAATTTTTTCAATCGCTTTACGTTTTGATAAAATGGATAATTTAACTCCTGCAGGCTTAGCCATTTTTAAGGCACCAATTTGTAATTGATCTTTGACCGCGGCATCATTTACTACCATGATTCTTTGTGCGCCAACCGTATTTGTCCAAACAGTTGCAACTTGTCCGTGAATTAAACGCTCATCTACTCTTGCATGTACAATTGTCATAATAAATCTCTCCTATTATATACTATTTTTTTAAAATAAACCGCCAACCCAAGCCAACATTGGTTGTAAATTGCCTAAAACCATGCCAATTAAAATTAAAACAAAGATTAGCCGTGTTGAATTCATTTTCTTTTTCCCTAGTAACCAATAGGATAAAAGAACAATCCCTAAAGGAATTAATGCGGGTAAAATTTTATCCAACATTTCTTGAACAGATAATGTTACATCTCCCATTTTATAAGTTAAATCTAATTTGTAAGTAATTACCGAAGGAATCAAACCGCCGACCACCGTTAAACCTAAAATAGCTGCACCTTGCGTAAACAATTTCATTTTATCCGCAAATTCTGTCGCAATTTTTTTCCCTTGATGGTAACCAATCCAAGTGAATTTATAGCGAACCCAAAGGACCACTGCTCCGGCAATTAACGGGATCAGTAACCCAACAACCTGGCCCCCTTGCGCCATGTAAGCTGCAATCGAAAAAACAATCGCACGATAAATCGCGATAAAAATGGTATCACCAACACCAGCAAACGGACCCATTAGACCTGTTTTCAAACCAGTAATGGCCGTTTCATCTTCAATGCCAACTTCTTCTTCCAAAGCCATATCAGCTCCGACAATTAAATGTGACATGGCTGGCGTCGTATTCATAAAGCCAAGATGTGTCTTCAAGGCTTTCTTCATAGCTACTGGATCTTCACTGTATAGTCGCTTTAATGCAGGCATCATCACCCAAGCGTAACCAAGTCCTTGCATTTTTTCATAGTTCCAGCCCCACTGATAGCCAAAAAGATTACGGACGTAAACTTTATTAATATCCTTTTTTGTTAATTTGTTAGTCATCAATCTCAACCTCCTCATCATCTTCGTAAATAACCGTGCCACTTGTTGTAGCTGCGCCGCCTTTGTTATGATTCATCACATAAATCGCTGCTAAAGCCAAGCCAACCAGTGCGACACCTAAAACTGAGAAGAATTGGGCCCCATAAGCAAGTAACACGAACCCAATAATAAAATAAGGCCAGTATGTTTTAATTGGCAAGTAACGCATTAAAATAGCAATCCCCATCGCTGGTAAAATAGCGCCTGCTGCTTTTAACCCATTCATCACCCAAATAGGAATCCAATTGTTGATAGCGTTTACAACTTGTTCACCAAAAGCTAGGCCAATAAAAACTGGGATGACACGAGAAATCGTCCAAGGAAAAATTCCTAAAACATTGCAGCGCTCGACCCCTTTATAATTTCCTTCTTCCGCATAGCGATCTGCTTTATGTTGGAAAAACGTATTAGCCATTCTGCCTAAAATATCTAGTTGTGTTAATAATAACCCAATCGGAACCGCAACTCCGATACCATACTCTGCCCCTTTCCCTGAAATGATTGCATAAGCCGTTCCCATAATGGCCCCTGAAAGAAAGTCTGGGACTGTTGCTCCTCCATAAGTCGCTACACCTAATGTCATCAATTGAAGCGTTGCCCCAATCATCAAACCTGTTTGAACATCCCCTAAGACTAGGCCAGTAAACGTTGCAGCAAACAATGGTGTATATGGACCAATCTGAATAGAAATTTGGTCAAGTACACCAACAACTGTGTAAAGACATAAAATCAAAATAATACCAATCGATACTGTCATGCTTTCTCATCCTCCTTGAATGCGTTTTCTTTTTTGTATTTGTAGAATACCATTAAAGAAATATCATTTCAAGTTCTTTTTAAAAATATTTTTAAATGAAATTGCATTTCTTATATAATTTTTGTGCTATACTAAAAGAAAACGTTTTAGGAGTGATTATGTGCGGGTTTTGCTGATTTATTTCATAACTATTTTTCTATCCAATACAGTTGGGGCGCTCTCTGGGATGGGTGGAGGCGTCATTATTAAGCCTGTTTTGGATTTTCTTGGGTTCCATTCGTTAAATAGTATTGCGTTCTATTCAAGTGTCGCTGTTTTTGTCATGTCCATTTCTTCGACTTATAAACAGTATCAAAATGGTGTCCAAATTGAATGGAAAAAAGCCGCGAGTATTTCGTTTGGTTCCTTAGTCGGCGGCATGTTAGGTGATTTACTTCTTAATCAGGCGATTGCACTAGCGCCAAATGAAGAAAAAGTACAACTAATCCAATATATCATCATGTTGCTGACCTTGGTTTTGGTTCTTCTCTACAATCAATTTTCCAACTGGCACTTACACCTCAACGGATTGAGCATTTTTCTGATTGTCGGATTAGGCTTAGGGATTCTATCAACCTTTTTAGGCATCGGTGGCGGTCCCATTAATGTAGCTTGCCTTATTCTCTTTTTTGGAATGGATATCAAATCAGCAACTGTCTATTCCATCATTACTATTTTTTTCTCCCAACTCGCCAAACTTGGCAATATCGGCTTGACCACAGGGTTTGCGGTTTTTGATTTGACAATGCTTTGGGCTATTATTCCTGCCGCTTTATTCGGTGGTTATGTCGGCGGTCTTTTCAGTAAAAAATTATCTCAACAACGGGTCGCCCAAATTTATAGTTTAGTTGTTTTTTTAGTTATTTTGTTAAATATGTATAATTTGTGGACTGTTATCTAAAAAAGAAGCGCTTTGTCTATACGACAAAGCGCTTCTTTTTTAATTAAATCACAGTTAATTTAACATCTATATTATTTCTTGTTGCTTTAGAATATGGGCAAATTTCGTGGGCTTTTTTAACAAGTTCTTCTGCTTTAGCTTGATCTACCCCATCAATATGAACTTCTAATTCAGCACCAACGCTAAAGCCATCTTCTCCTTGGAATAAGGAAACACGTGCGGTTACTGTACTTTTACCTTCGACTTTTTCTTGATCCATCACTAATTCTAATGCACCGTTAAAGCAAGCACTGTAAGCCGCTGCGAATAATTGTTCTGGATTTGTTGTATTTTCTTTCTTGACACCTGGCGAAGCAACCGCATAAGAAAATGATTTATCCGGTGAGTGAACTTCTCCTGCACGTCCACCCGTATTAATGATAGTTGTTTCATAGATTTTTTTCATGTAAATTCCTCTCCTTTGTAAAGTTTTACACTTCTGAGAACTTGTTACTTACATAATTATTGTAGGAAACTTTGTCAGATACAGCAAACGTTGTGCTTGTGAATAATAAAAAATAACATTTAATGTTGTATTTTTGACGTAGAAAAAGAACCCATTCTATGATAGGATAAAGTGAACTTGTACATTTGTACACAAACTATTTTACAAAGGAGACTTTCCCTTGACACACTTACTTGATTATCAACCATTAAACCTCTACACAAACTATCAAGAAGCCGCAGAAAAAACACCAACTGTTCCAATTATTTTTGATGAATCCTTGCCTGCTTTTCCTGCACTTGGCTTAGAAACAACTTATGGTGAAAGCCATCAAGAAATTTTGAAACGGGCATATCAATTAGCCGCTTTAGGTGTAAAAAAAGGCGACAAAATTATTATTTATAAAAGTCCTAAATTCGACACGTATTTACTAGCTGTTGCAGCCTCATATCTAGCAGCCGTTCCTGTAATGGTTTCATACCATTTACCTTTTGAAACAATTGAAGTATTCGTTGATCGTTTAGAAGATCCTTATATTTTATTTGATGATGTGACTGCTGAAAAAGTTCAAGCTGTTCGTAACAGCTCTGCCAATAAAAAACTTTCGGTTGCTTCTCTTTTAGAAGCTGATGCCACGGAAGTTCCTCAAGACGAACTGACTAAAGACGAAATTGCCTACATGACCCACACCTCTGGAACAACAGGTATTCCTAAACTTATCTGTCATTCCAATCACTCTATGGGTTGGCGTACAAAATGGCAAAAAACCATTTTTACAAAAATTGCTGAAAAGAAATTAGTTGGCTTTCATATTTCGCCAGTTCATTCTCGTTTTAACATTGGTGTGTCTTCTTTAATGGCCATGGGCTTCCCTATGATGCCTTTAGCAAATGCTTCGAGCGAAAAAGTCGCTGAAATGTTCAGCACCTATCAACCAATCGCTGTAGAAACACACCCCAATAACTTCGTTCAATGGGTTCGTTTGGCCAAAGAAAAACCTGAAGCTTTCGCTAGTGTCCATTATTATCATTCTACTTTTGATGCAATTAACAACGCTACAATGGTGGCTTTCTTAAAAGCATCTGCTGCCAATGAACCAATTTTCCTACAAGTTTATGGACAAAGTGAATGCGGGCCAATGATCTTACGAGCGCATACTTTAGACTCCTTAAAAGATTCAGATGCTCGTGACATGGGTGTTGGTTTAGAGGATTTAACACAAGCTCGAATTACCGATGAAAAAGGACAAGTTTTACCTGCGATGACGGATGGCCATATCCAATTCTTATCAAAAGGACGGGCCTTAACGTATTACAAAGAAGATGCCCGCTTTGCAGAAAATGTCTACGGCGAATGGTGGGACAGCGGCGATTACGGAATGTTAGATGAACGCGGCCACTTATTCTTGAAAGATCGCCAAGTAGATCTAATTGAAAACATCGACAGTAATTTAGCTATTGAAGATCATTTATTGGATGCATTAGATTTCTTAGAAGAAGTGATTATTGTCCGTGGCAAAGAAAATGAACCTCAGCCAATTTTAGCGGTTGTCCCTGGGGAAGAAATGGATTGGGACGCTTGGTGGACACAAGTAGCCGATTTACCACATTTAAACGAACCTATCATTATGGCTTTTGATGAAATTCCTCACACAGCTACTATGAAAGTGCAACGTTTACAACTAGAAAAATGGTTAAAAGAACAATAAAATAAGATTCTTTGTCAAATAACGTTGGTCAAAAGAACGTTTAGGCCAGTGTTGGAGCAAGTGGAACAGAAAGCTAAAAAGTTAACTCGTTGTAGGTTATCTTAAGCTTTAAAAAGAGGGGCAGTCGTCGTTTTGACGGCTGCCCCTCTTTCTTTTGTCTACCGTTAATTAAATCCTTTTTGTGAAGAACTTGACATGGGATGGTTCCCACAAATTATACTTAGCTTATTCAAAGAATGGAGTGTGCAAGTATGAAAATTTTAATTAAACAAGATTTCGACACGATGAGTGAATGGGCAAAAATGTTACTTCTAAGCACGATGAGCCAAGATAAACGAGTGAATTTATCAATTACCGCTGGTAAAACGCCAGCACTTGTTTACCAAAAATTAGCCTCGATTGTGAAAAATTCATCTGACTTTGATAATGTTCATTATTATAACTTTGATGAAATCCCCGTTCCTCATCAAAAGGAAGGCATTACTCTGACAGATTTGCGAACGCTGTATTTGACACCTGCGGAAATATCCGAGCAAAACATCCATCCATTAACTGTTGAAAACTTTCAACAACAAGAACAACGGATTGCTGACGCAGGCGGCTTAGATTTGATGTTAATTGGCTTAGGAGCAGATGGTCATTTTTGTGGGAACATGCCCACTACCACTCATTTTAAAAACGAAACCTATCAAGTGACCGTCACTGGTTCAGAGCCTTGGTTTGTTCCTGAAATGATGCAGCCAGGCATGACCTTTGTTACGATGGGGCCAGCCAGCATCATGAAAGTTAAGCATCTTGTCCTAATTGTAAATGGTGAACAAAAAGCTCAGATGGTCAAACAAGTGCTCCAAGGACCTGTCACAGAAACGTATCCTGCCTCTATTCTTCAACTCCATCCAAAATTAACGGTTCTCTTGGATGAAGCCGCAGCGAGTCAATTAGAAAAATAAAAAATTGCGCCTAGATTATGCTTCTCTGCATAGTCATAGGCGCAATTTTGTTATCATTACATGATTTTTTGATACTGACTGTATTTTAGCAAATTCGTCTGGGAAAGTGTAACACCAATACCAAGTCCCTGAGGCACGGTCATTGTCCCTTGCTCTAAAATAAAAGGTTCCGTGATGATATCTTCATAAAAATAGCGTTCCGTTGCTGAAATATCACCTGGAAAGGAAAAGGTAGGCTGTGACGCAAATTGCAAATTCAATGCGCGACCAACACCAGACTCAAACATGCCACCTAACCAAACCAATAAATCATTTTCTTGGCAAAATGTGGCAATCTTCAACGCCTCGTGAATCCCACCTACACGAGGAATCTTCAAATTGATACTACGGCAACTGCCCAATGCTAACGCCACTTGGCAGTCTTTGAGACTACGAATATTTTCATCCAAACAAATTCTTGTCTTCAGTTCTCTTTGTAATTGTGCGTGGTCTAAAAAATCATCTGCAGCAAAAGGCTGTTCAATCATCGCTAATTGATAGTGATCTAAACGTTGCAATTGAGGCAAATCTGCCAATGTATACGCTGAATTTGCATCGACCATTAAAGGCAAGTTAGGAAAATGCTGACGAATCAAAGCAACAGGTTCCACATCATAACCGGGACGAATTTTCAGCTTCACTCGTTGATACCCTTTTTCTACAGCTAACTGAACTTGTTTAAGTAATTGAGGTAAGTCTTCTTGAATCCCTAAACTAATCCCTACAGGAATTTTCCTCCGCGTTGGTCCAAAAAATTCAGTTAAACTCTTCTGTTGCCGTTTGGCATATAAATCCCAGATGGCAGTTTCTAACGCAGCTTTTCCCATCCAATGCCCTTTAACTTCTTCAAAAATTGTTGAAACCTCTTGCGGCTGTTCAATCGCTTCTGTTAAAAGTAACGGAATTAAATGCTGTTGGATGATGAAGCGTTCGGTTACCAACGTTTCTTGCACATAATCAGGTTGCTCAAAAGCCACTAATTCGCCAAACCCTTGATTTCCTTGCTCATCCGTTATTACAAATAGATCAAACGCTTTTTCTTCCAGGCGACCATAGCTCGTGACAAACGGCGTTTTTAAAGGCAAACGAACCTGATAGGTTTCAATTGATTGAATGTTCATTCAGATAGCTCCTTCCAATAACGCTGTCACCTTTTCATAGAAAATCGTTGGTTGTTCCAAATGGATACAATGTCCTGCTTCAGGAAAAATTGTCAGCCTCAACAACGGTTGACGTGCCTGCATTTTTTTCGCAATTCCAATAAATTTTTGATCTTCGCCGCCTACCAATAAATCGGTAGGAATCGGCTGCAATTCTGCTAGACGTTCCCAGTAACTCTCTTGCGCTCCTGTGCCCATATACCACAAACTACTAGCCAATCCAAAGGCCGATTGGCTCAAACGTTCCTGACGAATGGCCATTTGCTGTGCCACAGACAAGGCTTTTTGCGTTTGAAATAACGGTAATTCTTGCCAAAAATCAATAAAATCCACCAGCGGTTCCTCTAAAAGACGTTCCGCCAAACGATGATCTTGACAGATCCGAGCCTGACGTTCTGCGGCAGTGGCCAAACCTGGTGATCCACTTTCCAATAAAAGATGCTGTACCTTTTGTGGATAATGTAATGCAAAACCTAAAGCTGTTCGAGCGCCCATTGAATAGCCTAATAAACAAAAGCAAGGCAAATTTAGCGATTCGGTTAGTTCAGCAATATCATGGCAAACCTGTTTCATGGTATAACGCTCTGGTGCTACCAAACTAGCAGTCGCGCCATGCCCAGGTAAATCAATGCCTAAAACGTTATAAGGTGTTTGACTGGGAAAAACGGCTGCAAACGTGGCTAACGTTCCTGTGAAACCATGTAAACAGACTAGTGTCGTTCGCTTTGCATCAAAAGGTGTTAACCATTGATAATGGTACTGCATCCCCCGAATTAACCGTTCCATGAAATCCCCTGTCTTTCTACTCGTCTACCAATTTCAGCTAAAATTGATTCGTACAAATGAACATTCTCTTGACGATTTCCTTTGACTTCGATCACTTGAAATTGTGGTTCTTCAGCCGCTGCTTGTAAAGTTTGCTTGAGCTCCGCGATTGTTTTGACTTCTTGATACGAAGCACCGTAAAGTTCAGCAACTAACGAAAAATCTAAATCAAGCGGTGTTCCAAATAAAGGCTCGAAATCGTCCTCACGTAAAGTTCGTTGAGATAGAAAAGAGAAAATCCCGCCACCATTGTTATTTAATAAAACAATTGTTAACGGCAACTGATAACGTTTAGCCAAAAATAAACCATTCATATCATGATATAGCGCTAAATCACCAATCAGTAGAACGTTTTGCTGTGTCGGTGCTACGGCACTCATTCCTAAAGCAGTTGAAACAATCCCATCAATCCCGTTGATGCCGCGATTTCCAAACATCCGATAAGGGCGACTATCCATAAATCGATCTAAGTAGCGGATAGCCATACTATTAGATACAAATAACTGACCGTTCTCTTTCATTGTTTGGTGAACAGCTAAGCTGGCTGTTGTTTCATTTAATTCTGTCGCGTTCAGCGTTTCTAGAAGAACTTCAGAGACCGTTTTTTCCAGCAGGAGCCATTGTGCTAACCAAGTCGCTTCTGTTGGTTTGACAACCGTTAGCAGTTGTTCTACAAACGTGGTTTCCTTTGCCTGAATAACTGTTTGTGATTTTTTCAATTGCTCTTGCCATTGCCCATTTTCGTCCACAAAATAAAAAGCAGTCTCTGTCGTTGCTAAGCGTTTCAACCATAACATGATGTTTTTAGAAATTGGCAGCGAACCAAAACGCACTACCACTTCTGGTTCTTGTGGCAAGGTTGCCACATTTAGAAACAGATCACTATGTGCAATAACAACTTCACTATTTTGCCCATGTGTCACAATGTTTGCTAAAGGATCCGCTAGTAACGGCCATTGCAAAGCTTCGGCTAATTGAATAAATAACGCCGCTTCTTCCTCTGTATGACTGCCACCGACAACCAAAACGCCGTTTTTCTGGTACCATTGATCCGCTAACTGTTGCACTTGTTCTGTAGAAAGGATTGATTGACCAGCGAATAAAGCCGTTTGTTGAGAACTCTTTGTTTTTCTCTCCAAGTCAGGTAATAATGGTTCCCGCAAAGGAAAATTCAAATGAACAGGTGCTGCAGGCGTTTGTTGCGCGAATGCTGCTCCTTTAGCGCCTTGCCAATAGGCGTAATTCAACATCTCTTCTGTTGCTTCTGGCAAAGCCATTTCAACAAATAATTTCACGTGATTTTGATACATTTGTAATTGCTCCATGGCTTGAGGAGCGCCAACTTGACGTAACTCATGCGGCCGATCTGTTGTTAAAACGACTAAAGGCACATGGCTAATATTGGCTTCACAAATTGCTGGATAATAGTTTGCAGCTGCTGTTCCAGAGGTACAAAGTAAGACCACTGGTTTTTGACTCGCTTTACTTAATCCTAAAGCAAAAAAAGCAGCGGAACGTTCATCGACATCGACAAAAGTTTGGATTGCGGTTTCCCGATGAAGTAATAAAGCCAGTGGTGTGGAACGGGACCCTGGACTAATGACTGCTTGTTCAACCCCACTATTTTTTAAGCCTTCAATAAAGGCCATTAAATAATCGGTCATTGTTTCTTGATGATTCATTAAACCTGCCCTCCAATTCCTCGTAACATCGGTTGAAATTTTATTTTCGTTTCTTCTCTTTCTAGCTCTGCTTGGGAATCCGCAACAATACCACAACCTGCATAAAGAACGCCTTGCTGACCAGCAAAGACACCTGAACGCAAGGCCACAGCAAACTCGCCACTATCATCATTCCCTGAAATCCAACCGATTGGCGCACCATATAACCCACGACTCCCTGGCTCATATTGTCGAATCCATTCGACTGCCAACTCTTTGGGCTCACCGCCTAAAGCTGGCGTTGGGTGTAACTGCATCACACTTTCCAAGAACGAAATTCCCGGTTTACGTTGACCCGAGATTGGCACATAAAGATGTTGTACATCTCGATTTTCCAAAATAATGGGTGCTTGAATACTGTTTTCAGAAGTCGTCATCTTCGCCAACTCTTTCGCTAAACGTTCCACCACAATTTGGTGTTCTCCGGTATTTTTGCGGTCTTGTAAAAGTTGTGCTCCTAAAGTTTTCGTTTCTTCTGGTGTTTGACCCGTTTTAATGGTTCCTGCAATACAAGCGGTCGCAAACGTTTCTTTAGTACCCAACAGAAGTCGTTCTGGTGTTGCACCAATGAAACTTGTGTCTTTGGCTTCTAAAGCAAACAAATACGTATTTTGTTGTTGTGCCATTAAATTAACGAGCACTTGGTTACTTCGAATTTTTTCAGGACTGCTCACAGCAAGTTGTCGAGCCAAAACCACTTTTTTTAAAGGGCCATCTTCTCTTAAGACTGCTACGGTTTCGTTGACAGCTTGTAGCCATTCAGTCACGGCAACTTCTTCCTTGTCAATCTTTGTTTCCGCTACAGCTGGCAACTCCTCACAGGTAGCTAACAAGCGATCAAACTGAGCCACCAAAGTCGACCAACGTTCCTCGACTTCTTGTTCACTAGAACCTGAAAAGTTCAGCGTTCCATAAATACGTGAACCTGAAAAAGTAAATAGAATACTTGGTAGATAAAACCAACCTTCCCCTAACTCTCCCCAGGCCTCAGTAGGCGTTTGTTCTGTATCAAAAGGCAAACCGCCAAACAGAAGAGCCCCTGTACCAGAAATAGACATATTTTGAAAACGAGTTGCCGCCTCTTTTTTTAAAAAGTTGTTCAATTGATGCGTTTCTGTTTCTGCGCCTTTTAAGATAGTTTCATATCCGAAGCCAACCAAAGCAAAATCTTTTTTCGGCGTTTGCCAAAAAAAACGTTCTCCTTGGTATGCCTTTTCACCAGCGGCAAAAATTGCCAAGGCTGTTTGTTCTGTTTCTAATGGAAAAACCCAACTGAACTGACGGGCATTCTTCTGATAGGCTTGTCGTAATTCATCAGGCAATTTCATCTGATTAAAAACGCCTCTCTTTCTTCTGTCATGAAACGATGTTTGGCAATCTTTCCACTTGCTGTTTGCGGGAAAGAATGACAAAAATAAATGCGTTTCGGTCGTTTATATTTTGCCAGTTTTCGTGAACACTGGTCTTGAATTTGCGCTAAGGTGATTTCTTGGTCACTAATCACATATGCAACTGGGACGGCTCCCCATTGCGCATCTGGTTCTCCTACAACTGCCGCTGCTTTAATTCCTGTTATCGCCTGTAACACCTGTTCAACCTCAGTGGGGTAAATATTTTCACCACCAGAGATAATGAGTTCACTTAAACGACTAACCAAATACAGGTACCCTTGTGCATCTAAATAGCCCATGTCGCCTGTTTTAAACCAACCATCTGCTGTCCATTTTTCAGGTTGACGCTGGTTAAGGTAACCTGAAACAACGTTTGGTCCCTTAAGTAAAATTTCCCCGACTTGCTTTTCTGGCTGTTCTTGTCCTAGTTCATCAACAATTTTGATCTGCATATCTTTTAACGGTTGCCCAGCAGAGCCGATTTTCAGTGCCGCATCTTCAAATTTCAAGGCAACAACTTGCGAACACGTTTCCGTCATCCCATAAGATTGAATGACTGGAATCCCTTTTTCCTCACACTGCGCTAATTTATCCGGTGCAATCGGTCCGCCGCCCAATAACATTCCTTTAAAGCTGACGCTGTAGCCAGCTTCAGGATAGACAGACAATAATTGTTGTAACATTGTCGCAACCACTGAAATGACGGTGCCACGGCCTTCTTGTAAATCTTGTGTCACTTGCTGTTCATCAAATTTATCGTAAAGGCGAATACTACAACCTAAGACGAGTTGTCGAAAAACAATCGACAATCCGCTAATGTGAAATAATGGGACTGCACACAACCAACAATCTTCAGCAGTAATCCCCATATTTTCTTGAGTGCCTCTAGCACTGGCCAAATGATTTTTAAACCGTTGCAAGACCCCTTTAGGTTGTCCTGTAGTTCCAGATGTATACATAATAGAAGCCACCGACTCTAAGTCACTTGGCTGTTGAAACTCCTGACGTAAAAGACTATGCTGTTTTTTAACCATTGGCTGAACGTCGACAAAAGAAATCTCCTCTAACAAAGCCTGCGTTTCAGGCGCACCAATAATCGTTTTAACTTGCGCATCTTTTAACTGAAAAGTCAGTTCAGCAAGTGTCAAATGCGTATTTAAAAATAATAACTCTTTCCCCAATTCCCATAAGGCTAGAATTGAAAAATACAACTCTTTGCTGTTCTTACTGAATAAAGCCACACGTTTTTCTTCTGGTGCAAGCACCTGTTGATATGTGGCTACCCAATGGCTGACTTCTTGTTGCACTTCTAAAAACGTCCAAGATTCATCCTGAAAATAAAAAGCAGGATGATCGGGACGTTTTTGTACTTGTTTATTTAACCAAGTCATTGGTTTATGGGAATTTAGGGAATTGATCGAAATCTGGTGTCCGTTTTTCTTTAAATGCATCTCGGCCTTCTTGTGCTTCAGCCATTGTATAGTAAAGAAGTGTCGCATCACCAGCTAATTGTTGCACACCAGCCAAGCCATCTGTATCGGCATTTAAAGAGGCTTTAATCATCCGTAAAGCAATCGGGCTTTTGGTTAACATTTCTTCTGCCCACTCCATTGTCACATCTTCTACTTGATCCAATGGAACAACTGTATTAATCCAGCCCATATCTAAAGCTTCTTGAGCAGAATACTGTTTACACATAAACCAAACTTCTTTCGCTTTTTTATGGCCGATAACGCGCGCCAAGTAACCTGAGCCGTATCCACCATCAAAGCTACCGACATTTGGTCCTGTTTGCCCAAACTTAGCATTTTCAGCCGCAATTGTTAAATCACAAACTAATTGTAAAACATTGCCGCCACCAATGGACCAGCCTTTCACCATTGCGATGACTGGTTTGGGAATGACACGGATTAACCGTTGTAAATCTAACACATTTAAACGTGGAATGTTGTCTTCGCCAACGTAACCACCATTACCTCGAACTTTTTGATCGCCACCAGAACAGAATGCTTGGTCACCTGCGCCTGTTAAAATAATAACCCCGACATCTTCTTTATCACGACTAATGTTGAATGCATCAATCATTTCCATGACTGTTTTTGGTGTGAATGCGTTGTGAACATGCGGGCGGTTGATAGTAATTTTTGCTACTTTGCCTGCTTGCTCAAATAAAATTTCATCATATTCTTTAATTGTTGTCCAGTTTCTCATTAGGAAACCTCCTTCATTAATCTCATCTTTTCTATTATACACAAGAATCGGCACTTTAGAGAAAAAGTCGCTTGAATTTTAAGAAAAAACATGGCTATTTCAAATTTTCTTCATTCCTGTATAATAAATAAAAAACCTTTTATTCTCTCTTTTATTAGAAAGGACTGATTACTATTCATCTTTTAGAGTATTTAGGCATCACGATTCAACATGTTTCTGCTGAGAAATGTCAGCTTACTTTAGCGGTAAAAGACGTGCATAAACAACCCTATGGCCTTGTCCACGGGGGCTTAAACGGCGTCTTAATTGAAACTGCCTGTAGTTTAGGTGCGAACGAAAACGTTCCTGAAAACACTTTTGCTGTCGGCATAGACTTACAAGTAAATCATCTTCGTAGTGTCCATGATGGTAGCCTTACCGTGATTGCGACGCCCGATCACTCGGGAAAGACCCTTCAAGTTTGGGAAGCAAAAATATATAACGCAGACCACCAATTGACGAGCGTGGGGCGTTGTACCTTAACAAATCGACAAAAAAAACAGTAATCTTTACAGGTTACTGTTTTTTTGTTTATGGTTTTTAATAAGTAATTAGATTACTTCGTTTATTTAATTTTAGTACCAACCATTTGCTAACCAGAATGATTTAGCTGCATCCCATGAACCATAGCGACCTGCTACGTACTGATCTGCCACGCGTTCTTGGTTGGCAGGTGAATAGTCACCATTTAAATAAGAGGCAGATAATTGGTAACGACCGATATACTGACCGTTTGTTGCATCGTAAGAACCACTAGATTCACGTTGTGCGATCCATTCTTTTGCATCACTGCTTGCGGCAGGTGCTGCTGGTTGCGCTACTTCTTGAGCAACAGGTTGTTGTACTTCTTGTTGTACTGGTTGTGCAACAGGTTGTTCAACTACTTGTTGAACTGGTGCAACTTCTACAGCTGGTGCTGGAGTATTAGCAACTTCTTTTTCTGAACGAATAACTAATTGTTCTCCTTCAAAAATTAAATCAAGGTTTGGCAATTTGTTATCAGAAGCAATTTTTTGAATTAAGCTATTGTCTCCTGCAAATTGATGAGAAATTGTTGATAAAGTATCTCCTGCTTTAACTGTATATAAGCTTTCTGCGTTTGCGTCTGTTCCTAAGAATAATCCTAAACCTGCGGCCAAAGTTGTTCCAAGTAAAATCGTTTTGATTGATTTCATGTATGTTTCTCCTTTGTAATTAAAAATATTTGATTGTTGCTCTTAGCACTCGGCAACAACCACGTCTGCTTCGCTTTATCGAAACGACTTCACATACTTTATCATCGAATGGCCGGCCGTAGGTGAATATCTCGTGACAATTTATTACTAGAATGTCGGTTTTGTTACATTTTGTAATAAAAAGCTGCTGGAAGCTTGATATTATCCTGTTTATATTTTGCAAAAAAAAGTTAAAAAAACAGGATTTTATTTTTGAGAAACCGTTTTCTAACCCTTGATTAGCCATTAAATGTCGGTTTTTTTACATTCGTTTCAGTCAAAAAGTAACAAAATGTTAAAGATACTAGACATGAGAATGTTTTTTAAAAACTCACGCCTAAAAAGAACAGGTGTTTTCTTTGAATTTTTTTATCATTCACTATATTTATTTTTCCTTCTATTATATAGATAAATTTTTTGTCGTATTCATTTTTCGATTCTGAAAAAACACTAAGCACTTCCTATTGAAAAAAAGAGTTAAACAAAAAAATCTTATATTTTGCTTGTTATTTATTCATTTTAATCTTATTCAAAAAAAGAACAGCTAAAACGACTGTGAAAACAAAGTATTGAAAATAAAGCAGAATAAATATTCATTTTTATCATAATTCACGAATAAAAAACAAACAATCGCTCGAACGATTGTTATTTAAAAACATAATCAGTTTTTTCTCTTTCTATTTTCCAATCTATGAGTAATAAAATATATGAATCTACATTTAAGTCATTTTATTATCAAATATTCTGAATATTATAAGAATTGGAGTTTTATCTATGAGTGACAAAGAACAACTTGAGAAATTAGACAAATCCTTTCTGGGACAACCGAAAGGACTAGCAACACTGTTCTTCACAGAAATGTGGGAACGTTTCAGTTACTACGGCATGCGTGCTATTCTAATGTATTACATTTACGATACCGTAGCCAATGGCGGTTTAGGTCTCCCCAAAGCAACTGCCTTAGCCATCATGTCCATTTATGGATCAATGGTTTTCATGTCCAGTATCATTGGCGGTTGGGTCTCTGACCGTGTCTTAGGTTCAAGGAAAACTGTTTTTATTGGTGGTTTGTTAATCATTGCTGGACATATTGTTCTCGCTACCCCATTTGGTGT
The DNA here is from genome assembly GCF_023539285.1 of Enterococcus sp. LX10. NCBI lineage: Bacteria > Bacillati > Bacillota > Bacilli > Lactobacillales > Enterococcaceae > Enterococcus > Enterococcus sp. LX10. The sequence continues at coordinate 325,158 of NZ_CP092784.1, read as the reverse complement.
CCCCGCCTTATTCGTTTCTATTATGTTAATTGTATTTGGGACTGGGATGTTAAAACCAAACGTTTCAGGGATGGTTGGCCATCTTTATTCAAAAACTGACTTACGTAGAGATGCAGGCTTCTCCATTTTTTACATGGGGATTAATATCGGAGCCTTAATCGCTCCCCTTGTTGTCGGAACTTTAGGACAAGAATATAATTATCATTTAGGCTTTTCCGTTGCCGCAGTAGGGATGTTCTTCGGGCTACTACAATATTATTTCCAAGGACGTAAATCTCTGGCTGGAATTGGTCAGGCCCCAACTAATCCAATGTCTAAAGAAGAGCAAAATAAATTTGCTAAAGCATTTATGCTGGCAATTATCGTTGCTTTACTTATTTTTGGTGGCGCCTATGTCACAGGACATTTAACAATTGATTTCTTTATTAATACCATCAGCGTGTTAGGAATCCTGTTACCTGTTTATTATTTCAGCAAAATGTTAACGTCTAAAGATGTCACTGCTGAAGAAAAACCAAAAGTTCTGGCTTACTTGCCATTATTCTTAGCAGCAATTGTTTTCTGGTCATTGGAAGAACAAGGTTCGTCTATTCTTGCTCTATTTGCAAATGAACGGACGCAAACGAGTTTGTTTGGCTTCCCGATTGCCGCTAGCTGGTTCCAATCATTAAATCCTGTATTCGTAGTTATTTTGACCCCTATTTTTGTTACATTATGGACAAAACTAGGTAAACGTCAACCATCAACAGTTGTGAAGTTTTCACTAGGGCTAGTCTTTGCTGGTCTTTCCTTCGTCTTATTAATGTTGCCAGGTATACTTTATGGTACCGAAGGACGGGTGAGTCCACTTTGGTTATTCTTTAGTTTCTTCATTATGATTGTCGGAGAAATGTGTTTATCTCCCGTTGGCTTATCGATTACTACAAAATTAGCACCGAAAGCTTTCGAAGCTCAAACCGTTGCTATTTGGTTATTAGCAGATGCCGCTTCACAAGCCATTAACGCTCAAATTGCTCGTTTCTATACACCCGGAACAGAGTCAGCATATTTTGGGATTGTCGGACTTGTAGCTGTCGTTGCTGGGATTCTCTTATTCATTGTGAAAAAACCAATCCAAAACTTAATGGGTGACGTCCGTTAAACCGTCAAAAAGTTGCCTTTCTCTTTTTTGAAAGGCAACTTTTTTATACAGCGTTTTGATAACGTTTTCATCAAGTGGTATACTAAATAGAAGGAGGACGAGGACATGCGTTACTTAATTGGCGGTATTTTTTTATTGATTAGTATCTGGCAATTCATTGTTACTGGACGGACATTTTCCTACTTAAAGAAAGAGAGCGGCAAAAGAACCTCACCATTTATTCTGTTAGGACTATGGAGTAGTTTAGTGTTTGCTATTATTTCATTTGCTGTGGCGATTGCTTCTTTCTTTTATGTGAGTTTTTAAGGCAAGTATATTTTATATTTTGTCTTATTAAGCAACGAAAAACATCTCAAAAAATCGAGATGTTTTTCGTTGCACATTTTTATCTAAATGGAATGATATTGCGAAACTTTTTGATAGGCACTTGCTATTTTTTCAAATGGTGTTTCCTCAAAAATAGTGAACAGTCCGGGCTTATGTTTATTCAAAAATTGAATGGTTTCTTTAAGAGGTACCTGCCCTTCGCCAATGGCTACCGGAAATATCTGCTGATTTCTTATAATGAAATCTTTCAAATGAAAAGCAACGATTTTTTCACCAAAGCACTCAAACGCTTCTTCTACTATTTCCAAATACGTTTTATCTATATCTACTCGAATTAAGTTGGTAGGATCCAAAATAATGCCTAAATTAGTTGAAGCAACCTCGTCAATCAATCGTTGCATTTTTTCAATTGTATGAATTGGATGATTGATTCCTGGTTCAATCCCAACAATTATCCCATACTTTTCAGCTTCTCGACATAATCTTCTAACAGAAAATAAAACTTCTTCGTAGGCTTCTTCTGTATAATTATCTTCAGTGTAATAAATCGTTTCATATATACTGCCTGTTTCAGTTGCAACGATTTTTGCCCCAAACATTGAAGCGTAACGAATGTATGTTTCAAATTGATGCAGTCGTTTTTCTCGCTCTTCTAAATCTGGATGAATCAGATTAATATAACAACTTAGGACACTAATCGTAATCTTTTCATCTTCGAAAATATTCTTCAATTGACTTCCTAGTCCTGGAGATAGAACAGCAGCACTTGCATATTCTGGATAAGAAATACCTAAGGCAAATTGAATTGAAGTTATGTTCGTTTCAGCAATTTTTTTAGCCAATTCCACAGGAGATATTTTGGTGCCAACATCATGGGCACGTACTGCAAGTGTCAACATTTTATTCAAGCCTCACTTTCTTTATAGATTCTTCGTAATGATCAAAATGAATGATCTGATTATTCTTATGTTGCGCCAAAAATTCTTTTGGTGTCATATTAAACTCTTTTTTAAAGGATTTCAAAAAGTGTGGATATGATTTAAATCCACATTTCAGGTAAACATCACTAGCACTGCGATATTCTTTTAATAACTGTTTAGCGTAAAGTAATTTCTTTTTCAGCACAAATTGATGGAAAGTAAATCCTGTATGTTTCTTAAATTCCCGCGTTACATAATACTTAGTCACAAAAAAATTTTTTTCCATCTGTTCTAAGGTTAATGGTTGATCCAAATTTTGAGAAATGTAGGTAATCATTGCTTCAATTCGTTCATTTTCAATCATTTGTTTTGGTTGGCTCTCATTCTCTTCTTTCAGAACTAATTGATTTAAGTAAATTAAAAAGTCTAACAGTTGTTGTTCATAACGAACATCCGCACCATATTCTTCTGGCAAAGGAGAATGATCTAACGGGGTCAAGTAGTTTGCTAATTTTGCTACATCCACTTTGATAACTTTACTACGACGCTGACCAAAATGTTGAAAACAAGCAGACAAGTTTGTCCGTTTACTAGATCGTTGTTGTAAAAAATCAGGTGTTAAAAAAATATACATCCGTTCAAAATCATCAGTACTCTGCTTAATAATTCGATGTAAATCATGATAATGAATGAGTAAAACGGTTCCTGCTTCAACATCAAATTGATGTCCATCTAAAAAGAACGTTGCTACCCCTTTTAACGTACAATGGACTTCATAAAAATCGTGGTAATGATAGATGGTTTTTTCTGGACTAACCATATCTTTTACATGAAAGATCTCATATTGATCTGAAATCATACTATTTACTTGTGATTTCCGGATTTCTTTTACACTCTTCAACAAGATTCACCTCTTTTTTTAGAAGTTAAATATTTTTTGAATACACAGTTACAGCTAATGTTGGCACAATTTATTACTTTCTGGAACAGGCGTTACCACAAAGGCTTTCTTTGTAAGTTCCAGAACAATTTCTTAAAATCAACTCCACTCAAGTAAGTTGTTTTGTGCACAACCATACGATTCACTATAACAAACTGTTCTATTTTAAATTATAGTTCAAAAACTTTTTTTAATTCAGCCGTCACCGGCGAGCAATCAGGATTTGTTTCCATAATATCTTCCATATAGTTCCACCATTTTTGATTGATTGGTGTCAGTGCTATTTGCTCCCAGCGAGCTTCATCTTCTATTTCTAAATAGCCAAAAAGTGTACTGGTTTCAGGATTTAAAAAAATTTGATACTTAATTGCCCCATGTTCTTTCAGCATTTGACGCATTTCTGGCCATAACTCCTCATGACGTCGTTGATATTCGGCATGTTGATCAGGATATACTTGCATACAAAAGGCTTTTTTTATCATAGCTTTCTCCGTTTTGATACTTTCTCTTCCAAATAGCCAACTTTCGGTGTCACACCAAACGCTTCTGCTAAGCGCCATAAATCTGCATCTGAAATTGTTTGGCGAACGCCTCCTTGCGCACAAACATAAGTGTACACTTCAGCGGCTTTTTCGGCAGTTTCAATTAAACCAAACACTTCATCCATATCACGGCCAGTACCATAAATACCATGTTGCGGCCATAAAACCAAACGAGATTCTTTCATTTTTTCAGCCGTTGCTACACCAATTTCATTCGTTCCAGGAACCAACCATGGAATAATACCAACACCGTCTGGAAATACTACTAAACATTCGGTACACATTTGCCATAATGTTCTAGTAAAGACTTTTTCATCTAATTCGTGGGTAAAACTCATTGCTAATAAATGACTCGCATGATTATGCATGACAATGCGATTTTCTGGATCAACAGCTAAACGAGCAATATGGCTCATAAAATGGCTAGGTAATTCACTCGTTGGCACAGCTTCATCTTCTAAGCCCCACAATAGTTCTAATTCCTGGCCATTTTCACTAACTCGTAAAATCCCTAAGTTTTCGCTTGGTGCATCACAGACATTTTTAAAATATTTTCCTGAGCCTGTCACGATAAAATATTTTCTTGCTAATTTCGTTGCATCAAATTTCATTGGAATCTTTCGGAGCACTTGTGTTGGATTTAGAAAAGGTAAAATCTCCTCCTCTTTTAATAAATACGAAATATTTCCGCCATTTCGTTCATCCCAACCTAAACGATATAAATTTTTGGTCGTTTTGACCATTTCTTCCACAAATGGTGCTTGTAACACGTTCATTTTTTTCATTTTAGAAGTTCCTCTCGTTTGTTAATTTTATGAAAAACGACAACTATCTTTACCTGTTGGCAATTGACGAGTTGGTAAAATCACTTTTTCGTATTCTTGAACATCCGTTAACCAATCTAAGCCGATAGGTACGTGATTTTCTTGACAGTAGTAGTTCCAGATATCGGCAAATGGAAAGTCTTTTAACTCTTCCGTTAAGGCTAAACGTGTGGTAAAATCTCCTATCAATTCAGCTTTTTTTAAGACGTTTGTTGGCTCAAGCATCGCTTTCATTAACGCTTTTTGTGTATTGCGGGTGCCAATCACCCAAGCGGCAACACGATTGATTGTGGCATCAAAGAAATCTAAGCCCACGTGTGTTTTTCCTAATAAATCATTGCGAACTAATTCCTTGGCAATTTCTTGCAATTCATCATCCATAATGACAACGTGGTCACTATCCCAGCGAACTGGACGACTGACATGTAATAGCATTCCTTCGCCAAATAAGGATAATGAAGATAACTTATTAGAAATCACTTCTGTTGGATGAAAATGACCAGCATCTAAACAAATTAATTTATTCCGCGTTAAACCGTAGCCCATATAAAATTCATGAGACCCAACTGTATAGGCTTCTGAACCAATCCCAAAGAGCTTGCTTTCCACCGCATCGACTGTATAAGCTGGATCAATTTCCTCTGAAAAAATTTCATCTAGCGAAGCCATTAACCGCTTTCTCGGCGTTAAACGATCAACTGGGTTATCTTTAAAGCCATCTGGCACCCAAAAGTTATTGACAGCTACTTGTCCTAATTCTCTTCCAAAATATTCAGCAATTCTTCGTGAACGTTTCCCATGCTCAATCCAAAAGTCTCGAACTTGCGGATTCGGATGAGCTAAAGTAAAGCCATCGCGGTACATTGGATGCGAGAAAAAGGTTGGATTAAAGTCCAATCCTAAGCCATTTTCTTTTGCCCACGTTACCCATGGTTCAAAATGCTTTGGTTCCAGTTCGTTTAAATCCACCCTTTCCTCTGTGTCTAAATAAATAGCATGCAAATTCAATTTGTGTTTTCCTGGAATTAAAGAAAACGCTTTTTCTAAATCTTGACGTAGTTGCTGGGGACTTCGAGCAACGCCTGGATAATTCCCTGTAACTGAAATGCCACCAGAAAGTTCATCCTCACTTAAGAAGCCTCTCACATCATCTCCTTGCCACACATGCATTGAAATTTTGACATCAGCCATTTTTTCCAATACAGCTTCGGTATCTACGCCAATACTGGCATATTTTTCTTTCGCTTCTTCATATTTTTGTGTAATGGTTGTCATAATGAGCTCCTTTTCATAAATGCTTGATAGCGATTTTTTATTGTTGAATCAATTGGATTTGCTTGATAGATTTCCGTGGGAAAAGATGTTTGGATACAAGTACGAGCTGCTGGAATATCTTTAAGTTCACCTGTTGCAATCATCTGCATCAAAAGATTACCTAAAGCAGTTGCTTCTCCAGGTCCCGCTTTCACTGTAACATTAGCAACATCAGCAGTTAGCTGGTTCAATAAACGATTATTGGAACCACCACCGACAACATGTAAAGTTGTAATTTTCCGCTCGATTCCTATTAATTGAGCTAATTTTTCTAGTTCTACGCTGTAACACAATGCTAAATTATCATAAATACAGCGAGCGAGTTCACCAGGGCTTTCAGGAACTGTTTGTTGTGTTTCACGGCAATAAGCTTGTAATTCAGTAATCATATTTCCTGGATTTAAAAAACGAGGATCATTTACATCAATAAATTGTTGAAATGCTGGTTCTTTTTCAGCTAAGGCGGCCAATTCAGCATAGCTATATTGGTAGTTTTGGTGCCGTGCCACTTCTTGAATTAGCCACATACCCATAATATTTTTTAAGAAACGAATTGTGTTCTGGGCGCCCCATTCATTCGTGTAATTTTCTTGGAAAGCTTCAGCAGAAATTGTTGTAACAGTAGTTTCAATGCCTAATAAAGACCAAGTACCACTGCTAATGTACGCCCAGTCATCGCCAATGCCTGGCGTACCTAAAATTGCTGAAGCTGTATCATGACTAGCTATCGTAATCAACGTTGCATTTGGTAAATCATAGTCTGGAAAAGCCGCTGTTTGCAGGTCGCCTAAAATCGTGCCCGGCTCTACTAATGTTGGAAATAGTGTTTCATCAATTCCTAGGAAATCCAGTAATTCACTTTCCCATTGTTTCGTTCCAGCATTCAACAGTTGCGTGGTGGAGGCGTTGGTTGCTTCGATGACTGCTTTTCCAGTAAAGACATAACCTAAGTAATCAGGGATTAACAACAATTGACTGGCTGCAGCCAAACGTTCCTTTTCCTCTACAAATAACTGAAAAATGGTATTAAAAGGTTGAACTTGAATCCCCGTTTGTTGGTACAATTTTTCTAATGAATAGCCTTTTGAAAAATTTGTTACAGCTGCTTCTGTCCGTCCATCTCGATAAGCAATCGGTTCGTCCAAAAGTTGTCCAGATTGATCCAGCAGACAATAGTCAACACCCCAAGTATCAATTCCAATAAAGCATTCCTTGATACCTAATTGTTTAACTTTTTGCAGACCAAGCAGTAACTCATGAACTAAACTAGCCATATCCCAACGCTGATACCCATCTTTTTGATGAAAACCATTTTTAAAACGATGAATTTCTTCTATTGTTATCTGACCATTCGCTAAGCGTTGACTTTTCATTATGCGACCGCTAGAAGCGCCAATATCAACCGCTAAATAGGTTCGTTTCTCAACTTGTTCTTTTTTCACTTTGTTGATAGTTGTCAATCCTTTCACTATTTTTATTTTTTGTACGTTAGACTAACTTTATGTATTCATCATAAACAAAAAATAGCGCTTTCACCTCTCACAATTTTGAGATATAATTGTACTATCTTGGTAATTAGGAGGTTCTTATGGATTATTGGGAAAAAGCCGACTACTCTTGGTCAGACGATTCTAAGCGACATATTTTGACACCTAGCAGCAAAAGTCGCACACTTTTTTATTACATACAGGAAATTGGACAGTTTAAAGCCTCGCGCCCTTATTATACGGAGCGGGCACATTTACCATCATACTTAATTAAATTCACGCTAAATGGTACTGGGGAATTACGCTATCGTTATCATACATACAGCTTACAGAGAGGTGATTTATTCTTTATTGACTGTCGGGATTATCAATACTATCAAGCAACCAGCGAAGATCCTTGGGAAATGGACTGGATTCATTTTGAAGGAGGAAATTCTGGTGCTTTTTTCCAAGAATTTATGAAAAATGGTTCACCAGTTTTCTCCACTAATCAGCTTCCAGAAGATAATCCTATTCATTTAATCATTCAGCAATTATTACAATTACAAGATTTACAACATGCGCAAACTGATTACCAATCTTCCGTCTTAATTCATCAATTACTGAACGAATTATTGTTGCAAAAGTATCGTCAAGACTTTACCTACGAAACGATTCCATCATTGGTTTTGGAAATGAAAGCTTACATTGATCAACATTTCAAAGAAACAATTTCTTTAGAAGACTTGGCTCAACTCTTTCATTTAAATAAATATCAATTGAACAAAGAGTTCTCCAAATACATTGGATTACCGCCAATTAAATATCAAATTAGTAAAAAAATTTCTTATTCAAAAGATTTACTACGCTATTCTAATCAAACAGTGAAAGAAATTGCTGTAGATGTTGGTTTAGAAAACTATGCCTACTTTAGTCGATTATTTAAAAAGCGAACTGGATTAACTCCTAGTCAATACCGTAAAAGTGGCTTCTAAAAAATCTCTCTATGACACATAACGTCATAGAGAGATTTTTTATTTCTATGCCTCCTAAACTCAATATTTTATAGTAAATTACCAAATCTAGTTGATTGAACAACTTATGTTTCGCTCAATTGGGGTTGTTAGACAATTTGTATTGAATTAAGAAATTAGATTTGGTAACCACATGACAAGTTCAGGTACATATGTGATTAAAAGTAAAATTGCTAAGATTACCAGATAAAATGGAACTAGTGGTTTCAGCATTTGCTCAGCTTTAACACCCCCAACACTAGCACCAACATATAATCCTGTTCCAACAGGTGGTGTAATTGAACCAACACACAAGTTCATAATCGCAAATAAACCAAAATGAACTGGATCCACTCCAACATTCATAACAATTGGTAAAAAGATTGGCGTAAAAATCAAAATAGCTGGACCAACATCCATAAACATTCCCACAAACAATAGGACAACGTTTACTAATAGTAGAATTAAGTATTTATTGTCTGTGATTCCTAAAATAGCTGTACTGATTGCTTCTGGTATCCCTGTAAAAGCCATCGCAAAAGACATCATTGAAGAAGTTGCCAACAAGAACATAATGGTTCCACTCATCAAGACAGCCTCTTTTAACATTTTAGGTAAATCGTTTATTTTCACTGTTTTGTAGTAAAACATTGAAATCAATAATGAGTATGCGACAGCAATTGCTGATGCTTCAATCGCTGTAAATAACCCCGTCAAAATACCGCCAATAATAATGACAATTAACAATACACTGGGAACCGCTTCTCGCAGAACCTTGCTGACTTCTCCTTTTTTTGCTTTTGCCACAGTAGGATAATTATGACGTTTTGCAATAACATAGGCTACCACCATAATTCCTAACGCCCACAAAGAACCTACCAAATAACCTCCTAAAAATAAAGAAGAAATAGAGGCCCCACCAGCCACCAACGAATACATAATAAACGCTGTACTTGGTGGAATAACCATTCCTGTAGGAGCAGAGGCAATATTTACAGCCGTTGCAAATTTCCGATCATAGCCCTCATTTACTTGTTGCGGAATTAGCACGCCACCAATAGCAGTAGATGCTGCAATTGCAGAGCTAGAAATCGAACCAAATAATGCGTTCCCTAACACATTAGTATGTGCTAGCGCGCCGGGAACACGACCAACAAATAACATAGAAAAATTTACCAACTTTTGGGCAATTCCCCCATTATTCATAATCACACCAGAAAAAATAAAAAACGGAATTGCTACGAGAGAGAAACTATTTAAACTAGAGACCATTTTTTGAGCTGAGGTAAATGCAGCTGCTTCAAAAGGAATTACTAATAACAATGTTGCAATTGAAGATGCCGCAATGCTCATACCAATTGGCATACCAACTACCAATAAGACTGCAAAAACTACAAATAAGATAATGCCTGCTTCTAAAGCCATATTTTTACTCCTATTCTTTTTCTTCTATAAACGCATTAAGAATCTTTTGATTGCGTGAATAACTCTAGCAAATTCATCAAACTATAAATAAACATCAAAACACCTGCCACTGGAACGGCTAAATAGACATAACCCATAGGAATTGCCAAAGATGGTGAAATTTGTCCTAACGTAATTACTACACCATTCCAACCGCCAAATATCATAATCACTCCTGCAAAAAGTAGGAACAACAATTGAACAATAAATTCTAAAAAGCGTTTTTGTTTCCCTTGTAATTTTTCACTTAACAAAGTTACTGCTAAATGTCCCTTTTTTCCAACCACATAAGCAGAAGCTAACATCGCCAGCCAGACCAATGCAAAGCGAACAAATTCTTCTGTTAAGGTACTAGGATTTTTTAACACTGTCCGGGCAAACACTTGGTACAAAACGACCAAAACCATTGTAGCAAGAATGATTGATCCAAGTATTTCTAAAAGTCGATTTAAAAATTTTCTAAAACCTTTCATAATTACCTCCTTAATTAGTCCGCCAACTGGCGAATAGCCTGATACAGTTCGCCATATTCTGAGCTATTTTTGAATGATTCATGCAACGGTTGAACGAGCTTTTGGAATGGCTCACTGTCTACTTGATTGAACACAACGCCATATTCTGCTTGTGCTTTTTTCTTTTCTTCTTCAACCGCTTCTTTAAAGACCGTTTTTTCAAAAGCGGTCGATTCTTTTGCTGCTTCTTCAATCGCTTGTTCTTGTTTCGCTGTCAAACGTTCTTTTGTTCCCTCGTTCATAATCACAATATCTGGCACTCGAGTATGCTCATCATAAGAATAATACTTAGCCACACCACCATGACCAGCTGTATATAAAACGAACTCATTATTCTCTGCACCGTTGATTAGATTAGATTGTAGAGAAGTATATACTTCCGAACTACCCATAGGTACTGGCGAACCCCCTAAAAGTTCTACCATTTTGATGGCGGTTTCACTTTGCATGACCCGAATTTTTTTACCTTTCAAATCATCTGGAGATGTAATAGGCCCTTTGCTCATATAAAAACTTCGTTGACCAGAGTCATAATAAGTTAAACCAACAAATCCTAATTTTTTTGTAGAATCATACACTGGTTGCATTAGTGCTTGATTATCCATTACTTTAAAAAAATGTTTTTCATTATCAAAAATATACGGAATGGCAAATACAGAATAATCTTTAGAAAAACTTTCTAATGCTGATCCACTGACCTTTGCAAAATCAATTGCACCTGTTTGTGTTAATTCAATTAGTTCTGTTTCTCCTCCTAATTGACCATCTGGAAAGTATTCAATTTGAACTTTACCATCTGTTTTTTCCTCTACCAATTCACCGAATTTCTTCATAGAATCGATAACTGGTTGGCTATTACTAGCATACGCATAGCGCAAGACTACCGTATCATTTGCCAAAGCTTCTGTTTTGCCGCAACCACTTAGCAACTGTAATCCTGCCAATACCATAACTGCTGTAAATAAAACCTTTCTTTTTTTCATGAACTTTTCTCCTTACTTTTCTAGCAATAAGAAACAAGCAATTCAGTCAAACATAGGATTGTTAATGATTGACCATAAGGCATCGCTGTCATTCCAATTGTGCGATAAAAATCTAAATTATCACCCATTCCTGTACCAACTGACACATGTTGTACTTCTCCCGTTTCATCAATCTCATTTAGTAAGCCAGCAATTGCTTTGTTTGCCACTTCTTCATATTCAGAAGAAATATATTTTTTATGAATCGCTTTTAAAATCCCATAAGCGAATCCCGCTGTAGCAGAAGATTCTAAATACGAATTTGAATCATTAATTAATGTATGCCATAAACCAGATTCATCTTGGTATTTCGCTAAAGCTGCCACTTGCGCATTGAGGGTACTTAATAAAAATTCCCGTAAACTATCTCCTTTTGGCAACTCTAAGATTTCAATAATTTCTGGAATAGCAATCGTAATCCAGCAGTTCCCTCTTGCCCACAGTGCTTCCGCATAGTTATGATTTCCCTCAAAAGTCCAACCGTGATACCATAGACCACTTTTTTTATCTTGTAAATATTTAATATGGATTAAAAATTGATGCTTTGCTTCTTCCAAATAATCGAGTCGATTCAACAACTTACCAATTTTTGCCAAAGGTAAGACAGTCATCATTAACGTATCATCCCATAATTGATTTTTATTTTCTGGTCCATATGTCGCATGTTGCAAGCCCCCTTCATTCGTTCGGGGCATTTCTTCCATCACCCATTCCGCCCATTGCTCTAAGTAAGGTATATATTTAGAGTCTTTAGTGTCTTCATATAGATAAGCCATTGTTAAAAGCGGAGCCATCGTATTCACATTCTTAGGCGGCGCGCCTTCTTGCATCCGACCTTCAAACCAGTCGTTAACTACTTGTAAAGCTTTTTCACTTTTAGTATTTCGATAATTCTTATATATACCATACAACCCAACGCCTTGCGGCCAGTTCCAAATCGTCCAACTTTTGTCATCAACTTTTAAACCATCAAAATCTAACAGAAATTCACCTGTGTTATCTTTAATCGTTGTTAAATTTCTAATTAATAAGTCAATCGTTGTTTCTACTGTATCTTTTGGTATGAATTGTTCCTGTTTAATAATCATCGGCAATCAAAACTCCTTTTCCATCCCACCAGCGCAAATGAAACGCTTTCATTTTTTGTAATTTTAGTTTAGCAAGGAATGTTAGCAAATTATATAGTTAATCTTGACGAATTACTGTCAAAAATTGACTTTTTTTAAAAATTAGATACGGTTTTTACCAATTCAATCAATGAGTAAATAACAAAAAACGGACATCCTTTTTAGGTATGTCCGCTTTTTGTTACTTATTTATGGTTGTTTTCCAATATAAGCTAAAATCCCACCATCAACATATAAGATATGTCCGTTAACAAAGTCAGAAGCGTTAGATGCTAAGAAAACTGCTGGGCCAGCTAAGTCTGCTGGTGTGCCCCAACGATTAGCAGGTGTTCGTCCCAAGATGAATTCGTTAAATGGATGCCCTGGTTCTCTTAATGGCGCCGTCTGTGGCGTTTCAATGTAGCCAGGTCCAATCCCATTACATTGAATATTATATTGTCCATATTCAGAAGCAATATTTTTCGTTAACATTTTTAGTCCGCCTTTTGCTGCCGCGTACGCACTAACTGTTTCACGACCTAGTTCACTCATCATTGAACAGATATTGATAATTTTGCCATGACCCTTTTCAATCATATCTGGAATAACCGCTTTTGCCATAATAAATGGCGCATTCAAGTCAACATCAATCACTTGACGGAACTCTTCTGCTGACATCTCCACCATTGGAATTCGTTTAATAATTCCCGCATTATTGACTAAAATATCAATAGAGCCGACTTCTTCTTTAATCTGAGCAACCATCGCTTGAACTTGCTCTTCATCAGTGACATCACACACATAACCACGTGCTTCAATCCCTGCAGCCCGATAATTTTCCAAGCCTTGTTCAACTGATTCAGGAGATAAGTTATTAAAAACAATTGTTGCTCCTGCTTCATCTAGGGATTTCGCAATCTCAAAGCCAATCCCATAAACAGCACCTGTAATTAACGCTACTTTTCCATCTAATTGAAAATCATTCATTTTAAATTCCATGTTTTCTCCTCTTTCTTTGGTTTATTTTAATTGATCCATTGCAACCATATCCATGTCTGTGTACGTAATATTTTCTCCGCACATGGCCCAAATAAAGGAATAATTACTTGTACCAACCCCAGAATGAATTGACCAGCTTGGTGAAATGGCTGCTTGTTCATTACTCATTACTAAATGTTTCGTTTCATCTGGTTTACCCATCATGTGGAAAATCCGCGTATCTTCTTCCATATCAAAATAAACATACGCTTCCATACGACGTTCATGTGTATGACAAGGCATTGTATTCCAAGCGCTACCTGGTTCTAAAATGGTGTAGCCCATTTGTAACTGGCAACTTTCACAAACGTTCGGATGAATGTATTGGTAAATTTTACGTTGGTTCAATGTTAATGGATCACCCGTTTCCATTGGGGTAATTTCATCAATACTAATTTTTACGTTGGGATATTTATGATGTGCTGGCACACAACTAATGTAAAATTTCGCTGGATTATCAGGGTTTTCTGAAGAAAAACGAACATGTTTTGTTTCTTTCCCAATATAATAGCCATCTTGTTTTTTCATTGTTTCTTTGGCGCCATCAATTTCAATAAAGCCTGGTCCCCCAATATTAATAACCCCTAGTTCACGGCGTTCTAAGAAATAGTCAACCCCTAATTCTTTGTCCAAAATAATTTCTAATTCTTCTGTGGTCGGTGTCACACCACCAAAAATCATCCGATCATTATGTGTGTAGGTTAAGCTGATTGCACCTGGAATAAAAACTTTCTCTACTAAAAATTCATCTCTCAATTGTTCTGTTGAATAGTGACGGATATCCGCCGGACTATGTGTATAACGTGTTTCCATATTTTGCATAACTAAAATCTCCTATCTATTTATTTTTCCTGAGCCCGTTGCCAAAAAAGCAAGGACTTCTTTTTGACTAAATTGATTACAATCACCATGGACAGTATGTTTTAACGCACTAGCCGCTGTCGCAAAATCAATGCAGGTTTGTGGATCATAGGCAGCTAATAAACCATGTAAAACCCCACCAGCAAACGCATCACCGGCACCGACACGGTCAACAATCGGTTGTAATCGATGACATTTGGACGTATAATACGCACCTTTGTACCATAGCGTTCCGATTAATTCATTATCTGTCGCTGAGTGTACTTGACGTTTGGTTGAATAAAATACTTGAATGTTGGGATAACGTTCTTGCATTTTTCGGTAGTACCACGTTAATGCGTCTTCAAGTTCTTCCTCTGGTTCTGGAATCTCCAGTAAATAACGAGCATCTAATACCCCAGCTGAACAAATATCAACAAATGGAAGAATGGCCTTCAATGCCACGCTCGCTTCTTTCTGGGACCAAAGTTTCCCTCGATAATTAATGTCAAAACTTACTTGGCACCCTGCTTGCTTCGCTGCTTTAACTAGCGCAACCGTCATACTTTGCCAATTTTTTGATAACGCCGCTGTAATCCCTGAAATATGAAAGATCTCTACTCCTGAAAACAGCTCATGTAAGTCCCATTCCATTTCTTCGATTTGAGCAAAGCTTGAATAGGCGCGATCATAGACAACACTGGCTGCTCGTTCTCCTGTACCAGTTTCCAAGTAATATGTTCCTAGGCGTGTTCCGCCAGTTCGTACAAATTCCGTTGAAACCCCATAACGACTTAAATGCTTTTTGGCGGCTTCTCCTAATGAATTATCGGGCACTTTACTAGCAAAAGTCACTTGGTGGCCATAGTTCGCTAACGAAATCGCTACATTCGCTTCCCCACCGCCGTAATGTACAGCAAAATTTTCTGTTTGTGCTACGCGTATTCCGACAGGCGTGGACAAACGCAACATGATTTCTCCCAATGTTACGACTTTCCCCATGTGCCTACACCCCTTTGATTGCTTGGAATTTTTCCATATAGGCTTGGGCAACCTCACGAACTTTTTCAAAATCCCCAGTTGCTGCTGGCGCTAACAGATTGCCACCAACACCGACAGCCGTCACACCTGCAGCAAACCACTCGGCCATATTTTCCAAACTGACACCACCCGTTGGCATAATATTTAACTGAGGCAATGGCGCTTTAAATGCCGAAATAACACTCGGTCCATAAACACTTCCCGGAAATAGTTTAATAATATCTGCTCCGCTTTTCAGTGCTTCTTTCATTTCTGTGATGGTCATACAGCCTGGCAAGTAAGGAACTTGATATAAATTGCAAATTTTAGCGGTTTCTTCATCGAAGCTTGGACTCACAATATATTCAGCCCCTGCTACAATAGCTAAACGAGCAGTCGTAGCATCCAAAACTGTCCCCGCACCAATGACTACGTCAGGATTCTCTTGGTATAACGCAACTAATTCCTGAATCACTTCTGTTGCTTGAGGAACAGTAAAGGTTAACTCAATCCCCCGCATACCGCCTGCTACAATGGCTTGACTAGCTTTTAGCGCTTCCTCTTTTGTCTTTCCGCGAACCACAGCAATCACGCCAGCATTTTCTAATTTTTGTAAAATTGATACTCGCTTCAACAGACTCCCTCATTTCTTATTTAGAAATATATATTTATTATAAAGAAATTCACAACTTCATTATACAGATAAAAAAAGAAAATGCAAACGTTTTTATAAAAATAAAAAAAGAAAGCCAAACAAAAATCTCAATCGACTTTTGTTTGTCTTTCTTTTTCTACTATAATTTCGCTTCAATCGCTGCTTTTGTCGCTAAAAGGGCTTGATTAATCGTCGTTTTATTTTCCTCTGTCAAACGATATTTCGGCATGCTTACACTAAAAGCACCCGCAATTTCGCCATCTTTCATTAAAGATACTCCGCTACAGAAAATATCTTGTTCAATTTCTTCATCATCGTAAGCAATCCCCGTTTGTTGCACTTGTTTTAATTCTTTTTTCAAACGCAAGGGATTGGTAATCGTATTTTCGGTATAGGGAATTAATGTCTGCGTGTCTAAATATTGTTGCACTTGTTCTTCCGAAAATTCTGCTAAAACGGCTTTACCCATGGCCGAATTATACAACGGCCGAGTAATTCCCACTTTCGAGGACATACGAATCGTTTGATTTTTCGGTTCTAATTTATTGATATACAGAATTTCATTATTATTTAAAATCCCTAAATGAATGGTTTCATCGACCGTATTTTGAAGGTTTTCTAAATAAGGTACCGCAATTTCAGCTAAATCGATTTGCTCCACACTTTGATTCGCATAGCGAATCAATTTTGTTCCTAAGCGGTACGTTTTGTTCGTGTCTTTTTGAACATAGCCAATTAATGTTAAGGTTTCTAAAATTTTGATTGCCGTTGATGCCGTCATTTCGGTATTCTTTGCAATTTCCTGTAAGGTTTGATCGGGTTGTAAACTTAGACAGTCCATGATTTTAGCCGCTTTTAACAAGACTGTTCCGTAAGGTTTTGTTTCTTTCATCGAAACCCTCCTTTTCCATATAAGAAATTATATAGAAAAATAAAGAAATTGCAAGAAAAAAAGAACTCGAAGATTCATTCAGTAACGTTTTACTTTCACTTCAGGTCTTTCTCCCAGTCCTATTTCATTCTTATTTTCTTTTCTTTAACTCATCAGAAACATCTGCATCCTTAGGAATTAAAAGATACTCACTGACTTCTGTGGTTTCATTAAATACGACATATAATTTTTGTTCTTCATCGAAATCGCCCAAATCAATCGCTACGTAATTGGGACAAACTTCTGAGATACCATGAAACATTTGACTAAAGATTTTTTTCGTCATCCCCACATTACGATGCTGCTCTTCTGCTTTTTCCACCGCACTTTGTAACGTATATCCTTCATCTAAAAAACGCTTGATCCAATGCACTTTGACGACTGTATGTAACCGATATTTCCGTGGACCGTTTGCGTCTTTCGCAATAGAAGAAATATACCCTTTTTCTTCCCAATAACGAAGTTGACGTGGCGAAACTTCAGCAATTTCACTTAGTTCACTAATTCCTATCAACAAATTTTCTTCATTTAATAAACGCTGAATCATTTTTGACCACATTAGTTTAACTTCCTTTCCCTTATCCTTTCCTTAATTGTAGTTTTTTTTACGCCTTTGTCAAGTAAGTTGACAAAGATTCTAATTAGTTGTAAAGTAGTTAATGCAATTTAATTTGAAACTTACAGAAAAAGGAGCGATATATGTGACTTCACAACAACCTGTGGATATTCACGGAAAACCTTATAACCGGTCGTTACTAGTCGGTGTTTTACTAATCGGAACATTTTGTACGATTTTAAACCAAACACTTTTAACGACGGCCTTACCTACATTAATGAAAGAATTTGATATCTCAGCTTCAAGTGTACAGTGGCTAACCACTGGATTCCTACTTGTGAACGGCATTATGATTCCCATCAGTGCTTGGTTGATTAACAAATTTAGTTCAAAAAAATTATACATAACAGCGATGTCAACGTTCTTAATCGGAACCATCATCTGTTTTGTAGCGCAAGACTTCGGCATGTTATTGACTGGACGTCTTGTTCAAGCCGCAGGGGTCGGCGTATCTATGCCTCTTTTACAAACAATTATGCTTTCAATTTTCCCGCCTGAAAAACGTGGCGCTGCCATGGGCACAACGGGAATTGTTATCGGATTAGCACCCGCTTTAGGTCCAACATTATCTGGTTGGATTATTGATTCTTATACATGGCGTGACCTTTTTGGGATGGTCATTCCAATTGTCGTTTTAGTCCTAATTTTGGCTTCATTCTTAATGAAAAATGTCATCCAATTATCTAATCCAAGTATCGATGTCTTATCGGTCATTCTTTCTACTCTCGGCTTTGGTAGCTTACTTTACGGCTTCTCAAGCGTTGGTGATAAAGGTTGGGGTAGCCCGCAAGTCTATGGATTCTTAATTGTTGGTGCGATTGTTTTATGTCTTTTTACATATCGACAATTGCATTTAGAACAACCTTTCTTAGAACTACGCGTTTTTAAATCAAAAGTCTTTACTGTTGCGGCCATTTTATCTGGCGTAACCAACATGGCAATGATTGGTGCCGAAATGGTTTTACCTTTGTATATCCAAAATATTCGTGGCGAATCTGCCTTCCATTCAGGGTTAATGCTTTTACCAGGAGCGTTAGTCATGGGACTTATGATGCCAGTAACTGGTCGCATTTTTGATAAAATTGGTGCCCGTCGTCTTGCGATTACCGGGATGTTTATTTTAACAGCTGCAACGTTACCGTTTGCTTTCTTAACAAAAGCAACACCTATTATTTATATCATTGTCCTATATGCGATTCGGATGTTTGGTATTTCGATGGTCATGATGCCTGTGACAACTTCTGGCATGAATGCTTTACCAATGAATTTATTAAGTCACGGAACTGCTGTAAACAACACCTTCCGACAAGTAGCCAGCTCAATTGGAACAGCTGTTTTGATTAGTGTTTTAACAAATGTTACCAAAGACGGCTTACCTGCATCAGACTTATTAAAAACAGCCCCACTCGCTTATCGCGATCAAGCAACAAACGCAACATTAAACGGCTATCACGCAGCCTTCTTCGTGGCAACAATCTTTGGCGTTCTCGGCTTGGCGATTACTTTCTTCTTAAATAAAAAAGAAGCGATGCCGGTTAAGGAAGTAGGTGCAATGAAATAATGATTATTTTTCTTTTAATCCTTTGCGTGTTAGGCTTTGCCTACACAAATGTATTTGGCCGAAAAGTCTGGCATAAATTCTGTATGGTTATTTTTGGTTTAGGCTTCTTAGCTTCGTTAAGTCTTATCGTTTTAAACGATAAAGATCATTTTGGTATGACCGAAGTTACTCAGGACAAAACGTTTGAACTAAAAAGCAGTAGCGCAAGCAAAGATGGCCCCAACATGTTATTGTACCAGCCGTTGGGCGATGGTTCCGAAAAAGTTTATTTATATAACACACCAGATAAAAAGAAACTACAAAAAACAGGAACGGAAAACGTCACAAACACAGTTCAAAAAGATGCTCAAAAAGCCACATTAGTCCAAAAAACGACGAAATGGTCCTATCAAGAGTCTTGGGCCAAAACACTATTTGGCCTTGCTGACAACGATAACCAATTTGCAAAACAAGAAAACACCTTCAACGTTGCTAGTGACTGGCTAGTTTTAAGTGCTGATCAAGCCAAAAAATTAGGCGAATATATGGAACAACATGCCGCTGATATCAAAAAAGAAGGTACTGAAACAGTTGGCAAAAAAATGATGGCCGCTATGATGGCGAATCCATCAATGTCCCAAGAAGAACAAGCGAAACTCACCGAACAATATACCAAAGAGTTTCAACAAGAATTGATTCAGAAAATTCTTAGTGACATGAAATAAAAAAGCGAGCTTGATAGGATCATCAAACAAGATGTGACTACCAAGCTCTTCTTTTTAATTATAAATCGCTTTAATCGGATCCATCCTCGAGGCACCAATTGCTGGAATAATCCCGAAAAAGATACCTGTGAAGACAGAAACCAATGTTGAAATGGCAAAGATGGACGGCGTAATAATTGGCGTAATCGAAATATACCCACCGACCACAGTTGCCAATAAGTAGCCGCAGCCGACACCAATCAAACCACCAATCAATGTGATAAACGCTGCTTCCATTAAAAATTGGAATAAAATGACTCGTGGTTTAGCACCAATGGCCCGACGAATCCCGATTTCTCGTTTCCGTTCCGTGACGGACACATACATGATGTTCATGACGCCAATTCCCCCGACTAATAGGGAGATTGCAGTAATTGCCATCAGAAACATCGTCATACCCGTGACCATTTCTTCCATTTGTTGTTGGAGTTGTTGGTCTTGGTCATTTTCTTTAAACGTTCCTTTCACTTCAGGATGATTTTCACTTAAAATGGTGATTGCCTGTCCTAAAATTGCTTCACGGTCCGCTCCCTCACGAACCTTAATATTGATGCCACTAATTGCTTTTGTTTTCGCTAATTTATTGTATGATTCTCGAGAAACAAAACTGCTCATAGCAGTTGCCCAATCATCGTTCATGCCAAAACTATCTAAATCTTTTGGTGCTAAAATACCAATCACCTTGTACATATAACCACCAATTGAAACAGCTTTTCCAATGAGTTGGCTAGGATCATCAAGCCGAATTTGCGCTTCAAAGATATCATGATTTAAGACAATCGCATCTGTATTTGCATCGCTCGGTTGAAAATCACGACCATATAAAATATCATTCTGCCCTTTAGTCGACGTAATGGATAAATTCGCTTGCGCCCCAAAATAATCCATTGGTACAAACAAATTGTCTCCGCCCCCCATCATTGATTCACCATATTGAGGATAAATACTTTCAATTCCTTGAATGTCTTGTAATTTTTTCAAGTCCACTCGGCTAAACGTATAATCTGGCTCTTCGTAGGACATAAAATTGTCACTGCTACCATCCGACATTGTATAATGAATCTTCAAAACATCCGCGTTCACTGCACTGGATGCCTTCACAACTTGGCGCTTCATCCCTTCACCTAGCGCAGAAATCGTTACGACTGATGTAATCCCAATAATAATCCCGACCATCGTTAAAAATACCCGCAACTTATGTGCCTTTAAGCTTAAAAAAGTACTAACAAATAAATTAGCAATCATCTAATCACCTCTTCTTCCAAAAAGCGACCATCTTTCATATGAATCACTCGTGAGGCATATTTTTTCATATCTTCATCATGTGTCACCATGACAATTGTTTTGCCCTGTTCATTCAATTCTTTCAATAATTCCATAATTTCTGTACCCGTTTCACTATCCAATGCCCCAGTCGGTTCATCAGCCATAATCAATAATGGATCATTCACCAAGGAACGAGCAATGGCTACTCTTTGTTGCTGTCCTCCAGAAAGTTCAGTAACTTTTGATTTGGCTTTTGTTTCCAAACCGACAATTTTTAGGTATTTTTCAGCAATCGCTTTTTTCTCAGCGCGGCTTTTTTTCCCTTCATAAACACAGGGCAATTGAACATTTTGACTAACATTTAAAGAATTAATCAAGAAAAATTGTTGAAAAATAAATCCTAGATATTCATTGCGAAAGGCTGATTTTTTATTTTCAGACAATTTTGAAACATCTGTTCCTGAGAAATGATAACTTCCGTCTGTTAAGCGATCCAAGAAACCAATAATGTTCATCAGCGTTGTCTTACCGCTACCGGACTTCCCCATGATTAAAATGAACTCTCCTTGATGGATGGTCAAGTTCAATTCTTTTAAAACATGTAGTTTTTCCTTACCTACTGGATAGAACTTGTTAATGTCCCGCAATTCAATGAGGGGTTGATTTGTATTGTTTGCTTCCACCATCAAGCCCTCCTATTTCGACGCATCTGTCATTGATTCGTTGGTTGCTGATTCATCAGAAGCAATCGCTGCATCTGATTCCACAATATCACCGACTTTTACTGGTTTTTTTGAAGAAATAACCACTCGGTCGGCTGATTCTAAGCCAGATTCAATCGCCATTTTGTCGCCATTTTCTTGCCCGACTTGGACATCACGACGAATGATGGTTCCAAAATCATTCACTAAAACGTAGGCCTGTTCACCCTCTTTTTGAATTGCTTTTTTCGGTAACTCAATCGCCCCTAAATCGCCTAAATCAATGGTTGCTTGCATATGATAGCCATTTTTGACTTTGTCTAAATTGGCCAACGCAATTTTGACGCTATAACTAGACATCGTTGTGCCGCCCTCTGGATTGCCACTCGCGGCATCGCTGTTGCCTTCAGGAGGATTATCATCGATGTAAGAAATTGAGCCATCCACAACCACATTATTGGAAACAGAAGTTAGTTTAGCTTTTTGCCCAACACTAATTTTAGTCAAGTCCTTTTCATTCACTTTCCCAGCTAAATAAAGATCTTCTGAAGTTAACCGTAAAATCGGTGAGTTGGCATCTTTTACTTCTGGAATTGATACGCGACCTTTGAAATTAGCCTTTGTGGAAATATATTGCTTCGCTCCTAAATCCGCTAAGGTTTCATTGGTGAAGGTAATCTCTTCATCTACTGCATCAACTTCTGTTTGATATTGTTCATTTAAATCATCCCCAGACATCGTGCGGTCTTCTTCTTTAGTTTTATTAAATTTATCAATGGCCCGATTCCACTTATTATAGATATTCGCCCGCTTCGTTTCTAATTTGGCTAAGCTATTTTGTTGTGCCTCAATTTCTTTTGTGACCGCCTCATCTTCATAAGTAAATAATTCTGTGCCTGCATCTACGACATCGCCGTTTTTCACCTTAATCTCTGGATCCTTTGTTATTTTTTGATCGCGCGCAAAGGCTTCCATTTGTTCCGGTTGGATGACACCATTAATATAAATTTGCTGCAAGTCAGGAACGTCAAAATAGTCAATTCCCCAGTCATCTTTAGGCGCTTGCTTGACAGCTACTTGTTGTGCATTTTTATTTAACGCATTCACAGTTACGATGCCCCCAACCGCAATTACCGCAACTGCCCCCAATATAATTATCGTTTTCTTCTTCATTTTCTTCGTTTCATCTCCTCATTCTGTCTATTTTCCCCAACAAACTAAATTGCTCGGTCGTTCACTTATACCTATTTAACCATGCTTGAATTCAAGAAACAAGGGCCTTTCTCTAGGCCTTTAGTCTGATTTATTTCATTTTTGTTCATTTTTTTATTTATTTCACGACAATAAACAACCATTGTTGGGTCTTTGTGTTTCAACAATCAAAAAAGGTTATTTTTATGTTATTTATAACTAAACTATGCGCAATCGAGATTTTTTGCTTCTTTTTTTATTTAAGGTACACTAGAAGAAACAATTGAAAGTGAGGGCTTGCCATGAAAGTCATTATTTTTGGCGGTAGCGGTTTTTTAGGTCAACAAATCGCGAAAATTTTAGTTCAACGCCAACATCAAGTCATCAGTGTTTCACGTCATGGAAAGCCTACCACGCTCTCCGCATCTTGGAGCCACCAAGTGCAGTGGGTATGCTCCGATGTTACTCGTGACACGAATTGGCAAGAACAAGTCCAGCGTGCTGACTGGGTCATTGATACAGTAGGTATTTTATTTGAAAATCCACGAAAAAAGAAAACCTATCAACGGCTAATTCTGACGCCCGTGAAAAAAATCAGCTCTTTTTTAGCACAACAAAAAAAGCCAGCTAAGTTTTTATTTATTTCAGCCAATACTGTTCCTTTCCCTTTGAGAAAATATATGGATGCCAAATTGGCAGCGGAGGAACTAATCCACCAAGAAGTCGCCGAAGCGGTGATTTTTTATCCTAGTTTACTTGTAGGTCAAGAACGTACCGGCACCATACTTTTTAGTAAATGTATTTATTTTTTTAAGAAAATCCCCTTTTTAAAGAACTTATTTATTGGCTATGATCCCGTGCCTGTGGCAGAAATGGCACAAGAAATTGTTCACGTTTTAGAAGGCGGCAATTCTATTTATACACACAGAAGGACCCGCTAACAATTTATCTCTCAATCGTCTCTGTCTAGAGGCGGTTTTTTTGTGTTACAATACAACTGTTCGAAGGAGAGAAGAAGCATGAAAAAAATTGCCATTATTGGCGGCGGCATTATCGGAATGACGTTAGCTAATTATTTAGATCCACAAAAATTTGACATTACCGTTTATGATGAAGGGCTCGGCCAAGCGACTAAAGCGAGCGCCGGGATTATTTCCCCTTGGCTATCCAAACGTCGGAATAAGAAATGGTACCAATTAGCGCGAGAGGGCGCTGCCCTATTTCCAAAGCTAGTCAAAGATTTTCAGCTGACGGAGGATATTTATCGTCAATCAGGGACTGTCATTTTGCGCCCGGCAGCCGCTTTGGCAGACTTAGCCCATTTGGCAGAAGAGCGTAAGCAAACTGCACCTGAAATTGGAGAAATCACGATGTTGTCAGCAGTTCAAACAGCGAAGTTCTTACCGCTACTTAAGGAAACTCCCTCACTTTTTATTTCTGGCGGCGGTCGCCTAGATGGACCAGCTTATCTAAACCATCTTCAGAAACGCGCCGAAGCCAAAGGGGTCACTTTTTGCTCACAACGGGCGCACTTTCGACAACTGAATCAAGGGTGGGAAATTGTCACAAATTCAGAAAAAAAGAGCGTTGATTTTCTCGCTTTAACACCTGGTCCTCATTTAAAGGAATTACTCGCTACTTTAAATTTATCTGTGGACATTCGTCCCCAAAAAGGACAATTATTAGTTTTCGAGACCCCTTTTACAAACAGTCAGCAATGGCCTGTTGCTATGTTAGATGGCGAAGCCGATTTAATTCCTTTTAATCAAGGGAAAATTTTATTAGGTGCCACCCACGAAAATGATCAAGCCTGGGATTTAGAAGAGACTGTTAGCGCTTTTCAACAACTAACTTCTGGGACTGCGCCATTTCTAAAAGAAGCAGAGCAGCTTTTTAAGCAACCCATGCATTACCGCGTCGGTACACGTGCTTATACATCCGATTTCGCTCCGTTTTTTGGCCCTTTGCCAGAAATGCCCCACCTTGTGGTTGCTAGCGGACTTGGTTCATCAGGACTCACTACTGGCCCATTCATTGGTTACCAATTAGCTGAATACTTCAATACAGGTGCCTTCAAAGGAGAGCTTTATCAAAAACCACTTAGTCAATATGTAAAAAACAACCCCTCACTTTAATCAGTGAGCGGTTGTTTTTTTCCCTTTAATTAAGAAATGTGAAGTATCTTGGTAGAAGGATTTTGTTATTATGCTACTTGTGGTCGCGCATAGCGTTCTACGTTTTGTTTAATATTTTTAACCGTTTCTGGATCTTCAATGCCCGTTACTTCAGCGATCACTGTATCAACACTTTCTTGGTCAAGCATTTCCTGTAATTGACGGCTTTGTTCATCTTCTGGATCATGATAATTAAAGACAATACCAATCATTGCTAATAAATGCGGCGACACTAGATTGCGTTCCTGTAATTCACGGATTGGTCGAATAAACCGTTCTTGCGCACCTAATTTTCTGATTGGTGTCCGTGCTACACGTGTAATAGCATCTGAAATATATTTATTTTGGAAACGTTGAATAATTTTTTCAATATAGGCTGCATGTTCTTGTTCATCAAAATTCCATTTGGCCACTAAAAGTTTACCGGTTTCCTGCAAAACTGATTTGAGTTGTGCTACCACTAAGGCGTCCTGCATCGCTTCGTCAATGGTTTGATAGCCTAACAACGCCCCTGTATAGGCAACTGTAGCATGGCCAGTGTTTACACTAAATAATTTTCGTTCAATATACGGCTCTAAATCAGCAACGTAATGAACGCCTTCTAACTGAATCTCTTTGGCTTTTCGGTTGGTATCATCAATGACCCATTCACAAAAAGGCTCAACTTGAACAAAAAGTGGGTCTTCATGTTTTTGTAATGGAACAATCCGATCAACCGCCGCATCAGGAAAACCAATCCATTGTTCAGCATAAGCTGGATTTTTCAAATATTTGGCCACTTCTTCTGCTAAAAAGGTTGAACCACCAATCATATTTTCACAAGCGATAATATCCAGCGGCTTTTGGCAATTTGCTTCGGCACGTGCATCAATTCCTTGGGCAATTAATTCAGCAATTCTTGGTAAAATATTAGGACCAATCGCCGTCGTGACTAAATCGGCTTCCGCAATTGCTTCTACTACTTTTTCTGGTTCTGTCATGTTATTTAACCCAGTCACATTTTCAACGTTAATTTGTTGATGTGAGGCATCAGCCAATTCAATTGTATAACTTTTACGTTCTTTTAACGCTTGAATGATGGTTTCATTAACATCCACAAACGTAATATGAAACCCGTTTTTAGCTAAAATTTCGCCGATAAAGCCGCGTCCAATATTTCCTGCTCCAAAATGTACTGCGTTCATTCTTATTCTCTCCTTTAAGCAATGGCTAAATTTTCTGTTATTTCTTCTTTACTTAATGCATCGGCAAGTTGCACCACGTTATCCATATCACTACAATAAAGTGCAATTTGTTGGACTAATTGCAAATGTTCTTCACCGACTCCGGCAATCCCAAATAATACGGTAGCAATTTTTTCATCTTCTTCGGTGCCAAAATTAACGCCCTCTGGGACTTGCACTACACAGATTCCTGATTTTTTCACTAATTTTTTGGCTTCTTCTGTTCCATGAGGAATGGCAATAAAATTCCCCATATAAACAGATAGCAATTGGTCTCTTTCAATCATTGCTTCGATATAAGCGGGCTCAACACAGCCTGCCTCGACTAGTTTTTCGCCGCAAAAGCGAATAGCTTCTTCTTTTGTATTAAACTGTTGATTTAATTCAATTGAAATATTCGTAAGATTTTCCATTGTTTTCTTCCTCTCTAGGCACTTTCTTTTAAGAGCGAAACCACTGTTTCATATTTTTGGGGATTAACCATACTTTTTACTGATAAGTGTGTCGCTTTCGGTGCTTTTTTACGGGCTTGTTCCGTTAGTTCAGCTTTTGTGACAATTAAAGCCTGTGTTTGTTGAGTTAATTCATTAATATTAATTTTTCGAATCGGCATTGAAATTTTCTCTTTATCTAAAATTTCTTCTAAGACTTTCATTCCCATCGTTGCTGACCCGACACGGTCATCGTGAACCAAAAGAATCTCATTGACATTTGCTAAATCTCCCTCAATTTCAGAAGCAGGTGTTGCTTTGAAGGCTGTTGGTTGTGCGTCGTTTTTTTCTTTGGTACCTGATAGTTCAGCCACAATTTCATCATAACGTGGTGAGTTCAAGAAATTTTCAACTGCTACAAAGGTTGCATTAGGTGCTTTCTGTTTAGCCCGTTCTTGCAATTCCGCTTGTGTGACAATCAATGTATTTCCCTCATCGGTCAAATTATTAATAGCCCGATTCGTCACAGTTTGTATTAAACCAGCCTCTTGGACCTTTTTCCGTAAGATAGACGCCCCCATTGCACTAGAGCCCATCCCAGCATCACAAGCAAAAATAATTTGTTGAATTCCTGACAATGAAGCACTACCATTTGCGACAGTTAATCCTTTTGATGCTGCTTTAGCCGCTTGGGTTTCTTTCACTTTTTGGGCAAATTCATCACTTTCTTCTTTCGCATCTGCTTTTAAAATGACTGCGGATACTGCAAAGGAAACAGCAGTTGCTGCCAAAACACCTAAAATAACTGGTAAGTAAGAACCCATTGGTGTCATCGCTAAAATAGCTATAATGGAGCCTGGTGAAGCGGGCGCACGTAAACCAGCATCTAACGTTTGGAAAACCAAACTACCTGTCGCACCACCTGCAATAACCGATAAGAATAATAACGGTTTCATCATTACATATGGGAAGTAAATTTCGTGGATACCACCAAGGAAATGAATAATTATTGCTCCCGGCGCAGAAGATTTTGCCGCACCTTTTCCAAAAAACATAAATGCTAATAAGACACCTAACCCAGGACCAGGGTTTGCTTCTAATAGGAAAAGAATTGATTTACCAGCCGATAAGACTTGTTCTGTCCCTAAGGGTGTTAAAATGCCATGATTAATCGCATTGTTTAAAAAGAGCACTTTTGCCGGTTCAATAAAAATACTCGTTAATGGAATCAAATGAGCATTTAAAATGATTTCCACACCACGTGCCATTGCAGCAGTCAGCGCATCGACAATTGGGCCAATCGCTGAAAAACCAAGTAAAGCTAACGCAAAACCAATTAATCCAGCTGAAAAATTGTTTACTAACATTTCAAAACCAGCTTTAATCCGATGTTGGAAATACTGATCAAATTTCTTAATTGTAAAGCCACCAAGTGGACCCATAATCATGGCACCTAGCATCATCGGAATATCGGTTCCCACAATCACGCCCATTGTCGCAATTGCTCCAACTACGGCACCGCGATCACCTGCAATTACTTTCCCACCAGTGTAGCCAATTAATAATGGAATTAAATAGGTCAACATTGGGCCAACCATCGTGGCAAAGGCTTTATTTGGCAGATATCCATCTGGGATAAATAGCGCTGTCAAAACGCCCCACGCAATCAACGCCCCGATATTGGGCATCACCATGCTAGATAAGGTACTGCCAAGTCTTTGGACTTTTGCTTTAATTGATACTTTATTTTTTTCTGGTACTTGTTCCATTTTTATTCCCCTTCTCTCAAGTAACTTTTCTTGTTGACTAAATTGTATCCGCTTTCCGAATCTGGAAAAAGTCGTACTTTGGCACAAACCATTGTGCCAAAAGTTGAAAGAAAAAAGCACGTGTTCTCTAGTTACGAAAACCAGAAAACACGTGATTATTTCATTTCTAATAATCCCAATAATAAATGAACAACTTTTTATGCTATACTCAAATTGGCGACTTGCCTCGAAAGGAGGTGCATCACATGTACGAGATTGTCACAAAAATTCTTGTGCCGATTTTTGTCGGGATTGTCCTGAAACTTGTAACCATTTGGTTGGAAAAACAGAACGAGGAATAAACAAGTTGCTTCCAACCGCTGCTGTCTAAACAGCAAAAAAAGACACCCTACCGCAATAGGGTGTCTTTTTAGTGCATCCATGCACGACTTTGTCACAAGTTACCTTAAATTTATCATAGGGCCTATTTTTTGTCAAGGAATCTTCTTATCCTTTTTGTTTAATCTCTTAAATAAAAATATTTTAATTTTTATTATAAAATTATTTCAATAATTATTGAGCATTTCAGAATGAATTGATTTTTTACTACCAATTTTTTCCAGATGTAACTTTAGGCTTGAGCCAGAATTTTTTGCGCTTCATCGATTGTTTGACAATCACTGAGCCGCTGAATGTTTTCGAGATCTGAACAGAAAAAAGCTAATTCTTGAAGCATGCTTAGTTGCCGTTGACTTTTTAGAGCAACGACAAATAACAAAGTAGCTATTTTTCGATCTGCTTCCGTACCAAAGTTGACCCCATCAGGCACTTGAATAAAGCAAATCCCTTCTTTTAAAACTTGTTCATCTTGTCCTTCCGCATGAGGCAATGCCACGAAGTTACCGATATACACGCTGACTTTTTGTTGGCGTTGATACATTGCTTTGACATAGTCAGGCGTGACCAACTGATTTTTTAGCAGTAATTCACCAGAAGCTGCAAGTGCTTCCTCCCAACTAGCATACGATTGATTCAACATTATTTGCTCCGCTGTAATTTCAAACATCTCTCAACACCTAGCCTTTCATTTCTTCAATTAATAATGACGAAAGCAACTGATAAACAATGGCTTCATTTCCTGAATGAAAAATTTCTGTATTTAAATCATTCATAATAATCGCACCACTGATTTTTCCTAAAATTTTCCCGATCGTTTCATCAATCGGCATCGGCGCTAGCATGAGTAACATACGTTGTAACTGCATCGGCTTTTTATCCATACCTTCAATCATAAGTGGCTGGGCCAGATTAAAAATACAAAAAACAGGCTGTGTCACTGCTGTACTTGAGGTATGGAATAAGGCCATTTCCGTCTGAGGAATCCCAATAGGCGCTTGCTCGTAACGTTTCATCAATTGCTGACAAACGATTGCACTATCGGTGATTAAATCTGCGGAAAGTTGCGCGAGGGCTTGTTGAACGGTTCCTGCCAAATCCGCTTGATTATTTAAATCTGCTATGAAAAATGTTTCTAATAGTTTACTAATTTCTTCCATGAAAGCGACCACTGTTTCGTAGCTTTCTTCGCCACCTGTTTTTTTCACAGGTGCTTTCCTAAGCGAGCGTTTTTCGTGACTAATCCGCTTAAACTCTTCTTTCAATTGGCGGATTTCATCGTCTAAAAGTAACGGTGAGATCAATTTATATTTGCCATTGTATCCTGGTAATAACGAAGTGGAAATCACTAAGTCATAGTTTTCCTCAACATTCACCTTACCTAAATCCGCAATCCGAAAAAAATGAATCTGGTTGATAAAAGGAAAGTAGCGCCGTAATCGCATTTCCAACATACTTGTCGAAGCCAAACCGCTAGGAGAAAAACCAGCAATATCAACTTCCATAATTTTGGGACTCCGTTCTAAAGAATTAGCAAAATGAAGTACCATGTAGGCAATTTCCTCTTCCGATAGATTCTTTTGCGGAAAAATTTGCGGCAACGCTTGGCGTAAAGCCGCAGCTATTTCTTGATATTGATTCATGATCCGTTCTAAAATGGGATTCGTTAAATCTTCTTCTTGTAAAACCGCCCGAGAAAAAACACCTGATAAATGCGTCAACAACATTTTATACAAATTGGTATCTTCGAAAAAATTAACTTCCGTTTCTTGACTTACTGCTTCAATCAGTTGTTTCACTGCATAAGCCAGCTGAGTGTCAAAATGTTCATCAAAAAAATCTTCATCAAAAGAATTAGAAAAATCACTTAATAAGCTAGCAAAAAAAACAATCTCACTGACAGCGTATAGTTGTTTCGTTTCAGCAGCGACTTTTGAAAAAAGTCGTTTAGAACAATTTAGAAAAGCCTTATTCATCTGCCCAGTATAGGTCTCATCAGCTAAATAAAAACCTGCAGTGACTCGATCCATCGCAATTGTTAACATTAAAATCAAATGTTGTAATTTGCGATCACTTAATGCTGGAAATAAAGTTTCTACTTCTGGCTGAACAATTTTTTGTGCAAATGCTAAATGTTCTGCATGAATAAACTGAAAGAAAAAATGGTCGCTTGTTGTTAATTCGGTAAAATGAAAAAATTGGTACTCATTAATTTCCATACTTAGAATATTCGCCATTAGAAGACGGCGATATTTTTCAGAACCAGTCACTTCATAGCCTTGATTCCGAGAAATCGTCAACGGAATCCGAGCAATCCGTGTTTCTAATTGTTTAATATCGGCATAAAAAGTCGTATTACTAATACAATACGTTTCCAGAAAATAATGCATAGAGACTGGCTCTTTTGTTTGAAGTAATGTCAATAAAATCGCATGTTGCCGCGCCAAAGTAGAAAGTTCCTGTGTCTCTTCTCCTAAAATAGCAGCCTGAATTTCCGTCATCGCTGCTTCATCTGCTTGAATCGAAAAGCGCCCACGAGCTACTTTTTCCAACGTCGCGCCCATCGATGCTAGCGAGGTTTCTAAATTTTCTAATTCACGATATACCGTCCGGCGGCTAACCTTTAACAAATTCATCATGCGGTTTACTGAAACGGGGGTAGGACTATTCACTAATTCCGTTAATAGAACAGTTTCTCTTGTCGTTAAAAACATCTATCAGCTCCTCCTTCCAGCCATTCTTGATACTCTTTCTTATTCAAAAAACTAGTAACTACGTATAAATTTTGTTGCGTTAGATCTAAATGATAGGCTTGCGCCAGTTCACGAGTCACTACGTAGGTTGTCTCCTTGGTAAAAAAGACTGTTTCCAGTGGCTCTTTAGATACTTCAATCGCGACTCCTTGTTTCGCCGCTTGTTGCCGCAATAATTCCATTCCCATTGTTTGCGATCCTCGAACATTCTCGGCATATAAAAAAACAAGCTTCTGTATTTGTTTTGTCGGGTTCGTTTCAGTAGACTCTGAACCAAGTGAAGATTGCTCTTGAGAAGAAGCAGTCAGTTTGGCTAAAACTTGCGGGTAATAGGATTTAATTTCTAAAAAATTTTGAACACTCACCATATCCTTTTCTGGGACGTACTTTTGTGCTAACTGTTTCAATTCTGCTTGAATCACCACTAATGTCTTAGGCTGCCACTTCATCTGATGAACGGACTGGTAAGTCACAGGCATCTCCAAGTTCACCGCTTTTAATTGTCGGCTTAGCAAACTAGCCCCCATGGCACTTGAGCCCATTCCTGCATCACAAACAAATAAAATTTGCTGATAGTTAGGTGTGACTGTTTCCACTTGGTCTTCCTCCTTCTCCTTCATCTTTATCATTGAAACTGGTTCAGTTCCTCGTTGACGTTTTAATAACAAGCTTGCTATTGCAAAAGAGCACAGAAAGCTAACAAAAATTCCACTAAAAACCGCCAGCCTTGCCTCAGTCGGGGCATTGGCTAAAATCGCAACCAATGAACCTGGCGAAGCAGGAGCGCTTAACCCCACATTAAATATTTGAAAAACAAGCGTACCACTCATTCCTCCAGCAATTACTGCTAAAAATAAGCGCGGATCCATCAAAACAAACGGAAAATAAATTTCATGAATACCCCCAATCAATTGAATCATGGTGGCGCCTCCTGCTGTTTTTCGTTGTCCTACAGGACCAAACAGCAGAAAAGCAACCAAAACGCCCACGCCTGGTCCAGGGTTTGTTTCCAATAAAAATAAAATGGATTGACCTGTTTGACTAGCACCTTCTAAACCTAGAGGCGTTAATAAGCCATGATTAATCGCATTATTAAAAAATAACACTTTTAAGGGTTCTAAGAAAACGTGAACCAATGGTAAAAGATTGGCTTCAATTAACCAAGAAGAAAATTGATACAGCCAAAAACTAGCGCTTTCAACAGTAGGAGCTACAACCAGAATACCAAAACAGCAAAGCAGTCCTCCCACAATTCCTGCTAAAAAGTTTTTAGTCAGCATCTCATAGCCTTCTTTAACTTTCGGTAAGAAAATTTGTTCAATTTTGGCGAAAGTATATCCTGCTAAAGGGCCAATAAACATAGCACCAAACAACTGTGGAACATCTGTGGAAACAATCACGCCCACTGTCGCAATAGCAGCAACGACGCCGCCACGTTGTTCCTCGAACATTTTTCCGCCTGTAAAACCAATTAAAATCGGTAAAACAACTCGAATCATTATCGTTTCGACTTCAGAAAGAGCTAGCCGTAGATTCCCAGTCGTATAGCCAGCCACCAAAGACAATAAGCTCCACGCAATAAAAATACTCAAATTTGGCATAATCATCCCACTCAAACGATGACCAAAACGACGTAAATAGGGAATTACTTTCACAAACTTATGTTTAAAAAAGAGCGAATGCATTTCTTTTTCCTTCATATTCCTTGTCCCTCGCTCTCTATGTAGATAATTAGAATACTTCTATTATATGAAATTTCACAAAAAAATAGTATAGATTTTTGTAAAATAATTCTTTTATACACCTCACAAGAGAATCCGTTTACATTAATAGAAAAAACTTTTATACTAAAAGAAAGAAACTCTTCGGATTGGAGGCCAATTATGGCAATCAAAGCAATTGTAATGGATATTGATGGTACCTTGTTAACTTCAGAAAAAAAGATTTCACCAAAAACGCGACAAGCACTAGTAGCTGCACAAAAGCAAGGCCTCTCACTGATTTTGGCTTCTGGCCGCCCGACTAACGGTATGCGACCCTTAGCAGATGAATTGGAGATGGCTCATTATAACGGACACCTACTTTCCTATAACGGCGCTTGTGTCACCCATCATGGCAGTCAGCAACAACTATTTAACCAGACAATTTCAAAATCATTGAGTCAACAAATTTTAGAGCATTTGAAACAATTTGACGTAATTCCAATGATTAATGATGAAACATTTATGTATGTCAATGATGTTTTTCATCACACCTTACATTTAGAGACTGGTGATTTTAATATTATTGAATATGAATCACGGGGCGGCAACTTTCAATTATGTGAGTGGCATGATTTAGCCGCCAGACTAAACTTTCCCTTGAACAAAATTTTAATTGCTGGTGAACCCGCCTATTTACAAAAATATCATGAGGCCATCTACGCGCCTTTCAAAGAAACCGTCACCGCTGCTTTTTCCGCTCCTTTCTATTTTGAATTTACCGCAAAAAATATTGATAAAGCGCGTTCTTTAGAAAAACTAACCCTACAGTTAGGTATAGCTGCTGAAGAAGTAATTGCTTTTGGTGATGGGCACAACGATTATACAATGTTGGAATGGGCCGGCACGGGGATTGCTATGGAAAACGCCGTTGAAGAGCTTAAAAGCATCGCAACGGAAGTCACTTTATCCAACGACAATGACGGCATCGCTGTTGCATTAGCCAACTTTCTTTAAGATCGTTGGTTGATACAAGCGTACGCCGTCATTTTTTATTGCCTATTCAAATGTCGTGATTTTTTCTGGTGCTAAACGAACAGATTCATAGCCAGTTTCCATGCCCTTACCCACAGATAAAATCATTACTGGGACATAGCGCTCTTGATCTAAACCAAATGTTTCGGCTAATTTTTCCGCTTCAAAACCACCGATTGGATTTGTTTCATATCCGTGAGCTCGTGCCACTAACATAAATTGCATAGCTGCTAAACTCGCATCAATTTTTACGATGTCATTCATTTGTTCTCTGCTTAAACTTTCATAATGGGGAATAATTGCTGCTAATTGTTGGTCCCGCACTTCCTTAGGCATTTTACCACTAGCATAAGCTTGATTGTAAATTTCCTCTCCTCGCTCATGGCAGTTTAGATCACCAAAAATTAAGAGCATTGCAGAAGATGTTTCATTTTGACGCGTATTAAAGCGAATTAAGGGTTTTAATTTTTCTTTGCCTGCTTCACTTTCTACTACGACAAAACGCCATGGCTGCATGTTAACAGAAGAAGGGGCGGTGGTCGCTTCTTGAATCATTGTTAACATTTCTTCATGAGAAATTTTATGGGTTTCATCGTACACCCGAACCGATTTGCGGCCAAAAACAATCTCTGAAAAATCATTCGTTGTATATGTTGTCATTCTATCATACCTCTTTCGTTGTAATGCTTTGATCTAGTTTTGTCAAAAGTTCTTTTAATTGGCGACAGTCGTCCTTTGTAAATGTACTGGGAATAATTTCTGTTACCGTTTGTTGCTTGGCTGTACATTGCTGCAGTTCTTGTTGTGCTTTTTCTGTTAAATGCACTAGCACTTCCCGATTATTTTCTGGATTTCGCTGTCGTGTCACATACTGTTTCTCTTCTAAAATTTTCAAATGGCGAGTGACCGCACCACTATCGATTTTTAAGTGTTCTTGAATCTCTGTTTGAAGACACGGCTGACGTTCTTTTAAAATCATCAGCAACTCATAACGAGTCAAACTCAAGCCAACTTGCTCTTCAAAAACTTTGGTAATTTTTTGATCTAATACCTTTAACTGACATAATAATTGGCTGACTTCCCGTAATGATAACGACATAGTTTCCTCCTTAAAAAGATGACTCGTCAACAATTGACTAGTCAACTATAACTGTTTCTTTCTAAAAATGCAACCTTTTTTACAAGAAAAATAGAACAATTGACAGAGAGAAACTACAGTATTCCCCATCAACTGTTCTATTTTAATCAATCTATTTTTCGGTAACAGGTTCTGCTGATAACCGCTTAATCCCTAAACCAGTAAATGCACTGACCATTGAGAAGACAGGCGATAATAAGCTAAAGAAAACAAATGGTAAGTAAGTCAACGTTGGTACGCCAAAGGTCCCCGCTACGAAGCTACCTGCAATCCCCCAAGGAATGAGGTAGTTAATAACCGTCCCACCATCCTCCAAGGTTCTGCCTAAAACAGTCGGATCCAAGCCTTCTTTTTTGTAAACTTCTTTAAAGGCATTCCCTGTTAAAATAACCGATAGGAATTGTTCACCAATAAAAATATTTACGCCAATTCCTGTTAATAACGTTGATAAAATCAATTTCGGTGTACTGCTCATTTTCTGCGAAACAACTTCCATGACCGCAGAAATCAATCCTAATTCCATTAATAAGCCACCTAGAGACAACGTTAGAATAATAAGTGCCACAGTCGGCATCATACTCATAATTCCGCCACGACTTAGTAATTGATCAATTTGTGCGTTCCCCGTTTGAGAAACAAACCCATTTTCCAACGTGTTTCCTAATGCCTGCAACGATACTTTCGGATTTTGAATAATAATCATAATTACTGCCACAATAATGTTTAACAAAATCGTGATAATCGCTGGAATTTTGCGCCAGGCACAGATTAACATTAAGGCTAATGGTAACAATGACCAAATGGAAATGGTAAAGTGGTCTTCCAATACTTGAATAACTTGAACTACTTCTGTCAGACTTGTATTCGCGTACGTTTGCCCTAAAATCATAAACAAGATTAAAGAGACGATAAATGCTGGTACAGTCGACCACATCAAGTTTTTTATATGTTTAAACAAATCCGCTTCAACAATCGCTGCGGCTAAGTTTGTTGATTCTGATAAAGGCGACATTTTATCACCAAAAACTGAACCAGAAACAATCGCCCCCACAACTAAAGCAGGATTTAACCCTAAGGTACTGCCAATACCGAAAAAGGCAATTCCAATTGTTGACATCACTGTAAAAGCACTACCTACTGCACTGCCGACAATCGCACAGACAATAAAAACTGACGGCACAAACCATTTAACACTAATCATTTTAAAACCAAAAACCATAATCGTTGGAATAATTCCTGCTTGAATCCAAACGGCAATCAATGCACCCACTAAAATGAAAATAAAAATTGGAATAATCCCTGGCTTCAAGCCATCAACAATCCCTTTATGCATTTGATCAAATGGTACTTTACGAAACATTGCGTAGCCTAAAATCAATGCAATCACAAACAAAATAGTAATATTTGGCGATATCTTTAAGCCAATTACTCCTGTTGCAATAGCTGCCACAATAATTAATAACACGATACTTGCTTCTCGAACACTCACGGTCTTCTTTTTCTGTTTTTTTTTCATTTCGTTACTCTCCTCTAATCTTTTTTCTGAATACTCTGACATTAAAGGATCTTATGATAACGAATAACCCCTCCACAACTCATTGAAAACGCCTCCTAAAGCTACATAAAAAGAGAGATTCATCCTTAAAGAATAAGGACGAATCTCTCCGCGGTACCACCTTAATTAGAAGCTTACTTGCTTCTCGCTTATGTATTATGTAATTGTTACTACTTATTAGTGTAATTCACAAATAGACTTGATCGATTCGCAGCAACCATCGACTTTCTGAACAAAACATCTATTTCCTACTGGGCTAATAATTTATGAATCTCAATATACCAAGAAGAAACCGACTTGTCAACGAAAATAGTATAAAAAATTTTTTCACACGCCAACAAAAATTACTTTTTCTTTTTGTAAAAATAGAAAAGCGCCTCCGTTCTCACGAAAGCGCCTGTTAATTAGTGGGTTGTGCCACCTTGTAGTTGAATATCTTCTTGCGTTTTTACCGCTGCTTCAATCATATAGAACAAAGAATCTGTGATTGCTTCTAATGACATAGAAGCAAACGTTGGTTTATCAATTGTTTGTTCTGGTAGGAACGGAACATGAATAAATCCGCCACGAATAGTTGGATATTTAGTGTTAATTAAGTGTAGTAAGTGATACATAATATCATTACATACAAAGGTTCCTGCTGTATAAGAAATCGCTGCAGGTAATTGATGGTCATGACAATTTTTTACCATCGCTTTAATCGGTAAATTTGTAAAATAGGCTGTTGCTCCATCTTCAACCAACGGCACATCGCTTGGTTGTTGACCTGCATTATCCGGGATACGCGCTTCCGCTAAATTAATCGCTACTTTTTCAACAGTGACTGTTTGACGGCCGCCTGCTTGTCCAACACAAATCACCATATCTGGTTGATGGGTTTCAATTGCTTCAGCCACTTTTTCACCACTAGTGCCAAAAACAGTTGGCACCTCCACTTTAATAATTTCAGCTCCTGCAATTTCAGCAGGTAATTTTTTGACTGCTTCAAAGGCAGGATTGATTGCTTCTCCTCCAAATGGATCAAAGCCAGTAACGACAACTTTCATTTCGATCATCCTTTCTTATTTGAATAGAATCATATAAACAATTTGGAAAATTAACATGAAAAGTGCAATCGGCAATTGATTTTTAATGACGCCGTACTTATCTTTCATTTCCAACATGGCTACAGGTACGATATTAAAGTTCGCAGCCATCGGTGTTAACAGTGTACCACAAAAACCACATGTTAAGGCAACCATCCCAACTAATGCGGGATCTGCACCTAAAGAAAAGACAAACGGCACACCAATTCCGACTGTCATCACGGTTATTGCTGCAAAGGCATTGCCCATGATAGCCGTAAAAATAACCATTCCCACAGCATAAATAATAATCCCTACATTGACATTTCCTGCTGGTACTACGGCACTAACTCCTTTTGAAATAATCTCACCAACACCAGCGCTAGTAAAAACAGCACCTAAACAAGCTAATAGCATTGGCAACGTACTAAGCGGACCGACTGTCTCTAACATTTCCGCCGCATCATCAAAAAATACTTTCGGCGTATTATTTTTAGAAAAGAACATCATGATGAAAATCGCTACAAAGACACCAACACCGACACCGACTAAAGCCCCTAAAGTAGTCAATGTGGCAAAAAGAATTGCAAAAACCCCGATACTTAGTGCGGGAATAAAAATCTTCATTCCTAATTTTTGAGACATTTTTTCCATGTATTCTTTCGAAGGTAAGCGACTTTCTCCTTTTGTCACTTTTTGAAGAATTGCCGGAATTGTCATCACAAAAATAAGTACGCCACAGGCAACTGGTGGAATAAACCGACCAAAACCGATTAAGATCCCTAAAATCCCCCAGAATAAACTAGTCCCATACGCATGTTGATTGGTTTTATCACGAAAACTACGAAAACTTGTATATAACAAGATAATACCCATAAAAATATAAAGGACTTCCAATAACTTTGCACTCAAATCAATACTTGGATCTGTGAAAAAACTCATTTCAGTCCCTCCTGTCCATAATATTTTTTACGTAATCTTTTTTCTTTTAAAGTAAAGTAAATACTTGCCGAAATTAAGGCAACTAAGGCGACTGGTACTTCCACTAAAGCCAATTTACCTAATGTCACTTCATAGCCTAAATCTTTCAATGTTGATTGAACAAGCAATGCCCCAGCCCCACCAACAAACAGAACTTGACCAAAGAACCAACAGATATTTTCCATGGCTGAAGCCATCCCTTTTAGTTCTTCTTCATACTCTGGCACCATTGGTAAATTTTTTGATTCAATTGTTCCTAACGCCATTGGCAAAATAATCGGACGCACAAAACCTGCTACCCCACCGAAACTTACGTTAAAAGCGGCGAAGATAATCCGAAAGACACCATAAATGTCAATAATCACACCAGCAGATACCTTTTTGAATCGTTTAATCAACGTAGCGGCTGACTCTTTCAAGCCATTTCTCTCTAACGTTCCTGTTGCTAACATAATAATAATAAAGATAGCCATGCCTCGATTATTCACAAAGGTTGTTCCTAGTGTTTCTAGCATTGATGTCAAACCAAGCCCGCCAGTAAAAGCCGTCACTATTAAAGCAACCATCACAATCAAGATAGCATCAAATTTCAATGCGAAGCCGACAATGACGATCAATACGCCTAATAAAGGTAATAAATCCATCAAATCTCTCCTTCTTAAAATAAAATTTCACTTTCCATTATATGCCAATTTTCGCTCATTTGTAAGACTTTTTTAATTTTTAATGTTATTTTTTCTAAAGACACAGTTTCCAACACTTTTTAGAGCTACCACTCGCACTTTTTTCTTTTTTCCGCTAGAATAAAAGAAACAATAACATTGAGGAGGATTTTTATGTTCCAAACTTTTAGAGAAAATTTTCGGCGCCATACCCTATTGCGCGACGCCGTCTTTATCGTTATCGGAAGTGCCATTGTCTTTAATCCCGGTGCTTTCTTCCAGTTCGTCGGTTATTTAATTGCTGGTTATTTGATGCTTTTAGGGTTAATTAATATTTATGATGACTACAAAATAAAAAAACAAACGGGTAGCTGGGGACTTGGTTTCGTAACAGGTTTAATCTTTGTCGTCTTAGCAGTAGCCTTTTTATTTTTTGCACCAGTGATCGTTTCGATTCTGCCGTTTTTATTAGGGATTAGCATTGTTATAAACGGCCTCGTTCAATTGACTTTTGCTTTAAATACTCGTCAAACAGGCGCGCTTATCTACAGTATTCTGGTTTTAATCGCTGGAGCTGTTTTAGTTTTCAACCCCTTCAAAAGTCTCTTAGTTTTGATGCAAGTCTTTGGATTTATCCTGATTTTCATGGGTGTCATTGAAATTATTGGTCATTTTAGAAATAAAGCTTAACGAAAGGAGCAACTTATGGATAAAGAAAGTACCAAGTGGATCCGCTTTTTAGGTGGGAAAAATTTACTTTACACATTAACTATCCTTTGTCTAATTGCTGTAACTATCTTTTTATTCAACACTGTTTCATTTATCTTTAAACCAATTTTTGTTATTTTTAGTGCCGTCTTAGGCCCGGTACTTTTTGGTATTATTCTATTTTATTTGCTTAATCCAATGGTGAAACGCCTTGAGAAAAAAATTCCCCGTGTTTGGGCGATTGCGATTCTCTATGTCTTAATTATTGCATTACTAGTGTTAGCTGGACTGCAACTTTTCCCAATTATCCAAGACCAAACGGAAGAATTAATCAAACAATTCCCAAGTTTTTGGAAAAGCACGCTCCAAGCAGTACAAGAATTTATGGCTAAAACACCTTTTGCAAAAGATTTAGAATCCGCTAATGAGTCGATTAATCAGCTCTGGGGCAAACTTGCAAACTCCTTTAAAGACTTTGCAGGGGATTACCTACAAACAGGCGCACAAGGTCTGGGAAGCGTCTTTTCTGCAGTCTCTTCTACTTTCCTAACCTTGTTTACAGGACCTATCATCGCCTTTTTCCTTTTAAAAGACAAAGAAAAGTTTTATCGCTTTGTAAAAGGCATCATTCCCCCAGCTTTTCGTCCTGATTTTGATGAATATAGCCAAATTGCCAACATTCAAATTGGCGATTATCTAAAAGGTCAAGTCATTGCTTCCTTGGTTTTAGGGATTATGTATTGGCCAGCTTTTCTATTAATTGGTTTACAATTTGGTAGCATTTTAGCTTTAGCTGCGGGTATTTTATGTATTATTCCTTATATCGGGCCATTTATTGCCTTTATTCCTGGATTGATTATTGCCTTTCAGGATTCCACATTTATGGTAGTAAAATTTGTTATCGTCTGGTTTGCCATCCAATTGATTCATGGAGATTTTGTTATTCCTCGTGTGATGGGCGATAAATTAAAAGTCCATCCGATTACTATTTTACTTGTCTTGTTAGTTATGGGTGAACTGTTTGGTTTAATGGGCGTTATTTTTGGGATTCCAATGTATTGCCTAGTTAAAGTGACAGTCATTTATTTATTCCGCAAATTCAAACAACGCTATAACCGCTTTTATGGTGACAATGGCGAGTATGAACACACGAATTTTACTAAAGATCAATATTTAAAATAATACAATGAAAAAGAGCGTGGGACAAAAATCACTTTGGATTTTTGTTCCACGCTCAAAAACTGATAAACGGCGGGAACAGAAGCAACTCCTTCGGAAATAAGCCGAAATTCTCCAAAAATTATAGAACAATTTTCGGAAATTCCTTCTTATTTCTCGGAGTTAAACACTTCTGTCCCGACCTCTTTTTTACCATACTTCTCTAGCAATTTCTTGAAGTAATTGAACTTTGCGCCATTGTTCTTCCTCCGTCAAACGATTTCCTTCTTCCGTCGAAGCAAAACCACATTGCGGACTAATACTTAAGTTTTCTAAAGGAACAAACTGTTGGGCTTCTTCAATTCGTGCTTTCACTTGTTCAGTCTCTTCTAATTCAGGAAACTTAGAAGTAACTAAACCTAAAACGACTTTGCTGCCATTATTTTGCCAATGTCTTAATGGTGAAAAGTCCCCTGCACGATCTGAGTCATATTCCAAGAAGAAACCATCATAATTCGTAGCAAATAATTCTTTTGCTATCGGTTCATAACCACCTGAAAATAACCAAGACGAAGCATGGTTCCCACGGCAAATGTGTGTGGTTACAGTTAAATCTTCTGGCTTGCCAGCTAAGGCTTCATTAATAATCGTGGTACACACTTGTGCAATTTCTTCTGGCTGTATTCCTTTCGCTCGTAATTCTTCTTGTTTTGTCTGATCCGCTAGAAACGCCCAATTTGTATCATCAAATTGCAAATAGCGGCAACCTTTCTCGTAAAAGGCCGCAATTGCATCTTTATATGTTTGTGCTAAATCCTTATAAAAAGCACCAATCTCTGGATAAATTGTTTGAATGCGCGAGGTGCCGTCGTTGGATAAAATTTCTTGACGTAAAATCATGGTTGGACTAGGGATCGTTGCTTTGGCTACCGTGCCATCACCAACTTCCACCACCTCTTTTAAAAATGAAAAGTCCTCTAAAAATGGATGTTGCGCAGGAAAAGATATTTTATCCACTACGCGGATATTATAGGCCGGAGCTGCTTTTCCATGAAAGGTTTGGTTATACCCCGTTTCTGGA
Organism: Enterococcus sp. LX10; assembly: GCF_023539285.1. Taxonomy (NCBI): domain Bacteria; kingdom Bacillati; phylum Bacillota; class Bacilli; order Lactobacillales; family Enterococcaceae; genus Enterococcus; species Enterococcus sp. LX10. The sequence goes on along the minus strand of NZ_CP092784.1, from coordinate 282,198 downwards.
ATATAGCCTGTCACGCCATTTAATCCTTCTAAGAAATCAATATGCCAAAAACCGCGACGAAATTCACCATCTGTGATTCCCCGTAAGCCGCCAGCTTTTTGTTTTGCTACTAATGCTTTGATTTCTTCATCTTCAATAAGACGTAGCTCTGCTTGAGATAAAGCACCTGCTTGGACCTTTTTCCGTGCTTTCTTAATTGTTTCTGGACGTAAAAAACTTCCCACATGATCAACTGTAAAAGGAATCTGACTACTCATTTGCCTCACTCTTTCCTATTTTTATTTATAAAAAAACGCCCTTTTACTAGCCGTAACTAGTAAAAGGGCGATTATTATCGCGGTACCACCTTTTTTCGGAAAGATGACTCTTTCCCTTCAACTGACAATCATAATCAGCGGTCTTGTTAACGAAAGACATTACGTTTTTGCCTACGTTTCGACAAAAATTCCTCCTAGGCCATTTTTCGATACAGACATCTAACTTTTTTCACCAACCAAAGTCTCTCTACCAGCTGTCTTGCATTTACTTTCCTATTCAACGGAAATTATTAGATTATAATTAGAATACCACGTTTAGCAAATTTGTCAACGGAGACGGATGAAATAGTAACGAAAAAAGCAGCTTCTTTTCAGAAGCTGCTTACGTCTATTTTTATCATTGCTGATTAGGCAGAGTGTCCTACAATTGTGCTACCTGAGTAACCAAAACCGACACGTGTAATACCTGGGTTAATTTCCCAATCACGGTGACCGCTACCTGAAGCTGTTACCATGTTTGTTTCATTGTACCACGCCATGATTACTGAGTTACCTGGAGCCCACATAATTGCGATAACTTCATCTCCGCGAGACCAGTGATCATTTGGGATACCACCTGCTTCAACTTGTGCTGCACGAGCAGTTGCAGAAGCTGCTAAACCTGCATCCCATACTACTGGACGTAAACCTAATGATTGACGTAGAACGTTCAATGCATTGATTGTTGGATCAGCAGAAGGTGTTGGTGTTGGTGGTGTTGGTTTCTCCGGTTCTGGTGTAGGTTCTGGTGTAGGTGTTGGTGTAACTGTTCCACCACCAGTTTGGCCACCATTATTTCCATTATCACTTGGTGTTGTAGGTTGTACTGGTTGTTCTGATGAAGAAGAGCCAGTATTTTCTGTTGCACTATTATCTGTACTTGGTGTAGTTGTTTCAGTTGTTTGTTGCGTGCTTGATTCAGTTGCTGAGCTTGAGCTTGCTGGTGCTTGTGCTTCTGTTGTTGATGAAGAGGCAACTGGTGCTTCTGCTTTCACTTCAGCTTTAGCTGGTTTTGCAGCAGCTTGTTTGGCTTTTTCAGCTGCAGCTTTTTGTTCAGCAGCTAAACGTGCTTGCTCTGCTTCAGCAGCTGCTTTTTGTTTTTCTAAGCCAGCTTTAGAACTTTCAGCAGATGATTGTTCTAATGCTAATGAAGCTTTCATTACGTTTAATTCAGATTGTTTAGAAAGTAAATCTTGACGTTTTGTTTCTAATTCAGCTTCTGTTGCTTCAAGTTGTTTCATTTTTTTCTCGTTTTCAGCTTTTTTATCAACAACAGCTTGCTTGTCTTCTTTTTGTTGTTGCATTAAGTCGTTGTTGGCATTTACGATTGTTGAAACAGCTTGAACACGGCTGATTGCGTCTGCAACTGAGTCCGCATCTAAAACTGCATCTAGCATTGTTGTGCTTTGTCCATTAACTTGAACATCGCGTGCTTGATTTTTGATTGCTTCGTTACGTTTTTCAATACGTTGATTCAAGTTTGTAATTTCTTGTTGTAATTGTTCTGATTTTGCTTTTAGTGTTTGCTTTTGTTCACGTAAAGCCATGCTTTCATCAAATACTGAAGATACTTCTGCTTCTAAAGAAGATACTTGTGAAGCTAAATCCCCTTGTTTTGCTTTTAATGATGAAATTTCTTGATTTTTTTCTTCAATTTTTTTATCAACATTGTCCGCCAAAGCGATGCTTGGGGTAGCAATTGCTGATAGCGTTAATGAACATAGTAATACTGATGCAAATAGACGTTTCTTCACTTGTCATTCCTCCGAATTAATTTCTAAAGTTTATTTAAAATATCTTAATCTTTTCTTACGACAAAAACATTCTACCACACCCATATTTCAATTAAGCAATAGAAATGTTACAAAAACATTTCAGATCATTCCTTCTTTCTTCATAATAGGTAAACTTACCTTTTGTAAGGTTTTTGCACCTTGTCATGACTGGTTTTCACGTGTTTTCAATTGTTAAACAATTCTTCGATTTTTTTTCATATTTTTTCTTTTTTTATTCAAATTTTGCTTCTTTTTTGTCGATATATGCTTTTTTTCGTAAAATTAATCATTTTTCCTTCTTTTTATCAAACCTTTTTGTTACAAAATTCGTTATATTTTGGTAATGAATCAAGAAAAAGGCCGCTTCGTTGAGCCGCCTTTTATTGCTTTATTTAAAGAATTATTTTAGTTTCTCTGCTTAAGTAAATAGAATCCAGATAAACCTACCAATAAACCACCTAATAGTAAGAATACTCTTTGAAATTTCTGGGTTTCGTTTGTTTTTGGTAAATGTGTGTCATTGGGTGTAGCCTTCGTTATTTTTTTTGCTGTTGTGTTCGTCTCTGCTAAGAAATTATTATCCTTGAGTTCTGAGGTTGCTGTGGTAGTTTCTACAACAATTGGTTTTTCAGCACTCGAATTTGTCGTAGCAGTCTCAGAACTTAAAGACTCATTCGTACTTGTATCTGTTGTGCTGGAAACAACTTCTTTACGACGATTGGTAAGGATAAATTCATCCTTTGTCTTTGTCATTATACTGTCAAATTCAGATGGCACGTTCACTTCTTCTATCTGATATATAAAGTCTTCACCTCTGTTATTAAACTTTGGTAATACTACTTCTGCGCCATTAACCGTTACTTGATTAATCAGCTTTTGATAGCCTTCTTTTTTGGTTAGTTGCATGACTTCTGAAGTAGACCAAGCAGCTTCTTCTGTTGTCGCTTTTCGAGTTACTTGATATTGAATTGCTTCTGGAATTTCTTTTTCTGCAATATTTTCCCAGTTTTTAATCAATTTTAATTGTACAGTAGGTGCTTTAATTGCTGGAATCGGAAAATCAACTGCTTCTTCTTCTGGAGTTGGCTGTAACGTAGTACGATCATTACATAAAAACCATGTATCTCCTTTAAAATCATTTGTTTCTGTGTTCAATCTAATCTGATAAGTTAATGTTAAACGTTCGTTCTTTCCTAATGAAATAGTAGAAATATGGAGCACTTGATTTTCTTCTGTAACTACGACATCAGTCAATAAGTCACTAGCCTCTAACCATTCACCCGTTGGTATTTTTCGCCAACCTTTTAGTTGGTAGTTATCTTCTGTGAAATTCCCAGCACCTTGTAAAAGAATATTTTCTCCCATCGGATCGATAATGAGCCCCTCATGGATAGTATTATTGATACTCCCAGCTAATTCTTTCAGCGCAGTGCCCAAGCCAGATAAATTTTCATCAATAATCAAATAATTTTTAGGATCAGAAGCTATATTCCTACTAATATACTCTCCTCTTAACGAAGGATTAGCTGCAATTGAATAATAAGTATCTCCTGATTTTTTTAGAGAAACAATGGTTCCTAACGTATTATCTGTCACTGTTGTACTGTTTGTTTGGATAGCGTTAGCATCAGTAGAAGCACTGTTACTTGTATAGTACTGATTGGATTCTGTTTGAAACTCTTCCATGTAGGACGATGTATGGTAACCGTTGTAATCGATAATTTCACCATTATTGGGATAGATTTGAGCATTTTCTCTAGGTAAAAAACTAGCATTTGCACTCCCATCACCAATATGAACCAACATCTTTTTTGCATTTGGACGACTTTTTTCAGCCAATAAACGTTGCCCTTCTAGCAAGCCTTTTTGCATAAATGTACCTGAATGTGGTTCGGCTGTATTTCTTAAAAAGTCTTCTAAGTCATTCATGTCTGTAGAAAAATCCGCGGTGGAGTAAGTTAGTCGATTATAGGCAACAATACCAATTCGAACATGACCATCTGTTAATGAATCTGAAAGTTCTTCGCCGAATTGTTGCAAGCCTTTCAAAGCGTTGTTTAATTTTTCACCTTTCATTGATGAAGAATAGTCAATCACTAACACTAGATCAATGGGGCTTTCTGTTTGATTTCCTTTTACATCTAAAGTCACATTAAAAAGCCCTTGCTGGCCTGTTACAGCCACCACGCTTTTCTTCAAATAAGCTTCATCTCCATAATTCACATATTTTTCTTCGTCAAATGTCGCTTCAGGGGCATGACCATAATCATAATTGTATGTATCTCCCTCACTAATTCCGTTCGTTAAATAATGACCTTGTTCGTCATTTTTATAGTTAAAATTGTATGTTTCTGCGGAAACGTCTATACTAAAAATAATCATTAGGAAAAAGAACATAAATAAAAATAAGGTTGTTTTTTTCAATTTTTTTAACTCCTTTGTGGTAAGTAATTTCTCATTCAAATGAAATTTGAGCGATATATGTAACTTACTACAGAAATAACTTTTAAGGAGACAAAAAAATGTACTTGCTAAGTACATTTTTTTAAACAATCGAATAAAAAACAAGTTATACTTATTTTAACAAAAAGAATCGAACCAATTGGAGAAGAATAATGGAAATATTAGACACTTTTTTCGGCTCAGAAGTTAAAAAGGAATTGGATTTACTGCGTTTGTTGTACCATAAAAAAAACTTTATTCGTATTGAAACACTTAGTCAATTGTTACAAATGGATCGACGTTCAATTAATAAATACTACGAATCCTTAATTAGTAAACCTTATGTATTGGCTAATAATTGTTCACATATTTTCTCTGCCGAGCGAGGTAAAGGCTATTGTTTCATGGGATCAAAAAAAGAATATAAAATTTTGACGAAGCAAATTTTGCAAAGTAGTCCGTATTTTACATTGCTCGAAAAACTATTCTTTGAAAGCAATGTTCATTTAACAAAATTTAGTATGGACCAATTCTTATCCGAATCAACTGTTCGGCATAAGGTTGCTGAGTTAGATACCATTTTAAAAACCTTTGATTTTTCGATCCAGAGAACCAAAGGCGAGATTCGTTTAGTTGGTGCTGAACCACGCATTCGTTTTTTCATGATTGCTTTCTATTGGCGCGTTTTTTCTGGTCTCGATTGGCCATTTGCTGACGTCTCGCAAACAAAATGTGAAACCCTTGCGAAAGAGCTGATTGCTTTAGGCTATTTCCCAGCCAATCAATTGAATATGAAACTTATTTGTTATATTTTAGCGGTAAATATTATTCGTTATCGAAAGGGATTCCAGATAAATTTCCTGCTTTCTGAATCTATTTCTTCTTTATCTGATGAAGATCAAGAAGTACTGCTTCAATTTGTTGATACTCATCATCTACTAAAAGAACATTTAGAAAATCAATTAACGAACGCCTTTCTGTTACCCAAGAGTGAAAGCCAGCTGATTTTTTTATTTCTATTAACAAATACAACAGTACAACTCTCGAACAAACATTTTATAGATTTAATCGAACCTAACCAACCATTTTCAGAGACGAATTCTTTTATTAAAAAGATTCTTCACTCCCTTGAAACAGAAAACCCTCATGCCTTTGAAACGACAAAAAACAGGGGCTTATTCACAAAACAATTAGTGGCTGGTCTTCTTTTCGTAGAGTTATTTGAACAAATGGATTTTACACTTACTGGCTACAATATTAAGAAGTATTTATTACAAAATTTTGCTCATTTATTTGAGCATGCACAAAAGATAGTCGCCAAGCAAGACATCTATGTTTCGAACCCAGCTAAACAAACTGGCTTAGGCCTTCAATTATCGATGGCCTACACGTTAATTACTGCTCCAACAGCTTTCAATCAAACAATTCACATAAAAATAGAAACAGACTTACCTACACCGATTGAAGCGATTATCATTCAACGAATTCGTGAAACGTTTGCAAGTTTCTATCACCTTGCAATTAATCAATTGTCTGAAGAAGATAGGTACGACCTTTATTTAAGCACTACGCCTTTGCTCCAAGTAAAACAAGCTGCACCATTTTTATTAATTAATGCGCAAGTTTCTTTACCTGACTTACTAGCGATTCAAGAACAATTAGATCGGTTGGTAGCAAAGAAATGATTTAATTCTGTTATAAATAGAACTCGAGGAACAAAAAAATAACTAAAACAGGATCAATCAAACACATCTTCACCTTTATCAAAAAAAGCTCAAAAAGTTAGTTGCGCAAACTAACCTTTTGAGCTTTTTGATTTTTTTCTTAACGAATGATTTCGACTTTTTTGTCTGTCTTGACTGTAACACGGCCGTTTTTAATAACATATAACCGTTCTGGAATATCAATAATCGCATGTTCAACCACTTTTGTGTCTAATAAGACTAAATCTGCTTTATTCCCAACTGCGACACCGTATCCTTCTAGTCCCATCGCACGAGCAGGACTTGTTGTTACCATTGGTAGCACTGTTTTTAAGTCATCCGCTCCACCTAGGTGCCCAACAGGAATGGCTAGCATCGCTGTTTGAACAATATCCCCTGTGCCATATGGTGTAAAAGCATTGCGAATATTATTTGTAGCAATACAGATATTCACGCCACCATCGCGTAATTTACGGATTGGCGTAACCGCACGTCGAACATTGTACTGATCACCGCGAGCTCCTAAATGTAAATCCGTTGCTGGTAAAGCCATCACGCTAATATTTGCTTCCGCCATTTTTGCAATAATAGGCGCCAATTCTGCTTCAGGTAAGGCGTGCAATGCCGTTAAGTGGCCCACTGAAACACGGCCTTGGTAGCCTTCAGCGATAGTTTTTTCACATAAATATTCAATACTCATATCATCAGCTTCATCGGCAAAATCTTGATGTAAATCTACATCTTTATCATATTTTTTAGCAATTTCAAACACTAAATCAATATGTTCTTTCGCTGGTGCATCATTATAAGGAATACCGCCGACAACGTCTGCGCCCATATCCATTGCTTCATACATCATTTGTTCTGTTCCAGGGGCTTTAAAAATTCCTTCTTGCGGAAACGCAACTACTTGCATGTCAATTAACTCTTTATATTCTTCTTTCAAACGCATAATTGTTTTGAAGCCAGTAAAACCTTGCGCTGGGTCAAATTCTGCATGCGTTCTTAACGCCGTGGTTCCATGAACGATTAACATTTCTAAGGCACGCTTAGCACGGTCATAAATGTCTTCTTCGGTAAATGTTGGTTTTAATTCCGCGGTTACTTCAATCGCTTCTTTCAACGTACCTGATTTATTTGGTTTACGATCAGCGATTAATGCCTTGTCCAAATGTAAATGGCTTTCTACAAAACCTGGGATTAAAACACGACCATCTGCTTCGATGACTTCTTTGGCATCGCCAGTAATAACTGGGGCGATTTCAATGATTTTTCCTTCTTTAATAGCTACATCTTGTAATGCTTCACCGTCTTGAAGACGAACTTGTTTAATTAATAAATCCATGTTTTCCACTCCCTAAATTGTTTTTTATCCAAAGATTAAACCGATAACTAATAATAGTACAGAGGCAATACTTAACCATTTCACGTTTCCTTTAACTACATCCAAAATTGGAATTTGGAAGCCTGAAGATAAAGCTTGCATAGTAATATTAACGAAACTCATTTGACTACCTAAACCAACACCCATTGCTACAAAACCTAATGCTAACGGCGGGAAGTTCAACGATACAGCAACTGGTAGCACTAAAGTTAAAACAGAACCTACGTAGGCCCCAGCTGGAATCCCAATTAAAATCCCTGTTAAAATGGCAACTGGCACGACAATAAAGGCTGGTGCATTTTCAGCAACACCTGCGATGACAGCAAACGTTCCTGTTTGTGCAATAACATTAATAAAGGCTAAGAAAATCCCTACTTGGAATAAACGAGTCAAAATATATGTAGACCCATCTACCATCGCTTCGACAGATTTGTTCATTGAGAAATCTGTACATAAGAAAATTAAAACTAATGTTAAAATCATGTATACAAGTGGCGTAAAGAAGGCAAAACCAATTAAATCATTCACAATTGGTCCAAAAATTACAGCAAACAATAAGAAAATGGCTGGCAAGGTAATTTTAAATAATTCACCATTGCTCTTTTTATCAAATTCATCATCTGCCGACTCTTTAAAGCCAACATTTCTATGTTTCGTTCCCCAAAAGGCTAAAACAATCGCTAATGCTACGAAGAATAACCAGTAAGGTCGCATGGTTGAAACATATGAACCGACACTGATATCGCCTAATTTTGAAACAATACTTGATTCTAATGAAGCGGGTGATGTTGTAAATGATACCGCAGCAGCTAAAGACATTGCTGCAATTAATTCAGGAACAACGCCAACTGCAGCAAAGGCCAATGGCGCAATAACCATCGCACTTCCGCCACCAATTCCTGACATATATGTGGCTGCGGCTAATAAGATAACAATAAAAGCTGAAACATACTCGACTTTTCCTTTTGTGCCTCGTTTGGCTAAAGTTAATGCAGCTGAATAACTACCTGCTTTAAAGACCGCCATCGCAACAGCTGAATTAATGATGGGAACGGTAATTCCTAACATCATCGGGATAGCTTCCAACATCTGTTTATTCGCTTCTTCTAGTCCAATGCCACCAATCAGCATCGCTAAGACGCCACCAATTAAACCAGCAATAATCATATCGACTTTCATAAACAATAGAACCAAAACAACAATCAACGGAATAATCACAACTAATGCCATGATTCCTGTCGGGGCAACTACATCCCCAATCTCATCAGCAAAGGCCGCAACTGGCACAAAAATACTAACTAAAAATGCAAAAATAAGTGCTACTTTTGACGATTTTTTCATTTTACTTTCCTCCAATAGAAAGAAGGCGAGAGCAACGCAGCAGCGAATACTCTCTGCGCTCCTCATTATTTGGCAAAGGCACCTTGCCCGCCATATTTATCGTAATGTACAATCTCACTAACTAAATAATCATAAATACTTTGTGGAATTTCAATGCCTTCTGACATGGCTTTTTGATAGTTTAGCTGACCAATTTCTCCTGGATAGTAAACTTGTTGAAACCCTTCTGCTGTAGGCACACTATGAAGTTCTTCCACCATTTGATTAATATTTTCTTTAAATCGTTCAGAATCTGTAAAGCGGCTTGGATCAATGACTAAGAACATCTGACCCAGATTCCGTTTCTCCGTTAAATCCGCATACATGGAGCTGACATGTTTACCAAAAGGTAAGCCTAACAACGAACCAGCTAAGACATCGACCATCATCATTAGTCCATATCCTTTTGGTCCTGAAATCGGTAATAAACCTCGTACTTCATAAGGATCAGTCGTTGGCTGGCCTTTTTCGTCTACTGCCCACGTGTCGGGAATTTCAACATCTCTTGAACGTGCATCTAAAATTTTCCCCCAAGCCTGTACTGTCGTAGCCATATCAAACACGACTGGTTCATGACCTGCTCTAGGTGCTGCAAAAGCGATTGGATTTGTCCCAAAATAATTGCTTGTACCACCAAACGGTACCACCATTGGATCAGATTGACACATCGAAAGAGCAACCATGCCTTGTTCCGCTGCTTTTTTAACATAATACGATAACGTCCCGCTATGACTCGTTTGAGAAACACCAACATATGCTAACCCTGATTCTTTGGCTAGATCAACTGCAGCAGCTAATGCTTCGTTACAAACAAATTGACCCACGCCATTATCGCCATGAAAAATGGCAGTGGACGGTCCAGTTTTTTCAAATGATAATTCGGGGTCAATCGTGATCCCGCCTTTTGCAATCCGTTCCGCATAATAATCCATACGAACCGCCCCGTGTGAATGAATACCGCTAGCATCTGCAAAAGTTAAATGTCGAGCAACTTCTTCGGCATGTTCAGAATGTAAACCAGCAGCTTCTAATTTTTGCTTCATCAGCTTTTCTAATTTTTCCGGTGTAACGACAACCATTTCTTCCATTGCGCTTGCTCCTTTATCATTAATCTTAAAAAAGGGAAAGAAAACAAGTGATTTTCTTCTTCGTCCTTGCATTTCCTCCCCTTTTTTCACTACTTATTGCTACTGTTAAAGACAGTATAGTCAATTTCATCCACTGATTTTGCAACTAGAATAGCAGAGTAAACATCTGAATTGACATTTAAAATTGTTCGCAACATGCCAACAAACCATTCGACGCCTGCAAAAATTGCAATACTTTCAATGGGTAAACCCATTTGCGGAACAATCACTGCCAGTGAGACTAAGCCCGCACCGGGAACAACTGCGTTTGCTAGTGAGACAAACGTTGCTGTAATTGCTAAGTAAATCATTTTCGTAATATCAAACTCTAGCTGATACATCTGAGCGATAGTCATTACAGTAAAAGCCATATGCATCGCTGAACCGTTACTGTTTAACGACATACCTAACGGCAACACTAAGTTAGTAATTCGCTTACTTAAACCTAATTTTGTTTCTGTTTCTTCCAAAGCTACTGGTAAAGTAATTGCTGAAGAAGTTGTCGCCAAGGCCATCACAGACATATTTTTCATGTTTGTAATTAAACGTAGTGGACTTACTTTACAGTACAATGTGATAACCAAAATCCAGATGCCCAAAAATAAAATAGTTCCTAATCCATAGACCAATAGATACTTCACTAACGGTAAAATAATTTGAAGGCCTAAGTGACTAATTGTTGAAGCAATTAAAGCAAAAATCCCCAGAGGTGCTAGATACATGACGTATCGAATGACTGTAATGATAACTTCATTAAAGTCCACAATTATTTGGAAGAGTTGTGTCTCTGGATGGCTTTGTAAGTATTTATTCAGTGCTAAACCAAAAAATAATGCAAAGACAATAATTTGAATAATCGATCCTTGAGTCAGTGAATCAAAAATATTTTTCGGAACGAAATTTAAAATCGTATCAGTGATTGAGATTTCTTGCGCTTTAATAGAAGCATCTTGGAAGCCAGTCATTTTAACACCGTATCCTGGATTAAAAATGACTGCCATTAGGACGCCCCATAAAGCGGCAGCTAAGGAGGAAATCCCGAAAACAGCGATTGTTCTACCCCCAAGGCTCGTTAGTTCTTTTGGATTAATACTGCCAACTGCTTGGACAATTTGCCCTAAGATCAAGATAGGAATAGCCATTTGCATCAGTCGCAAAAAGACATCTCCAACTATTTTCAAGTAATTGCCGCTAGCAGGAATCAAGAGTCCTACGAGGATTCCTACGACAACAGCAATTGCAATTTGGGTGATCATGGACGGTTTTTTCATGGTAAACTACCCCTTTTGACTGATCACAGTTCCTGCTTCTTTATCGATGTTTTCTAAGTTTTCGATAGAAGTAATGATTGCTTTCCGTTTGTCATCACCTTTTACGAAGTCTAAGGCAGCTTCGATTTTTGGTAGCATACTACCAGCAGCAAAGTGACCTTCTTTAATGTATTCTTCTGCTTCGGCTACACTGATTTGTTCTAATGCTTTTTGATCTGGTTGATTGTAATTAATGTAGATGTTATCAACGCCTGTCAAAATAATCAAACGGTCTGCATCAACGTTTTCAGCTAAAACACGTGCAGAGAAATCTTTGTCGTTAACCGCTTCCACACCTACGTATTGTCCGTCTTCTGCTACGACAGGAATGCCCCCGCCACCAGAACAGATAGTTAAAACGTCCGCCTCTACTAAAGCACGAACCGCCTCTTTTTCAACAATTTCTTTAGGCATTGGTGATGGAACAACTTTTCGGTAGCCACGGCCAGCATCTTCCACATACGTAGAGCCATCTTTGGCTGCTTCCGCGTCAGCTTCTTCTTTTGTATAGAATGGACCAATTGGTTTTGATGGTTTTTTAAACGAAGGATCTTCTTTGTCCACACGCACTTGTGTAACTACAGAGATAACTGGTTTAGTAATGTTACGTTTTTCAAACTCATTAGTTAAAGCATTTTGTAACCAGTAACCGATGCTTCCTTGTGTCATCGCAACACAAGTATCCAATTTCAACGCTGGATTTTTTTCACTTTCTCCTGCTTTTTGTTGTAAAAGCAAATTCCCTACTTGTGGTCCGTTTCCGTGACAGACAATGACTTGTTCCCCTTTGGCAACAAATTCTGCAATATATTTGGCCGCGTGATTAACGACGGCTTTTTGGCCTTCATCTGTTGGATCCGTATCTAAAATAGCATTCCCACCTAGGGCAATTACGTTTAAACTCATTGATTGATTCGCTCCTTTTTAGTAAAGCAAAGACAAAATCTTTTCAGTATCGACGGATAAGAAATAATTTGTTTACGAAATGAAAGATTTTGTCTTGCTCATTTTGATTGTTTCAGTCATTATCGAAGGGATAATTAACCTAATTTCGGTTTACTTTCATCTTTAGCTAAGAAAGCAAAAGCTAGTAAACCAATAACTAATAGTACACAAGAAAGATAGAAGCCAACTTGCATTGAGCCTGCTGTATCTGCTAAATATCCTGTGACATACGGTGCTAGGATTGACCCTGACATCCCGATAAAATTATAGGCACTTAACGTTGTTCCTAAGGCCGCTTTTGGTGCATGTTTAGTAACAAAAGTCACCATAATTGGATCTAACGCTAATTTCCCTGTTAACCCATAAAGAATTAAAACAGAAATTAACAATGTCCGATTTGTTACAAAAGCAATCGCAAAGACAGATAGGATTGCTAAAGGTACTAATGTAAAGACTAATTTTTTCGTCGCACCTGTTTTATCATTCAAACGAGCGAAGATTAAGGCGCCTGGAATAGAGGCCCATGGTACAAGTGATGAAATGAAACCAACGCTCGCTCCTGTAAAGCCACGTTCAGCAATTAAAAATTGTGGCAACCAAGTAATAATGACAAAGTTTGCATAAATACTTGTGAAACATAAAATAAATGCGGCTAATAAATTACGATTTGAGAAAATTTCTTTTAATGAGATCTTTTCTTGTGGTCCTTCTTCAGCAGCTGCTTGTGCAGCTTCTTCACCAGGACGAATCACTTTTTCTTTCAAAATTGTATAGAAAAGAATTCCTACGATAAACGTTGGAATCGCCATGATAAAGAATGGTTTGCTCCAATGTTCACCATTTTCTAAAACCAACTTACTTGAAAGTAAGTACCCACCTGATGTACCGAAGGCCATCCCACTATTGATGATGGCATTACCGATGGTCCGTTTACTTGCTGGAATCGCTTCTGTCGATAGCGCATATTGCGGGCCATAGTAAGCGCCTTGACCAATACCAGCAATTGCACGAATGACTAAAAACATAACAAAGGTTGTCGCTAATCCACTAAAATAAGTAGAAATAGCAAGAACGATAAACCCAACAGCAATGACTAATTTCCGCCCAATTTTATCGCCAATCATCCCAAAAGGAATCTGTGCAACAGCATAGGTTAGAAAGAAGATACTATTGGCTAAACCAAGTTGTGTGTTACTTAGACCAAATTGTTCTCCAATGACCCCCATCACTGGATTAAAAATAGTTCGTGTTGCGTACATTAAAATCCAGCCTACGAAGAAAATGGCTACGACTTTAATCCAGTAACTATTGCTCACTTGCACTGCTTGATTTTTTTTACTATTCTCCATGTCTTCTCCTCACTTCTCATCTAACTCTACAGATTGTAAAGCTAGTAACATTCCAAATGACATATCTTTACCAGAGGAATGTCCGATTTGTATAATTCTGTCAATATTTTCGTCAACTCTATTATCCCGATGGTTCTCCAAATCCAAGAGTAACTGATACAACAATGAATTTACATATCCTTTAGCCGAGCTTGCAATATAGCCTTTACTAACATCTGTTGTGGATAAATTTGCTGCCGAAAGAGTAGCGGCTAACGCCGCAGCTCTTTCATCAGCAAGTATGAACAGAATTGTTTGATACGCTACTAAAATGTCATCACCACTCGGGGTTAACCCTTTGCCCCGACCAATCAGATAATTCGTTACTTCTTGCCATTCCGATAGTGTCCAAACTTTTTGTTTTTGGCTCATTTTTTTGAAAATATGCTTTGCTCGTTCGTCTAAAGGCAGGCCAATTCTACGTTCTAAGTTTCTCGCTAATAAGCGGTCTCGCAACAAGCGTAATTGGTCTTTTTCTAACTTGAAATGAGTAATGTTTAAAGAAACGACCTCAGCAGGTGTGAGTTGGACCGTTTTCACGCCGACTGTACTGTAAAAGGTCAACTGATTTTCTGTGATTTTGACTTTATTACCTTGTTGTACATACGGAAAGATTTCTTGAAACAATTGATCTGGCAAAAACATACCAAAGCTTGATAAATAATTATGGAAGTTCGCAACATTGATTAATTGATCCTGGACTTTCAGATTAAATGAACGTTCAAAAACACTGTGAATGGTTCCCATCTTGCCATATTGGTGGATAGGAAAAATGTAGTCACTAATGACTAGTTGGTTATTCAACCGTAATGCCTAGTTTCTCAGCATACGCTTCTAGGGCTTTTTCAAAACAGCCTAGAGGTGCTCTAACTGTCCCTGCACCAATTTGACCAACACCGGCATTTTTGTGTGCAATCCCTGTATTGATGATTGGTGTAATTCCTAATTCCACCACTTTACGGATATCAATTCCTAAACAAGTTCCTTGGAAATCCCAAGTTGGAATTGAAAATGTTGGGTTGTGTCCTTCACAGATTTTTGCCATTTCATTTGAGGTTGCTAACGCATCTTCAAAGCCACCTGCACCAACAAACCGTGTTACGCCAGGTGCAGCTACCATAGCCATTGCTCCAACGCCTACTGTTTCAGTAATTGCACTATCCCCGACATCAGGATTTCCGTCTTCTTCGCTGAAACCAGTGAAGTAAAGACCTTTTGGTGTATTTACTGGTGCGGTATGCCATTGATCGCCTGTTTCTGCAATCCGGACCCCAAAGTTCACGCCGTTACGAGTCATCGTTGTGACAATCGTTCCGTTGGTATCTTTACGGGCACCATCAACAATTGCTTTTCCAGTTGCCATCATGACATTTAAGAAGAATTGATCTGTGTCAGCTAAGAATTTGATTACTTCGTATTTTTGATCTTCTGGAATATCTGTTTTGATAATTAATGGAGACAATTCTTTTAAGAAGTTCAAAGATGCGGCAATATTTCTTTGGTGGAACTCGTCACCCATTGTAATAGAGCGCGCAATCAATACGTTTAAGTTCAAGCCTTCTTCAGAAAGTTTCAAAGCTTTCGCAATAGTTGGTCCTAAAACATCTTTAATCCAATCTAAACGATCAACCACTTCTTGTGAATAAGCACCAAAACGCAATACTTTACCGATACCTTCATTCAAGATACAGTATGCTTCGTTACCTTCTAAGCGATTTTCTACAACAAAGACTGGCATATTACCAGAAGTAATACCGCCCATTGGTCCAACTGCTTTTACATGGTGACAAGGAATGAAACGTACTTCGCCAGCTTCAAAAATCTTCAAAGCATCTTCTTCGTTGTCTGCCCAACGTTCGAATAATGCTGCACCGATACAAGCACCTTTCATTGGTCCAGTCATTTCAGACCATTGGATTGGTGGTCCAGCATGAAGTAATGTTTTTTGTGCGTCATCATTTAATTCTGGAATCACTGATTTTGCAGGTACCACATCTACTAAGAATGGTTGTGCATTTTTAATTTTGTCTGTTACTTTGTGATTTTCAGCTTCGATTTGTTCACTGTAATCTTCCAAAGCATCCAAAATTTTAATCATTTTTTTATTGCCGTTGGCACGCGGACGCCAGTTAAATTGAACAGTTTCGCCACCGTAATCAACGATTGATTCTGTAAAGCTTTGCAACCCAACGTTAATGATTCTTGGTTTGGTTGTTAATAGTTCCATTACTTTTTCGCCTGGTTTTGGTACATCGACAGTTGGTCCGTTGTAAGCAACCACTTCTTTATCATCTTCTGAAATTTCGATTCCTTTTAGTAATAAGGCTAATTGAACAGCTTTAGCATTGCTTTCTGCAACTAAAACGCCGCCTTCTTTCAAACGATCAACCGACGATTGGTAATTTTGCGGATCTTTCGTCGTCCCACAAACAGTTGCAACAAAGTAAAGATCACGTCCGGCTTCTTTGGCTGTGGCACGCGCTTCTTCAATTGCCGGTAACAATGCACCAACCATGTCTTCATGAGCACCGTAGCCTAACACCACATCGAATAAGATAATCCCCGTTTTTTCATCTTGTGCGTATTCACGA
The DNA here is from genome assembly GCF_023539285.1 of Enterococcus sp. LX10. Lineage (NCBI taxonomy): Bacteria > Bacillati > Bacillota > Bacilli > Lactobacillales > Enterococcaceae > Enterococcus > Enterococcus sp. LX10. Next base: position 265,857 of record NZ_CP092784.1, on the reverse strand, counting down.
ATTTTTTCGATACGAACATCTGGGTCAATCATTGGGTGGGGACGACCTTGTGTATACATATCATCGCCTAAGTCAATGACTTCATAACCGTGAGATTTCAAGACATAACCTTCTGCTTTCACTAAACCGCCAAGGTCTAAAGCTTCAGAAATTAACATACCTGCTTCAGAAGCTAATGTACCACCTGAATATAAGCCTTTTACAACTTTATCTTCTGGTAATGTTGGTACAGCTGGTTTTGCTAATGCTTCAAAGTAATTTTTCTTCACGGCCACATCATTTGCTAAATCAACAGCAATTTTAGCTGTTTCTTCTAATGTATGAGCTAGATAAACTTTGCCTTCGTGACTTGTTGGTTTTTCTCCTAAGAAAATCGCAACGACTGGTTTTGAAATACTTTGTAATAATTCAACCACTTCATCACGAACTTCTTTTGCAGGTGGTTTAGAGATGACTGTAATCACATCGGTTGGTTCGTGATTTTCTAAGGCCACAATAGCATCTTTCACAGTGATAGCGCCTACTTTGTCGCTTAAGTCACGACCACCAGTACCAATGGCGTGAACAACTCCGCCACCTAAGCGGTCAATAATCGTTGTAACTTCTTGAATCCCTGTTCCTGAAGCACCAACAACGCCAATGTTTCCTGGAGAAACAACATTTGTAAAGGCGATTGGAATACTTGAGATAATACCAGTTCCACAGTCAGGGCCCATCATTAGTAAGCCTTTTTCATGCGCTAATTTTTTCAAACGTACTTCATCTTCAATTGACACGTTATCCGTGAAAGAGAACACGTGTAAATCATTTTTTAAGGCACGTTCCATTTCTGGCGCACCATATTCACCAGGAATACTGAATAGCGCTACATTCGCCTCTGGTAAAAGATCAAACGCTTCTGACCAAGAAGTTGCTGCTTGTGCTTCTTCACTAGTTCCCTTTGCTGATAAATCATCTAAGAATTCATCAATCGCTGGCATAACTTCTTCCATGATGTTTTCTTTTTCACTGTCAACCACAATCATCATGTCGTTTGCAGATGCACTATTGGCCTCATCCGTTAACAAGTTCGTGTTGTTAAGGATGTCTTTGTTGGCATCTGTTCCCATCATGATTTGACTCATGGTTACACCATCTAATGCATTGATTTTATTGGTCAATAACATTAAGTTGATGGAGTCTTGGTAATTGTTTTTCAAAATTACTGTGTGTAACATTGTTCATCCTCCTATCTATTCCTTACAATGCTATTGTATCGAAACGAGAAAGTGTTTTCATCGGACATAATTCTAAAAAAATGGTATAATTTTTATCCATAAGAGGAAAAAAGGAGAAAACGATGAAATTAAGAGAGTTATTATCGATAGGTGACTTAAAAAAAGGTAAAATTTTGACGAAAGAGATTGGTTTAGACAATGAAGTTGATTCGGCAATGGTCTTAGAAGCGATTGATATCGAGAACTGGAGTAGAAAGAATCAGTTAATTTTGACTTCTTTCTACGCATTGCATGATCTACCCGAAAAAGAGTTGGAAAATTTTTTCGTAAAGATGCGCCGAATTGGCATCAGCGGCTTAATTTTGAAAACAGATCGATTCATTAAAATGATTCCAGAGTGGTTTATCGAATTATGTTTCAATTATGAAATTCCTTTAATTAAAATCACACAAGACATTAGCTATGAAAAAATTCTATTTACGATTTACGAGCCTTTGTTGAATTATCAGTCGCATGTCTTACGTACGTATTACGATGTGCGCCAACGTTTCACCAAATTAGAGCGCCACTACCCAACGGTTGAGACGATTATGCAAGAATTTTATGACATCATTAAATTACCCTTCGCTTTAAAAATGTTGGATAAACATCTGGAAATTAGCGATGGTGACTTACCCCATGATGCGATTGTGCTCTCAAGAGAAAAACTAAAAAACAGTGAATTCACTAAAAATGATTACTCTCTTTTAACACTTTATTCTCATGCCAACCCCAAAAAACAGTTGGCACTAGAAGTTTCTATTTTCAATAGTTATTCCACTAATTGTTTACTTCTGGTTTATTTACAAGATGAAAAGGTTAAAGAAACGGATTTAGTGATTATCGAAAATGCGATTGATGTCTTACAAGAAAAATTCAATACCGAAAATTTGTTAAAAAAAGAACGGTATACTCGTTTGAACAACTTAGCGGATGCTATTTTACAAAATACACCGCAAAATCCTGACGAGCTAAACAGTTTGCTTCGTGAAGTGCAAATGCAAGAGCTAGATTCTTACCAAGCGATTGCTTTTTCTACCAAAGACACCAATACACAACTCATGAAAGAACGAATTATTGCCTTACTTCGTACCCTGCGTGTGAAATCCATCTTCTTCGATCAGCTAAATTATTCGGCGGTCCTTTTTAACTTCAATGAAAGTGATGGAAAAATTACAAAGCTGCAATTAAGTCGTTTATTAGCTGAACTTTTAGAAGAAAACGACACGCTTACCGTTGCCGTCAGCAGTTTAAAATCACGAGAAGGGATTAAAGAGCTACTGATTGAATGTCTGGACATTCTGCGCTTTAATGAAACTTTTTATAACGGACCAATTGTCACCTTAGCCGATATCGGGGTATTTAAAAATTTTATCCGCGAAGACCAATTGGAAAATTTAGACGAATTAATTCCTCGCGCACTTTATCAATTAGCCGAAAATAACTACGATTTGTTTGAAACCTTGTACAGTTTTTTCCAAAATAATCGCAACTATAAACAGACCTCTGAAGCGATGTTCCTTCATTCAAAAACGATTCGTTATCGTTTAAACAAAGTGGAACAACTTCTTGATATTGAATTAGCCAATCCCTTGCAATTGTTAAATTATGAAATTGCCACATACATTATAAAGATGAGGAGACGTGCACTTGAAAAACAATCAAACACTCGCTAATGGCGCAACAGTTACTATCTACCCCACTACGACTGAATCAACGAACTATGTCGTCTATTTACATGGTGGCGGGATGATTTATGGAACCAAAAGTGATTTACCAGAAGAACTGAAGGAGCTGTTTACAAGCAATGGCTATACCGTTTTAGCGCTGGACTATTTGTTGGCTCCAAATACAAAAATCGATCACATCTTAGGGACGCTAACAGAAACCTTCCAATTGCTAAACGAAGAGATTATTCAAAATCAGCCATTTGGTTTGTGCGGACGTTCCGCTGGCGGTTATTTAATGTTACAGTTAACCAAACAATTACAAACACTAAATTTGACGCCACAATTTTTAGTCAATTTTTACGGCTATACAGATTTAGAATTTATTAAAGAGCCACGAAAATTATTAAAGCAAGCCATTTCCGCTAAAGAAATAGCTACCATTGACCAAACAAAGCTTGTTTGGGATGATCCTTTTCTTTCTCGCTATCTGCTGTATCATTACAGTATTCAGCAAGGGCTATTGCCGCACTTTTACGGATTACCAGAAAATGAGGACTGGTCTGCTTACGCACTGTCAGACGAAACATTAAAAACGTTTCCACCTTGTTTCAGTACAGCTAGTAGCTCAGACGAAGAAGTGCCGTTCCGCTATAGCAAAAAAATCGGACGGACCATTCCTGAGAGTACCTTTAAAGCGGTTTACTATTTAGAACATGATTTTTTAAAACAAACCAAAGATCCTTCGGTCATCGTTTTATTTGAGCAATTGGATAGCTGGTTGAAGGAACGATAAGCATAACAAAAAAAGAAGCGAGAAATCTCGCTTCTTTTTGTTATTTTTGATAAAGTGTGGTTCCTTTTACCACACTGATTTCCACCGGTGTCTGACGAGCGACAAAAGCCGCCGCACATTCTGCTTCAGTGAGTAAGTAAGTTGCTTCAGCACCAACTTGCGGCCAATTTGCTTGCCCTTGTTCATCTAAAGTCGTGATACCATCTGTCACTAAGCCTAATAATTGTGTTAAAGCATCTTGATCTTTCACATTAAAAAGTTCACCTAAACGAGCCAATTTTTCTTGTAATGAGCCATCACCATAAGGAGACCAGCAATCGTAGATATTGTCACAACCAAGATGGACATTGACTCCATGACGTAACAATTCCATAATTGGCGGAATCGTGTTAGGTGTGATTGGCACGCTGGAATTAATATGAATTTTTTCTGCTGCTAAAGCGTCATAAACTTCGTCACGTTCTTCACCAATGAAATCATTTAACCCGAAGGCATGGCTGATAAATACTTTGTCTTGTAGGCCATATTCTTTCGTTAAACGGATAATTTCTTTAATCGTTGTTGTCCCAGCTTCGTGACGGTCATGTAAATGAATATCCACACCGACACCATGTTTATCTGCTAAGCGGAATGTTTCAGCCAATGATTTTTTGTAATCACCATCTAGTGAATAAGGATCCACGCCACCAATAAAATCGGCACCTTTTGCCAATGCTTGATCAACTAATTCAACGGAATCTGAACGCAGTAAGCCGTGCTGTGGAAAGACGACAATTTCTACCGCAAATGGTTTCGTTTGGGCCAACGCTTGGACTTCATCAAAATAACGTAAGTCTGTCATCGGTTCCACGTCGACATGTGTTCTGAAGGCTGTCGCGCCATGTGGTAATTCTAAGTCAATTAAATGATTTGCGCGTTCTGTTAAAGAAAGTTCTAAACTATCTAAATAAGGGATTTCTGCTTCGACACGTTCCACAATTGACTTCGCTGGCGTCACCGGATACCACGGAACACCTAGTTTACTTTTATCAAAGTGACAATGTTTTTCAATCAAACCTGGTAAAATCAATTGATGGTGACCATCAATAATTGTCAACCCAGGTTCTTCTACCAATTCTTCATTGGGGATGATTTTTGTAAATACTCCATCTGTTACTTCAATTGCCACTTCTTTGGTTACTGTCCCAGATAACCAGTCACCTTCTTTTTGATACCCTGTTTCAATTCGAACATTTTTTAACCAATAATTCATGCTTTCCTTCACTCCTACCTGTATTTATTCCTTCCCGAAAGGACACAATACTTAGTTGTACTGTGCTAAAATTTTACTAATTTCCGTATAACCTTTTTGATTGGCATAGTCCATTGCTGTTCGACCAGAATTGTCTTTAATGGATTGATCCGCACCATTTTCCATTAACAATTTTACAATATCTTGGTAAAGTTGGTTCCCTTCACGTAACCCCACTGCCTCAATCAACGCTGTATAGCCAAAGTCATTTTGGAAATCTATGTCTTCTCGTCCATCTTCTAACAAGAGCTTCACATTGTCAATATGTCCTTTTTCAGCTGCCGGAATTAACGCATTGCCACCGTAACGGTTATGCTTAGTTAAATCTGGTGTCGCATTTTTTAACATATACGCTAAAATCTCCGTACGTCCTTGCGCTCCCGCATAAAGATAGGGACTATCACTAATGCTATTTTGCAGATTAATATCGGCACCCCGATCAATCAACGCTTTTGCAATCTCAATGTCATTATTGTGAACAGCGATATTGAGCGGTGTGTTGCCTTCTGTGTCGACTTCATCCACTTGATAAGTAGTATCTTGTAAAATTTCCTTGACCTTCTTCGTATCTCGTTGATTGGCTGCTTCTAAAAGCGCACCCACTTCATAGGTCTTCATCGGTTCTTTCACTTCCTCTTTTGATGTTGTTTGAGCTACCGAACGGGTTGTACTGGTGCTTTCAGTTTTTGCACTACTTTGAGTAGTCACCGTTTGACTATTTTTTGACGCTGCGGAAGGTGTTTCTCCTCCTTGACACGCAGCAAGTAATGGAATGGTCACGACACTTAATAGCCCCATTAAAATTTTTTTGTTCATTGTGCTCAACTTCCTTTCCTCGAGAGAAATATGAGATTTTTCTCCAGTGGTTCTAATCTAACGAATCTTTTTTTATTTGTCGATTAAAACGCTTTCTCTGTTTTTCTATTTTAAAAAGAGAGAAACCAAAAGCAGGAAGTCCTGCTTTTGGTTCCTATTCTCATGTCTAGTTTTTAAAAGGTAAATGTTGGATTAAAAGTTCCTTGGTAAGGTTCATGTTCCACGAATACTTGAATATCATTACCAGCGTTATCTTTGCCCATTCGAGTATACGTAAATCGATCATTGTTTAGTTCCGTTAATTCTAGCGCCGCACCGTAACGATTCGTACCAATAGATACATGGGCCCGAATCTTGTTATTGTCCACCACTTGGAAGTACCCAAAGTCGCCGCGGGTTTCACCCGTTTGTAAATTGAAAAATTCATATTTACTTGTGTTTGGATCAAATTTCGCTAAACTAATGAAATTTTGATTGGCCGCTGTCACATCATTCCCATTTTTATCTACGACTTTTGTGCCATTCCACAATGTTGTTCCTAAAATTTTATCCCCTGATTTATTTGTCACAATTTTGCCAGTTTGATTGGTTAATGCTTCACGTCCATTTGTAAAAGCTAATTTTTTCCCATGATAAGGGATGTGTTCCACGTAAACTTCAACATCATTCCCCAGTTTATCTTTTCCTAAACGTTTGTAAGTAAATTTATCTTTACTCACTTCGGTTAAATCCACTACGGCTTGATAATTTTGTGTCCGCGAAATTAAAATTCGTTTTGTGCCATCACCTGTCACAAAAAAAGTTCCTTCGTCACCACGGGTTTCCCCAGTATTTTTGTCGAAAAACTCGTAAAAACCGGTTTCACCATCATATTTTGCTAACCCAATAAAATTAGCATTTTCTGCCGTTAAATCATTACCTGCAGCATCATAAACTCGGGTTCCTTGCCAGTCCGTACCAGATAAAATCTTAGTCGCCTTGTCGCCTTTTGTTTGGCCATTGTTTTGATGTTTACCTAAATTTGCTGTAGCACTGTTTGGATTGGCTGCATGATCTGCAAATGCTGGACTTGCATAACCTGCTATCAGTAACGTACTTAATGTTACTAAAGTAATCGAACTTAATACTTTCTTTTTCATAAAGCATCGCTCCTTTTCTTTGATAAACCTATCTTAACAAACGATTCTAAACTACCACTGTCAGAAAAATGAACAATTTATAAACGATTAAAAACAACTATAAACTATTTTTTTGTTAAAAATAAAGTGGTCAAAAGAATCCTTTACTTTCTTTTGGCCACTTCATCTACTCGTAATTGACTAATTAGAACGTGAAGTTTGGCGTAAAGTCGCCTTCATACGGTTCATGTTCCACAAAAACTTTAATTTCTTTGCCGTTATTGTCTTTACCCATTCGTGTATACGTAAAACGTTTATCATTTAATTCTGTTAATTCTAATGCAGCTCCATATTTATTGTCACCAATTGAAACATGGGCACGGATTTTGTTATTATCAATTACTTGGAAGTAACCAAAATCTCCACGAGTTTTACCCGTTTCTAAATCAAAGAATTCATATTTACTTGTTTTATTATCAAATTTTGCTAAACTAATAAACATTTTATTTGCTTCAGTAACATCGTTACCGTCTTCATCTAAAACTTTCGTGCCATTCCATAATGTGGCCCCTAAAATGTCATCGCCAGGTTCATTGGTAACAATCTTGCCAGTTTCTGTTTCTAAATCTTTACGACCGTTCGTAAAAGTTAACTTTTTGTCAGAATAAGGGACATGTTCTACAAAGACTTCTACATCTTTCCCATCTTTATCTTTCCCCATTCGCTTATAGGTAAATTTATCTTTCGTCACTTCCGTTAAATCAACCACTGCTTGATAGTTTTGTGTATCCGAAATTAAGATACGCTTTTCGCCATCGTCTGTCACGAAGAATGTGCCTTCATCGCCACGGGTTTCACCTGTTTCTTTGTCGAAAAATTCATAAAAACCTGTTTCACCATCATATTTTGCTAAACCAATAAAATTAGCATTTTCTGCTGTTAAATCATTATTGTTTTTGTCGTAAACTTTTGTGCCTTGCCAATCAGTACTGGATAAAATTTCTGTTAATTCTTGTCCTTTTGATTGCTCTTTAGCTGCTTCTGCTGAACTAGAGACTGCAGTGCTTGAGCTAGCTGCACTTGATTTATCTGTTGCAGAGTTGGCTCCGCCAGCACAGCCTGCAATCAACAACGTACTAAAGGTTAATAAGGTAAGCGCACTAAAAACTTTTTTCTTTTTCATGGTTGGTAATCCCCTTTTTCTTTTTGATATATCTAGAATAGCAAAGCCTTATAAACTCCTACTTGCCGAAAAATGAACAAATTATAAACAAATGAAAAAAAGTTAATAACAATACTAGCTTTTTTTTGTTCACTTGTAATACACTATAATTAAGAAATAGATTAAAACCACTAGGAGGGACGCTTTTGACCATTAAACGCCGCTTTTTTATTTCTTATATTAGTGCCATCATTATTACTTTAGCCTCTGTTTTAGCTGTTTTATCCTTAGCTTCTTACATCACATTAGGAACTGTCCCCAGTTTGCCCCAAGCTTACCGAATGATGAATAAGCAACGACCATTGACCGCTAACGAAGAAGAAAGTTATTTGGCCTTAGATCAACTGCTAAAAAAATCACCGAAATTACTAGATACGCCTTTGAGTAAAGAATTAAAGGAAACGATTCAAACAATTGAAGCAAAAGGATTAAGTGTGATTATTCGAAAGAATGCACGGTTTCCTTATTATTCGGATAATTTAGTAGAAAAATCTTTGTCTGTACATATTCCAAACTACGAAATGAATAATATTACGCCAACTGGCACACTGGATAACGCAGGGCGTCTGTATCATTATGTCAAATCCGATTTTCATTATTTAGATGGTTCTAATGGGAGCTTTATTATCTTGAAACGCGAAAGTAGCCTTTTTGAATTCTTCACACGCTGGATTATCTGGATGATTTTGTTAATTGTCCTTGTAGCAATTGCGGCAGCTTGGCTCATTAATAAACGCTTAACCAAAACCACTATCGAGCCATTAGAAGCATTAGAAAAAGCGACTAAAACATTGGGTAAGGAGGCCCAAAAAGAAAATCCATTTACACCAACTAACCACCAAACCGTCTCAACGGAAGTCAAACAGCTTCAACTTAGTTTTGAACAAATGTGGCAAGATTTAGAAGAAGCCAATGCGGAACGCGAAAAATATGAAGATAATCGGAAAGAATTAATTGCCAATATTTCTCATGACTTAAAAACACCAATTACTTCTATCATTGGTTACGTTGAAGGCTTGATGGATGGTGTTGCCAATACCGAAGAAAAAAAACAGCGCTATTTAACGGTCATTCATGAAAAAAGTTTAGGCCTCAATGATTTAATTGAAGAATTATTTTTGTATTCTAAATTAGACCTAGACCGTGCTGTCTTTACAATGGAAAAGACCAATTTCACTCGTTTTATTGCACATATTCTTGAAGAATACCGTTTGGAACAAGAACTCGTGATCACTTCTGTCCTTCCCGCCGAAGCTTTATATGTTCAAATGGATCCAACGCAGATGAATCGCGTAATTACCAATCTAATTCAAAATAGTATTAAATTTGCGGATCCCACTAAAGAACAACTAGCCTTTACGATTTCTTTAGCGCATAATCAAACAGACTTAATTTTAACCATTACAGATAATGGTATTGGTATCGATGAAAAAGAATTACCTTATTTATTCGAACGCTTCTATCGTGTGGACAAATCTCGAACCCCAACGGTCAAAGGAAGCGGCTTGGGGTTAAGTATTGTCAAACAAATTATTGACTATCATCAGGGAACAATCACTGTCACAAGTAAAAAAGGAGACGGCACCAACGTGATAATTACGCTGCCGTTGTTGGAGGATGAAAAATGAAACCACATGTATTAATTATTGAAGATGATCCAAGTATTGCTGATTTGCAAAAAGATTATTTAGAAATTAACGATATGACTGTCACAATCGAACATGATGGAAAAAAAGGATTGGAAGCAGCTTTAAATGAGCCCTTTGATTTAATTATTTTAGATGTGATGCTGCCAACTATGGATGGTTTTGAAATCTGTCGTGCAATTCGGAAAAAAAAGCAAACGCCGATCATGATTGTTTCGGCTAAAAAAGAAGATATTGATAAAATTCGTGGTCTTGGCTTAGGTGCGGATGATTATATAATTAAACCGTTTAGTCCCAATGAATTGGTCGCTCGAGCAAAAGCCCATATGAACCGCTATCAATTGTTAAGCAAGGCAGAGCAACCGCCACAATTACTAAAAATCAATGAAATCGCTGTCGACACTGCCGCCCACAAAGTGTTTGTTTTAGAAAATGAAGTTATTTTTACAAGCAAAGAATACAAATTGTTGGTTTTCTTGATGGAACATCCTAACCGTGTGTGGAATAAAGAAGAACTTTTTGAAAGTGTCTGGGGGTTTGATGCCTTAGATACTGAGGTTTCGACTGTCGTTGTTCACATTAAACGGATTCGGGAAAAATTAAAAAAAGCCAATCTTTCTGACTCTCCAATTGAAACACTCTGGGGAAGTGGCTACCGCTTCAATCGATAAAGAGAACAAAAAATAAGTCGGAACCTATTTCTAGGCTCCGACTTATTTTTTATTAATTTACACGAGAAAATTTTTGATAAAGTTGGTTGAAAACAATCATAAATTGTTCAATTTCTGCCATTGTATTGCTTTCATCTAAACTAATGCGCACAGCGGAAGTCGCTAATTCCCCTGGCACATGCATGGCATACAAGGTGCTGCTAGCCATTTTTTTCCGGCTAGAACAAGCACTCGTAGTCGAAATATAAATCTGTTTTTCTTCCAATGCATGGACCAGCACTTCGCCACGAATCCCTTTCAAAGCAAAACATAAAATGTGTGGCGCAAAATGTTCATTATCTTGTGAAAAAACAGTTACATTTTGAAATTCTTCTAGCGCCTTTAATAAATAACTCCGTAATGTCGCCACATGCTGCGGCCGTTGTTGTTCGTTCTCTAAATGCAAACGTAACGCTTTGGCCATTGCCACAATTGCTGGTACGTTTTCTGTCCCACTGCGTTGGTTGTTTTCTTGCCCGCCTCCTGTTAAAAGCGGCGCTAAACGTTTTCCTTGTTTCCAATACATAAAACCAATGCCTCGTGGTCCATGAAATTTATGTGCAGAAAACGTTGCAAAATCCACCCGATCCGTTAACCACTCTGAGTAATTAACTTTCCCAATTGCTTGAACCGCGTCTACATGAAAATGAATTTTAGGAAACTCCACTAAAACCTCGCTAATTTCTTTAATTGGTTGAATCGTTCCCACTTCATTGTTGACTGCCATAACAGAAACCAAAATCGTTTCTTTTCTAATTAATTTCTGTAGTTCCTCGACTTTTACACGACCTTCTTTATCCACTGGCGCATAAGAAAGTTCAAAACCTAGTTCGACTAATTGTTCCGCTGTTTCTGTAACTGCTGGATGTTCCACTGCAGAAATAATAATATGATTACCAAATTCTCGTTTTTCGATTGCCGTTCCTTTTAAAACCCAATTATCTCCTTCAGTTCCGCCACTTGTAAAATAGATTTCATTTGCTGAAACATTGATTAGCTCCGCAATCTGCTTCCGTGCTTGTTGTAAGAGCCGATTCGCTTGGTTGCCTAAGTCATGCAGACTAGACGGATTGCCAATAATCCGCTGACTGGTTTTTACATATGTATCTAAAGCCTGGGGGTAAATCGGTGTAGTTGCACTATTATCAAAATAAATCATTTGTCACCCTTCTTTTTTAAAATTCTTTCCCATTATATACTTTCTAAAGTATCACTTCAAGTCACCCCCACGCCATAAAAACAGAGGCTTGTCTGTCGACAAACCTCTGTTTAGTGATTGTTTAATTAAATTGCTGTTAGATTAGGGTTATTGATATTTTTAAAATAAAAATCTTCGATTCGTTTGAACGCCCCTGGCTCAACAGCTTCCAATGCTGTTCCAATTTCATCTAATGCATCTTGATAACGGAATTCTGTCGAGAATAAATACATGCTTTTATCTAAAGCCGTTCGGATGTTCTCGTGAGTATGACGATAGCGGTTTGCATATTGCATCATTTGTTCTGTCAGAGCTGCTGCATTGACTAAATCTTTTGTTTTCTTATCTAATAACTCTAAATCATCTTCGCATAAGTCACACAAACGATTGATTTCATCCATGTTAATGCGCATTTTATTTAAGGCTCGGCTTAAATCTTCAATTCGATCCGTTGCCACATAGAAAAATTCTAAGTAATCAGCAGACAAACCTGGTAATCGTTGCTTTTCAACATACCGTTTGATACTCCGTAAACGGAATTCGTATTCGTCGACTTTTTCTTGGGCGACTTTTTCGCCTTTTCTTAGTTCTTTCAATGAAGCATCAATTTCTAATTGTTGATTTTCAATATCATCTAAAATCTTATAGCATTCTTTATAGAACGCTTGAATTTCAGAGTAAGGAACGGTATGTTCTTTCATTCGAGGTTCCAAGTCTTTTTGACGGCGAATAATTTCTTCAATTTCCGTTTGGAAACCACGACTACGTCCTAGCTCGTTGTTATTTAAGGTGTAGCTTTGTGATACATGGTCCAATTCAATCATTAATTGACGGTTATTTTTTAAGGAATGAGAAATATAATCGTCAATAATTTTTTGATTGGTCACGACATATTTCTTCGCTTCAATCTCACGTTCCATCACTTCATATAATGCATCAATCGCCGTTGCTGTGTCGCGATTTGCGACCTCTACTGCGGCAATCTCTGTTTTCTCTAAATCAGCCATTGAATTCTCGACACGTTTTTTCGCATGTTGAATTTCTTCAGCAAAGTTTTGTTCAGGGAACACGTAATCGTCAGCTAATAATTGGTTGTAGCCTTCTTCGATTTCTTTTAATTGATCTGGGAAAGTTTCATTTAATTCTTCATACATTGGTGGAATCCGTTTCATTAAGTCTTCCAATTCATACGTATGACGTTCCGCATCTTCTAGGACTTCTCGAGCCTCGATTGGGTCCCCCGATGTATTTAGTGTGACAAATTGTGTGAATTCAATTTCGACGTTTCTTAATTGTTTTTGGATTTCGGAGTATGCTGGACCAAAGCTAGCTTTATCATCTTTTAGTGATTTACTTAATTCTTCATAGACATCCAAAGCTTTTTGAACTTCTAATGAATTGCGCTCTTCACTTTCACGTAATTCTTTCAAGCCATTACGAATGACTTCCACTTCGGCTTCCATTTCGGTCATCGTTTCATTCGCTTCCACGACTGCTTTCTTCGCTTTCATGAAACGGAAAATTTCATTTTGATTTTCGACTTCATAAATTTGACTCTCTAGTTCGGCGAAAGAACGCGTTGATAGTTCTACCCAACGTTGATTCCATTCACGGAAACTATTTTGACTCTGTCCAACTAGATGCATTTTTTTAATGTCATCGATTTCTTCAAAGACTGGCAAGTCAAACAGGGCTTCTTTACGAACTTCTAATTCATCTAATTGTTCTTGATTTTTTTTGCGCATAAAATAACCAATTAAGTATAGCACCGCAGCAATAATAACGATTACTAGTACTAAAATGATAATCCAATTATTCTTCATTTTGGCTCCTCCGATAATTTTTCTATAATAAAAGAAAGGTTGTTTGTTCTCTTCACACGGTTATCTATTGTTTCTGACCCTTGAAAAAGGGCATTCTTGCAGAAATACCTATAGAAAATTATAGCACAAACTGTATATTCATTCACTAGTTATAACAAATTTTTTTAAGAAAACCCGCGATCTTCTTACGAAGGGGTTGATTCACTGCTTTCATCGATCCGATTTTCACTAATTTTTTTACAAATATCACTTAGTTGTGTTAAGAAGGCATCCGCTTGACTTTGATCCATCCCAAAGTGTTCATCACGCATAGCCCAAACTTCTAGCCCAGCTTCTTTGGCAGAAGCAATGCCTTTTTCTGAATCTTCAATGGCTATACATTCCTGTGGCGCAACAGCTAATTCTTGTAACGTGTGCAGATAAATATCCGGCGCCGGTTTACTTTCTTCGAAATCTTCCCCACTCACGACCGCATCAAAATAACTACTTAATTGCCCCACTGTCAAAACCTCTTCAATTGCGTCTTTTGTGGAAGAAGAAGCTAATCCGATTTTATAGCCTTGTCTTTTTAAAAATTGTAAAACACGTTTCGCATTTTCATCAAGCACAGCTAAATAATCTATCGGATGCGCTTTTTTATAGGCTATGTATTGTTCATTTAAAAAAGCAATATCTAGCTCTCTTTTGTTGACTTGTTCAATCTTTTGCCATAATGAACGCATATCCGCACCGACTAATTCCGGCAAGGTTAGGCCCTCAATGGTCAAATCAAATTCCGCTAAAAATGCTTTACGTCGCTCATAATAATAAGCTTCGCTATCTACTAGGACACCGTCCATATCAAAAATAATGGCAGTTTTGGATTCTGTCATACTATTTAACTCCTTCGTTACGACTCATATCTTTACAGTTTAACAAAATTTTAAGAAAAAATGAAGAACAAATATTTTCATGATTTCCTAACTTTCTGAAAATAAGTGGTTGCTTTTCTAAATGTTTTTCGGTATCCTTTTACTAATCTACAAATGAGAAAATAATTAAAAACAGGAGTGATAAACGTGAACGTAGTTAAATTCGGCGGTAGCTCGCTAGCATCAGCACCACAGTTACAGAAAGTCTTACAAATCGTCAAGGAAGAGCCGCGCCGAACGTTTGTCGTTGTATCCGCTCCTGGAAAGCGAACCCCGCAAGATATTAAAGTGACTGATTTATTGATTCAATACTATCAGCGCTACTTAAATAATGAGGAAATTGAATCGACAATCTCTGCCATCATTCGTCGTTATGAAGATCTTTTTGATGAATTACACTTGGATAAAGCAGTTTTAGCTGATATTGCTATTTCGATTCGCCAATTAGCCACTTTACCAAAAGAAAACAATGCTTTTTTATTTGACTATTTTTTAGCTAGCGGCGAGGACAATAATGCAAAAGTTGTTGCCAGTTTTTTCAATCAGAATGGCTTAGATGCTCGCTACATTAGTCCAAAAGAATTAGGTCTCCTAGTGACACCTGAGCCAGGCAATGCCCGCATTTTACCAAAAGCTTTAGAGAAAATTAGTGCCTATCGTGAGACTCAACAAATCTTGGTTATTCCAGGTTTCTTTGGTTATACAGAAGCCGGCGAAATTTGTACTTTTTCTCGTGGCGGTTCCGATATCACAGGGTCCATTGTTGCCGCAGGTGTTCAAGCAGATTTGTATGAAAACTTTACCGATGTGGACGGAATTTATGTCGCCCATCCTGGAATTATTGAACAGCCTCAAACGATTCAAGAATTGACCTACAGAGAAATGCGGGAGTTAGCTTATGCAGGATTTGCCGTCCTCCACGACGAAGCTTTAATGCCTGCCTATCGCGCAAATATTCCAGTCGTTATCAAAAATACTAACAACCCACATCATCCTGGCACCCTAATTACCACTTCTCGCAAAGTGAAGCATGCCCCTGTTGTAGGAATTGCTAGTGATCAAGGGTTCGCAAGTATTTACATTAGTAAGTATTTAATGAATAGAGAGTTAGGTTTTGGGCGACGGCTTTTAGAAGTACTAGAAAAATTAGCCTTAAGCTATGAGCATATGCCCTCAGGAATTGATGACATCACAATTGTTTTAAGAGAAGACCAGTTAACAACTGAAATTGAAAATAGACTGATGGCCCAACTCCAAGAAGTTTTAGCGCCTGATGAGTTACGCATCACGCATCACCTTTCCATGATTATGATTGTCGGGGAAGGCATGCGCCAACGAATTGGGGTTACTGCTGAAAGTACAATGGCGTTAGCCAAAGAAAAAATCAACTTAGAAATGATTAACCAAGGATCTTCGGAAGTAAGTATTATGTTTGGTATCAAAAAAGAACAAGAAGAAAAAGCCATCAAAGCCTTATATCGGACGTTCTTCCATGATTAATGAAAAAGACGAATGAGTTTTCTCATTCGTCTTTTTCATTGGTCTCAGTAATTTTCAATTGGCGTTGAATTTCCGCTTTAATTTTAGCTTCTGGCGCAAAATCTTGTTCCCAATTTTCAGGTTTTAATACTTTATTTGTTTCCGGATCATAATGTGGCTGTCCATCTGGAAATAATTTTCCCATATTGGCTTGATGAACGATTTCAATAATTTTTGTTGGATTGACGCCCATTAAGCAAAACGAACCATAAGTAAAATACAATAAATCGACTAGTGCATCCACTTCCTCCACTAAAGGATCAGATACTGGTTTGCCTTTCGCCAAGACTTTCTGCTCTGCTTTATCGACAGATTTTTTTAATCCGTTGACCAATTGTTGAAAAAGCACCTGGTCATTATTAGCAGCACTATATAAAAATTCTACAAGTTCTTCAACTTTAAACTCTGCTCGTCGACTGGCTAGCTCTGGCGAAAAAGCAGTTGGTTGCTCTGGTTGTTGTGGATTAAAAACCTCGTGGAATGCACAAGCCATTTCATAAGGGGATTGCTTTTCAGACATTCAGCTACCTTCTTTCTCAAAATAAATCTAATTGTTTTGGATTCAAATCATCGTAACTCAAATTCAAGACTTTTTGCATCTGTAGGGCGTTTTCTGCGGCATCGCCGCCAGAATTATTATTAAAAATTACGCCCACTTCTTTAGCTTCTTGCGACATTTTTAAAACAGCTTCGCTTAAATCAGCGATTTCCTGCGTATTATAATGATAGAGGGTTCTTTTTTTACGCCACTCTGCATCATTGGCTAACCAGCCAGCCGCATTACGTCCGTGAAACCGGAAGAGCACGAGATTAGGATTCGTTACATACGGATAAAAGGGCACTGGATTTGTAGGAATCTGCGGTTCATCTACAATCACAAGTGAAAATTGATTTTCTTTCATAAATTGCAACATTTGTTTTACAAAGTTTGGTTGATACCATGAATTATTTCGTAATTCAATGGCGATGGGTAGGTCTTTAAACCAGTGACGAATTTTTTGCAAGTAAGCGACATTTTCTTTCGTACAACCAAATGTTCCTGAAAATTGTACCAGAAAGGCAAATAATTTTTTACTTTCAATTAATGGGGCCATACTTTCTAAAAAGGCGGTGATCATTTCTTCTTCACTTGCATAATAGGTCTGCCACTCACCTTGACAACTGATTCCACTATAAACTTTCATGACAAAGCGAAAGTTTTCGGGAACTGCTTTGACCCATTCAGCTACTCGTTCTTTGGGAGGAATCCCGTAATACGCCGTGTCCATTTCAACTAGCGGTAAATGACTGGCATATTCATAAAGCGTGGCCCGTTTTTTTCCAGTTAAATAGTCGTGTTCACTAAAAGATGTTAATCCTAAGCGAATCATGTCCTTCCTCCTCTGCGTAACTTTTTATTTTTCTAAACCGTCATCTCAACTTAGTTGGTCCAATCGATATTCGCTTCACAATAGGTTTGACCATCAATCCGAATCTCATGGCGTGTTTTCAAGTGATTTTCTTGTTCGACAATTTCGTAATGACTTTCGACTTCTTGGCCATATTCTACTTCTTTGTCAAATTTCACAAGAATTTTTTTCGGTTGATGCGTTGTTAAAAAGTCATACCCTAACACATCCAATAACCAATTAAAATAAATCGCATTATTAACATGTTGATTGCCATCAATATCAAAAAAACGCACACGATAAGGTAAAAAGTTCCCCTCTGTGACCTTTTCAATTTTTTCATGGCGATAAATTTTAGTGATTTTTTCAGAATCAAAAGGTGCAATAATTTCTGGTAGCACACTACTGATTTTCCGATTTTTTTGATCCATTAAGACAAAGGTTGATTTCACAAAGACACATTCATTGCCTTCTTCATCATGAACCCAAAAGTTACGATAACAAAAATATTTGTTATAACTCATAGCTTGCGTTGTAATTGCTACTTTTTCACCAACTTTTGGTAAGCGGTGAATCTCTATTTCATAGTTGGTGATGACCCATCCTAGGCCAAATTGGGCGACATAAGCTGCATTTCTTCCTAGTAATTCTGTTTGTTCTTCTGATACTTTAATGACAACCGCTAACAAAGCCGGTATTTTCATTGCACCAGTAAAATCGCCGTCATAGTAGGCAACTTCATAAGAGGATGTATGTTTTTTTCCCACGAAATAATCTCCTTTTTCCAATGGCTACTTTCGTGTCATTGTTTCTTCTTAAAAGTATACCACGTGATTTCTTCAATTGCGATTCCGAATGAAAAATTAACAAAACTTTGAAAAACACTATTATTTATATTATTTAAAAACATTCTTAATATTACTTAAAAAATATTGTTTTATTTTTAAAAATAACATTTCTTATTATTTGTATCCGAAAGATTATTATGTTATATTCCTATCTGTAAGCGCATACAAAATAATTTTTTAGGAGGTTTTTTTCGTGAAAAAGAGTTTATTAACAATCGTCCTGGCTTTTAGTTTTGTTTTAGGTGGCGCTGCATTGGCCCCTACTGTTTCGGAGGCTCATGGTTACGTAGCAAGTCCTGGAAGTCGTGCTTTCTTTGGTAGTTCTGCTGGTGGTAACTTAAATACAAATGTTGGTCGTGCACAATGGGAACCTCAAAGTATCGAAGCGCCCAAAAATACGTTTATTACTGGTAAATTAGCCAGTGCAGGTGTCTCAGGTTTTGAACCTTTGGATGAACAAACAGCTACTCGTTGGCACAAAACAAACATTACCACAGGTCCCCTTGACATCACTTGGAACTTAACTGCCCAACATAGAACTGCTTCTTGGGATTACTATATTACTAAAAATGGCTGGAATCCCAATCAACCATTAGACATTAAAAACTTCGACAAAATTGCTTCAATTGACGGCAAACAAGAAGTTCCTAATAAAGTTGTTAAACAAACAATTAATATTCCGACAGACCGCAAAGGTTATCATGTCATTTACGCTGTTTGGGGCATTGGTGATACGGTGAACGCCTTTTACCAAGCGATTGATGTGAACATTCAGTAAAAACACTCACATCTTAAACTAAATTAAAGGAGTTCTCAAAAAATGAAGTTAAAAAAAATAATTCCTGCTTTTCTCCTTCTTTCAACCGTAGCAGTTGGCTTGTGGTTAACGCCTACTCAAGCTTCTGCAGATGCTGCGGATACGATGGTAGATATCTCTGGTAAAAAAGTGTTGGTTGGATATTGGCATAACTGGGCCTCAAAAGGACGCGATGGTTACAAACAAGGAACATCAGCATCACTGAACCTTTCAGAAGTAAATCAAGCCTACAATGTCGTACCGGTTTCCTTCATGAAAAGCGATGGTCTGACACGGATTCCTACGTTCAAGCCTTATAACCAAACGGACACTGCCTTCCGACAAGAAGTCGCACAATTAAATAGTCAAGGTCGCGCAGTTTTATTGGCACTTGGTGGAGCAGATGCACATATTCAATTAGTCAAAGGCGATGAACAAGCCTTTGCGAATGAAATCATTCGTCAAGTGGAAACATACGGCTTTGATGGTTTAGACATCGATTTAGAGCAATTGGCGATTACTGCTGGCGACAACCAAACCGTTATCCCTGCTGCGTTGAAAATAGTCAAAGACCATTATCGAGCACAAGGAAAAAATTTCATCATTACGATGGCGCCAGAATTCCCTTATTTAAAACCTGGTGCCGCTTATGAAACATACATTACTTCCCTAAATGGTTATTATGATTACATTGCCCCACAATTATATAACCAAGGCGGCGACGGTGTCTGGGTTGATGAAATTATGACTTGGGTTGCTCAAAGCAACGATGCTCTAAAATACGAGTTCCTCTATTATATGTCTGATTCATTAATCCATGGCACACGCGGCTATCTACAGATACCAAACGATAAATTAGTCCTTGGTTTACCAGCAAATCGGGATGCTGCTGGTAGTGGCTATGTTGTTGAGGCTACCCCTGTAGCCAAAACTTTTGATCAGTTAGCAAAAGACGGTAATCCTATCCGTGGCTTAATGACTTGGTCTTCAAATTGGGACGTTGGTCAAGATGTCAACGGCAAGTCCTACAACAATGAATTTGCGACACGTTATAGTAACCTCGTAAAATAAAAGCTATTTTGAGACAGAACACCGCATTTGGTTCTGTCTCTTTTTAAATTTTACTCACCTGTCTTTCAATAATCCAAACAATGTTATCTCGCTTTCTAACCAATTAATTTTAAACCAATCACAGAAACAATGATTAAAAAAATAAAAAATATCCGGCGTGGGTCTTTTGATTCACCTAAGAGCATTCCTAAAATAGCGCCTCCTGCTGTACCAATTCCTGTCCAAACCGCATAAGAAACGCCCATCGGTAATTGTCTCATCCCTAAATATAAGAATAAGAAACTACCACTAAACGCTAGAATTAAAATTAACAATGAACGTAAGTCTTTTTTTGTTGTAAATAGTTTAATTGAACCTACGCCAAAAATTTCAAAACAGCCTGCAATAACTAAGTATAACCAACTCATCTTGTTTCCTCCTCTTTATTTCCAGTTACCATTTTTAAGCCAATTACACCTATTAATAACAGCAACAGAAAAAGAACTTTTCCTATGCCCAATGGTGTGTGGAATAAAAAATGATCTGTTACAATAGTTCCAGCACTACCTAAGCCGACAAATACAGCATAGGCTGTGCCGACTGGCAATTCCTCTCCTGCTTTAATCAGCGCATAGAAACTGATAAAGATTGCGATTACTGTCCCTAAAATCTCCCACCATGTTGTACTATGCTTCATGCCAATGACCCAAATCACTTCACAAAAAGCGCCAAAAATAACTTTTAACCAAGCTTTACTCATCTTGTTTTCCTTCCCTTCCAAACAAAAAAAGTGCCAACAAACAGTTCAGCTATGGCCTAAGAACTGTTCATTAACACTTTAGTCGCAAGCATCCGGCGATGTTTACGAAAGTTTATGTATTAAAATATCTCAGGTTATTATATTCTTATTTTTTAAAAAAATCAACTAAAAAATAATAGTTCGAATTCGAGACATTTCTTTTGCATTTTTAGAACTAATCATTTAAACTTACTTTTAGTAAGTTAGTTAATTAAAAAATTATTTTTCTTTTAGGAGGATTTTTATTATGAATACACAAATTTTAGGTTTACACCACGTCACTGCCATGACTTCAAGTGCTGAAAAAATTTATCACTTTTTCACCGATATTTTAGGTCTACGTTTAATTAAGAAGACTGTCAACCAAGACGATATTGAAACATATCATTTATTTTTTGCTGATGATGCCGGCTCTCCCGGAACAGACATGACTTTCTTTGACTTCCCAGGCTTACCTAAAGGAACCAAAGGAACGAATACAATTTCTCGTACTTCCTTCCGTGTAAAAGATGATGCTGCTTTGGATTACTGGGTATCACGCTTTAATGAATATGCAATTGATCATGGAGAAATTCAAGAACGTTTTGGCAAAAAGTATTTAGAATTTGAAGATTTTGACAATCAACGTTACCAACTTATTTCTGATGAAAAGAACCAAGGTGTTGCAGCCGGCACGCCTTGGAAAAAATCTAACGTCCCTAGCGAACACGCTTTAATCGGCTTAGGTCCAGCCTTTGTAACTGTCGAAAATTACGAACATCTGCAACTAGTTTTAACTGAAGTTTTAGGGTTCAAATTGATTGATGCTGAAGGTAGTTTCCATTTATTTGAAGTTGGCGAAGGTGGGAATGGTGCCAGCATTATCGTAGAGCATCGAGAAGATTTGCCAGCGGCCCAAGAAGGCTACGGCAATGTCCATCACTTAGCCTTGCGCGTTGCCGATGAGGAAGCACTACGTTTCTGGATTGAAAAAATTAATCGTTTGGAATTTCCTAATTCTGGCTTTGTGGAACGTTTTTACTTTAAATCTGAATATTTCTTGGCAGCAACACATGTTTTATTTGAACTGGCAACCGATGGTCCTGGTTTTTTAGAGGATGAAACCTATGAACACGCTGGTGAAAAATTATCATTACCGCCATTTTTAGAACCAAAACGGGCAGGGATTGAAGAATTTGTGCGTCCTTTCGATACTTCAGATGCGAATGTTCAAAGAAATTAGTATTTTTTCTAGGAGGTTCCTATGATTCATTACAATAGTAACGAGTTATCTGCAAAAACAGCGTATAAATTTTTATCAGGAAGTATTATTCCTCGGCCAATCGCTTGGGTTACAACACAAGATACAGCTACAGGTGTCGTCAACGCTGCTCCCTTTAGTTTCTTTAATGCGGCGGCAGCTGAAATTCCTTTAGCAACGTTGTCCATTTTACGACCAGACAAAGAGCCTAAAGATACGGCACGAAACATCTTGGCTACTAAAGAACTTGTCATCCATTTCGTTAACGAAGACGTTCTTACTCAAATGAATCAGACTTCGGCGTCTTTAGCAGCAGAGATCAGTGAAATTGACACATTCGGTATTGAAACCATTGCCAGCCAGACTGTTACTGTTCCAGCAATCAAAGCCGCGCCGATTCGGATGGAAGCTCGCTTACATCAATATGTACCTATTGCTAACCATGAAGGTCAAATTATTACGGATTTATTCATTGTAGAAATTACCGATTTCTATTTTGATTCAGCCGTTTTCGATGAAGAACATCAGTACATTTTACCTGAAAAACTCCAACCGATTGCTCGTTTAGCAGGCAATGATTATACAACATTGGGCGAAATCCGTGAAGTTCGCCGCCCAACGTAAAAAGAAGGCCCCCGCCATGACGGCGGGGGCCTTCTTTTTCTGTTTTATGCTAATGCTCCCATTGGATCCCAAGGTGCCAAAACAGTTGGCGCTTGTTCCCAAGCTTTTTTCTGTTCGTCAGTTAATAAATCTTTGTGCACAACGATTTGATAAGTGTATTCGTCCATCCACGCATCGCTCATAACGAAGAAGCCATTTTCACCGACTTTTTCACCCCAGCTATTTTCCACTTTCCATTTTGTTGTTTGGCCATCAACGATATCAACACCTGTTAAAACCATGGCGTGTGTCATTAAGCTTTCACCAAAGTCTAAACGTTCTGCTTTAGTCATCGTAAAATCAATATCAAAAAGATCGTTCATATCGTAAACATCTAATGCCATAATTCCTGTGTCACGTGTTGAAGATTGTCCGACATCACAACCAAACCAAACAGATTCGCCTTGTTCCAATTGTGCAGCAGCTAATTTTTTGAAAGCAGCCATTTCTACATTTAAATATTTAACTTCTTTGCCGCCGACAACATTCCCTAACATTTCAACAGTGTATGTTTTGTTGAAGGGTTTATCTTCTGTAGGAGCATTAATAATACTTACATAATCATGTAAATTAACGCCAACGTATTTTTCAAAGAATGTTTGCGGTGTTAGATTTTGATCCAAATGATAATTTTTTTCTTCGTCACGGTATTCAAAATCAAAGGTTTCTGGCGGCGTTCCTAAAGAGATTGCTAAGAAATTATAAATTTCTTGTAACATTGCTTCTTTGTTTTTTTGGACTTCTTCAGCAGAAGCGCCTTTTTCAATTAAACTACGTAAAATTGTTGCATCTTTGCGTAATTTTTTATTTAAATAGTTGTTTAAATCACGTGAATTGGAACTGTTGCTGCTTTCAGGCATTGCCGTTTTAGGCACTACGCCATATTTATCAAAAATTGAAACGATCATATCCCATTGCCCACCATCTTGTTGTGGTGTAGCTAATAAAAAGGCCACTTTACGACTAGTCAACGGTTGATCGGCTGTTGCAATAATATTTTCATAGAAATAATTTGATTTTTCATATTTATCCCAGAAAAATGTATAGTTTTGTGATAATTCAAAATCTTTTAATTGAAACGCATTTAACATTCTATGTCTAAATGTATTTAATGCCGCAAACATCCAGCAGCGACCGCTTTGTTTTTGATTGGCCACTTTTCCAGTAGCTAAGTCGACTGAAAAGACGGGTACGTTATTCACGGCTCCTTGTACAGATTCACCTGAAGCGCTGATACCATTTTTTACTACACTACGTTGTAAGGCATTTTGTTTATTATTGTTCAAGAAATCTTGATGGAATTTCTCTGTTAATTTTGGTTCAATTGCTGTCATATTTTCATCGTCCTTTCATTTTACGTTCTTCTTCATTATATGCTTCTCTTTAAGTAGAAACAACCATTTACTCTAAATTCCTTGCTTTCCAACTCTTTTTGTATTAGTATATATAATACAGATAGCACAAATAAGACAGGAGTGATTCGATGCTTTTAGAAATAGATGAACAAAGCGAACAGCCCATCTATCAGCAACTCATTGATCAAATCATTGTAGGCATTGCCAAAGGTGAACTGGTTCCCAATGAAAGTTTGCCTTCTATCCGACAATTGGCGGACGAAATCGGGGTCAATATGATGACTGTTTCAAAAGCTTATAATAAGTTAAAGCAATCAGGTTATATTGTGACTGACCGTCGTAACGGCACCAAAATTGCCGCAAAGTTACCTGCTACCGCTGTTTGGCAACAGCAATTGCATGAGCGTTTAGAACTTCTGTTGGCTGAAAGTTTTTTACATCAGCAATCCGAAGCAGAAATCCAAGCACTTATTCAGAAAATTTATCAAAATTTTGATTCGAAAGGGCGTGCATTATAATGGCGGTATTCTTTTATTTCATCCTAGTTTCTGTCGCTTTTTTTATGGCATTTACTATGGGGATTTATGCAAATCCTCACAAAAATATTATTTTGGAAAATACTTTACCAGAAGATAAACTACAAGATCCCAGCGTTCAAGCAATCCGAAAACGTTATAAAAAACGCTTGGTTCAACTAGCAGCTGTTTTTAGTGTTCTTAGTTTACCTTTGTTATTTATTCCTTATGATTCGATTTTATTGTTCCTTTTTCTGTTACTTTTATTTAGTTTTATTGGCAGTGGCTACTATCTGCAAATTGTTTATATTCGCAAAATGGCCGCTTTAAAAATGCAAAACGGCTGGTTGTTGCCTAAACGTCCTCTCTTAATCGATACGCAATTAGTTTTAAATAAAAACCAGAAACTTATTTCATTTTGGTGGTTTTTACCTGCGATTATTCTTACTTTTGCTGGGGGCTTTTATTCCTTGCAAACGGCGATTGGTTCCTGGATTCTTTTCTTAATTACTGTTTTGATGTTAAGTTTGTTCATTGGCGGCTATTATTTTATTGCGCGCTTACCTGTCAAACCGCTAACTAGCGACTCAAAAATTAATCAGCAAATCAATGACTTATTTCGGCATCATTGGTCTGTTTTAATGGTTTTATCCGCCTTAGTTTTTGCACCGCTAACCATTTTACCAACTTTCACAATTGTCATTGATTATACGGTTGCGATGGCCCTTACTTTTTGTTATTTTATTCTTTTGTTTGTTTATGTAGGCTTTCTCTTCTACTACCTATTTTCAATGCGCAAAAAACAAGATCAATTCGTTTTACAGGCTGGCGATTATCGCTATGGGGATGATGATCAATATTGGCGGTATGGGATTTATATCAATCCAAAGGACCCCAAAATCATGGTTCCTGATCGCATTGGTATGAATTTATCTATTAACCTAGGACGGCCTGCTGGGAAAATTATTCTAGCCGCTACTGGTATTTTAACGATTGCAGTGCTGTTCTTTGCCACAGTACCAATGTTTATAAATGATTTTTCTAGTCATGCCTTTCAAGCAACTATTGAAAAGAAACAAATTGAGTTATCTGCCCCATTAGCAAAAACAAGGTCAATTCCTTTTAACCAAATCACTGCTGTTTCTTTGATTGATGACTTACCTCAAGAACGCATCCGCACAATGGGTGCTGCGACAGATAGTTACTTAACAGGAGAATTTAAAGTCGCTGGAAAACCTGCTTATTTACTAATTTATACAAAAAGTCATCCGATTCTGAAAATAGAAACGCGGGAGAAAGTTTATTATTATACTGCGCGTGATGGTCAAGAAACGACTAAGATTTATCAGGAAATCAAAGCAAAACTTCCATAACAAAAAAACAGGGACTACTCATGATGGTAGGCCCTGTTTTTTGTTATTCGCTGACAACCTTGAATTTTGTATCTGCCAACGTGGTATTCAGTTCATCCTGGCTTACTTCACGATCTGCTGTCACAACGGCTGTTTGATCTGCCAAGTGAACCGCAACATTCGTTACGCCGTCAATTCCACTAAATTTTTCAGTGACCGCTTGAACACAGCCATCACATTTCATCCCATCAATTTTTACTGTTTTTTCCATTTCACTTCATCCTTTTCAATTTTATTTTTGACTTCCACTAGTTTTTTTCACCGTCGAAGGTTTAAATCCTTTTAAGCGTAAGGCGTTTAGTAAGACAGAGACTGAACTAAAACTCATAGCTGCTGCTGCAATCATCGGACTTAACAAAGGTCCACCAAATAAGTGTAACACACCCATAGCCACTGGAATACCTAATGTATTATAGGCAAATGCCCAGAAAAGATTTTCTTTGATGTTTTTGATGGTCGCTTTACTTAATTCAACTGCTGTAGGCACATCCATTAAATCACTACGCATTAGCACAATATCGGCCGATTCCATTGCAACATCTGTGCCTGAACCAATAGCAATCCCCACATCTGCTTGGGCAAGTGCTGGTGCATCATTAATCCCGTCACCCACCATCGCAACTTTTTTGCCTTCTGCTTGTAGTTTTTTCACTTCTAACGCTTTATCTTCTGGTAAAACTTCACTTAAGACACGATCGATACCTACTTGTTTTGCAATCGCCTCTGCAGTACGCTTGTTGTCTCCCGTAATCATCACGGCTTCGATCCCCATTTTATGCAAACGTGCAATGGCTGTTTGACTGCTATCCTTCACAGTATCTGCTACCGCAATGATACCCGCAAACGAACCATCTTTTGCCACAAACATTGGGGTTTTCCCTTCTTCTGCCAAACGATCCGCTTGTTGAACAAACGTTGATAGCTCAATGCCTTCTTCTTTCATTAATTTTATATTGCCCAAAAGTAGGACTCGTTCGTTGATTGTCACACGGATGCCATGACCTGGAATCGCTGAAAAATCGCTTCCTTCTGCTAATGGCAATTGACGTTCTTTAGCCGCTCCCACAATTGCTTCACCTAGAGGATGTTCTGATCCTTGTTCTGCAGAAGCTGCTAATGTTAGTAACTCAGCTTCTGAAAGTGCTGAATCAGCAACTAAAATATCCGTAACCACCGGTTTGCCTTCTGTAATAGTTCCTGTTTTATCAAACACGATTGTTTGAATTTTGTGAGTGGTTTCTAAAGCATCCCCACTTTTAATTAAAACGCCATTTTCAGCGCCCTTACCTGTCCCCACCATAATCGCAGTCGGCGTTGCCAAGCCGAGCGCACAAGGACAAGCAATCACTAACACAGAAATGGTAATTGTCAAAGCGAAAATCCATGACTCTTGTCCTAAAAAGAACCAAGCCAAGCCAGAAAGAACAGCCAAACCAATAACGATTGGGACAAAAACACCCGAAATTTTATCAGCTAATTGTGCAATCGGTGCTTTTGAGCCTTGCGCATCTTCCACTAATTGAATGATTTGGGCAAGGGCCGTCTCTTTTCCCACTTTTGTTGCCTTGAATTGAAAGCTGCCATTTTTATTGATGCTAGCACCAATTACTGCATCACCGACTTTCTTTTCAACAGGCAAACTTTCGCCCGTTAACATGGCTTCATCCACAGAACTACTGCCTGAAACAATCACTCCATCAACAGGGATTTTATCTCCTGGGCGAACAATCACAATGTCATCCAACTGAACAGCATCAACTGGCACTTCAATTTCTGCGCCATCACGTAAAATATGGGCAGTTTTCGGTGCTAAACCCATTAATTTTTTTATCGCATCTGAGGTTTTCCCTTTTGAAACAGCTTCGAAATATTTTCCTAATGTAATTAAAGTTAAAATAACACCCGCTGATTCATAATAAAGAGCCATTGTAAAACTTGTGTCTCCTAAGAATATCATGACTGTGCCATATAAACTATACACAAAAGCAGCACTGGTTCCTAAAGCTACCAAAGAAAACATATTTGGATGCCCTTTAAATAACGCTTTAAAACCAACTGTGAAAAATTCTCTGCCGACATATAGGACGGGTAACGTCAAAATCAATTGAACCATTGCAAAGGTCGTCGCATGTGTCATTGGATTCAACAAATCCGGCAATGGTAAGCCTACCATGTGTCCCATCGCAATATAAAGAAGTGGCACTGTAAACACCGCTGAGATCCAAAAACGTTGCCACATCTCAGCAATATGTTTTTGTTTCTTTTCACGATCTTGGTCCGCTGTTGCACCTGCAGCGACTTCTTCTGTCGCCTGATAACCTGCATCCGTAACTGCTTTGATAATTTCAGCACTCGTTACTTGATGGTCGTCATAACTAACCACCAGTTTTTCCGTGGCTAAATTAACAATCGCTTGTTGAACACCAGATAATTGGTTCACAGCTTTTTCAATCGTTTGGGCACAGGAAGCACAACTCATTCCTTCAATCGCAAACGTTCGTTGCTGGGCTGGGCTAATCGCCTTGTAGCCAGCATCTGACACAGCTTCCTTAATTTCTTCTTCTGTGACTTCCGTCTGATCATACGTGACACTTAATTTTTCCGTAGCTAAATTGACACTTGCCTTTGCCATCCCAGGTAACTTCGCCGTAGCCTTTTCAATCGTTTGGGCACAGGAAGCACAGCTCATCCCTTCAATATCAAACGTTTTACTTTCCATTTTTTTCACTCCTTTTTAAATTAAATGACATTGGCATTGACCAGGAATACAGTTGCAAGGGACGGATTCAACCGCCGTCTTGCGCTTCTCTTTCAAGAGTTCCTCTAATCGATCCAAATCGTCATAACTCAACTGACTCTCTGTTAAAATTGTTTCTACCACGGAACCAACTTTACGGCTGCACACCTTGGCTAAAAGTTCGTCTGCCACCGTTTCAACGCTCTGACGTTCTTCTACTAGCGGATAATAAATATATTTATTGCCTGCTTTCTCCGTCCCAACTAACCCTTTATCTGTTAAACGACTTAGTAACGTCTTGACGGTCGTTGATTTCCATTCTTTCTTCTCATTTAAAAGTGTATGCACTTCACGACTCGTGGTCTTGCCTTGGGTCCAAATAACCCGCATGACTTCCCACTCTGCATCTGTAATTGTCGCTAATTTATCTTTTGCCATACTCGTTAAATTCCTCCTTCATCAATAAAAAAAGAGTTCAAGGTTATCGACTACAAACGTAGTCGTTTATCTTGAACTCATCATATAGCTATTTTATTTTTTTGTCAACAACTTCTGCTCATCTTTTTTTATTGCAACGCAGATTCTTGTTTTTTAACAAAGTATTTCAACAAGAACGGTGCAACTAAGGTCGTTAAGATAATTACCACAATCATGCTCGTATAATACGCTTCTGAAAGTAATTTAGATTGGTAGCCAATTTGCGCAATGATTAATGCCATTTCCCCACGCGAAACCATCCCAGCACCGACCATTAAAGAACTTGTATTGGAGAAACCAACCATTTTCGCTCCCCAGGCGCCGCCCAGTAATTTCGTTAAAATCGCCATAATCGTCATTACCAAAATAAAAGGTAAATCCTTTCCTAACGTGTTAAATGTCACTGATAAGCCAATGCTGGCAAAGAAGACGGGAATAAACACGGCATAGCCAATAGCTTCAATATTGAAATCAATTTCTGTTTTTGCATCCGTTTGTCCCACAGCAATCCCTGCAAAAAAGGCACCTACGACAGAACTTAAACCAACTAAATCAGCCAAATAAGCCATGCCCAAACAGATAATCAATGACATGATAATAACAGACGACCCAATGTTCATTTTTTGACTTAAACGTAGTAAATAGGGAGCGATAAAGCGGACCAAAAAGAAAATCCCAATAAAGAATAAGCCTTGTTCAATTAACTTAACAATAAAGCTGACTTCTGTATTGCCGCCTGTACTTGCACCAATCATGCCGACAGCGACGCTTAAAATAATCACGACCACGATATCGTCAACGACAGAAGCTCCAAGAATCGTTGCACCTTCTTTACTACTTAAAACATTCAACTCTCTTAATACTTCTACTGAAATGCTGACCGACGTTGCTGCTAAAACTAACCCAAGGAAAAAAGCTTCTTTCCAAGAAAAAGCAAACAGCTGACCAATCAACATAGTAAAACCAACCGGTAAAACGATGCCCAAAATAGCAACCATGACACTAGGTTTCGCATATTTTTTCAATAATTCCAATTCACATTCCATTCCAGCAATAAACATCAACATAATGACACCAATTTCTGAAAAGTCATGCACAAACACATCTTGATGCACAATATTTAACATCGCTGGACCTAACACAATCCCTACTAGCAATTGCCCAATTACCGCAGGAATTCCTACTCTTTTACAAGCAACACCTGCTAAAGTCGTTGTAATTAAAATCAAACATAAAATACCTAAAAATTCCATTCTATTTCCCTCTTTCTCTATTAACCAATCATCACTGATTCTTTTGGATATTGAACTTTCGACTGACTTTCCAAGCCTTTCTTAATTAATGACAATAACACCGTGTACACACCCACACGACCGACGAACATTAGAAAAATAATCACCAGTTTACCAAAAACAGTTAAATCTGGTGTTAACCCCATTGTTAAACCAACCGTTCCAAATGCAGAAACCACTTCAAAAACGATATACTCAATCCCGTTTTTTAAAGGTAATGTTTCTGTAAACGAGAGAATAACCGAAGCAGTTACACATAAAAAAGTTGCCAAGAAGAACAAAGTAAACGCTTGGAGCACTACTCGCTCAGGAATTGTGCGTTCATGGAATTCCACTCGCTGTTTCCCTTTAAAAATCGCACGAAATTGTAAAAATAACACACCAAACGTAGTGGTTTTCAAGCCGCCAGCGGTTGATCCTGAAGTGCCACCAATAAACATCCACAAAATCGTGACAATCAGGCCTGGATTACTCATTTTCAAATAATCAACTGAATAAAAGCCAGCCGTTCTTGGTGTAACCGACAAGAACCAACTGTTGACAAGACGCTGCCAAAAAGACATGTCAGCTGGAAAATGGCGATATTCCGAAATGTAAAAAATAACGGTCCCTAAGACTAAAAAGGTGGCGGTCACCGTTAAAGCAAGACGTGTATGAATACTAACACGGTGCTTAATTCTATTTTTATAACCTTTAATCATTGCAAAAATATCGCGCCACACAATAAATCCTAAACCACCAGCTATAATTAAAAAGCTAATGACTAGTAAAAGATAAGGCGAATTTTGATAAGGAACCATACTATCCCCTAGCAAATCAAAGCCAGCATTACAAAATGCCGAAACGGCATGGAAGAGACTAAAAAACATCCCTTTTTTCCACCCAAATGTTGGCACAAATTGAAAGGACAACAAGAAGGCTCCAAGTAATTGAATAATGGCCGCAAACTTCATAATATATTTCATTAAACGAAAAACTCCGGAAACTTCACTAACATTTAAAGCTTCTTGATACAACATCCGTACACTTAGTGACGCTTTTTTCCGTAGCAAACTAAAGAAAATCGTGGCAACGGTTAAAAAGCCTAAGCCGCCTAATTCAATCAAAATCATAATAATAACTTGCCCGATAGGACTCCAATGTTCCGCCGTATTCAAAGGCGAAAGCCCTGTAACACAGACGGCGGAAGTTGCCACGAAAAAAGCATCAATCCATTGCGTTTTTTGTCCAGCTTGTGCAGAAAAAGGCATCATTAATAAGATTGTGCCTACAACAATTAATAGAAAAAAGCCTAAGACAATTGTTTGAACAGGTGAAATATACAACCTTCTTTTGATCTGATGTTTCATTTTTTTCTCCTCTACCATTTCTTTGTCAATCAAAAACAACACAAACGGCTAGACAACTGTTGCTTTGTTCCTCTCGCCCTATGAGAAACTCAAAACCTTGAAAGCAACTTGCCCAACCGAATAATTATTTTTTAATTTTTGTTTTCACGTTGATAAATCGAATAAACCAACTCATTTTTTTGATAAACCTGTTTTAAACGAACTGGGATTGATTGATCCATTGTCTCGTATAGAGCAATGCCCTCACCCAGAAACAGTGGTATTGTCGTCAAAATGAAGGTATCAATTAAATCAGCTGCCAAAAGCGGTTGAACCACTTTCGGGCCTCCAACAATCCAAATTCCCGCGCCGTCTTCTTCTTTGATACGACGAATTAATGTGACGGGATCTTCCTTTGTAAAAGTTCTTGAAGCAGTTGATGGTTCTGGATGAGAGGTAATGATATAAGAATGCTTGTCTTCATAAAAATACACATCTGGGGACAATTCTTGTGTCACTTGATCATAAGTAGTCCGCCCCATTACCACAGTGTCTATTTTTTCATACATTTCATCGTAACTACGATCTTCTTCATCGCCACGAATATTCTCTTCTAACCAAGCAACACCGCCCGCTTTGTCCGCAATGAAACCATCAATACTCGCTGCAATAAATAAAATTACTTCCCGTGCCACATCAACGCCTCCTTTTCTCTTCTTATCTATTTTAGCTTGTTTTCACAAAAAACTCTAGGGGTGCGCATTGTTATTTTTAAAAGAAAAAAGAGAAAAACTAGGATAATTGGGCTACTTTTTGTAAAATAGGAAATAAGAAACTTTTTATTGAGTTATTTTACATTTTTTTCAAGAAAAATAAGAATTGGTGTATTTGATTTACACAAAAAAATAACATATTCAGTTTTTATATAAAGGAGGATTACTTTGTTTGACTTAGAGAAGGTTCAGACCTTGAATGAATTAGAAATGCTCGTTTACCATTATGTATTGGAACACCTGCACCAAATCCCTCAACAGACCATTCGCCAACTGGCTACTTCCTGTCATGTCTCCACCTCAACGATTCTACGATTTTGTAACAAAATGGGCTATGCTGGTTTTTCCGAATTAAAATATGCAGTGAAAGAAGAAGCCAAACAAACACAAACGTTTGAAAATTTTTATGATGCCACAGTTCACGTCGATGCTTTTTTGAAAAAATTAAACCAAGAAACCTATTACGAAATGCTTCGTCCAGCAATTCAAATGATTGTTCAAGCACGTCACGTTGCCTTTACTGGCATTGGTACTAGCGGAATTTTAGGTAGTTATGGCAGTCGTTATTTTGCCAACTTAAATATCAATTCTTACAGTATTGCTGACCCCTTTACGCCTATCCCCAAGCGCGGATTTGAAAATACATTAGCCTTGATTCTGTCTGTATCTGGGGAAACCAATGAAATGATTAAACAAATGACCGACTTTAAAACAGCTGGCGCCAAAGTGCTAAGCATTACCAACAATCAACATTCAACTATTGCCCGCTTGGCTGACTACAACATCTCCTATTATATGCCCGACGAACGTTCTCCATTTGCAGATAAATCAGTCAATACAACCACTCAAATCCCTGTCATTGCTTTAATTGAACTCCTAGCTCATCAAGCAAGTCAACTTTTAAAGGAACTAGATGAAACACCTTCCTAGTTGTTTTTCACAAAAGCTCATGCTGTCTAAAACAGCATGAGCTTTTGTGTTTTTTTTCTTGGTACATGTTTCTCATTCAAGCAAAAGTCTATTTTTTCTTCAAATAAGCTTATATAGTAAATATGTAAACGGATACATTTGCATTTATATTATTCTTCAAAGGAGAGATTTTTATGAACGAATGGATTAACGAGAAATTATTACCTCCAGTACTAAAATTCGTCAATACCAAAGCAATTACTGCCTTACGGAACGGGATGCTTTACACGATGCCTTTTACCATTGTTGGTTCCGTATTTCTTCTATTAGCGAATTTCCCAGTTACAGCTATTTCTGAATGGGTTAACGCAAGTGGCCTGGCCGTTTATTTCAATCAAGCATATGGTGCATCTTTTGCGATTATGTCGTTATTTGCGGTCATCGGTATTGCCTACTCGTATGTAAAAAGCGAGGGATTTGAAGGCCTCCCAGCGGGTATGATTGCCATGGTGGTTTTCATTTTGTTTATGTCATCTGAAGTCAAAGATGCGGTTTCTGGCGCAGTAGTTGGCAATGTCATCAACAAAGATTGGACAGCTGGCAAAGGGATGATTACAGCTATTATTGTTGGTTTGTTAGTCGGCGTTGTATATAGTTGGTTTTTACGTCATGATATTCGTATCAAATTACCAGAAGCTGTACCAGAAAATGTGGCCAATTCCTTTACTGCGTTAATTCCTGCCAGCGTCATTGTAACTGGTGCAATGCTAATTTTCATTCTTCTAGATAAAGTCTTCAATACGACATTCTTTGACTTTATTTACGAAGTGCTACAATCACCACTTCAAGGAGTCACAGATTCACTAGGTGGCGCATTACTATTAGGTTTTGTCATTCCGCTCTTTTGGTTTTTTGGTGTTCACGGGTCAACAATCGTTGGCGGTATCATGGGCCCTATTTTACAAGCAAACTCTTTAGAAAACACCGAAATTTTGAAATCAGGAAAAGACTTAACACTGGCTAATGGCGGCCATATTGTTACACAACAATTTTTAGATCAATTTTTAACGGTCACTGGTGCGGGCATGACAATCGGGTTAGTCGTGTTCATGGTTTTCTTTGCCAAATCAGCTCAGTTCAAGCAATTAGGTCGGCTTTCAATTGGGCCAGCTGTTTTCAATATTAACGAGCCAATTGTCTTTGCTACACCTATCGTGATGAACCCAATCATGGCTGTGCCATTCATTATCACACCGATTGTTTCTTCTGTTGTGACATATTTTGCCTTGTACACAGGACTGGTTCCTCTCTTTACTGCGGTACAAGTTCCCTGGACTACTCCTCCAATCATTTCTGGACTTTTAGTTGGTGGTTGGCAAGCAGCGTTGCTTCAAGTAGTGGTACTAACGATGAGTTTCTTTATCTATTTACCGTTTGCTAAAAAAATGGATGCACTTAATTACGCAGAAGAAACCAATCAACCAATTACTGAAGAAACCCTTGAAAAAGTCGAAGCACAAAACGTATAAAAATTTGAACAAAGGACTGAAACGATATGTCAATTTTGAAAAATGATTTTCTTTGGGGCGGCGCTGTCGCTGCTCATCAATTAGAAGGAGGCTGGGACCAAGGCGGTAAAGGGGTGAGCGTGGCGGATGTAATGACTGCCGGTGCACATGGCGTTCCTCGTAAAATTACCGCAGGCGTTTTACCA
This sequence comes from Enterococcus sp. LX10, assembly GCF_023539285.1. Taxonomy (NCBI): domain Bacteria; kingdom Bacillati; phylum Bacillota; class Bacilli; order Lactobacillales; family Enterococcaceae; genus Enterococcus; species Enterococcus sp. LX10. The sequence continues at coordinate 230,568 of NZ_CP092784.1, read as the reverse complement.
GATGAACACTATCCTAACCATGAAGCGATTGATTTTTACCATCGCTATCAAGAAGATATTCAACTATTCAAAGAACTTGGTTTAAATTGTTTCCGAACCTCTATTGCTTGGACACGAATTTTTCCTAACGGAGATGAAGAAACGCCCAATGAAGAAGGCCTTCGTTTTTATGATGCACTTTTTGACGAGTGTTTGAAAAATGGCATTGAGCCAGTCGTGACACTGTCTCACTTTGAAATGCCTTATCATTTAGTCACAAAATATGGCGGCTTTCGCAATCGCCAGGTCATTGATTTTTTTGTCAAATTTGCTGAAGTCTGTTTCACTCGTTACCAGAAAAAAGTCAAATATTGGATGACCTTTAACGAAATTAACAACCAAGCCAATTATGAAGAAGATTTTGCACCTTTTACTAACTCTGGTATTACTTACCAGGAAGGAGAAGACCGCGAAGCAATTATGTATCAGGCTGCTCATTATGAACTAGTCGCTAGCGCACGTGCAGTGAAAATTGGCCACGCTATCAATCCCGACTTCCAAATTGGCTGTATGATTGCGATGGTGCCTATTTATCCTTATTCTTGTAATCCTGAGGATATGATGATGAGTGTTAGCGCAATGCAAAAACGTTATTGGTTTACCGATGTTCATGTCCGCGGTCATTATCCAAGTGCAATTCAATGCTATTTGAAACGAAAAAACATTTCATTAGATGTCACAGAAGAAGATTTAACTGATTTGGCTAATGGCTGTGTTGATTATATTGGCTTTAGCTATTACATGTCGTTTGCTGTGAAAGGTGCAGAAAAGGACCCTACTTTTGACTACAATGAAGCAAAAGACTTGGTGCGAAATCCTTATGTAGCAACATCTGATTGGGGTTGGCAAATCGATCCTATGGGCTTACGCTATGCAATGAATTGGTTCAATGATCGGTATGAATTACCACTCTTTATTGTTGAAAATGGCTTTGGTGCTATTGATGAGCTAGAACCAGACGGAACGATTAACGACACTTACCGAATCGCTTATTTACGTGAACATATCGAGATGATGAAAGAAGCCGTTGCGTATGACGGCATTGATTTGATGGGCTATACACCTTGGGGATTCATCGATTTAGTGAGCGCTAGTACAGGCGAAATGAAGAAACGGTATGGCTTCATTTATGTAGATAAGGACAACGATGGTCACGGAACGTTGGAACGGCGAAAGAAAAAATCGTTTGCTTGGTATCAACAAGTGATTGCTACGAATGGAGAAGAATTATAAACAAAAGGCCTTCGTCTAAAGACGAGGGCCTTTTGTTTATGCTTGTAATCCCTTTTCTAAATCAGCCAACAAATCTTCGACTGCTTCAATTCCTACAGATAAACGAATGAGTCCATCTTTAATTCCCACGGCTTCACGATTTTCCTTGGGAATAGATGCGTGAGTCATAATGGCAGGTACTTCAATTAAACTTTCTACGCCACCTAAACTTTCCGCTAAAGTAAAAATTTCCAACGCTTCTACGAAAGGAACGACTTGCTCATCTTTGGCTAATTCAAAAGAAATCATACCACTAAACCCCGACATCTGTTTTTGTGCAATTTCGTGACCAGGATGACTCGCTAGTCCTGGATAATACACCGTTGCTACAGCTGGATGCGCTTCTAAAAATTCTGCGATTTTTTGAGCATTTTGGGCATGCGCTGCCATCCGGACGCCTAATGTTTTTAAACTACGTTGGACCAACCAACTATCATGTGGTCCTAAAACAGCGCCAATCGCATTTTGTAAAAAGGCAATCTTTTCTGCGCTTTCTGAATGATTCGTTACGACTAAACCAGAAACTACATCACTATGGCCCCCTAAATATTTTGTCCCGCTGTGAACCACAATATCAGCACCTAACGCTAACGGCCGTTGAAAATAAGGCGTTGCAAAAGTATTATCGACAATGGTTAACAACTGATGTTTTTTAGCAAGCTTAGCCGCCGCTTCAATATCTGTAATTTTTAACAGTGGATTACTTGGTGTTTCCAAAAACAAGGCTTTTGTATTTGGCTGAATTGCGGCTTCAATTGTTGCTAAGTCGCTGGCGTTTACAATCGTATAGCTTAACCCATTTGCTACAAATACTTTGTCCAATAAACGGAAACTGCCCCCATAGACATCGTCACCTAATAAAATATGATCTTCGGGTCCAAACATAGAAATGATTGCATGAATACCCGCTAAGCCTGAGCTAAACGCAAAGCCATGGCTCCCACCTTCTAACTCAGCAATTAAGGTTTCTAACGCGTGACGTGTGGGATTACCTGAACGAGAATATTCATATTCTTTGGGCTGGCCCACGCCGTTTTGTTCAAAGGTTGACGTTTGATAAATAGGAACACTCACTGCACCTGTTGTTGTATCTTTACTAATGCCGCCATGAATTAATTTGGTATTGAATTTCATAAAAGTTTTCCTCCTAAGAATAAATATTTTTTGATAAATAACGGTCACTACCGTCAGGAAAAATAGTTACAATTGTGCTACCTGCTGGTAAGCGGCGCGCCTCTCTTAATGCCGCCGCAAACGCTGCGCCGCTGGAGCTTCCCACCAGCAAAGCGCTTTTCTTGGCTAATTGTTTGACCCAGAAAAAACCATCCTCGTCTGAAATGGTATAAAAGCCGTCCACAGGAATCTGTTTAAGAAAAGGCGGCACGAACTCCACGCCAATACCTTCGATTTCATGTCCGTGTGCAGGTCCGCCATTTAAAATTGAACCTTCTGGCTCCACACCCCATAATTGCGTCTTACTATTTTGTTCTTTGAGATATCTGCCAACACCTGCAAACGTTCCACCACTGCCTAAACCTGCGACAAAGCTAGTAATCTTCCCGCCTAGGTCTTGAACAATTTCAGGTCCTAATCCTTCGTAGTAAGCAGCAGGATTATCCGGATTTTCAAATTGTAACGGCACGTAACTATTAGGAATTTCCTTGGCTAAGTCTTTGGCACTAGTTATCGCTCCGACAATCCCTTGCTCTGTTGGCGAAGGGACAATTTTAGCACCTAACGCTTGCATCAGCTGTTGTTTTTCCTGACTAAATTTTTCTGGCACAACAAAGATTGTCTTGAGGCCCAGTTGACTGGCAGCTAATGCAAGTCCAATCCCTGTATTCCCCGCTGTCGGTTCAATAATTGTTGTGGCTTGATTTATCTTTCCCGTTTTCATTGCTTCTTTGAGAAGATGCACACCAAGCCGATCTTTGACACTGCCACCTGGATTCAAATATTCTAGTTTCGCATAAATTTTAGTGCCTTCTGGCATAGGATATTGTTCACTTGTAAATTCAAATAATGGTGTTGCTCCGATTGTGTCTAAAATTGACTGAACAATCATAGCGAATTCCTCCTTCTAATACATGTACATAAAACAAAAAGGTGCTGATCGCATCAGCACCTTTTTTGTTTATTTCTGGTTGTCTAGATTCAGAGAGGAATCGTGTTAGGCAATTTTTCAGAAATAACGGAGGTTTTCCCCATCACAAAAGAGTATGCTGCACTATTTTGCACCATACAACAACAGCTTTCCGTTTCTAAAAAAAGGCTAGCTTGTTTTTTCGTCATGGTTGATTTCCTCCTTCGTCATGTGTTGACCAAACTATACCATTTCCCATTTTCTAGTGTCAACGATTCTAACGATTGCTATTTCCTATCACACCAATGGTTTTCTTATAGGTAAAAGAATTAATAGACCAAAAAAAACAGAAGGCTAGCCTTCTGTTTTTCTGCTACTTATTTAGCACGTTTTAAATACGTACCTTCCGCAGTATTGATTTCTAATAATTCGTCTGCTTCAACAAAATCTGGAACGTTAACAACTAATCCTGTTTCCATTGTAGCAGGTTTACCAGAACCAGTTACTGTTGCGCCTTTGATTGAAGGTTGCGTTTCAGCAACACGTAAGATTACCGTTGTTGGTAAAGTTAAACCAATGACTTCTTCACCATAAAATTGAATTTTTACTTCCATATTTTCTAATAAATATTTTAGTTCTTCTTCAATTAAAGCAGTTGGTACTTCATATTGTTCATATGTTTCTAAATCCATGAAAATAGCCATATCATCTTGACTGTATAAATATTGAACTGGTTTTGTATCGATGTGCGCTTTTTTCACTTTTTCATCTGGGCGCATTGTTGTATCTGTTGTTGAACCCGTACGAACATCTTTTAATTTCATACGCATAACCGTGTTACCTTTACCTGGTTTGTGGTGGCTAGCTTCCATTACTTTAATTAATTTGCCGTCTTGCTCAAAAGTCATACCGGCTTTTAAATCGCTTGCTGCAATCATTGTAATTTCTCCTTTTCTCTGGTTAATTCTTCATTATTGTAGCAAATAACCTAGGATTAATCTAGGAAATCACGTATCTTTTTTAGAAGTTTATCACTCCCCAGACATTGAATTGGGAAATAAAACGAGTTTAACTTGCCTTTTTTCTTGAATTGCGTTAGAATTACCAAGCTTTCATCAATTATTTTCACTTTTTACATAGAAAAAATCAATCATTAAAGGGGGTGATGATATGATACGTCAAACGCTATCTTTATCAAAAACACATGAGGTTGTCTGTCACTAAACATACGTTGGTGAGACAAATTGCCTTTCAGCGTATGTATTCGGTCTATTTGAAAGGAATTTAAAATCATGAACCCAACTATTCAACCTTACCAATTTAACATAATTAAAGAACAAGTCGCTGTGTTACTAAACACCTATACGTCTGTCAACGATGCTACCACTGTCAAAACTGTCCAGGCCCTATGTGCCGAAAAAATCAATGGGTTATTTCCAGAAGAACACCCTGCTGTTACGATTTTGTTGGACAAAGTGATGGATCGTCGTTTAACACGCGCACGTGCTGAAAAATATTTAGATGAATTAAAAGAAACCGTGCTGCCCTTTAAAGAACCTTCAACACCACAAGTCACGAAAGTCTTTCGCAAAGTGAAAAAGTTAAAGATTCCTGAGTGGGAAAACATGGATTTACGGAACAATACCTATGTCGGTTGGAACGACGCTGGGACTCAGAAAAAATTTATCTTAGCTTATCGAGAAAATAAATTAATCGGCGTCCACGGCACCCTTTCACCCACCATTGTTAAAGGTGTTTGCTCCATCTGTCAAACAATCACGAATGTGTCTATGTTCCTAGCTACCACCAAATCAGGCGGTGACGGAACCTACACGAAAAAAGGCAATTACATTTGCCATGATAGCGACACCTGTAACCAACAATTAACACAACCTGAATATTTGGAAGCCTTTATGGAAAATGTTAAGGCTGTGAAATAACAAAAAAACCGTCAAGAAATTTTCTTGACGTTTTTTTGTTACATCTCTTTCAATTTCCCACGAAATTCTTCAATACTTTCATAACCTTTTGCTGCCATGATTTCTTGTAATTCTTTGGCTAGACGCTCAAAAACTTGTGGACCTTCTTGATGCAATTGTGTGCCAACTTGTACTAATGTCGCACCACATAAAAGATGCTCAAAAACATCCTTTCCGCATGTAATACCGCCCGTTCCAATAATTTTGATTTCTGGTTTCAAACGTTGCGCAAACGCACGAACATTGGCTAACGCTGTTGGTTTGACATATTCGCCGCCCAGTCCACCGAAGCCTCCTTTTGGTTTAATGACCACTTCTTCCTTGTCACTGTCAATATATAAACCATTACCGATGCTATTAATACTATTCACGTATACTAAAGGGAATTTATTTAAAATTTCAGCCATTGCGTCAAAATGTGCAATATCAAAAAATGGGGGTAATTTTACACCTAATGGTTTAGTAAAAAATTGAAAAACTTCTGTTAAAAGCTTTTCTGTTAATTCAAAATCATAAGCAATTTGCGGTTTACCAGGTAAATTGGGACAAGACAAATTAAATTCTGTCACTCCTGTGTATTCACTTTCTTGCACTTTTTTTAAAATAGCGATATTTTCCTCATAATTCATACCAGATACAGATAAAAAGCGTAACTCCTCAGGAAATTCCTTTTGACGTGCAATCTGATAATCTAAATAATAATCAATCCCTAAATTAGGCAAGCCCATTGAGTTAATACTTCCTAATGGTGTATCAAAATACCGAGGCTCCTCATTGCCCTGACGAGGATTAGGTGTTGCTGTCTTAGCGACAAAAGCACCTGCTTGAGAAGCCGCTAACTCATCCATTTCCTTAATTGTCATACAATGAATGCCTGATGCGTTCATTAACACATTCGCCAATTTATGTCCCGAAAACTCTACTGAAATATCCAAAAGAAAAACCCTCCTGTAAATTGTTTTACTCATAAGCTTACCACCTTCACATAAGCTTTTTATGATTATAGCATGTTTTTTTGCGTTAGTGTTATTTATATAAATTTAAAAAGGAATAAGCCAATATGACTTATTCCTTTTCTTAGGGAAACTAACGTATCCAAAATTGATTGATTCTTATCGTCCCACAATAAACGTCAATTCACATTCGCAGACCTTTTTATCTTCCACGTAAGCAGTCGCTTTGCCGATGCCGACAAAGTCACGTAATTTGACGATTTCAAAATGTAATTTCAAGACATCACCAGGGACCACTTTTTGACGGAATTTGGCCTTGTTGATACCGCCAATATAGGCCGTTTCACCTTCAAATTGATCCATTTTTAAGATTAAAATCGAACCTACTTGTGCCAATGCTTCAATAATCAAAACGCCTGGCATTGTTGGATTTCCAGGGAAATGTCCTTGGAAAAATTCTTCGTTAATTGTCACATTTTTTGTTGCAATAATCTTTTCATTTGGAATAATTTCATCCACATAATCAATATAACAAATCGGATAGCGATTAGGAATCATTTCCATAATTTCTGTTGCAGTCATTACTTTTTTCATACTAGTTTTCCTCCCATTTCTTCAAGCAAATTACACCATTATGGCCACCAAAGCCAAACGAATTACTAATTGTATAGTCCGCTGTAATGTCACGTGCACCTTCTGTGACATAATCTAAATCACAATCTGGATCAGCTACTTGGTAGCCTACTGTCGGATGAGCTTTTCCTTCTTGCAATGTTTGCACACAAGCGATCGCTTCGATACCGCCAGCCGCGCCCAATAAATGTCCAGTCATACTCTTTGTACTTGAAATTGGAATTTGCGATGCTCGCTCACCAAAGACACGTTTGATGGCCGTTGTTTCCGCAGCGTCATTCGCTGGGGTTGACGTACCATGAGCATTGATATACCCAATTTGTTCCGGCGTAATCCCTGCTTCCGCAATCGCCATTTCCATCGCAGCCGCCGCGCCACTACCGTCTTTTAAAGGAGCGGTCATGTGGCTAGCATCACAGTTGCTGCCATATCCAACAATTTCGCCGTAGATAGTTGCGCCACGTTTCTGTGCATGCTCGAGTTCTTCTAAAACCAGCATTCCTGCGCCTTCACCCATCACAAAACCTTTTCGTTCTTTATCAAAAGGAATCGAAGCCCGAGTCGCATCTTCTGTTGTATTTAAAGCATTCAATGCCGCAAAACCGGCAATCCCAATTTCACATACTGTGGCTTCTGTGCCACCAGTTACCATCATGTCCGCTAAACCATATTTAATCGTGCGAAAAGCTTCACCAATCGCATTCGTCGCAGAAGCACAAGCAGTCACGATAGTTTGAGAAGGTCCTTTTGCACCTAGACGAATCGAAATATTTCCCGCTGCCATATTAGCAATTACCATAGGCACGAAAAATGGTGTTACGCGTTTTGCGCCTTTTTTATCCATTACCCGTACTTGGTCTTGTAAGGTAGTCATCCCGCCGATCCCACTACCGACAATCACACCTAAACGAGTCGGGTCAATCGTTGCTTCTGTTAAACCACTCATTTCCCACGCTTCTAAAGCAGCCACCAAGCCATATTGAGAAAATAAGTCCATTCTTTTTTGCTCTTTGCGTTCTAAAACAGCACTTGGGTCAAACTCTTTCACTTCGCCAGCCAAAGCTACCCCAGTATCTTCAGAATCAAATTTAGTGATTTTGCCAATTCCTAGCTTGCCATCCACTAGATTATGCCAAAATTCTTTTACGGTATTGCCTAATGGTGTTACGGCTCCCATGCCGGTTATGACCACTCTTTTCATACTGTACCTCCGAGTTTATTTTGATTATCAAACTATTATTTCATGCGGTTTCCAGCACTTTTTCTTAAAAAACAAGAAAAATAGTTTGACTTTCAAAGTATTTTGGTTAATAATTCAGACATCAGGAAAAATGTCTGTTTTTTTCAAGATTAGAAAATTGAGAAGATTTTGTTATCATTCTCACACAGATAATACCAGTTGAAATTTTATTCGTCAACTCAATAAATGTAACTTTTACATTTTGATGAAGAAAAGCCTATTCTATCAACAAAAATTTTTTATTAAAGGAGATTTTATATGTTTTTACAAAATAAGAATGTCGTCGTAATGGGTGTTGCCAACAAAAAAAGTATTGCTTGGGGCTGTGCAAAAGCATTAAAAGATCAAGGGGCCAATGTTATTTATACGTATCAAAACGAACGCATGAAAAAGCAAGTAGTTAAATTAGCAGATGAAAATGATTTGTTGGTGGAGTGCGATGTTGCTTCTGATGCGTCCATTCAAGCAGCCTTTGAAACAATTAAAAACGAAGTGGGCACAATCGATGGACTAGTCCATGCGATTGCTTTTGCCAAAAAAGAAGAATTGTCTGGAAACGTTAGTGACATCACTCGTGATGGTTTCCTATTAGCACAAGATATTAGTAGCTACTCTCTTTTAGCAGTCACTCATTATGCGAAACCTTTGTTAAATCCTGGTTCAGGAATTGTCACATTGACGTATTTAGGTTCCGAACGTGCGATTCCTAACTACAATATGATGGGGATTGCTAAAGCTTCTTTAGAAACTGCCGTGAAATATTTAGCTTTTGAATTAGCTGCAGATAAAATTCGTGTCAATGGAATCTCCGCAGGAGCGATTAAAACATTGGCTGTGACTGGTGTAAAAGACTACGATCAATTGATTAGTATTTCTAATGAGCGGACACCAGATAAAACAGGTGTAACCATTGAAGAAGTCGGAAACACTTGTGCCTTTTTAGTCAGTGAACTAGCTAGTGGTGTGGTCGGTGACATCATTTATGTCGATAAAGGCGTTCACTTAACTTAATCATTTTTTGTCTTTATTTTCTATTTATACATTAAAAAACAGAGATTGGACAATCTCTTTCACTCATTGATTGTCCAATTTCTGTTCTATTTTGTACTTTATTCTATAATAAAATTGACAGTTTCAATTCCAAAAACAGTTGTTAGGATTTGATTGACTTGTTCAAAAAGTTTTGGTAAATCTTCCAGTTTATTTTTAGATTGGATTTTTTCAGAACCGTTATCGTAGCTTAAATGATTGTACGTTTCTTTAAAGGTTACTGCTGTGCCTTCTTTTCGATAAAGGATATATTCGTCATCTAGCATATCCATTTGCAGCTCCTGTTTAAATCCATTTCTGGCAACAACAGCAGAAACTAGATGAGCAACAGTCAAGCCATCTAACGGAATGTCCACTCCATTCATTGCTAATGTGTAGACGGTATCTTCCACTAAACCACAGGCGTTGCAACCACCACTGGTTAAATCTACTGTACTTGTTATAATTGCCTCTTGCATCGTTTCTTCCCCCATATTGTTTTTTAAAGTTATTCTTTCATTTGTTATTTACGAACGTAATTCACATCATAATCGTCAACTTCAATATAGATATAGATTTTTTTATCAGGCATTTTACTGCGAATGTCTCGTTCAATCGCATTCACAACATCAGGTGCATCTTCTTCCATTGGTTCTACCACATCAATTTTTGCCGCTACTAAAATTTCAGTTGGGCCTAAATGAACGGTTTTTACATCAATTAGTTTTTCAACATCCGCCCGATCAAATGCGGTTTTAATTTTTGCTAAATCTGTAGCGGTCACACTTTCGCCTATAATCAAACTATAAAATTCTTTCGCTAAGAAAATGGCTGCACACATTAATAGTAAACCAATCAGTAAACCACTGATAGCATCAAATGCAGCAATCCCAGTTACCATCGTTAAAAGGGTCCCCACCAAAGCTAAACACAAACCAATAACCGCACAAAAGTCTTCCGTAAAAATAATTAAAATTTCACTGTGACGACTTTCTCGCAAAAATTTTAAGAGCGATAACTTCTCTGTATTCAATTCTTTGATTTCTTTCATCGCTACACGCAACGAGCTACCTTCCACAAGCAAACCAAAAATTAAAATACCAATGACAATAGTCACATTTTCTACTTCATGAGAGGGATGCAGTAACTTCTGAATAGCCTCCATTACGCCTAACGCACCCCCACCAAAAAAGAGCATCGTTGCAACAATTGTACTAAAAAAGTATTTTGCACGGCCTTCTCCAAATTGATGTAACGCACTTTGTCCACGAGAAGCGCGCTTATTCCCAAAAAGTAATAATACCTGATTACTACAGTCCACGACACTGTGGATACTTTCATTCATCATAGCGGTACTACCACTTAAAGCAAAACCAACAAATTTACTAATCGCTACTAAAATATTCGCAATCAGTGCGGCAATAACTGCAAACATGCCACTCGATTTTTTTGTCTCCATAATTACCTCCTATATGTAACGTAAAACTAAGATAAACCACCCGTTTATTCATCCATCATTTTACCACTTCTGAGGTATTTGTAAAAAAGAGTTCTCTTAAAATTCAAAAAGAAATGTACTGACTGTTTTAGTTGGCCCTCATTTATCGGTGTCCATCCCACTCTTGATAAAATTCCTCCAGATAAAGTTCCATAAATTGATGACGCTTTTCCGCCAATAAGCGACCATAATTTGTATTCATTTGTTCCTTTAACTTTAAAAGTTTCTCATAAAAATGCATAATGGCAGTATCTTCCCCATTCCGGTATTCTTCTTGGGTTAACTGTTCACGAGGTTGTTTGTGGGGATCGTGAATTAGACGGCCTTTATTTCCCGAATAAGCCATCACCCGTGCAATTCCAATCGCGCCGATGGCATCTAATCGATCCGCATCCTGGACCACTTTTCCTTCTAATGTAGTGACTGTTTTCCCAGTATTTCCTCCTTTAAAGGACATATTAGCAATAATAGAAAGGATGTGATTCGTTTGCTCTGTTGATACGTCATTCGCTTCCAACCATTGTTGCACCTTTAGCAAGCCAGCCTCTTCACTTTCGTTAAATTTTTCATCGCCAATATCATGTAACAATGCTGTTAATATACATAAAAATAAATTTGCTTGTTCTTTCTCTGCAATTGTTTTTGCTAATTGTGTCACCCGATAAATATGCCACCAGTCATGGCCACTTGCTTCGTTGGCTAATTCTTGTTGAACATAACGCTCTGCTGCTTGAATAATTATTTTTTCTTCAAAACTAAGAGATTCATTTTCAAACATCCTAACACTCCTTTATTCTGGATTTAAAATTTCCACTTGGATAATCCCACTAGCTTTCAGAAACATATTGGTGACAATCGGACCTACAAAAGAAAATCCTCTTTTTTTTAAGTCTTTTGCTACGTTATCTGACAAAAGCTGTGTGCGTGGGACTTGGTATGCTTCTTCATAAATAGATAAAACGGGGACGTTTTTTACAAATTGCCATAGATAATTGGCAAAACTGCCAAATTCTTCTTGTACTTTTAAAATTGCTTGCGCATTTTTAATGGTTGCTTCAATTTTGCGCCGATTGCGAATCATATCTGGATCAGCTACTATTCGATCGACTTCGTCAGGCAACAGCGCGGCAACTTTTTCCGGCTTCATTTGGCAAAAATTTTTCATGAATGCTACTTTTTTCCCTGCTGCTGCTTTCCAACTTAAACCAACTTGAAAAACACCCACCGTCAACAATAAAAACAGCAAATCATCCTCTCTTGTAGGTTTTCCCCATTGTTCTGTATACCATTGATAGTTGTTCATCGCCGCCTCCTTTTAAGACTGTTCAAATGTTAATAATGCTTGTTTCATTGCTAAACCACCACGGTAACCGGTTAATTGTCCCTTGCTGCCGATGACTCGATGGCAAGGAATGACCATTAATAAAGGATTTTTCCCAATCGCTGTGCCAACTGCTCGAACCGCACGTGGACGCCCAATTTTTTCTGAAATTTCTTGATAGGTCATTGTCTCACCATAAGGTATTTCTTGCAACGCCTGCCAAACTTCTTTTTGAAATGGTGTTCCTTCGATGTCTATGGGATAAGCAAACGTTGTCGAATGTTGGTTAAGATAACTTATTAATGCTTCTTTATAAGGCGCAGTTTTCTTTTCAGAAGCTTCTAATTGTGCTTGAGGGTACCAGTTTTTCAGCTCTTCTATCGATTGATTGGCTGAACCTACAAAAGCTAGTCCAGCGTCTGTCACACCAAGATAATAGTGATCTTTCTGCCATTCTTGTTGCGCATAATAAATCTTTTTTACCATATGTCTACACTTCTTTCTCGTGTTTTCTTATCTTCATTATAATTCTTTTGGCTTTCAAAATCTTGCGCTCCTATCACTTTTTACTTGTTTTTATTAGGGATTCTTTTACAATGAAGAAAACGGGAGGTGTGCTTACAATGAAAACAACGTATCGACTTACTCAGAAACGTTGGGAAGCCATTCAAAATAATAATACGCAATTTGATGGTGATTTTTTTATGGTGTGACCACAACTAAAATTTTTTGTCGTCCTTCGTGCCCTTCCCGTGTGCCCAACAAGAACCACGTTCTGATTTTCAAAACGGCTCAGGAAGCTTTAACACTTGGTTTTCGTCCATGTAAAAGATGTCAACCAACCGGGCAAGTCGTTCCTAACGAGGAATGGGTTGCTCAAATTAAGCAATTTATTGATCGGCATTCAGCGGAACCTTTAAGTTTAGACTATTTAGCGCAAGCCTGCCACGGTAGTCCCTTTCATTTGCAGCGAACCTTTAAGGAACAGACGAAACAAACCCCATTAGCTTATTTAACAAGTGTCCGAATTAGGCAAGCCCAAGAATTGCTTCTCCATTCACCCCTTACGATTCAACAAATCGCGAAAAAAGTTGGCTTCCAAACCGCAGCATATTTTGCCACCACTTTTAAAAAAGAAACAGGCGTAACCCCCTCTGTTTATCGCAGTAAAAATGAGCCGAAAAAATAACATTTCGGCTCATCGGATTATTTATTGGGGCGTGATTGTAGCCACGCTACAATCAATTGACTGATTTCTGTTTGCTGTTGCTCGTTAGAAATTGTCGCTTTGTTATCTCCTTTTTGGACACCGTAATTACCAAACCCTGCATGATTACCACCTTTGATAGATACATACTGCGTATCTTTTGGCAAAAACTGTTTGGCTTTTTGGTAGCTAGTCCAATTTAAAACACCATCGTTTGTGGCTGTTATTGACAGAACCGGCAGATTTTGCTTGTTTAGTGCACCTTTTTCGTCAGGATAGCTGGCTAAATAAATCATGCCTTTGATTCGTTGCTCATTTTCCGCTACAAAACGACTAGCCATCACACCACCCAGAGAATGCCCAGCCAAAACGAAGTTTTGTTGTGGATGATCCTTTATAATTTGTTCTGCAGCATTTGGTGCAAGAACCGCTAAATTCAAAGGAAAATGAACAACATAGACATCGTAACCTTTCGTAGCAACTTCTTGCGCCCATTCACTATAACTAGCGGGCGCAACCAATGCACCTGGATAAAAAATCAGTGCTGTATCATTTTTTTGCCCGTTTGTGTAATAATCATAGTTTTTTTCTTGCGTGGCACTTTGACTTATTTTTAAGGCCGAATCGGTTGCTTGATACGTACTATTTTTAATAAAAATAGTCAGGCCGATGACTAAGATTACTAAAAAAAGCCCAAGTCCTAGGACAATTTTTTTCCAGCGTGATTTTGTTCTATTTTTCATCTTATTTCCTCCCAATGAAAAAATTCTTCTTTCTGATTCTACCTTTAATAAAAAAAGAACACAACAATAGGAGTTGGTGGAGCAACCCTTTTCTTGCTCCACCAACTCCTAAATAAACTGTTTCTCGACGCCTTAGATTATTTTGATTCTTTTTTGCCTGCTTCTAAGTAGCTGACATCATTGACTTTATCCAAAGTATACTCGCCATTTTTGTAATGAATCGTTGTAACACTAGCATTCTTCAAACCGCCTTCTGGGACTTTAAAATCATCAAATAAAGTTGCTAACAACGCTGAAATACTCAAGCCATGAGAGACCACTAAAACATTGCCATTCCCAGGATTGGCTGATTCTGTGGCAACAATTTTATCTAAGCCTTTTTTCAAACGTTTGGTAATTGTAGCATAGTCTTCTGCAGGCCAGTTATTCTTGCTTTCCTCGCGCTGTTGATCCAGTTTAGCTACACTGTTGGCAAAAGATTCAGGGGTCATGTTTTTCATAAATTCTTCTAAGGAAACACCTTGATCATCAGCAATATCCTGCCACATTGTCTTGTTTAAATCCCCTTCATAGCTACCAAAATTAAATTCACGTAAATCTGGGTCACGCACGACTTCAAGGTCTTTGCCTGCTTTATTTTGATCTAAAATAAGTTGAGCAGTTTGCAAGGCGCGGCCACTATCACTACTATATGCATTTTGAAAGGCAACATCTTTCAAACCAATCCCAGTTGCTGTCACAACTTTTTCACCTTCTGGTGTTAAGACCGCATCTGACCATCCTTGTACTCGGTCCGTCGTATTTAACATGGTTTTTCCATGGCGCACAATGTAAAGAGTTAGTTCTTCAGTTTTTGTCTCTTTTTCTTTTGTCGTTGCTTGCTGATTTTTACCACAACCAACCATTACTAAAATGGCCAGAAAAAGCATCCCCACAATCGTCAATCGTTTTTTCATTTTTTATTTCCCCTCATTTTCTACTCAGTTGTTAAGTTTTCACCATTACTAGCGATAACTTGTTTGTACCAATTAAATGATTTTTTCTTAGTTCGTTTCAAGGTTCCCTGACCTTCGTCATCCATGTCTACATAGATAAAGCCGTAACGTTTTTTCATTTCGCCAGTCCCTGCTGAAACTAAGTCAATACAACCCCATGGCGTATAACCAATTAAGTTAACCCCGTCTTCTTCTACTGCGGTTCTCATGGCTTCAATATGTTGTTTAAAATAATCAATGCGGTAATCGTCGACAATCGAGCCATCCTCTTGCAATGTGTCCACCGCGCCAAACCCGTTTTCAACCACAAACAATGGCATATTGTAACGATCTGACAACTGACACAATGAAATTCTTAATCCTAAAGGATCGACAGCCCAGCCCCATTCAGATTCTTGCAAATAAGGATTTTTAACCGCAGGCATTTGGTTGCCTCCGACATATTTTACTTCTTCGGGATAAGCAGTCGAAACGGTCGACATATAATAACTAAACCCGATATAATCAACTGTTCCTTTTTGAATAATCGCTAAATCCTCTGACTCCATTTGAATTGTCATTCCTTCACGCTCAAATTCTTTGAGCTTATGCGCTGGATAATATCCCTTAGCCTGGACATCCATATAAAATTCTTGCTCTCGGTTAAATTGAACAGCTGCCATCACGTCCTCAGGTTTGCAGGACAAAGGATAACTTGGGATATAAGCCACCATCATACCAATCTGGAAATCTGGATTGATGGAATGTCCTAATTCAACTGCTTTCGCACTTGCTACAAATAGATGATGTGCCGCTTGATATTTACTTTGTTTATCATTATTGTGAATCCCAATTTGCGTCCAACTTCTTAAAAAATTAATTTCATTAAAAGTCATCCAATACTTCACTTTATCCTGGTAACGTGTAAAAATGGTTTCGCAAAAGAAAACAAAGAAATCAATCACTTCACGATTTTTCCAACCATCATATTCATCGGCCAAATACATCGGAATATCAAAATGGTTAATCGTCACAACAGGCTCAATTCCATGGCGCAGCAAAGTATCAAAAACTTTATCATAAAAGGCTAAGCCTTCTTCATTAATCTCTTTTGTTCCATTTGGGCAAATCCGGCTCCAGGCGATAGACAGCCGAAAACATTTGAAACCCATTTCTGCAAATAAGGCGATATCTTCTTCGTAATGATGGTAAAAGTCCGTCGCTACATGGCTAGGATAGTATAACTCTTCATCGATATAGCCAATCGCTCCTTCGGGCAATGCTTGATCGCGCGTACACGAAGCTTTTTGGCCCTCTTTAGTTAAATACGTAATCCGTCGCGGTTCTGTTTGACTACCACCAGTAATTGCATCTAATGTACTCAGACCTTTGCCTCCTGAAAGGTAGCCACCTTCATATTGGTTAGCAGCTGTTGCGCCGCCCCATAAAAAATTTTCTGGAAATCCCATAAAATCCCTCTTTCCCTCTGTTTTTAGGCATAACAAAGAAACCATCAAGGGAATTGAGGCTGGCAGAAGAGTCCTTGTTTTTTCTGCCAACGTCAAACGCCCTTTAATAGTTGCTAATTTTATTAATTACTTAAATCTTCACCATTTGTTGCGATTACTTTTTTGTACCAATCAAACGATTTTTTCTTGCTTCGTTTTAACGTACCATTTCCTTCGTTATCGCGATCCACATAGATAAAGCCATAGCGTTTTTTCATTTCACCAGTTCCAGCTGATACTAAATCAATACAGCCCCAAGTCGTATAGCCTAACAAGTCGACACCATCTTGTTCAACGGCATCTTTCATCGCTTGAATATGCGCCGCCAAATAATCGATACGATAATCATCGACTACATAACCATTTTCGTCTGGTGTGTCTACCGCTCCTAAGCCATTTTCAACAATGAATAGTGGTTTTTGATAACGATCATATAAATCATTCATCGTAATTCTCAAACCAAGCGGATCAATTTGCCAACCCCATTCACTGGCTTTTAAATAAGGATTTTTCACAGAGGCAAAGATGTTACCAGCTGTTTGTTCATTAATTTCTGGATCTGTTGATGTGACACGAGAAGAATAATAAGAGAACGAAATGAAGTCCACCGTATGTTCTTTTAAAAGTTCTTCGTCGCCTTCTTCCATTTCAATTTGAATACCTTTACGTGCCATTTCTTTTAAAGCATACGCAGGGTATTCCCCACGTGATTGGACATCAATAAAGAAATAATTTTCACGATCTGCTTGTCGAGCAGCGAAAACATCTTCTGGTTTGCAAGTATAAGCGTAGTTGGAACCAGCCGCTAACATACAACCTACTTGGTTTTCAGGATCTACCTCATGAGCAATTTTTGTCGCAATTGCACTTGCTAGTAGTTCATGATGGGCCGCTTGGTATTTCACTTGTTCTTTGTTTTCGCCTTCTTCAAAGTATAGACCTGCTCCCATAAATGGTGCATGTAAAATCATATTAATTTCGTTAAATGTTAACCAATACTTGACTAATCCTTTATATCGGTTGAAAATTACACGGCAAAGATTTTCATAGAAACCTACTAACTTACGACTACGCCAAGCGCCATATTCTTCCACTAAGTGCATTGGACAGTCAAAGTGTGTAATCGTTACTAGTGGCTCAATCCCATATTTATGACATTCTTTGAATAAGTCTTCATAGAACTTCAAGCCTTCTTCATTCGGCTCTGTTTCATCTCCCATTGGAAAAATTCGACTCCAAGCAATGGATAAACGGTATGTTTTAAAACCCATTTCACCAAACAAGGCGATATCTTCTTTATAGCGATGATACATATCAATCGCCTCTTGTGCAGGATAGAAATGTTCCTCATCAAAGTTAAACATTTTCTTTTCACCAGTGATTACTGGAAAACGATCTGGACCAGTTGGCGCTAAATCGACGTTTGCCAGACCGCGTCCACCTTCGTTATAGCCACCTTCACATTGATTGGCTGCTGTTGCGCCACCCCATAAAAAGTCTTTTCTAAATGCCATAAATTCTCTTCCTCCACATCTTTTTATATTAAAGCGGTCAGCAAATCATCGCTTGTTGAAACTTCATTACTGCCGACTTCCAAAATATCTAAATAATCCGCTGTATTCGTCACAACGATTGGGATTTGTGTACTAAACCCAGCTTTTTTAATTCCTTCTAAATCAAAGGTTACTAATGTTTGACCTTTTTTCACGCGGTCACCTTGTTTTACAAAAGCTTCAAAGCCTTCACCTTCTAATTGAACTGTATCAATCCCAATATGAATCAATAATTCTGTGCCGTTATCTGAAATCAAACCTAATGCATGTTTTGTTGGGAATAGTGTGACAATCGTTCCATCAAAGGGTGCAACCACTTTACCTTCCGTTGGTTCAATCACGACCCCATTTCCTAAAGCTCCATTTGCAAAAGCAGGATCCTCTGCATTTTTTAAAGATAACACTCGTCCTTTGACTGGACTTGTAATATTTTCTTTTTTAATCGTTGTTTTATCAATAATCACTTCTTCTTCCTCAACTGTATTGTCTTTCCAGAAGAAGAATGTTAGACCAAAACCAACGACCGCTGCAATGGCAATTGCAATAAAGGACTGAATCATCCCACTTGCATCATCACCATTGATAAAGTTTAGCACACCGAAAATTCCTAAACCACCCATTGTATAAGCTGTCACATTGTTGATCATCAAATATAAACCACCGACAGCGCCACCAATCATTGAATAAATAAATGGCCATTTTTTCGGTAAAGTGATTCCATAAATCGCTGGCTCTGTTACACCAAAAATACCAGAGATAATTGCTGGCGGACACAAAGCTTTTAACTTTTTATCTTTCAATTTGAAGAACATCGCTAAAACAACCGCTGTTTGCGCAAAACTAGCTGCAAATGATCCCGTTAATACTTGGCTTGAACCTTCTTGTGTCACTTGCATAATAGCTAATGGCACAACGCTCCAATGTAAACCAAAAATAACTAAGACTTGCCAGAAGAAACCAAGAATCAAACCATACAAAGCTGGTGAGAAACTCATTAATGCTGTAAAGCCAGCGCTTAATAAATCCGTTAGCATGCTAACGATTGGCCCAATTACTAAGAAACCAATTGGTAAGGCAATCAACAAGACAAAAAACGGTACTAAGAACGTTTGAACAACTTCTGGAATAATACGTTTAAACACTTTTTGAACTTGTGCCGCAAAAGCAATAATGAAGATGATTGGTACGACACTACTTGTATAGTTCGCACCGACCCAAGGAATCCCCATAAATGTATTATAGGCAGGTAAGCCGAATAAATTATACGGTGCTGCGGCTCCGGCACCCGCTGTTGTTTCAAAGGCCGTTTGTAATGCACTTCCTTGAATCGTTGGGTAACATAAAGCTGCGCCAATCACGATCCCTACCATTGGATGCAACCGGAATTTTTTAGCTGCTGTATAACCTAAAATAACTGGCATAAAGTAGAAAATTGCATCGCCAATCCCATTTAACATGGTATAAGTCCCTGACGTAGCCGTATAGAGCTTTAAGAAAACCAATAAGGCATTTAACCCTTTAACCATCCCAGCCGCTGCTAACGCCCCTAAAAAGGGTTGGAAACAACCACTTAAAATATCTATTAAGCGATCAAATAAATTCCCACTGGAAGCTTCTTCTTCACGTTCTCCTGACAAGCCTGCAATACTAACTACTTCTTCGTAAACGGCTGGAACATGGTTCCCAATAACGACTTGATATTGTCCACCGCTTTTCATAACAGTTACCACACCGTCCATATTTTTTAAGACATCATCATTCGCTTGACTCTCATCTTTTAATTTGAAGCGAAGACGTGTGATACAATGTGTCAAACTATTAATATTCTCTTGCCCACCGACATTTTTTACAATTTTTTCTGCTAGTTCATGATATTTTCCCATCTTTTTTTCCTCCAAAAATTTATTTTCATTTGAAGGTTTAGCCAACTGAATGTCACTATCCAAAGTGGTGCGTTTATTGTTCCGTTGTTTGTACAATTCGTGCAATGTGAATCGTTAGGTACAAGCGTTCTTCATTTGAAACTTGATAGTCATAGTTCTCATTTAAATACAAGCTGATCTTTTCCACGCAACGATAGGCGTTGAGATATTTCTTTTTAATTACCGCATACAGTTCTTCATCATCATTTTCGACAACTTCACGTTGGTGTAATAAGCGATAACAGAAAAATTTTAAATGTGTGCTAAATCGATAAAAGTAAACAGAGTCTTCATCAAAACTTACCTTAAAATAGTATTTGACGATATTTGTAATCTCTTGCATCAACTTTGTCAATTCGTAAATATTACCGACTTCTTCCTCCATCTCCGCATTCACCAAGTGCAATGCGATAAAACCTGCCTCATCCGTTGACAATTCCATTCCTACGCGCTTTTGTACCATTTTTAAAGCATTTACTCCTACTTCGTACTCTTCAGGAAAAAAACGTTTAATATCCCATAATAATAAATTCTTAATTGCAATTCCTTGTTTTTTTCTTTCTAAAGCTGTGTACAAATGATCCGTCAGAGAAATATAAATGGTATCATTCAAACTCTTTTTCAACGTTGATTTTGCATAAACAATAATGTCATCCGAGAGTTTCATCATCTCTAAAGGAATATTTCCTAACAATTCTTGAAACTTAAGTGATGTTTCTTGATTGGCTAAATAAAAAACTTGATCGATACTTTCATCAGGAACCCAATCCCCAATGCGTTTCTTAAAAGCAATTCCTTTGCCCATAACAATTTGCTCTCGTTTATCATCATCTAATGTAATAACCACATTATTGTTCAAAATTTTGTGAATAATCAATGCCCCACCTCCTTTGTGTTTCGTTGAAAAAAGAAAAACCCAATTTCTTCAAAAAGAACGACACATCTGTCGCTTCATGAAAAAATTAGGTTTAGCTTGTCTTTAAACAATCACTATCCATCTATTTACTTATCCCTACATCCAAAGAATAACATATTTACAACAAATGTCAACGCTTTCAACGACATTTTTTTGTAATAAAAATAAAAAAAGCATACAAACAATGTTTGTATGCTTCACTATGACCCGTACGGGACTCGAACCCGTGTTACCGCCGTGAAAGGGCGGTGTCTTAACCGCTTGACCAACGGGCCATTAAAAAGAAAAAACGGAGAAGGAGGGATTTGAACCCTCGCGCCGGTTTCCCGACCTACACCCTTAGCAGGGGCGCCTCTTCAGCCACTTGAGTACTTCCCCAAGAAATAAATGGGCCTAAATGGACTCGAACCATCGACCTCACGCTTATCAGGCGTGCGCTCTAACCAGCTGAGCTATAGGCCCCAAATAAGAAAAAAGCGGGTGACGAGAATCGAACTCGCGACAACAGCTTGGAAGGCTGTGGTTTTACCACTAAACTACACCCGCAAATTTTTCTTGGATGGCGCGGGACAGAATCGAACTGCCGACACATGGAGCTTCAATCCATTGCTCTACCAACTGAGCTACCGAGCCAAAAACGGTCTGGACGGGACTCGAACCCGCGACCTCCTGCGTGACAGGCAGGCATTCTAACCAGCTGAACTACCAAACCAATTCGTTTTTGCTTTATGCAAATGTATGCTTTAAAAAATAAAAGCAATTGCGGGGGCAGGATTTGAACCTACGACCTTCGGGTTATGAGCCCGACGAGCTACCTGACTGCTCCACCCCGCGATAATTAGACCAAGGAAAATTGATTCCTAAGAAAGGAGGATAAGGGATTCGAACCCTTGCACGGTTTTACCCGCCTGACGGTTTTCAAGACCGTTCCCTTCAGCCGGACTTGGGTAATCCTCCGTAACAAAACTATGACCCGTACGGGACTCGAACCCGTGTTACCGCCGTGAAAGGGCGGTGTCTTAACCGCTTGACCAACGGGCCATTTTATAAAATTATGGGCCTAAATGGACTCGAACCATCGACCTCACGCTTATCAGGCGTGCGCTCTAACCAGCTGAGCTATAGGCCCAAAAAGAAAAGCGGGTGACGAGAATCGAACTCGCGACAACAGCTTGGAAGGCTGTGGTTTTACCACTAAACTACACCCGCATGGCGGTCTGGACGGGACTCGAACCCGCGACCTCCTGCGTGACAGGCAGGCATTCTAACCAGCTGAACTACCAAACCATACTTTTCTTTTTATGTGCTTTTGAAATCAAAAGCAATTGCGGGGGCAGGATTTGAACCTACGACCTTCGGGTTATGAGCCCGACGAGCTACCTGACTGCTCCACCCCGCGATAATTAGACTAAGGAAAATTGATTCCTAAGAAAGGAGGATAAGGGATTCGAACCCTTGCACGGTTTTACCCGCCTGACGGTTTTCAAGACCGTTCCCTTCAGCCGGACTTGGGTAATCCTCCATGATAAAAATAAAACTATAAACAACGTCACAATGGACCTTGTAGGACTCGAACCTACGACCGGACGGTTATGAGCCGTCTGCTCTAACCAACTGAGCTAAAGGTCCAGGCTCTTCCAAATGTATAATCGCGGCGGAGGGGATCGAACCCCCGACCTCCCGGGTATGAACCGGACGCTCTAGCCAGCTGAGCTACACCGCGAAACTCTTATATTAAATAAGAATGGAGCCTAGCGGGATCGAACCGCTGACCTCCTGCGTGCAAAGCAGGCGCTCTCCCAGCTGAGCTAAGGCCCCATGAAAATTATTATCGGGAAGACAGGATTCGAACCTGCGACCCCTTGGTCCCAAACCAAGTGCTCTACCAAGCTGAGCTACTTCCCGTATATAACTAATGCACCCAAAGGGAGTCGAACCCCTAACCTTTTGATTCGTAGTCAAACACTCTATCCAGTTGAGCTATGGGTGCTAAATATAAAACAATGCCGAGGACCGGAATCGAACCGGTACGGTGATCACTCACCGCAGGATTTTAAGTCCTGTGCGTCTGCCAGTTCCGCCACCCCGGCGTAATGAATTGGCTAAGCGGAAAACGGGGTTCGAACCCGCGACCCCCACCTTGGCAAGGTGGTGCTCTACCACTGAGCTATTTCCGCAAAATGGTGCCGGCTAAAGGA
>NZ_CP092784.1:0-205000 GCF_023539285.1 Enterococcus sp. LX10 | reverse complement strand
GAGTTTATCTGAATTCGGTAACCCGAGATGGGCCCCTAGTCCAAACAGTGCTCTACCTCCATCATTCTCAATTCCGAGGCTAGCCCTAAAGCTATTTCGGAGAGAACCAGCTATCTCCAAGTTCGTTTGGAATTTCTCCGCTACCCACACCTCATCCCCGCACTTTTCAACGTACGTGGGTTCGGTCCTCCAGTGCGTTTTACCGCACCTTCAACCTGGACATGGGTAGATCACATGGTTTCGGGTCTACGACTACATACTCATTCGCCCTATTCAGACTCGCTTTCGCTGCGGCTCCGTCTCTTCGACTTAACCTCGCATGCAATCGTAACTCGCCGGTTCATTCTACAAAAGGCACGCCATCACTCATTAACGAGCTTTGACTTGTTGTAGGCACACGGTTTCAGGATCTATTTCACTCCCCTTCCGGGGTGCTTTTCACCTTTCCCTCACGGTACTGGTTCACTATCGGTCACTAGGGA
The DNA here is from genome assembly GCF_023539285.1 of Enterococcus sp. LX10. Classification (NCBI taxonomy): domain Bacteria; kingdom Bacillati; phylum Bacillota; class Bacilli; order Lactobacillales; family Enterococcaceae; genus Enterococcus; species Enterococcus sp. LX10. The sequence goes on along the minus strand of NZ_CP092784.1, from coordinate 204,518 downwards.
GTATTTAGCCTTGCGGGATGGTCCCCGCGGATTCCGACGGAATTTCTCGTGTTCCGCCGTACTCAGGATCCTCCTAGGTGTTGTCAGCATTTCGTCTACGGGGCTTTCACCCTCTTTAGCGGAATTTTCCAAATCCTTCAACTATACTAACAGACTACCATATTGGAGTCCTACAACCCCAACAAGCAAGCTTGTTGGTTTGGGCTCTTCCCGTTTCGCTCGCCGCTACTCAGGGAATCGAATTTTCTTTCTCTTCCTGCAGGTACTAAGATGTTTCAGTTCTCTGCGTCTACCTCTAATCAGCTATGTATTCACTGAAAAGTAATATCCTATAAAAGATATTGGGTTCCCCCATTCGGAAATCTCTGGATCATAGCTTACTTACAGCTCCCCAAAGCATATCGGTGTTAGTCCCGTCCTTCATCGGCTCCTAGTGCCAAGGCATCCACCGTGCGCCCTTATTCACTTAACCTTATCAACCTTACGGTTGGGTCTTGATCACTTCTTCTAGCGATAGAAGGTTAATCAATAAATAAGCAATTGAACTTATTAAAAAACTCATTCAACGCGGTGTTCTCGGTTTGTTTTGATTCTTTTTACTTCAATATCCAGTTTTCAATGAACGAATGTTTTGAGAGTAGACCTCTCAAAACTGAACAAAGTAAAGACGAAATGTGTATTTCCGTAATATTCCTTAGAAAGGAGGTGATCCAGCCGCACCTTCCGATACGGCTACCTTGTTACGACTTCACCCCAATCATCTATCCCACCTTAGGCGGCTGGCTCCAAAAAGGTTACCTCACCGACTTCGGGTGTTACAAACTCTCGTGGTGTGACGGGCGGTGTGTACAAGGCCCGGGAACGTATTCACCGCGGCGTGCTGATCCGCGATTACTAGCGATTCCGGCTTCATGCAGGCGAGTTGCAGCCTGCAATCCGAACTGAGAGAAGCTTTAAGAGATTTGCATGACCTCGCGGTCTAGCGACTCGTTGTACTTCCCATTGTAGCACGTGTGTAGCCCAGGTCATAAGGGGCATGATGATTTGACGTCATCCCCACCTTCCTCCGGTTTGTCACCGGCAGTCTCGCTAGAGTGCCCAACTAAATGATGGCAACTAACAATAAGGGTTGCGCTCGTTGCGGGACTTAACCCAACATCTCACGACACGAGCTGACGACAACCATGCACCACCTGTCACTTTGTCCCCGAAGGGAAAGCTCTATCTCTAGAGTGGTCAAAGGATGTCAAGACCTGGTAAGGTTCTTCGCGTTGCTTCGAATTAAACCACATGCTCCACCGCTTGTGCGGGCCCCCGTCAATTCCTTTGAGTTTCAACCTTGCGGTCGTACTCCCCAGGCGGAGTGCTTAATGCGTTTGCTGCAGCACTGAAGGGCGGAAACCCTCCAACACTTAGCACTCATCGTTTACGGCGTGGACTACCAGGGTATCTAATCCTGTTTGCTCCCCACGCTTTCGAGCCTCAGCGTCAGTTACAGACCAGAGAGCCGCCTTCGCCACTGGTGTTCCTCCATATATCTACGCATTTCACCGCTACACATGGAATTCCACTCTCCTCTTCTGCACTCAAGTCTCCCAGTTTCCAATGACCCTCCCCGGTTGAGCCGGGGGCTTTCACATCAGACTTAAGAAACCGCCTGCGCTCGCTTTACGCCCAATAAATCCGGACAACGCTTGCCACCTACGTATTACCGCGGCTGCTGGCACGTAGTTAGCCGTGGCTTTCTGGTTAGATACCGTCAGGGGACGTTCAGTTACTAACGTCCTTGTTCTTCTCTAACAACAGAGTTTTACGATCCGAAAACCTTCTTCACTCACGCGGCGTTGCTCGGTCAGACTTTCGTCCATTGCCGAAGATTCCCTACTGCTGCCTCCCGTAGGAGTCTGGGCCGTGTCTCAGTCCCAGTGTGGCCGATCACCCTCTCAGGTCGGCTATGCATCGTGGCCTTGGTGAGCCGTTACCTCACCAACTAGCTAATGCACCGCGGGTCCATCCATCAGCGACACCCGAAAGCGCCTTTCACTCTTATGCCATGCGGCATAAACTGTTATGCGGTATTAGCACCTGTTTCCAAGTGTTATCCCCCTCTGATGGGTAGGTTACCCACGTGTTACTCACCCGTCCGCCACTCCTCTTTCCAATTGAGTGCAAGCACTCGGGAGGAAAGAAGCGTTCGACTTGCATGTATTAGGCACGCCGCCAGCGTTCGTCCTGAGCCAGGATCAAACTCTCATAATAAAAGTTAGAACAATCTTGCGATTGTTAAGCTCAATTTGTTTGCTAGCATATTGCTTGCTTGTTAAAAATGTTTGTTGTCTTGAATTGAATCAAGACGCCCTACACATTTGGTTCGTCTATTCTTTGTTCAGTTTTCAAAGGTCTACGTTACCTCGCAGCAACTTTTATATCATAACAAACTTTCGTTTGAATGTCAAGAACTTTTTAAAAAAAGTTTTTTAAAGTTGTTTTGCTCGGTTGTTGTTGTCTGTTGTGACAACCTCTATATCTTATCACCTCGCTTGTTATTTGTCAACAACTTTTTTGTTGTTTTTTCAAACTTTTTTCGAGAGGTTTGAAATCAAGAATTGTTATTTAATTATTGATTTCTGAATCGCTCAGCTGTGTGACTCGCCTTGCGACATGTAATAATATACCAAGATTTCAAGCATTGGTCAATCATTATTTTCACTTTTTTTAAACTTTTTTTCAATACCGATTATTCTTTCTTATCCGATTAGATAAAGTTCGTTTTTTTATCAGATTACCCATTCTTTTTATTACTCATCTTCGATTTTTTTAGAAAAAAAGAATTGGTTTCAATTGTTTTTCTATTCTTTTTTATTTAATTTTTTGCGAATATAAAAAAAGATACCCTTAAGGCATCTTTTTTTATCTCATTGTTGGGAATAATAATACATCACGAATTGATTGTGCATCGGTTAATAACATAACTAGTCGATCAATCCCAATACCTAATCCTCCGGTTGGTGGCAAGCCATATTCTAAGGCTTCGATGAAATCTTCATCTACTCCGTGTGCTTCATCATTTCCTTGTTCCCGTTCTTTTTCTTGTTCTTCAAAACGTTCACGTTGGTCAATCGGATCATTTAATTCTGTAAATGCATTAGCAAACTCTTTTCCGATAATAAATAGTTCAAAGCGGTCAGTGAAACGACCATCTTCTGGATTTTTCTTCGCTAATGGTGAAACAGCGACTGGGTGACCATAAATAAATGTTGGTTGTTGCAATGTATCTTCTACAAATGTTTCGAAAAATTCATTAATGATATGACCGACTGTCATCGCATCTGTAATTTCAACATTATGTTCTTTAGCCAACGCACGGGCTTCTTCTATCGTCATCTCTTGCCAAAAATCTACGCCCGTTTGTTCTTTGACCGCATCTACCATGTGTAGACGTTTGAAAGGACTTCCTAAGTCAACAGCTTGACCATCGTACGTGATATCAGTAGTTCCTAAGACTTTTTCCGCAGCATTACGAATAATTCCCTCTGTTAAATCCATCACATCTTGATAATCAGTATAAGCGGTATAAGCTTCTAGCATTGTAAATTCTGGGTTATGAGTGGTATCGATTCCTTCATTACGAAAGACACGACCAATTTCATATACTTTTTCCATGCCACCGACAATTAAACGTTTTAAATGTAACTCTAGGGCAATGCGTAAGTATAAGTCCATATCTAATGCATTATGGTGTGTGATAAATGGACGAGCAGCAGCTCCTCCTGCTTCGTTATGCAAGACAGGCGTTTCTACTTCGACATAGCCATTGCCATCTAGATAACGACGGATTTCGCTAATAATTTGACTGCGTTTCATGAAGCGATCAAAGCTTTCTTTGTTACTGATTAAATCCAAATAGCGTTGACGATAGCGTTGTTCCACATTCGTTAATCCATGGTATTTATCTGGCAATGGACGCAAAGCTTTAGTTAATAACGTAATTGTTTGAGCTTTAACAGTAACTTCCCCCGTATTGGTTTTCATTACTTGACCTGTCACACCAAAGAAGTCGCCTAAGTCAGCATGTTTAAATAGTTCATAGGCTTCGTCTCCAACTTGGTCCTTCCGAACATAAATTTGAATTTGGCCTTCACGGTCTTGCAAATGGGCGAAACCAGCTTTTCCTTTACCACGTTTTGTCATCATACGTCCAGCAACGCTGACTTCTGTATTCATTTCACTAAGTTCTTCTTTTGTATGATTATCATATTGTTCATGAAGTTCTGCTGAATTATGAGTGCGATCGAAACGTTTACCGAAAGGATCAATCCCTTCTTCACGTAAAGCTTCCATTTTTTCGCGGCGCACGAGCATTTGATCATTTAAATCCTCTAAATGCGCTTGTTGTTCTTCTGCCACTGTTGTTCCTCCATTCTTGATTTTAACCTATCCTAATAATGCCACAGTAATTCGAAAAAAAGCAAGCCGAATTTTACTTTCGGCTTGAATTTTTTATTCTTCTATAGTAGTTACAGCAACTTTGGAAATCTTCTCTACAAAGGCATCAAGTAAATCGACAACTGCTTGTTGTGTTTCGACTTGGTTAATCGCAACTTTCACTTTGGCCGCTCGCGAGATTCCTTTTAGATAGTAAGAAGCATGTTGGCGAAACTCACGGACCGCAATTTTTTCACCTTTTAAATCCACTAATCGTTGTAAATGAACTTTTGCAATGTTAATTTTTTCAGCTGGTGAAGGCTCAGGCATCAATTCGCCCGTTTCCAAGTATTCTTTCGTCCGTTGAATCATCCAAGGATTGCCCAAAGCAGCTCGACCAATCATCACACCATCCGCTCCAACATATTCTAACATGCGTTTAGCATCTTCAGGCGTTTTGACATCGCCATTTCCCATAAAAGGAATGGTTAAATGCTTTTTCACTTCCTTTAAAACGTCCCAGTTGGCTGTCCCTTCATACATTTGGACACGTGTTCGACCATGCATAGCAATTGCCGAAGCACCTGCTTGTTCGGCAGCCAAAGCGTTGTCTACAGCATATAGATGATCTTCATCCCAGCCTGTTCGCATTTTTACAGTGACAGGCAAAGAAACTGCCGAAGAGACTGCGTGAACCATCTCATGCACTTTATTCGGATCCAGCAACCATTTCGCACCAGCTTCAGCTTTAATTATTTTATTGACAGGGCAACCCATGTTAATATCAATAATCGCCGCTTGCGTATTTTCTTCCACAAACTTAGCAGCTTCCACTAATGTTTCTTTATCTCCACCAAAAATTTGTACACTTAAAGGATATTCTCGCTCATCAATATATAGCATTTCTAAGGTTTTTTTGTTTCTTAATTTAATCCCTTTATCACTAATCATTTCACAAACGACTAATCCTGCGCCAAATTCTTTTACAGTCACACGAAAAGCGGCGTTACTAATACCCGCCATCGGAGCTACGACAACACGGTTGGGGATTTCAACGTCTCCAATTTTCCACATAGTCTTTCCTCCTACTTTTGTTTCGTATTGCGAATCGCTTCATCGCGAAGTTCAATTAATTCTTCTTCACTATAGTGATATTTATTGTTACAGAATTGACAAACTGCTTCTGCTCCATGATCTTCATCAATCATCGCATTTAATTCATCGATCCCAACGGCAATCAAAGCGGTCGCAAATTTTTCTTTGGAACAGTCACATTTAAATTGTACAGGCATTTTTTCTAAAATTTCTACTTCGTCTTCTCCCAATAAGCGATACAAGACTTGTTCAGGTGTTTCTCCATTTTCTAGTAATTGTGAAATCGGTGGCACTTCCGCTAGACGCTGTTCAATAAAATCAATGATACTTTCATCGGCACCTGGCATTACTTGAATCATAAAACCACCGGCTGCTTTCACAGATTCATCCGTGTCCACCAATACACCTAAACCGATAGCTGAAGGAACTTGTTCAGAGACCGCCATAAAATATGTAAAGTCTTCACCGATTTCACCAGAAACAATAGGTGTTTGTCCAGAAAAGGTTTCTTTTAATCCTAAATCTTTAATGACTGTGAAAATTCCTTCGTTACCGACAGCGCCACGTACATCAATTTTACCTGTTGCATTCAACTTTAAGCTGACATGTGGATTTTTAATGTAGCCTTTTGTTTCTCCACGGCCATTACTATCGACAATAATAGCGCCAGCTGGGCCATTTCCTTGTACTTTTACAGTTAATTTATCGTCACCTTTTAAAGTCGCTCCTAGTAAAAGGGCTCCAATCAATGTGCGCCCTAACGCTGCGGTAGAAGAACTCCATGTATCATGTCTTCTTTGCGCTTCGCTAACAGTTTCAGTGGCACTGATGGCATATGCTCGAATTGAACCTTTATAACAAAGGGCTTTTACTAAATAATCTTCCATTCTTTTTCCTCTTCTCTTGGTGCTTTTTTGTCCATTAGTCAGATAATACTAGGAATCAGGTGTTTTTTCAACCAAATAATCTTCCTTCTATAGAATATCTTAATATTATAGAAGGTGCAGTATTCGTCATCTCGACAAATACTGCACCTTCTACTAATTGGTTATTTATAACGATCTTCGTAGTTATTGCGATCATATTCAGAATTGGAATCTGAATCTTTTTTCTCTTCAGATTGGACTTCTTTTTCTGTTTGTTCGCTTTCTACTTTGACTTCTTCTGCTTCATCATGTAATTCTTTTTTCGCTTCTTCAAAGTCTTGCTTTTCTTCAACTTGTTTTTGCGCTTCTTTTTCTTCTAAAGCACGTTTTGCTTCTTCGAATGTTTGCGCTTCTTTTTCACTAGGATAGTCGCTGTCAGCACCTTCAGGCATTTTACCTGTTTCAAATAATGATTTGATTGCTTTTGCATCTAATGTTTCATATTCTAATAGTTTTTCAGCGATTAGTTTATGTTGTTCACGGTGCGCTTCGATAATTTCATGCGCTTTTGTATGAGCATCCATTAAGATACGACGAACTTCCTGATCGATTTCAAACGCCACTTGTTCTGAGTAAGCTTTTGTTTGACCATAATCACGACCGACAAAGACTTGATGGTTCCCTTCATATTGAACAGGTCCTAATTTGTCGCTCATTCCATATTCAGTTACCATGCTACGGGCAATCCCTGTTGCTTGTTCAAAGTCATTTGAAGCCCCTGTTGATTGAACGCCAAAGATAATTTCTTCTGCTGTACGTCCACCAAGTAAGCCAACGATTTGTTCAAACATATCTTCTTTAGTCATTAAGAATTGATCTTCTTTTGGTAAAGCAATCATATAACCGCCTGCGCGACCACGAGGGATAATTGTTACTTTATGGACAACACGGGCACGGCTTAAGACTAAACCAACGATTGTGTGTCCCGCTTCATGGTAAGCCACCATTTCGCGTTCTTTTTTATTAATCACGCGATCTTTTTTAGCTGGACCAGCAATTACGCGGTCTTCGGCTTCATCCACATCAGAAGCATCAATTTTTTTCTTGTTACGACGAGCGGCAACTAAGGCTGCTTCGTTTAAGACATTTTCTAAATCAGCACCAGCAAAACCTGGTGTTTGTTGTGCAACAACTTTCAAATCAACGTCATCAGCTAACGGTTTGTTTTTCGCATGAACACGTAAAATCGCTTCACGACCTTTGACATCTGGACGTCCTACCAAGATTTGGCGGTCAAAACGACCTGGACGTAACAACGCTGGGTCTAACACGTCTGAACGGTTCGTTGCAGCAATTACGATAACTCCTTCATTGCCATCAAAACCATCCATCTCAACTAATAATTGGTTAAGGGTTTGTTCACGTTCGTCGTGTCCGCCACCCATACCAGCACCACGTTGACGACCAACTGCATCGATTTCATCGATAAAGATAATCGCAGGTGCGTTTTTCTTCGCTGTTTCAAATAAATCCCGGACACGGCTAGCACCGACCCCGACAAACATTTCAACGAAATCTGAACCTGAGATTGAGTAAAATGGCACACCTGCTTCACCTGCTACAGCTTTAGCAAGTAACGTTTTACCAGTCCCTGGAGGTCCTTCTAATAATACGCCCGCAGGAATCCGTGCGCCTAATTCAGCGAAACGACGTGGATCTTTTAAGAATTCCACTACTTCAACTAATTCTTGTTTTTCTTCTTCCGCACCAGCTACATCTGAGAAGCGGACACGGTTGGCTTTTTTATCGGCTTCTTTGGCTTTTGATTTACCGAAGTTCATCACACGGCCACCGCCGCCACCGCCACCGCCTTGTTGGCTCATCATCATGTAGAAGAAGAAGAAAATAATCACTAATGGTAAGAAACTAAACAACAGTGACAACCAAGCACCACTTGTTGATTGTTCTTTGACAACTAGCTTCACCTTGTTATTTTGTGCCGCATCTTGAATGCCAGCTAAGGTTGTATCACTAGGTAAAACGGTTGTTGTGAAGCCTTTTGACGACGCTTGCGTTGAGCCCCACAATGACAGACCACCTGTGTCTTTCACTTCTTGTTTTTCTTTATACTGACCTTCAATCCGGTAAACCCCATTGGTTGGTTGAATGGTCATGTCTTTGACTTTTCCGTCTTCCAATTGTTGTTGGAAGGTTGAGTAATCGATGTCTGGCGATTGTTGGTTGTTATTTCCAAAAATGAAATAGACAACCATGACCATGGCAAGTACTACTAAGACGTAGTATAAACCATTTTTCATGCCATTATTCTTTTTGTTCATGCCTGTCCTCCTTATGCTCATCATTACAATTCATGTTATTCTTTTATCAATCCTGACCTTTACATTGTAACACAATTAATTCCTTGATAGATATTAATTTGATTCGTAAACTTCAGGTTTTAAAACGCCAATATAAGGCAAGTTGCGGTACGTTTCTGCATAGTCTAATCCGTAACCGACCACAAACTCATTGGGCACATCAAACCCTACGTAGTCAGCTTTAATGTCTACTACACGGCCTTCTGGTTTATCTAATAAGGTAACAATTTTCACAGATGCAGCTTTACGGTATCTAAACAAATCTACTAAATACGCTAATGTACGACCACTATCGATGATATCTTCTACGATTAAAATATGTCTACCTTCGACATTTGTGTCCAAGTCTTTGACAATTTTTACTTCGCCTGAAGAAACTGTCGCGTTGCCGTAGCTAGATACATCCATAAAGTCCAATTCTAAATAAGTATTGATTTCACGAGTCAAATCAGCCATAAATGGTACTGCACCTTTTAAAATACCGACCACTAAAGGATTTTTCCCTTGATATTCTTCTGTCAGTTGCTTGCCAAGCTCTGCAGACTTCGCAAGAATTTCTTCTTTGGAGATTAGGACTTTCTCAATATCTTTTTCTATCATAGTGCGCTCCTTTCAGCATTACTCCTTTGTCTTAAAAAGGAGTCTGTAGTGTATTTTATCAGTTTCTAAAGGAATACTCAAATAGGAATTTGCAAATTTTGGTACCCAAATGATTTCCTCTTGCTCATCCGTAATGACCCAAGCACTCTCTCTCGCTTCATTTGGCACTTTTTGATCAATAAAAACTCTGCTTAATTTTTTCGTAAACCCTGGTTTTAATGTAATCCGATCACCACTTTGGCGATGACGAACGGTCAAAGGTGTGGCTGTGGTCAACGGGATCGCTAACAACTGACCCGTCCACTGATTAATCTCTTCAGGAAGAGGAAACGGTTTGTCTGTCGCAATTAATCCTAGCCACTCGGTTTCCGATAAATAAATCCCCGCGCCAGGTACTAATAAATGTGTAACTTCTTCTCGCAGTGCAACCTGTTTTTGTTCTAAGCACAGCCAATCGTAACTTTTAGCTAGTTGCCATTGCTGTTCTAACATAACCGAGCCTTGCGGTTGGCGTTCATCATTCAAAACTTTTAAAATTTGTGTCATCTGGCGTTGGTTTAACGAAACCCCTAACGGCACTAATGTTTTTTGGAAAAACGCAGTTAAAAAGAAGTGCTGGTACGCAGGCGTTTCTTTTAATAATCTCTTCAAAGGAATGCGCCAGCCTTGTTTGGTCGGTTCTACGGCTTCAGATAATTGAGGCTCAATTTGTTCCTGAATAAATTCTTGGGCAAAACGTTGTTCATTACTAAAAGAAGCAATCTGATCTAAGAATTGCGGATTTTCCTGCTTTAATAGCGGCAAAACCTGATTACGGAGCCGATTTCTCAAATATTCATTGGTTTGGTTCGTTTCATCCTCAAAATAAACGAATGCTTGGCGCTGTGCAAATTGATACAATTCTTCTTTTGGATAAATGAGTAACGGACGAATCAATTCCCCTGTCGCAAAAGGACGTCTCTCTTTAATGCCCGCGGAATGGGAAAAATTAGTTCCTCGAATCAGCTTCATTAAAATCGTTTCCGCTTGATCGTCTAGATGATGTGCCGTCATTAAGACTGCCGCGCCTTCAATTTCCATGACTTCTTTAAAAAATTCATAACGAAATGTGCGCGCTTTTGCTTCTAAATTCCGTTGCTTTTCAAGGTCTTCCCAATGTGTTTCATAATACGTCAGCTCTCGCTGCTGACAATAGGTAGCGAGATATTGCGCTTCCTGTGCCGACGCTTCTCGCAATTGATGATTGACATGTGCAACAACCAATTGTAATTGTTCTTTTTCTGCCACCTGTTCCATTAACGTCAAAAGGGCCATGGAGTCTACACCACCAGAAACGGCGACCACGATTGTTTGATGCGGTTGCCAAAATCCTTGTTCTTTTCCTCGTTTATAAAACTGCCAAAACATTGTTCGCCCTTCTTTCTTCCTTAGAATAAAAGAGGAACCGAGAAATAACCCATTCGTTATCCCCAGTCCCCCTATTTGTTTGTGCTTAGCCGCGACGTCCGCCACGTCCGCCACGTTTGCCTTCAGTATTACGTTTTAATGAAGATAAACGGTCATCACTATCTTTCAAGAAAGAGCTCATCAATGAGTCAAAATCTTGTTTATTGTTATTGTTATTTGCTTGTGGTTTATTGAAAGGCTTTTTGCCACCTGCGCGTGGATTACGGTCACGATTCTCATAATTGTTTTCACGACGTTGAAATTCACGTTTTGGTTGTTGCCCTTCTGCTGGCTCTTGTGCTTTACGGATCGATAAGCCAATTTTGCCGTCGTCACCAACTGAGGTTACTTTCACTGTTACTTCGTCACCTACTGTTAATACATCATGAATATCTTTAACGAATCCATTAGACACTTCACTGATGTGTACTAACCCAGTTTTTCCTTCTCCTAAATCAATAAATGCACCAAAGTTAGTAATCCCTGACACTTTTCCTGGCAATTTAGCTCCTACTTCGATTGACATAAAAAAATTGTTCCTCCTATTTTTTCCCTAATTATAATTGCAGTTTATTCAGCTGAAGACTTAGTTGTTTCAGTTGAAGACTGTGATTGACTATTGTTTTCTGAACTGCTCTTGCTTTCTTCCGCTCCAGAAGTCTGTGTTTTTTTCATTTGTTCTGGTGTGGGATAAATCTGTTCGCCTTCTTTTGAGAGAAGGAAACGGCTACGTGCTAATTTTGCCACATAATCATCATCTTTTAACAAAGCAACGTCTTTTTTTAAATCCTTGACCTTCTTATCAACTGCTACGGATTCAGCAATTGCATCTGCTCGTTCTTGTTTGAAAGCACCTAAGCGATGATAATCTTTCATCAATTGGATGCCAGAAAAGGCAAAAATAATGAAGGCCACGAGAAAAATCGCTGCCAAGCGTCTGCGTCTAAAAATCAATTGTTTCTGTTGTTTTTGGAATTCGACATACTGTTCTTTCGTGTAGTCATTTTCCAATGCCGCAACTTTCTTCGAGTTTTTTTCATTCTTTCCCATCGTCTCGCTCCACTCGCTTTGGATTGTCCGTTTTATTATACCAACATCTAAGAACCTTGTCTAATGTTAATTTCAGAGAAGTTAAAGAAAATCAAGCTTTTTTCTAAAATATTCTTTGCTTTTGAAATAACAGCGGTTGATTTATTAATTTTTTCAAAAGCGGCGCGTCTGTTTCATTAAAACGCTGAAAGGATGAAGCGCTTGGAATATTCATCTTTTCAATGAACTTGCCAAGCGCTCCATCCTCACCTGTTTATTCTTCAGAGACACGTGTTTCTGATTTTATTTCATACATTTTTGTGGCATCTTCTTTTTTCGTAGAGTCATTTAGTTGCAGGACTTCTACTTCTAAAATTCTGTTCCCAAATTGAATTTTGACAAGGTCACCAATCTTCACAGTACTAGAAGATTTGGCTAAGACTCCGTTGATTTGAATCCGGCCTTTATCAGCGACTTCTTTGGCAACTGTTCTTCTTTTAATAATGCGAGAAACTTTTAAAAATTTATCTAACCGCATCACATTCACCTCTTTTATTTTTTTTGTCTCATCCGTAAAATTTTTGCGCCATACGGTAAACTTAACCATTCACGTATCGTAAATAATTCTAACTTAATGATGGTGCTAATAAAAACTGTACCACCCACTGCAACACCTAAAACTGTAACGAAAAACGCTTGACTTCGGTGATGCACACCTTGGAACAAGATGGAGATAATTCCTTGATAGACCAGTAATGACAGCATCATGATTGCTAAACTAAGCAACAATTTTTTCAAAAAGCTTCGTTCTCGAACAAAACAATTAATCGCTGCATCCGATTGTCGGACTAAAACGAATAACGTCGCTAGTAACCCAAGAATAGTAGACCAACTAGCACCTAATGTTCCCCAACGAATGGTGAAAAAGCCCGTTGTCAGTAACTTCACTAATAAGCCCACACCAGCTGCCACTAAAGGACCTTTAAAACGATTGCGACTTTGTTCAATACTTTGGTAGGCCTGAATAATGGCCATAAAAGCGATGGATAAAACATACACCCCTAAAACATCGTTGCCTTTATAATCTTTAAAAAGCGTAAAGTTCATGTACGGCAATAACATCATCAGACCAATCGAAGCCGCCGATGCCAAGGTTGTGGTAAGACGCAAAAAGATTTTTGCAACTTGTAAAAATTGTTGACGGTCTTTTTTCATAAAATATTTTGTCAAACCTGGTAAAAAGGTCGAGCTTAAAGCTAAAGCAATTACCAACCCTAATTGAACTAGTGGTTGTCCTCTATCATAGACCCCTTTGTCCACTTTCGCAGCTAAATCAGAGAGCCCGAAAAGCATGAGGGCATTTTTTACTTTAAAGGAATCAATTAATTGAAATAGAATCAGAAAAGCACTATATAAAGAGACCAAACCACCCTCAATCATTAAACGTTTAAATAGTTCTTTAGTTTGAGGCATAATCTTCCATTGATGCAAGTATTCCGTACTTCCACTAAGAATTTTTCGATTGTAGTACCATAAGACAAGTACCGCTAAGATACCGCCAGCCAACGCACCACTCATGGCCACCGTCCCCGTTTGATAAATGGAGCCACCAAAGTAATGATAGGACAACGCAGCTACTAGAATAACCCCGACACGCACAAACTGTTCCATCACCTGTGAAATACCACTAGGCACCATCAACAAATGTCCTTGAAAATTCCCACGATAGAAAGAAAGAATTGGAACGAGTAAAAAGGTAAAGGAAACAACTTCCATTAATGGTTGGAGTGCAGCATCCCCCATACTAATAGCAATTTCTTGACTACCAAAGAAAAAGAAGGCCCAACAAGCAATCGCTAACCATAACACATAGGGATATAGTTGGCGCAACACTTGTTTTTGACTCCGAATATCTGGTTGTTCAGCAACAATTTTGGAAATAAATTGCGGTAAGCCTGACAATGCTAATGTCATCGCAATCCCATAGATTGGATAAACTTGCTGATACACGTAAAATCCTTCATCCCCTACAAAGTTCTGAAAAGGAACGCGATAAAACGCACTCAACACTTTTGCAATGAAGGAAGCAATGGTTAACACAACGGCACCTTGCATCATTCGTTGCATTTCTTTTTGTGCCATCTTCTAGGCCTCCTTTTAAAGGGAATCCGTTTCTTGCGAATGTTTGTATTTTTCTTGTCGCAATGCGGTTGTAAAAGTAGCAATTTCTTGAATCCAAACAGCTTCTTTACAATCTTTCGGCAACTTCAAGGAAATAGTCATTTGTTCTTTCTCAACTGCTAGATCCGCTTTTAAGCTGGTTGCCGATAACGCTTCAAACAACTGCTCCACAGAGTATGTTTTTGTGCCAATTTTACTTAACACAAACTTGACTTTTTGGTCGCGTTTACGAATACTTTCTAACAAGGCACGGTCGCCATCCATTTTGATACGGCCAGTGGTTAATAAATGCGCCACTTCGTCAGGATACTCTCCAAAGCGGTCTAACAAGTCCGCTTCTAATTCTTCGTACATATCCATATTTTCTAATTGACGAATCCGTTTATAAATTTCAATTTTTTGTCGTTCATCTGTGATGTACGTTCCTGGAATATAAGCATCAATGCCCAAATCAATTTCAACAGACGTTTTTTGGTCTTGGATATTTTTTCCTTGTTTACGAGCAACTGCCTCAGATAACATCTGCGAGTACATATCAAACCCAACCGAATCAATGAAGCCGTGTTGTTGGGCACCAAGAAGGTTTCCGGCCCCTCGAATGGAAAGGTCACGCATCGCAATTTTGAACCCAGAACCTAATTCCGTAAAGTCTTTAATTGCTTCTAAACGTTTCTCACTAACTTCGTTTAGGATTTTTTGCTGTTCGTACATAAAATAAGCATAGGCCACTCGATTGCTACGCCCCACACGACCACGTAATTGATACAACGTAGATAAGCCCATGTAGTCCGCATTTTCTACAAACAAGGTATTAGCATTAGGAATATCTACTCCTGTTTCAATAATCGTTGTAGTGACTAATATATCATATTGTCCTTCAATAAAATCAAACAAAGTATTCTCCAGTTGTACTTCTGTCATTTGACCATGTGCATACGCAATTCGTGCGTCTGGAACTAGCGCTTGTAACTCTTCAACTTTTCGTTCAATCGTATCTACTCGATTGTATAAATAAAAGACTTGACCATCTCGGGCCATTTCTCGCTCAATCGCTTCCCGAATCGCCCCAGGATTATTTTCCATGACATACGTTTGGATCGGATAACGATTCTCTGGTGGGGTTTCGATGACGGATAAATCACGGACACCTAACATTGACATATGAAGGGTCCTTGGGATTGGCGTTGCTGTTAACGTCAAGACATCCACTTGTGAACGCAATTGTTTTAGTCGTTCTTTATGTTTCACTCCAAACCGTTGTTCCTCATCAATAATCAACAAGCCTAAATCACTAAAATTAATATCTTGCGACAATAAACGATGGGTACCAATCACAATATCTACTTGGCCATGTTTAATTTTTTCAATTGTTTCATTTTGCTGTTTTTTCGTGCGGAAACGACTTAATAAACCAATTTCTACAGGAAAGCCCTCAAACCGCTCTTGAATCGTTTCATAATGTTGTTGCGCTAAAATAGTTGTTGGCACTAAAAAGGCGACCTGTTTATTGTTGCTAACAGCTTTGAAGGCCGCTCGTAAAGCCACTTCAGTTTTACCAAACCCTACATCACCAACTAACAAACGATCCATTGGTCGAGATTTTTCCATGTCGTGTTTAATTTCGGCAGCACTACGTAATTGATCATCTGTTTCAGAATACGGAAAAGCCTCTTCAAATTCTTTTTGATATGCATCATCTGGCGGAAAAGCATAGCCTTTTTCCGACTCTCTTGTCGCATAAAGTAAGATTAAATCATCCGCGATATCTTCAATTTTCGAAGCAACTTTTCGTTTAGTTTTCGTCCATTCACTGCCGCCTAGCTTGTTAATTTTCGGCGTTTTAGACTCGGAAGCAACGAACTTTTGAATCAAGTTCAATTGTGTTACTGGAATAAATAACTTGTCATCATTTTGGTACAAGATAGTCATGTAATCTTGATGGACCCCATCAACTTCTAAGGTTTCCATACCAATATATTTACCAATCCCGTGATTCGCATGAACGACATAATCGCCCGTTTTTAAGTCGCTATAACTTTTCAAACGTTCCGCATTAGAGATTGTTTGACGACGTGCCCGTTTTTTGGTCGTTGTATGAAAAATTTCTTTTTCCGTAATCGCCACGAGCTTGTTTTTAGGTAATTCAAACCCTGTTTGTAATGCCCCTTGGACAATTTGGACATGCCCATCTAACAACTGATCCCAATTGCTTACTACGCTAGGTATGTCAAAGTCCTGAAATAGCTCTTCGACTTTTTGAATCCGTTCTTTCGTAGGAACAAAAACAACGACCGTTTGGTTTTGCTTTTGCCAACGGTCCACTTCCGCTTTTAGCAACGGCATTTGACCGAAGAATTGTTGCATTGAACGATATTGGAAATTATGGACTTCTTGGAAACGAAGATTCCCCATTCCTTTTTGAAAAAGTGAAAAGAAGGTCGTATTTCGTGCGGTTTTTCGCAATTGATCATGAAAGTCTACGCCAAAAGTTTGTTCAGAAAACACGCGCATTTCTTCAATTTTCAGGGTTTGCCATTCCGCTTCCTCTCTAGCAATCTCTCGCTCCGTTTCCATCATACGAGAATAATCATCCACAAAAAGCAAACTATTTTCTGGTAAATAATCTAACAGCGTAGTTTTTTGTTGGTACAGAAAATCTGTATAATAGTGAGCATTTTCTGTAGGAATCCCTTGTTCCCAAGAAGACAGCAACTGACCAAAATATTCTTCTAAAAAATCGGTCTCCGTTTGATCTTTAGCTGTCGCTAAACGTTTTTCTAGAGCATCTTGTAACCTCATCATGCCATGATTCATATCTGACTTTGAGAACACTAAATCAGTCATTGGTGAAATCGTTACTTCTTCAAGATTTTCTAATGAACGTTGGGTATCCGCTTCAAAATAACGGATTGAGTCGATTTCAACATCAAACAGTTCCACACGAACAGGGTATTCGGCATTTAGCGGATAGACATCAATAATGCTTCCACGAATACTAAATTCGCCGGGTTTCCCGACCATCGATTGGCGTTCATAGCCCATTAACACTAAGCGTTGCGCGAGGATTTCAGGTTCTACTTCTGTCCCGATTTCCCAATGGAGTTGCGCATTTTGCCACGTTTCTTTCGTTGGCAAATATTTTCGTAGTCCAGCTACTGGCACGACCACAATTCCTGCATTCGCTGTCATCAGGAAATTTAACGCACTCACTCGATCTGCGCGCGCTTCTGGTGAAGAAAAGGCCATTTCGGCGGATAACACTTCATCTACTGGAAATAGATGAACTTGTTCTGAAGGTAAAATATTTAAAAAATCATCTACTAATTGATTAGCATAGTATAGATTTGGAACCGCAATAACAATTTTTTGATGCGTCTTTTGTAAAGCGCCTGCCATCAGTAATGTTTTAGCAGAGCCTGATAACCCAGTAATTAGTTGGCGCGTTCCTGTTGTCATTAGTTGACTGCGCCATGATTTAGCAATTTCTGTTTGGCTAATTCGTTCGATAATATTCAAACAAGGGCCCTCCTTTCTGCTATTTTCCATTAAATTGATTCATTGTTTCAACAAACGTATGTCCTTCGCATGCATATAAAGCGGCATCGGCTGCTTTTTTTACAGCAAGTAACATCTCTTCGTGTGTTTCTTTGGGAAAAGTACTTAGTACATGGTGGATAACTGTATCATTTTTTGAGGGCCGACCAATGCCAATTTTAATTCTAGGAAAGACATTTGTTCCTAAATGGGCAATCAGACTTTTTATCCCATTGTGGCCGCCAGCACTACCTTTTTGCCGTAAACGAATTTTACCGACCTCTAAGTCTAAGTCATCATAAATAACAATCAAGTCTTCCTCATCTACCCCAAAGTAGGTCAACAGCGGACCAACAGAGCGACCTGATTCATTCATAAATGTTAATGGTTTCACTAACAATACTTTCTCAGTCCCTATAAAAAACTCTGCAATATCTGCTTCAAAATTACTATTATTAAACGAAACATTTTGCCGATATGCAATTTCATCTAGCGTAATAAAGCCAATGTTGTGTTTTGTTTCTTTGTATTTACTACCGGGATTTCCCAGTCCTACGATTACTTTCATCTTTCATTCTCCTTGGATTATAAGCTTGCCAACACAAAATGGCTGGGAAGCGTATGCGCTACCCAGTTTTATTCATTATACCATAGAAATAAAAAAACTCGCAGTCTTTGAAGATTAAGAAAGATGTAAAAAAATTTTTTAGAAATTTAAATATGCGTAAGATAGTGAAGTTACGCACATGTAAGAGCTACCATTTTGAAACAGGTCTGAAAACTGTATCATTTTTACAATCAAAGTTCGTGACATTTTTTACAAACCATGTTACTATCACTTTAGCAACAGGAAATAAAAACTCGTTGCTCACGAAAAAGAATGTAGAGGAAGGAATGGTACACATGACTGCAGCCGCAGGGAATAAAGATCACCAAAAAGTAATTTTAGTCGGGGACGGTGCCGTAGGTTCTAGCTATGCCTTTGCTTTAGTAACTCAGAATATTGCTCAAGAAGTTGGGATTATTGATATTAATGTACCAAAAACTGAAGGAGACGCGTTGGACTTATCTCACGCATTAGCATTTACTTCTCCTAAAAAAATCTATGCTGCTACTTATGACGATTGCCATGATGCAGACTTAGTTGTCTTAACAGCTGGCGCGCCTCAAAAACCAGGCGAAACTCGTTTAGACTTAGTTCATAAAAACTTGAAAATTAATAAAGAAATCGTTACAACAATTGTTGATTCTGGTTTCAACGGTATCTTCTTAGTTGCCGCAAACCCAGTTGATATTTTGACTTATTCAACTTGGAAATTCTCTGGCTTCCCGAAAGAACGAGTAATCGGTTCAGGAACTTCACTAGATTCTGCTCGTTTCCGTCAAGCAATTGCCGAATTAGTTGACGTTGATGCACGAAATGTCCATGCCTACATCTTAGGGGAACACGGAGATACAGAATTCCCAGTTTGGTCACATGCGAATGTCGCTGGCTTACAAATTTACGAATGGGTGAAAAATAATCCTGACGTCGATGAAGAAGCAATGGTTAATTTATTCTTCAACGTACGCGACGCTGCTTACACAATCATCGAGAAAAAAGGAGCTACTTTCTATGGAATCGCGGTGGCACTAGCGCGTATCACTAAGGCTATCCTAAACGATGAAAACTCTGTGTTACCACTATCTGTTTATTTAGAGGGTGAATATGGTCAAAACGATATTTATATCGGTGCACCAGCGATCATCAACCGCCAAGGCGTTAAACAAGTCATTGAAATTCCATTAACAGATGCTGAACAAGAAAAAATGGAAGCTTCTGCTTCTGCATTAAAAGAAGTTATTGAAACAGCTTTTGCTAAATTTGAAGCAGAAGAAGCAAAATAATTCCTTCTACAATAGTCAAAAATTAAAAACAACCAAGAGTGAACACTATTGTTACTCCGCTTTAAAGCCTGGTACAAAAATCCAAAGTGATTTTTGCACCAGGCTTTACTTTTAATTTGTTTTACTTTACTCATCACCCAATTTTTTCAAAAAATTATTGTTTTGTTTAGCTCTAAAAATAACAATAACCAAAAATAAGTTTATTATCTAAAATTCACTACACTACTTAATACAGTCCATCTGCTTCTTCTTTTGTCACAATGTAAATATTTTTCATTTGCGTGTAAGCATCTAGCATTGATTTATGCGTTTCTCGACCAATTCCTGATTTTTTATAACCGCCAAATGGCGCGCCCGCAGGCAATTGATTGTATGTGTTGACCCACATCCGACCTGTCCGTACACCACGAGCAACCCGTAATGCCACATTGATATCTTGAGAAAAGACGGCACCACCTAGACCATATTCAGAATCATTAGCTAAACGAATGACTTCTTCTTCCGTTTCAAATTTAATCACTGTTGCAACAGGACCAAAGATTTCTTCTTGGGCCACGCACATTGTATTCGTGCCGTTCGCTAATAACGTAGGTGCTAGAAACGCCCCCTTGTCTAGCCCATTTTCTGTTAAACGTTGCCCCCCAGTAATCAGCGTAGCTCCTTCCTTCACACCAATTTCGACATATTTTAAAATTTCTTCCAATTGATGCTCATTGATCTGAGCGCCCATTTCAACATCTTTTTCCCACGGGAAACCAACGTTCACTTGTTCAAACTTTTCCTTTAAAGCTTCTACAAATTGATCATAAATACCTGACTGAACGAACACACGAGACCCAGCACAACAAACTTGCCCTTGATTGAATAAAATCCCTAACTGCACGCCTTCTAATGCACGTTCCCAATTGGCATCTTCAAAAATAATGTTGGCTGATTTTCCGCCAAGTTCTAAAGTGGCTGGAATTAGGCGGTCGGCCGCAGCTTTAGCGACAGTGTACCCCACCTCTGTTGAGCCTGTAAAAGCTAGCTTATCAAACCCTGGATGTGCCAACATATAATTTCCTGAATCAGAACCACGACCGGTGATTAAATTCACTACTCCTTTCGGCAAGACTTGATCAAAAATTTTAAACAATTCCAACAGACTTAATGATGTGCTCGAGGACGGATGAATCACAACCGTATTACCTGCTGCCAACGCTGGTGCTAATTTCCAAGCACCCATTAATAAGGGGAAATTCCACGGAATAATTTGACCCACAACACCAATGGGTTCTTTCACAACAATGGATAACGTATCCTTATCAAATTCTTTGACAGACCCTTCTTCTCCACGAATCACACTAGCAAAATACCGAAAATGGTCTGCACTGGCAGGGACATCAATCGATTGCGTTTCCCGAAGCGGTTTTCCATTATCTAAAGTTTCCACCATAGCCAAATGTTCTTGATTTTCTTCAATCAAATCAGCAATTTTCAACAAAAGATTGCTTCTTGTTACAACGTCAACATCTTTCCATGTCTGAAACGCTTCTTGAGCTGCTTCTACAGCTCGATCCACATCTGCATTTGTGGCATCAACAAATTCTGCTAATTTTTCGCCATTACTAGGATTGTAACTAGCAATCATTTTGTTACCACTACCTGTTGTCCACTCTCCATTAATATACAATTGATAGCTACTGGCAACTACTTGATTTATTTCTTTTTTACTCATTTACCCACCTCTTTTTTTATTTTTGTATCCGCTTACAATTATAAGACATCTTTCACCTAAAAGTAAATGATTCTACCTAAAAAAAATATAGCTATCAGCGACTGTTGCTAACTCATCCCGACCTGAAGCCTCCTGGCAATATCTGAATGTATTAAACTTTATTGGAGAGACTTTTTGCCACAAAAAAAAGCTGAAACTGAAGAATTAAAATTGATTCTTCAGTTCCAACTTTGCTTTTTACAACTCATCCGTTCTTATTGACAAAGAGCTGATTTTTTTATTTATCTTTTGGAACGATATAGTTCATTAAATGTGTTTCATCAGCTGAGATTGTACGTGTCGAAACAACGTTTAATCCCTTCACGTTCATTTCAGAAATTAAGATGCTACCATCTTTAAAGACTTTTTCCACAAACGCGACATGACCATAAGTATTGTCTGCGCCTAAAACACCAGCTGGGAAGGAAACCGCTGCACCTGCTTTTGGTGTACGACTTACTTTGTACCCGCGTGCACGACCTGTTTCGCCCCAATCTTGACCATTCCCCATTGTTAAGTCCACACGTTTACCTAATTGCGTAATACGGTTGTAGACATATTGTGTACAGTTGCCCCAAGCATAACTATTAAAGGTGTCATAGTTTTTGCCATTATAGGCTGGGAAATTTGATTCCATTGGTTCAACGGTTGCTTTTTCTTTATCATAATAAGTTAAATCGTATGTTTTAATTAACGCATTTAATTTCTTATGGTAATCTTTGTCCGTTGCGTATTTTCCTGTTAGGAAACGTGTCGCTTCTTTGTATGTTTTGGCTTCCGTTTTCCAGACACCATGATAGAAATCTTTATTGGAATCTAAACCATTTTTCAATAATTTCGCATAATCTTCCATTGATTCTTTATACGTTGGATATTGACGGAATTTTGCTTCTACTGTGTATAGGTTACCGAAACCATTGTCTTCATAGGTAATAAAAGAAACAGACTGACCTTTGTAATCGCCTTTAATACCAAACAAATTGTAGTTTGGTTTCTGGCTTAACTTACTATTGCCGCTGCCACTTTCTAAAATTGCTTGAGCAATCATCACACTAGCATATAAGTTTTTGTCCTTGGCCACTTTCCGAGCAGATTCACCGATTTCTTGAATAAACTCTTCTGTCTTCTTCGTTTTGCTGACCGTAAACGTCTCATCGTCTTCCACTAACCCAACCGTTTCATTTGTAACTGGTGGGACTATTTCAGGCTGCGGTGTTGACGCTGCTGGTTGCTCTACTGGCTTTTCAGCTGGTGCTGTTGGTGTCACTGGCTTCGCCGGCTGTTTTGATTCAGAAGTACTCGTGCCAGGTTTTGGCTGTTCTTTAGAAGAACTTGGTGTGGTCGACGGCGTGGTACTTGATTCAGTTGTACTTGTTGACGTAGAATCTGTGGTTGACTCTGTTGTACTCGTCGAGGTGGAGTCAGTAGTCGATTCTGTCGTACTTGTGGATGTAGAATCCGTTGTGGAATCGGTCGTTTCGGTTCCTGACGTTTCCGTGGACTCCGTGGTTGCAGATTCACTTGATTCGGTTGAACTTTCTGTTTCAGTTGTTGATTCTTCTGTCGCTTCTGTTGTTTCACTAGTCGCTGTCGTTTCAGTGGCTTCAGCAGTTGTTGCTTCTGCGGTTGTTTCTGCGACAGAACTATTTTCAGCTACCAAGTTATTACCTTCTGCAAATGCACCTACTGGCATTGATGAACCTAAAAGTAATAAGGTAGAGAACAGGGCAAATTGTTTTTTCATACTCATTCTCCTTTTTTATTTTTCTCCATTTATTTTTATGTACCAACATAATAATTGACATAGTTATTGTTTAAATGGCTCCTTTTTTAATAGTATACTGTTTCATAAAAAATTTCTAGCAAAAAGTTAAAAAAATAGAAGAAAATTCACAAATTCTTCTATCTTTTTTTGGTAATTTTCTAAGAAAAAAAAGAAAGGGCTTGAACAAACATCAATGTCCTCTCTTTTTCTCGTTATCCTTCAAACAAAATACTTTTTTTTCGAAGCGCCTCTTTGATTTCTTGGAAAGTTTCTTCGTCTGCACAGCGAATAGTATGCAGATGGACGCCTCCTGTTAAAACTGATAGTAATGTAGCATGCTCTTTTTGATACTTGTCCATAAATTTATCAATATCTTTCTCTGATTGAATGCGCAAACTGCCGATTAATTCCCCATAAAGCGGATGTGCAATACTCACATCTACCACTTCTCCACCTTTGGCAACAATGACTGACAATTCTTCTCTCGTTTGTTCAGGCGTATGTTGACAAGCAATTTTCCGCTCAATTCCTTCTAAAGGTTGTTCCAACATATACCCTCGAGCTGTTGCGACAATTTCGACCCCTGTCGCCCGTAATAGAGCGACATCTCCTACAATAATTTGTCTGCTGACATCAAAAGCTTTTGCAAAACGAGTGGCACTAATTGGCTTTTCGGTCTCTCTTAATCTTTTAACAATCTCTCTTCTTCTGATTTCTCCATCCACAACCTTCGCCTCACTCTCCTAAATGTTTTTCTTGGAAACGTTTAGAGGCGTCCATAATTCCCTGGAAAGTCTCAGATAATGTTTCTTCATAATCGGCATTTTCAACATGATTCAGAATAGTTTCTAATACTTGTTGTTCTCTTTCAGAATCAAAAACCGCATGACCTGCTTTCTTTTTCACTGCAGCAATCTCTGCGACGACATCCATCCGCTGTTCTAATAAACGGACCAGTTCCTTATCGATTTGGTTAATCTTTGCTCGTTGTTGTTCTAAAGAAGTTGTTGGGGCGTCATCTTCAGTCAATTCTTTAATTATCCGTGCTGGATTACCTGCGATCACACAGTTTTCTGGGAACGATTTGGTCACAACAGCACCTGCTGCCACCACTACATTATCACCTAATGTTACGCCAGGAAGGACAATCGCTCCACCGCCAATCCAAACATTGTTGCCAATGATAATTCGTTTCCCTGATTCCATTCCGCTATTACGCTTGGCCGCTTGTAATGGATGCTCGGCTGTATAGAGTTGCACATTGGGGCCAAACATACAGTTATCGCCAATTTCAATTGGACAAACATCTAAAAAAACGTTATTAAAATTGGCATAGAAATTTTTTCCCACAGAAATGTTGTAGCCGTAATCAAATTGAATCATCGGTTCGATGTACGTCCCGACACCCACTTTTCCAAATGTTTCTTCTATTAATTGACGACGAATATAAGTGTCTGGTTGTTGGTTAATTAACGCCATTTGTTCACGGGCTTTTTTGCGATCGGCCACTAATTCAGGATCTGAGGCAAAATATAGTGCACCTGCGATCATTTTTTCTTTTTCTGATTTAAATTCTTCCATTCCGTTACTCCTTTATCGTTAATTCTGCAAATATCGTTTCGGCTTTCGCTTCTAAAAAATAATAAGGTTGTTGTAAAAATAGCGGCGTTTGATTAATGGCTAAAATAGCTGCCGTTGGTTGTTTATAATGAATCAAATCGCAAAATGGATGCACTTGAAAACTCGTGCCGACAATCACGATTAAGTCGGCAGAAGCAACGGCCTGAATGGCTTTTTCGATTGCCTCTTCGGATAATCCTTCTTCATACAAAGTAATAGCTGGACGGATTTGTCCATGACAATCAGCGTGCCGATCACTAAGCAAATAATCTTGCCAAGGAACCGTTGCACCACAAGTTTGGCAATAACATTCATATAAATTACCATGAAAGTCCACCACTTCTTGGCTACCTGCTTTTCGATGAAGCCCATCGATATTTTGTGAAACAATTTTTCCCCGTTTCATTTGCTCTAATTGTGCCATTTTCTGGTGAATGATATTAGGTTGTGCGTCTGGATGATAGAGCGTTTTAACGAATTGATAAAACTTTTCTGGCTCTGTTTTTAAGCAAGTCCGGCTCAATAAGTATTCCGGTTGCTGGATTCCTTGATAGACACCTTTTAAGGAACGATAATCTGGCACACCTGAGGCTGTCGAGATACCCGCACCTGTTAAAAATGTGAGTTTTTGTTGGGTTGCCAACCAATGAATTGCCTCGGCTTGCGTGATATCTTGCATATCGATTCAGCTCCTAATCTTCTATATTATAACGTATTTTAACATTAGCACCAAAAGTTTTTCCACTTTTTGAAAACTTCTTACCTATATATTGATTTATCTTGAAAGAGTTTGTGACAAATTTCTCAACTCGTGGTAAAATATGCATGAGTAAAAGTGAGGTGAAACAACAATGGTCGCATTTATTATTTATTGGGCTGCAATTATTGCCTGCATCGCTTGGGGCGTTTTAAGCATTTGGTTCTCTGTTTTTTATCTTTCTCGTAAAGAAAACGGAAATCTTTGGGCTTTTGCGTTCTTCAACGTTATCGCTATTATCGCCTTAGCAATTGTTTTATTAGTTTACAAAACTTGGGATTTCGGTATCTTAACTTACTCAAGTCTAATTTATACAATTTTAGCTTCTTTAGGTGTATTGACTGTTCTTCAAGCTATTTTAGGTCGTGAACCAAAAGCTGTCAAAGCTTAAGTAAAAAGCAACTGTTCCTTTAGGAATGGTTGCTTTTTTCGTATTAGTTTCTATTTCGTAGGGAAAATGTTACGCTAATTTCATGGTGTTTGTGTCCTCTTGATAAATTCCTTTGCTGGAACATATTGACTTTCTTCTGGATTTATCCTAAAATTAATAACTGAATTTAATAACTGAATAGTGCCTCAAAAAAGAGGTAGAGGTCGCGATTTTTATTACGCTTGTGGAGTGAGAGGACACTGGGAAGCAAGTTTAGGATCAATCGCCGAAATGCATAACGGAGCCTCTTCTGTTGTGTGTTGGGACGTAAGTTAAGAGCTTGCGGACTGTCTTAGTAGTGATGCTAAGTTGTGCTATGTTTCGTTGAGGAATTTTTTTCGACATTACCTAGCAACCTTACATCTGTTTGGTTGTTTTTTTGTATTCAAAAATAGGTTGTGACAGAAGTATTCTCCTTTAAAAAGACAGAATCGCTTTTGCTCAGCTGATTATCAAAGCTTGTTGATTGAAAAAAGACAAAACGATCAATCAGACAAGAAATTTAAAGGAGAGAAAAAGATGAACAAAAAAGTTTTTTCATTCAGTCTACTACTTGTCACGCTATTTTCGTTACTTGGCATGACAACCAACGCTTCGGCGGAGGAAAATGGTGAATTTCGTGTCGGCATGGAAGCTGGCTACGCCCCTTTTAACTGGTCACAGAAAAATGATGCACATGGCGCAGTGCCTATTCAAGGCAACTCTTATGCAGGCGGTTATGATGTTCAAATTTCTAAAAAAATTGCCGATGGTTTAGGTCGTAAATTAGTAATTGTCCAAACTAAATGGGACGGCTTGGCGCCCGCCTTACAATCTGGAAAAATTGATGCCATTATCGCCGGAATGAGTCCAACCGCTGAACGAAAAAAAGAAATTGCTTTTACAAACCCTTATTATGAATCACAATTTGTCGTAATTGTAAAAAAAGATGGCAAATACGCTAATGCAAAAAGCTTGAAAGATTTAGCTGATGCTAAAATTACAGCTCAACTAAATACATTCCACTACGGATTAATTGATCAAATTCCAAATGTCAATAAACAGCAAGCAATGGATAACTTTTCAGCTATGCGAACAGCACTTGCTTCTGGCATGATTGACGGGTATGTTAGTGAACGCCCTGAAGGCATAACAGCAACTAGTGTCAATAAAGAATTAAAAATGTTAGAATTTCCAAAAGAAAATGGCTTTGATGCTAGCGCTGAAGACTCACAAGTAGCAGTCGGCATGCGTAAAGGCGATCCAGACATTGAAAAAGTAAACAAAATTTTAGCAGGTATTTCTCAAGATGAACGGACAAAAATTATGGACCAAGCAATCAAGGATCAACCTGCAGCAACAGATAGTGATGAACAAAAAACAGGACTTATTAACGATTTCAAAAATATTTGGAATCAATATGGCGACATGTTTTTACGTGGTGCTGGTTTAACGCTATTTATCGCGTTAATTGGGACAGTTGTCGGAACAACCCTTGGTTTACTAATTGGTGTTTTCCGTACAATTCCAGATTCTGAAAACCCAGTCGCTCGTTTCTTCCAAAAATTAGGAAATTTAATTCTTTCTATTTATATTGAAGTTTTCCGTGGTACACCAATGATGGTTCAAGCAATGGTTATTTTCTATGGTTTAGCTCTAGCTTTTGGCATCTCTTTAGACCGAACAGTGGCCGCACTATTTATCGTTTCTGTGAATACTGGTGCCTATATGTCTGAAATTGTTCGCGGAGGTATTTTCGCAGTAGATAAAGGACAATTCGAGGCAGCACAAGCGATTGGGATGACCCATGGACAAACAATGCGTAAAGTCGTTATTCCCCAAGTATTACGTAATATTTTACCTGCAACAGGGAATGAATTTGTCATTAATATCAAAGATACGGCCGTGTTAAGTGTTATCGGTGTTGCAGATTTATTCTTCCAAGGGAATGCTGCTTCTGGCGCAAACTTCCAGTTCTTCCAAACCTTTACAATTGTCGGCATCATGTACTTGGTAATGACTTTTGTGATCACACGAATCTTACGTGTTGTGGAACGTAAAATGGATGGCCCTTCTGCTTACGTTAAAGTAGAAGAATTAACTGAAGAAGGAAAAGAAAGCTAGGAGGCAAACAGATGAGTGCAATTATTGAAATTGAACATTTACGAAAAAGCTTTGGCGAAAACGAAGTATTAAAAGATATCAATATGAACGTCAATAAAGGAGAAGTTGTCACCATTATCGGTTCTTCTGGTTCTGGTAAATCAACGTTATTACGTTGTATTAATTTGTTAGAAAAACCAACAGATGGCAAAATCATCTATAATGGTAAAAATGTTTTAGAACGTGGTTATAGTTTGCCCAAATATCGGACCCATTTAGGTATGGTTTTCCAATCATTCAATTTATTTAATAACATGAATGTCTTAGAAAACTGTACTTCTGGTCAGATGACTGTCCTAAAAAGAAACAAAGAAGAAGCCAAAAAAATTGCCTTAGAAAATTTAGAAAAAGTTGGCATGGCTCGTTTTATTGATGCCAAACCTGCTCAATTGTCTGGTGGACAAAAGCAACGGGTAGCCATTGCTCGAGCATTATCAATGGATCCAGATGTTTTACTTTTCGATGAACCAACTTCTGCATTGGATCCTGAAATGGTTGGCGAAGTGCTAAAAACGATGAAAAATCTTGCCCATACAGGGCTAACAATGGTGATTGTAACACATGAAATGGAATTTGCGCGGGACGTATCCGATCGTGTTATTTTCATGGATAAAGGTGTCATTGCCGAAGAAGGGACCGCTGAAGATATTTTTATCCATCCAAAAGAAGCTCGGACAAAAGAGTTCTTACATCGGATTTTAACGAAAAACTAGTAAAAAAGAGGCAGTCATTCTGGTTAGAGTGACTGCCTCTTTTGTTATTTTTTGTATTGACGAATCATTGGCGGTTCATAGGAATCAATAAATGCACCAATTTCTTCTAAGGAATCTGAAATGAAAATTTTAGCTCGATCCGCTTCTGTTAAGAAACTAGTTTCTACCATTTTATCAAAAAAAGCAGCTAATAAATCATAGTAACCATTCACGTTGTATAAAATACAAGGATTCATATGTTCACCGACTCGGCCCCAAGAGATCACCTCGCTAATTTCTTCTAGCGTGCCGGGCCCACCGGGTAAAGCTAAATATACATCTGCCAATTCCATCATCTTTTTCTTACGCGCATGCATATCGCTAACTGTATGCATCTTTGTAATGCTATTATGTGCAATCTCCCGCTCCATTAAAAAAGTGGGCATAACACCAATTACCTCTCCACCTTCTGCTAAAAGCGTGTCAGCCACCGTACCCATTAGACCAACATTGCCACCGCCATAAACTAGATCATAGTGATTTTCTTTCATCCAAGCGGCTAACGCTACTGCAGCTTGCTGATAGATTGGCTCATTCCCCAGACTGGCGCCACAATATACTGCCATTTTTTTCACAAACATACCCTCCATTTAGATAGATTCTTTTTTACCATCTATCCTCTGGTAGCTATGGTAGCATATTTTGATTTTCTCGAAAAGGTGCAGCCATTTTTCTTTTCGTTTTAAAAGTATTTGAATTTTCAGACAATAAATGCTATAGTCTTTTTATATTTTAAAATTTCAGAAAAAGGAGCCCTATTATCTTGTCTACCTCACTCACTATTCGCTTAGTTGCCGAAGCCGATTGGCCCGCATTACATGCCTTGGACCAAATCATTTGGACAAAAAAGAATACCCCTGCCGAGATACAACCACTCTCGCTTGCGGCATATCAAGAAAAAATGAAAGATGAAACGATTTTTGTTGCCATCAGCGGACAACAACTCGCTGGATTTATTGAAGTCCATCCGCCCACTTCGTTAGCAGCTCATCAAAAACAATGGCTACTAAGTATTGGCGTTTCGCCAGATTTCCAAGGCCAAGGGATTGGTGGTTCTTTGTTGTCGTATGTCAAAGAGATGGCCCAGATAAGCGGGATTCATAAGCTGAGTTTGCGAGTAATGGCTACCAATCAAGAAGCCATTCGATTCTATAAAAAACATGGTTTTGTGCAGGAAGCACATTTTAAAGAAGAATTTTATATAAATGGACACTATTGTGATGATTATCAGTATGCTTATTTCATAGAAAAATAAGAAAACCAATGTTTTCTATAAAAACTGGTTGCTCTCTGTTTCTTCTTCTGTTATTTTAAATAATAAGACAATATTAAGGAGTGTGAATCTATGCAAAAAAAGTTAGTTTGGCGTGATTATCTATACGTTGGTTCAATGTTATTCGGTTTGTTTTTCGGTGCTGGAAATTTAATTTTCCCTGTACATATGGGACAAGAAGCGGGGGCTTCCGTCTTTTTAGCAAACTTGGGCTTCTTAGCTACTGGAATTGGCTTACCTTTTCTTGGTGTCATTGCTATGGGTGTTTCTAAAAGTTCAGGTGTTTTTGACTTAGCTTCTCGGATTAATCGTCGTTATGCTCTTATTTTTACCTTACTATTATATTTAACGATTGGTCCTTTCTTTGCTTTACCAAGGTTAGCAACTACTTCTTTTGAGATTGGTCTTGCACCATTTGTTCCTAAAGACTTGCAATGGCTGGTTCTTGCTGGTTTTTCCGCATTATTTTTCTTAGCAGTTTGGCTCTTCTCTAGAAAGCCAAGTAAAATCTTAGATTATGTGGGTAAATTTTTAAATCCGTTATTTTTAGCATTGCTAGGAATTTTGATTGTTTTAGCCTTTGTAAAACCATTAGGTCATGTGGCCAGTGCCGCTGTTGGTGAAAATTATATTTCAAGTCCTTTTTTTAAAGGATTTACAGAAGGTTATAATACGTTGGATGCTTTAGCTTCATTAGCTTTTGGGATTGTTGTCGTTTCCACTTTACGAAATATGGGCGTCGAAAAACCAGGAGATATCGCTAAAGGAATGATTAAATCAGGTGCTTTCAGTGTTGTATTGATGGGGATTATCTATACCTTACTTGCTTATATGGGAACAATGAGTATCGGGGCTTTTCCAATCAGTGAAAACGGCGGGATTGCCTTAGCCCAAATTGCTAATTACTATTTAGGCCTACCAGGGAGTATTTTACTGGCTTTTATCGTAGTTCTTGCTTGTTTAAAAACTGGTATCGGCTTAAGCACAGCCTTTTCTGAGACTTTTGAAGAAATGTTTCCGAAAGTTTCCTATCAAAAATTCTTGGCAATTGTTGTTATTTTACCAGCTATTTTTGCAAATGTCGGCTTAACCAACATCATTCAATTTGCCGTTCCAGTCTTGATGTTCCTTTATCCATTGGCGATTACTTTAATGCTTTTGGTAATCATCAGTCCTATTTTCAAACATCGACGGGAAGTCTATCAAGCAACGACCTATATCACATTGATTGCTGCTGTTTTAGATGCATTAAATAGCGCGCCTACCTTTATCAAAGATACGGCGTTTGTAACAACGCTTTTAGAAAAAGCCGGCCAATACTTACCATTGTTCACTATTGGCATGGGCTGGGTCGTTCCAGCAACGGTTGCTTTTCTAATTAGTTGGGTTTGGGTCATGATTTCTAAAAAAGATCCTATTATTGATTAATTATTACTAAAACGGCACTAGAAAAATGCGGAAGCGCATCTTTTCTAGTGTCGTTTTCATGTATATTCGTTGTACCAAACTCTTGACTATGGTAAATTGAAGTTACCAACAAGTACTGGAGGAAATTGCCCATGTTAGTTACAACAACCGAGAGAATTAGCGGTCAAGAATATGAAATTATTGGAGAAGTTTTCGGGTTAACCACACGTTCTAAAAATATGTTTAAAGATTTAGGTGCTGGACTAAAAAGCGTAGTTGGCGGTGAAATCAAAGGTTACACTGATATGCAACGAGAAGCACGCGACCAAGCAATCGAACGTTTAAAAGCAGAAGCCTCTAAATTAGGTGCAGATGCCGTTGTGATGATGCGTTTTGATTCTGGCACAATTGGCACAGACATGCAATCTGTCGTGGCTTACGGAACAGCTGTTAAATACATCTAAATTTTGCAACTAAAAAGACGCAGACCTTTTCTTGTAAGGTCTACGTCTTTTTAGTTTTCATATTTCACTTCTGCTAAATACAATCCTTCTGGATGAGCAGTCGGACCTGCTAAATTTCGATCTTTGGCTGCGATAATTGCTGGAATCGCGGTTGGTTCCAGCCGCCCATTGCCGATTTTCAATAGCGTACCAACTAAAATCCGAATCATTTTGTACAAGAAACCATCGCCCCGAAAAGTGAATGTTAATTCATCCCCCGTTTCATTGACATGAACACTGGCTTCATGAATAGTTCGGACTTTATCTTCTACCGAACTTCCTGAGGCACAGAAAGAGGTAAAATCATGGGTACCTAATAAATCAGGTAAAGCTTGTTGGATTTTTTCGAGATCAATGGGATACGGAAAATAACTGGCATAAAAACGTCGAAATGGACTTCGTGGTTTGCCAATGTCCACTTTAAATTGATAGGTTTTTTCGATCACGTGATAACGTGCATGAAAGTCTTCTGAAACACGTTCCACGCTTCGCACAGCAATGTCTTCGGGTGTTTGTGTGTCTAACGCAAAGCGCATTTTTTCCAACGGACGTTCCTGCGGATAATCAAAGTGAATCACTTGGCCTATTGCATGAACACCTGCATCTGTTCGTCCTGAACCAAAAACCGTCACGGAGCGTCCGTTATTCATGCGTGCTAACGTTTTTTCTATTTCTTCTTGAACGGTACGCTCATTAGGCTGCTTTTGAAAGCCATGAAAATGAGTGCCATCATAGGCAATGATTGCTTTATAGCGGGGCATAATTTTTCTTCACCTTTTCTAAGTTCTTAATACAAATAAGCCAATGGTTAACAAGACAAAGCCAAACATTACTATTGTATCTCGTAGGTGCCAATGAAGAATGCGGTATTTCGTCCGTCCTTCACCGCCTTGATAACCTCTTGCTTCCATGGCAGTCGCTAAGTCTTCCGCACGATTAAAACTACTTACGAAAAGCGGAATCAAAAGTGGAACAATAGCTTTCATTTTTTGAAGTAAGTTTCCTTCACCAAAATCAACACCACGGGCACGTTGGGCATTCATAATCTTTTCCGTTTCATCCATTAATGTTGGGACAAAACGTAAGGCAATTGATAACATCAATGAAACTTCATGAACTGGAAATTTCACCACACGAAGTGGGCGTAACAAATATTCAATCGCATCTGATAACTCTAATGGTGCCGTCGTTAAAGTTAATAACGTTGACATGAAAATAATTAAAACAAAACGACAGAAAATAAATAGCCCATTCGTCACACCAAACTGGGTAATGGAAATAATTCCCCACTGAAAGTACACCTCTCCCCCTTGTGTAAACAAGGTTTGAAGAGCCACAGTAAACAGAATTAGCCATAATAATGGCCGAACACCGCGGATAAAGAAGCGGGCGCTGATTTTTGATAATGAAATAGCAAAAGCAGTAAAGGCTGCTATTAAAACATAACTCTGCCAATTATTTGCTAAAAAGATAATTCCAATAAAATAAAAACTAGCTAATAATTTTGCACGCGGATCTAAACGATGGATAAAAGAATCGCCTGGAATATAACGCCCAAAAATCAATTTATTCATCATTTTGCCTCACCTGCTTCCTGCATTTTTTTCAGAAGCTGATCGGCTAATTGATCGGCCGTTAATGGTAATTGCTCAAAAGAAAAGCCTTTTGCCACTAATTTTTCAGCAAATTCGGCTGCAGTTGGCACGCCTAATTGTTTTTCTTTCAGCCATTGTGTCTCTTGAAACACTTCTTGTGGTGCTCCCGCTCGGACGATTTGTCCTTTTTCTAAAACAATCACATGATCTGCGTAATTAGCCACGTCATCCATCAAATGTGTCACTAAAACGATGGTCATATTATGTTCCTTATGCAGACGACTAAACATCTCCATCATTTCTTTACGACCCTTAGGATCCAAACCAGCGGTCGGTTCGTCTAATACTAAGACTTCTGGTTCCATCGCTAGCACACCAGCAATTGCGACACGGCGCATTTGGCCACCTGATAACTCAAACGGAGAATGTTGTAAGTATTTTTCATCTAAGCCGACTAAATCAAGCATTTTCTTAGCTAACTTTTTCGCTTCTTCGTCTGAAACACCAAAATTTTTCGGTCCGAAAGCGATGTCTCGCTCCACTGTTTCTTCAAACAATTGTGCTTCTGGAAATTGAAAAACGATCCCAACTTTTTTACGAATTGGTTTTAAATTCTTATTATCAGTTTCTGGCGTAATCACACGCTCTCCAATTGTCACTTGGCCTTTAGTTGGTTTCACCAAAGCATTCAAATGTTGTAATAACGTTGATTTGCCACTGCCAGTATGTCCGACAATCGCTGTATAAGAGCCGTCTTGAATCGTTAAATTAATATCGAATAATGCCCGTTGCTCAAAAGGAGTATTGGGTTGGTAAGTAAAATCTACTTGTTTAAAACGGATGTCCATAACCAATCCACCATCCCTTCTTCTGTTAAATAATTCGTTGGCACAACAACGCCACGCTCTTTCAAAGCTACTTTTAATTTTTCAGGAAACGGTAAATCCAAGCCCATTTCAACAAGCGCTTCTCCTGCAGAAAAAATCTTTTCTGGTGTTCCTTCGTTTGTCAATTGTCCTTGGCGCATCACTAAAATACGATTCGCATTAGCCGCTTCATCAATATCGTGGGTAATAGAAATAACTGTTAAATTGCTTTCTTCTTTAATCTTTTGAATGGTAGCAATCACTTCTGCACGACCTTCTGGATCTAACATACTTGTCGCTTCGTCTAAAATAATAATATCTGGTCGCAAAGCAACCACACCAGCGATAGCTACTCGTTGTTTTTGGCCGCCAGATAGCCGAGCAGGTTCTCGCTTGGCAAAATCTAACATACGAACCCGTTCTAATGCATCGTGAACACGTTCGACCATTTCATCACGCGGAATACCTTGATTTTCTAAACCAAAAGCCACATCGTCTTCGACTGTTGAACCGACAAATTGGTTATCTGGATTCTGAAAAACCATTCCTACCATACGCCGGATATCCCAGACGTTTGCTTCATTTAATTCTTTGCCGCCAACTTTGATAGTCCCAGCAGCTGGCAGTAACAGCCCATTGATCGTTTTGGCTAACGTTGATTTACCAGAACCATTATGGCCAATAATAGCGACCCATTCGCCTTGTTGAATGGAAAAAGACACATCTTTTAAAGCGGGAGAAGCATCTTCTGGTTGATAATTAAATTGGATATTATTTAGTTCAATGATTGGTTGCATCGCGTACTCCCTCAATCTATTTATTCTTTCTAACACTACCAAAAAAGTAGCGTTTTTTCAATCATCTGTTCTGATTCTTCACACTATTTTTTATTATACCAAAAGAACGGTCATTATGGGAGCTCTTATCTGTCTTGACAGGTCTATTTTTCATAAAAATAACTTCTTGTTCTCATAAAACAAGAAGTTACTGATTTTCTTTTAAAAATGCGTCTTCAAATATTCAAACGCATATTGGGCATATAACTCAGCACCCATTGCCATCGCATCTTCATCAATATTGAAACGACCATGGTGATGTGCCCATTCCGTATCTTTCTCTGGATTACCACTTCCCACTAAGGCAAAACAACCAGAAGCATGTTCAGTATAATAACTGAAGTCTTCACCACCGGTTGTCGGCTCTTCTTGTCTTAAGGCCGCTTCACCAAAATTTTCCTTAATTAGTGTTTGAGCAAACAAGGCATCTTGCTCATCATTAATCACTGGCAACGTCCCATATTGATAATCTAACGAAACCGTCCCACCGTAAATAGCGGCTGTTTTTTCCGCATAGCGTTGCAGCGCCTGTTCTACTCGATTACGCGTTGCTACACTAAAGCAACGAACCGTTCCTTCTAAACGTGCATTCTCAGCAATCACATTAAAACGGGTCCCCACATCCATCCGTCCAATCGTGACAACTACTGGATCTAAAGGATCTGTCTCCCGAGAAACAATCGTTTGCAGATTCATCACGAAAGAAGAAGCTATGACTGCCGCATCAATACAAGCGTTTGGCATGGCACCATGGCCACCACGGCCTTTAAAATCAACAGAAAAAATATCTGCGGATGCGAAACTTGAGCCCACTCGACACGAAGCGGTTCCTACAGGCATTTGTGACCAGATATGTAAGCCAAATACATCATCAACACCGGTCATTGCGCCTTGCGCAACCATTGCTTTAGCACCTTGCGCATTTTCTTCAGATGGTTGAAAAATTAACCTTACTGTTCCCTGAAGTTCTTCTTGGATTTCTTTTAATACTTTAGCTGCTGTTACTAACATCGCGGTATGGGAATCATGCCCACATGCATGCATCTTGCCAGCTTCTAAAGATTTATAAGCTAAATCTTCATTTAATTCCTGTACAGGTAAGGCATCCATATCCGCCCGCAGCGCAACCACTCGGCCTGGTTTGCCGCCCACAATTTCAACAATTAAACCCGTCGGTTCTGTTTTGCGATAAGTAATTCCTAATTGATCAAGAACTGCCGCGACTTTTTCTGTCGTTCGAAATTCTTCAAATTGTAATTCTGGATGTTGGTGTAAATCCCGTCGAAAAGCAATCATTTCTTGTGCATGCTGCTTGACTAGTGCTTTGATTTTTTTCATACTTACGCCCCGTTTCTACAAACTTAATAAAATACTTGAAAAAATACCCGCTAAAATAACCGAAACAATGGTGACTGTTACGAAACCTGCCACTAACATCGGTGGCATTAAATGGCTCGTTAAAGCCGCCTGTTCTTGTTCATCTTCTGTCAATGATTGAATCACTTCATTCGTAATAATATAATCGGCTGGAAAGCCATATAAAGCTGTCAACGAAACAGCGAATGCCATCTCTTTACTCACACCTAATACACGACCAACAATTGCTGAAAAGATGTACATCCCGATAACACCAATCACAATAATCCCAATCATTGGTAAAAATAAATCCATCAACATTTCAGGTGTGGCTTGTTTTAAGCCATCAAAGACAAAAAGCATTAACCCTAAAATCGCAAAACCAAAGCTATTTGCTTTCTGTAATGGTTGCTTTTCTAAAAAGCCTAAAGACGTTGCAATCACGCCAAAACATAAACACAGCACAAAAGGACTAATCGTCACAAACGGTGCCGTCCACACAGAAACATAATAAGCAAGTGTGGCAACTAAGGCTAAACGTAAAATTCGTGAATAATCTGTATGGTATCGTTTGGGTACTTTTTCAAATAGTTTAGGCACATCTGGTTCTGCTCCTGTTTCTTGCCCCTCTTGTTCATGAACTGGCTGCCATGTCCCTGCTCGATATTCTTGAAGCTTCCGCTTTCCTTCTTTTTTTAGAACAATTGAAGTTAAGGGATAACCTGCAAACCCTTGAATGACATAAATTAAAATTGCCAAAACTGAAAGTGAGGCTAAACCAGCTGATTGAGCCGCTTCTGACATTACTAATGAAGAAACTAAACCTCCTACTAACGGCGGGATTGCAACTAAAACTGTTTTTAAGTCAAAAACAAAAGTCCCTACAGCTAATAACAAGGCAATAATCCCCAGAATACCTGACAAAGCAATCACAATCGTTTTCCATTGATTAACCAATTCTTTAACAGAGAGCAGAGTGCCCATATTAGTAATCAACAGATACATTAATAAAGTGGCAACCACTGTAGGAATCCCTGCCACTTCCACAATATTTTGTGGAAAAATAGTCCAATAACCAAGAATAAATAAAACACCACAAACAAAAACAGATGGAATCCAAGCTTTTGTTTTGATAGAAACTACATCACCAATGTATAAAATAACCATCAGCAACGAAAAAGCAAACATTTGCGACATATAATTCCCCCTTCTACTAACTCAGATTATTTAATTATCTGAAAATTCCGATTAATAACCAGTATAACAAACCGCAAAAGCTTCCGCAATGCTTTTAAGAAACAAAAAAGCTTTGAGAAAACAGCGTTTTCCCAAAGCAAAAAAAAATCACCTTTATATGATGAGTGCTCCCCTGCTAAAGCCATCTTTAGCAGGGAAAGCAGAGCTAGACTCGGAGTCGCCTCCAACATCATAACACTCTAAAAGAAACATCTATAAAGTGATCGGTTTATTAATTATTTAACAAATTCGATAACTACCATTGGTGCTGCATCGCCGCGTCTTGGTTCTGTCTTCAAGATACGAGTGTAACCACCTTGGCGTTCCGCGAAACGAGGTCCTAAATCGTTAAATAGCTTTTGTAAAGCTGATTCAACAACGATAGACTCATCTTCTTCACGAACACTAGCAACTTCATTACGAACGAAAGTAGCTGCTTGACGACGTGCATGAAGATCTCCACGTTTACCTAAAGTAATCATTTTTTCTACAGTTGAACGTACTTCTTTCGCACGAGCTTCAGTAGTTACGATGCGTTCGTTGATGATTAAATCAGTTGTAATATCACGTAGCATAGCTTTACGTTGGCTTGATGTGCGTCCTAATTTACGGTAACTCACGTTGGGTTCCCTCCTTCGTTTCTGTTCTCACGAGCCACTGCTGTTAAGCAGGACTGGAAACTTCGTAAAAGTCTTAATCGTCCTTACGTAATCCTAATCCTAGATCATGCAATTTAAGTTTTACTTCTTCAAGAGATTTACGACCTAAATTACGTACTTTGATCATTTCTGGTTCAGATTTGTTTGTAAGTTCTTGTACAGTATTAATGCCTGCACGTTTTAAACAGTTATATGAACGAACTGATAAATCAAGTTCTTCAATCGTCATTTCTAGCATTTTCTCTTTTTGAGTTTCTTCTTTTTCCACCATGATTTCAGCGTTTTTCGCTTCGTCAGTAAGGTTTACAAAGATATCTAAATGCTCAGTCATGATTTTCGCAGCTAAACTTAGTGCTTCTTGAGGAATGATTGAACCATCTGTCCATATTTCCATTGTTAATTTGTCGAAATCATCACGACGACCAACACGTGTATTTTCTACTTGGTAGTTAACACGACGAACGGGTGTGTAGATGGAATCAACTGGAAGTACACCGATTGGCATATCTTCTTTTTTGTTTTCGTCTGCTTGAACATAGCCACGACCAGGTTTCACTGTTAAGCGAGCATGGAAAGTAGCTCCTTCAGCAACACTACAGATAACTAAATCTTTATTTAGGATCTCAACATCACTGTCCACGATAATATCGCCGGCAGTCACGGTAGCGGGTCCTGTAATATCGATCTCAAGGGTTTTCTCTTCTTCAGCATATAATTTCAATGCTAAGCCTTTAATATTCAAAATAATTTGTGTTACGTCTTCTCGTACACCTGGAATGGTTGAGAATTCGTGTAAAACACCATCGATTTGAATATTCGTAATTGCAGCTCCTGGTAAAGAAGACAATAAAATACGACGTAGAGAGTTACCTAAAGTAGTTCCGTAACCGCGTTCTAATGGTTCAACGACGAACTTACCATAATCTCTATTTTCATCAATTTTTTCGATTCTTGGTTTTTCAAATTCAATCATTCTTATCTATACCCCTTTCAAAACGAAAAGTGTCTTGTTCAATGACGTTCCTAATTCAAACTCAGAATGAGTGGCGCTCATTAAACACGACGGCGTTTTGGAGGGCGGCATCCATTATGAGGAACTGGAGTCACGTCACGAATTGCAGTCACTTCTAAACCTGTTGCTTGTAATGAACGAATTGCTGCTTCACGTCCAGAACCAGGTCCTTTAACTGTTACGTCTACAGTTTTAAGTCCATGTTCCATTGCCACTTTAGTTGCGGCTTCTGCAGCCATTTGAGCGGCAAAAGGAGTTGATTTTTTGCTTCCTTTAAAGCCTAATGATCCTGCTGATGACCATGCTAATGCATTACCATGTGTATCAGTAATCATTACGATTGTATTGTTGAATGTAGAATGGATATGTGCTACACCTGATTCTATATTCTTTTTGACACGGCGTTTACGACTAACTTTTTTTGCTGCCATGAAGTTCTAACCTCCTTCACTTAGGAATTATTTTTTCTTGCCTGCTACTGTTTTAGTAGGGCCTTTACGAGTACGTGCATTATTTTTCGTGTTTTGTCCACGAGTTGGTAATCCACGACGGTGACGGATTCCACGGTATGAACCGATTTCCATCAAGCGTTTGATGTTTAAGTTCACTTCACGACGAAGATCCCCTTCAACTTTTAACTTATCAATTTCCGCACGAATCGCATCTGTTTGTTCGTTTGTTAAATCACGTACACGAACATCTTCAGATACGCCAACGTTTGCTAAAACTTTTTTAGCTGTAGTGTTACCAATACCATAAATGTAAGTAAGAGAAACTACTACACGTTTGTCACGAGGGATGTCTACTCCTGCAATACGAGCCATTATTCGTTACACCTCCTAATTATCCTTGACGTTGTTTATGTTTTGGATTTGCTGGGCAAATAACCATAACACGTCCTTTACGGCGAATTACTTTACAATGTTCACACATTGGTTTTACTGATGGTCTTACTTTCATGATAATACCTCCTGTGGTTTTACGGAGTACAATTATTTAAAGCGATAAGTAATACGGCCACGCGTTAAATCATACGGTGATAATTCAACTGTTACTTTGTCACCAGGTAAGATACGGATGTAGTGCATACGGATTTTACCTGAAACAGTAGCAAGAACTTGGTGTCCATTTTCTAGTTCGACTTTAAACATTGCATTCGGCAAAGTTTCGACGACTGTACCTTCGACTTCAATCATATCTTCTTTTGCCACGCACAGTACCTCCTTGTACTTGTTTCGCGTTTTCACACGATAAAACGGCGGAAACTCCAGCTCCCACCTAGAAATTCTCAACTAACTTCGTTATTCATTTTGATGTCACAAAACTGTAGAAGTCGGACTGATATATTCTACCATATTTAGTTATGTTTTGGCAAGAGAAACTGAATACAACAACAGGGTTAAACTGCGGGCAATTGGAAATTAGTTTTCGTCAATGATTTTTTTCACATCAGAAAAAACAGTATCGATTTCGCGATTGCCATCGATTGTATGCATCAAGCCTTGTTCTTTATAGAAAGCCAAGATTGGTGCGCTACTTTCAATGTTGACTGCCAAACGATTTTTAACCGTTTCGGGCTTATCATCTTCTCTTTGGTAGAATTCATGTCCGCCACAGCGATCACAAGTGCCTTCAACTTTTGGCGGGTTGAATAATTTATGATACGTTGCGCCACATGTGCGACAGATGAATCGTCCAGCTAAACGCTCGATTAATACATCTTCTTCTACATGGATGTCAATGACAGCATCAATTTTTTTGTTTAATTCTTTAAGCATTGTATCTAATGCTTTTGCTTGATCCAGTGTACGTGGGAAACCATCTAATAGGAATCCTTTGTCTGTGTCTGGTTCAGCAAGGCGTTCTTTAACAATTCCGTTTGTTACTTCGTCAGGAACCAGTTCACCTTTATCGATATAAGATTTCGCTTCTAGGCCCAAGGCAGTTTCATTTTTCATTGCTGCACGGAACATATCTCCAGTAGAAATATGTGGAATGCCATACGTATCAATGATTTTTTCTGCTTGGGTGCCTTTACCTGCTCCAGGTAATCCCATTAAAATGAGGTTCATATATTCTCCTCCTAATTTTAAAGACCGGCTTATGAAGCTAGCCATATGTGAGAATGGTGCTGAGGTAAAACCTCAACACTCGATTCTTACTTATTGATAAAGCCGACATATTGACGTTTCATCATTAATCCTTCTAATTGTTTCGTTGTTTCTAATGCAACCCCGATAACGATTAGTAAACTTGTTCCACCTAAACCGATTGATTGAGGTAAGTTCCAAACCATTTGCGCAATGATTGGAAGTAAAGCAACAAGTCCTAGGAAAATTGAGCCGACAACACTTAATCTCATTAACACGCCAGATACATATTCTTCTGTACCTTTACCTGGTCGCACGCTTGGAATGTAGCTTCCTTGTTTTTGTAAGTTTTCCGCTAATTTCTCAGGGTTTACTTGAACAAATGCATAGAAGAACGTAAACGCAACGATTAGGACAGTATAGATGATTGCCCCTGGAACTGTGTTATAACTGAAGATTTTTGTCATAATGTCATACCAATTTTCACCAGCGAATTTTGATGAGAAAGCTTGTAAAATGGCATTTGGTGTTGCAATTAACGAGCTGGCAAAGATAACTGGAATAACCCCAGCAGCATTTACTTTTAACGGTAAATAACTACTTGTTGGTGCACCAGAAACACGTTTTGTATATTGGATTGGAATCTTACGTTCTGCTTGTTGGAAGAACGTTACGACTGTAACAATCACCAAAATAGCAATAACTAAGATTGCAATGAAAATAACAGATTGCCAAATGCGAGAAGGCTCGATATTGACGAAGTAATCTTCATAGATTTCTTTGACTGCTCCTGGCAAACGAGAAATAATCCCGGCAAAGATAATCATTGAAACACCATTTCCGATTCCTTTTTCTGTAATTTGTTCAC
The DNA here is from genome assembly GCF_023539285.1 of Enterococcus sp. LX10. Lineage (NCBI taxonomy): Bacteria > Bacillati > Bacillota > Bacilli > Lactobacillales > Enterococcaceae > Enterococcus > Enterococcus sp. LX10. Next base: position 162,154 of record NZ_CP092784.1, on the reverse strand, counting down.
CCATCCAAGTCACAAACATCGTCCCAGCAGTTAAAATAACTGCAATCATCACAAAGGTACCTAAGGTTGGATTGTTGACAATCCCAGTTTGACTTAAGCTATTAAAACCAGCAGTGATCCCCATTGACTGAGCCACACCCAAGACAATCGTTAGATATCTTGTTGCTTGATTTAATTTCTTACGCCCAACTTCCCCTTGTTTTGACCATTCTACAAATCTAGGTACAATATCCATTTGCAATAGTTGAATAATAATAGAGGCTGTAATGTATGGCGAAACCCCCATCGAGAAGATAGAGAAGTTTTGCATGGCACTACCACTCACCATATTCAACATATTCAAAAAGGGTAAGCTACTTAAATCAGACAATCCCTTTGCATTCACCCCGGGCACAGTAATGTGCGCACCTAGGCGAAATACAAACAAGATTAAAACTGTAAATAAGATTTTTGATCTAATGTCTTTGACTTTAAAGGCGTTCTTTAATAGCTTGAACAATTAGATCACCTCGATTGAACCACCAGCAGCTTCGATAGCTTCTTGTGCTGATTTCGAGAATTTAGCTGCTTTCACAGTTAATTTTTTCGTTAACTCACCATCTGCAAGAACTTTGATTCCCGCTTTTTCGTTTTTAACGATTCCTGCTTCTTTTAGGACAACAGGAGTTACTTCTGTTCCATCTTCAAAACGGTTTAAAGTATCTAAGTTCACAACAGCGTAATCTTTACGATTGATGTTTGTAAACCCACGTTTTGGTAAACGACGGAATAATGGAGTTTGACCCCCTTCAAATCCTAAACGAACACCACCGCCTGAACGGGCTTTTTGCCCTTTTTGTCCACGGCCAGCTGTTTTACCATTACCAGATGAAGTACCACGTCCAACACGGTTACGTACTTGGCGTGAGCCCTCAGCAGGTTTTAATTCATGAAGTTTCATAGGTTTGGCACCTCCTTAAGCAATCTTCTATTACAAATCTATAAATCTTAAACTTCTTCTACGTCCACTAAATGTGAAATAGTGTTAACCATACCTTTGATTGCTTCATTGGCAGGTTTTGTAACAGTACTATTCACTTTACCTAAACCTAACGCTTTAACTGTAGCACGTTGGTTTTGAGGACGTCCGATAACACTGCGTTTTAAAGTAATTTTTAATTCAGCCATTATTTTTGTCCTCCTTAACCGATAATTTCTTCTACAGATTTACCGCGAAGTGCTGCCACTTCTTCGGCACGTTTTAATTGTTTTAGACCTTCAACAGTTGCGCGAACAACGTTAATAGGTGTGTTTGAACCTAGTGATTTAGATGTAATATCTGCTACACCAGCTAATTCCAATACGGCACGAACTGGTCCACCAGCAGCTACCCCAGAACCTTCTACTGCAGGTTTCATAAGGATACGGCCGCCACCGAATACGCCAATTACTTCGTGCGGGATAGTAGAACCAACCATAGGCACTTCAACTAAGTTTTTCTTCGCGTCTTCGATTGCTTTACGGATAGCTTCAGGTACTTCTTGTGCTTTACCAGTACCGAAACCAACGTGTCCGTTTTTGTCACCGACAACAACTAAAGCTGCGAAACGTAAACGACGTCCACCTTTAACAACTTTTGTTACACGGTTGATCGCTACAACGCGGTCTTCTAATTCCAAATGTTTTGGATCAATATAAACCATGAATGGTGTTCCTCCTTCTCCTAAAATTCTAGTCCATTTTCACGAGCAGCTTCAGCTAAAGCTTGCACGCGGCCATGGTAAAGGTATCCACCACGGTCGAAGACTACTTTTTTGATGCCTTTTTCAGCGGCACGTTCAGCAACTAGTTTACCAACAGCTGCAGCTGTTTCTGTTTTTGTTCCACCTGAAATTTCTTTATCCAAGGCAGAGGCACTTGCTAGCGTCACACCCGCTACGTCATCAATGACTTGCGCGTAGATGTTTTTGTTAGAACGGAAAATGTTCAAGCGTGGGCACTCAGCAGTACCAGAGATTTTGTTACGTACACGACGATGTCTCTTTTGACGTGTTTTGTTTTTATCTGGTTTTGTAATCACAATTTTCACCTCTTTGATTTAATGTTTACTACTAATATTTCAAGCAGTCAGCAGATTACGGAAAAGAGAAGCTGGCAGACAAGACAAAAGCATTTTATTGGAAAAATCCCATAAAATGACAGTTGCTTGTTGTTGACTTCTGTTTTCTACACAGCTGTTATTATTTACCAGTTTTACCTTCTTTACGGCGTACAAATTCACCAACATAGCGAATCCCTTTGCCTTTATAAGGTTCTGGAGGACGAACGCCACGGATGTTAGCAGCTAATTCACCAACAACTTCTTTGTTGATGCCTTTAACGATAACTTGTGTGTTCGCAGGTACTTCAAATGTTACGCCTTCTGGTGCTGTCATTTCGACAGGATGAGAATAACCAACGTTTAAAGTTAATTTGTTGCCTTGTACTTGGGCACGGTATCCGACCCCGATAAGTTCAAGTGCTTTTTGGAAACCTTCAGAAACACCAACAACCATGTTGTTGAAGTTTGCACGAGTTGTTCCGTGGATTGTTTTCATTTCTTTTGAATCGTTTGGACGAGTGAATGTCACTTCGTTTCCTTCGATGTTCATTTTGATATCAGAAGAAAATTCGCGTGTTAATTCACCTTTAGGTCCTTTAACTGTAATGTTGTTTCCGTCTTGCTTGATTTCAACACCAGCAGGAAGAACAACAACTTTATTACCAATACGGCTCACTTAGAGACACCTCCTTGTGTATTTTTTAGAATTACCATACGTAGGCGATTACTTCGCCGCCGATATTTTTCGCTCTAGCTTCTTTGTCAGTAATTACACCCTCTGATGTAGAGATGATTGCAATTCCTAGACCGTTTAATACTTTTGGTACTTCGTCAGCTTTTACGTATGCACGTAAACCTGGTTTAGAAATACGTTTTAAGTTTGTGATAACACGTTCTTCGTTTTTACCATATTTTAGGAAAACACGGATTACGCCTTGTTTGTCATCTTCGATGTATTCTACGTCGCGGATAAATCCTTCACGTTTCAGGATTTCTGCGATATCACGTTTGATTTTTGAAGCAGGTACTTCTAAAGTTTCATGTTTAACCATGTTCGCATTACGAATGCGAGTTAGAAAATCTGCAATTGGATCTGTCATGACCATTGAACTATTTACCTCCTTTATGCGAGTTTACTTGTTTACCAGCTAGCTTTCTTCACGCCGGGAATTTGACCTTTATAGGCAAGTTCGCGGAAGCAAATACGGCAAAGATGAAATTTACGATAAACTGAATGTGGACGTCCACAACGTTCACAACGAGTATAAGCTTGTGTTGAATGTTTAGCAGGACGTTTGTTTTTAGCAATCATTGATTTTTTAGCCACGTAGTTCGCCTCCTTATATTATTTTTGGAATGGCATACCTAATTGTGCCAACAATTCGCGAGACTCTTCGTCAGTGTTCGCTGTTGTAACAATTACGATGTCCATACCGCGTACTTTATCTACTAAATCATAATCAACTTCTGGGAAGATTAATTGTTCTTTAATACCTAAAGTATAGTTACCACGACCATCGAAAGCTTTTTTGCTGACACCGTGGAAGTCACGTACACGAGGTAAAGAAACTGTTACTAATTTATCTAAAAATTCGTACATTCTTTCGCCGCGTAGCGTTACTTTCGCACCGATTGGCATTCCTTCACGTAAACGGAATCCAGCGATAGATTTTTTAGCTTTTGTGATAAGTGGTTTTTGACCAGTGATTAATGCTAATTCTTCAACAGCTTTGTCTAAGTTTTTAGCATTTGATACTGCATCACCCACACCCATGTTGATAACGATTTTATCAACTTTAGGTGTTTGCATAACTGAGCTGTAATTAAATTTTTCCACCAATGATGGTGTTACTTCTTTAATATATTTTTCTTTCAGGCGGTTCATTCAGTAAGCCCTCCTTCCGCAATTTTTATTTATCTAAAACTTCACCTGTTTTTTTAGAAACGCGGACTTTTTTGCCGTCGACTTCTTTAAACGCAACTTTAGTAGCTTCTCCGTTTGAAGGATCAATCACCATTACATTAGAAACATGAATTGGCGCTTCCACTTCAAGGATTCCACCTTGTGGGGCTGCTTGGTTTGGTTTTTGGTGTTTTTTAACGACGTTGACACCTTCAACGATAACTTTATCTTGTTTAGGAAACGCTGCTAAGACAACGCCTTCTTTGTTTTTATCTTTACCAGTGATAACTTTTACTTTATCGCCTTTTTTAACAAACATTACTGTTTCGCACCTCCTTTAACGTGGGCTCGAGATTATAATACTTCTGGTGCTAGAGAAACGATCTTCATGAAGTTGTTTTCACGTAATTCACGTGCAACTGGTCCGAAGATACGTGTTCCGCGTGGGCTTTTATCGTCACGGATAATTACCGCAGCATTTTCATCAAATTTGATGTAAGAACCGTCAGCACGACGAGCGCCAGATTTTGTACGAACGATAACGGCTTTAACTACTTCACCTTTTTTAACAACCCCACCTGGCGTTGCTTGTTTGACAGTAGCAACAATAACGTCACCGATGTTAGCAGTTTTACGACCAGATCCGCCTAGGACTTTGATCGTTAAAATTTCACGTGCGCCAGAATTGTCAGCGACTCTTAAACGACTTTCTTGTTGGATCACGATGTGTATCCCCCTTTCAGATTTTGTGCTTCAATCTATTAGGAAATTCTCGTTTTATTAGATAATAACTGCTTCTTCGACTACCTCTAGTAAACGGAAACGTTTTGTAGCTGATAATGGACGAGTTTCCATGATTTTTACGATGTCTCCAACTTTCGCTGTGTTGTTTTCATCATGCGCTTTATATTTTTTAGAATATTTCATACGTTTGCCATAGATAGGGTGGTTTTTCTTTGTTTCAACGACAACTGTGATTGTTTTATCCATTTTGTCTGATACCACGCGACCTTGGTAAACTTTACGTTGATTTCTTTCTTCAGTCATACGCGTTTGGCCTCCTTCCACTATTAGTTAGCTTGTTCACGCAATACTGTTTTGATGCGTGCAATCGATTGACGTACTTCTTTAATACGTGCAGTGTTTTCTAATTGACCTGTTGCTAATTGGAATCTTAAGTTGAACAATTCTTCTTTTAATTGTTTTTCTTTATCTAGCATTTCGGCAGTGGTTAATTCTCTGATTTCTTTAACCTTCATTCGATTCACCACCCATTTCCTCACGTTTTACGATCTTAGTTTTTACCGGCAATTTGTGAGATGCAAGACGAAGAGCTTCACGAGCTACTTCTTCAGGAACGCCTGCGATTTCAAACATGATTTTACCACGTTTAACTGGTGATACCCAGCCTTCTGGTGCCCCTTTACCTTTACCCATACGTACGCCGATAGCTTTACTTGTGTAAGACTTGTGAGGGAAAATTTTAATCCATACTTTCCCGCCACGTTTCATGTAACGAGTCATTGCAATACGGGCTGCTTCGATTTGACGGTTAGTAATCCAGTGAGATTCAGTTGCTTGTAAACCCCATTCACCAAATGCTACTTCTTTTCCGCCTTTAGCTTCACCGCGCATTTTTCCGCGGAATTCACGACGGTGTTTTACACGTTTAGGTACTAACATGATTATTTCCCTCCTTTCTCAGTGTTTTTTTTCGTTGGAAGAATTTCTCCACGATAGATCCACACTTTAACTCCTAGTTTTCCGTAAGTAGTGTCCGCTTCTTCCCATGCGTAATCAATGTCCGCACGTAATGTGTGAAGTGGTACAGTTCCTTCAGAGTATCCTTCTGAACGAGCGATATCCGCACCGTTTAGACGACCTGATACTTGAGTTTTGATTCCTTTAGCGCCAGCACGCATTGCGCGTTGGATGGCTTGTTTTTGAGCACGACGGAAAGCAACACGGTTTTCTAATTGACGTGCAATTCCTTCGCCTACTAATTTTGCATCTAAATCTGGTTTTTTGATTTCAACGATGTTGATGTGAACTCGTTTGCCAGTTAATTTGTTTAATTCTTTTCTTAGGTTTTCGACTTCAGATCCGCCTTTACCGATAACCATACCTGGTTTAGCTGTGTGAATTGAAATGTTAACACGGTTTGCAGCGCGTTCGATTTCAATTGTAGATACAGCAGCATCAGCAAGTTTTGTTGCGATAAATTTACGGATTCTTAAATCTTCGTGTAAGAATTCAGCATACTCTTTTTCAGCATACCATTTCGCATCCCAGTCGCGGATGATGCCTACACGCATTCCAATTGGATGTACTTTTTGACCCACTGATTGTCCCTCCTCTTAAATGTTTAAGCTCTGTTTTCATAAAGAAAACAGCCTATTTCATGAGACTTATTTCTCTGTTACAACTACTGTGATGTGACTAGTACGTTTGTTGATTGGTGAAGCTGAACCTTTTGCACGAGGACGGAAACGTTTCATTGTTGGTCCTTCGTTAACAAATGCTTCAGATACGACTAAGCTTTCAACGTCTAAGTCAAAGTTGTTTTCTGCGTTAGCAACTGCTGACATTAAAACTTTTTCAATGATTCCAGCAGACTTGTTCGGTGTGAATTTCAAGATTGAAATTGCATCCGCAACGCTTTTCCCTCTGATAAGATCGATTACTAAACGTGCTTTACGAGGTGAAGTGCGAACTGTTTTTGCAGTTGCTTTAGCTGATGTAATTTGTTCTGACATTTGCATATCCTCCCCTCAAAATTAGCGTTTAGTTTTTTTATCGTCAGCAACGTGGCCACGATAAGTTCTAGTTGGTGCAAATTCACCTAATTTATGTCCTACCATGTCTTCTTGAATGTAAACAGGGACATGTTTCCGTCCATCATATACAGCGATTGTGAAACCTACGAATGATGGAAAAATTGTAGAGCGGCGAGACCAAGTTTTAATTACTTTTTTCTTTTCGGTACCTTGTTGTGCTTCGACCTTTTTCATCAAATGATCATCGACGAAAGGTCCTTTTTTTAAACTACGACCCATGGTGAACCTCCTCTCAAAATGTACGACACATGGTCAAAAAAATTATTTAGTACGACGACGAACGATAAGTTTGTCTGATTTAGCTTTTTTATTACGTGTTTTGTATCCAATTGCTGGTTGACCCCATGGAGATACTGGCGCTTTACGTCCAATTGGTGTTTTACCTTCACCACCACCGTGTGGGTGATCGTTAGGGTTCATTACGCTACCACGAACAGTTGGGCGTTTACGCATCCAACGAGAGCGGCCAGCTTTACCAATGTTGATTAATTCGTGTTGTTCGTTACCAACTGAACCGATTGTTGCACGGCAAGTTGCTAAGATCATACGAACTTCGCCAGAGTTTAAGCGGATTAATACGTATTTGCCTTCTTTACCAAGTACTTGCGCGCTTGTTCCAGCTGAACGGATTAATTGTCCACCTTTACCAGGTTTCATTTCAATGTTGTGGATAACTGTACCAACTGGAATGTTTTCCAATGGTAATGCGTTACCTACTTTAATATCTGCTTCTGGACCAGATACTAGGCGCATGCCTACTTCTAATCCTTTTGGTGCTAAGATGTATGCCTTAACCCCGTCTTCGTAATGAACTAACGCGATGTTAGCAGAACGGTTTGGATCGTACTCGATCGTTTTAACAACCGCTGCGACGTTATCTTTATTACGTTTGAAGTCAATCACACGGTATTGACGTTTGTGACCGCCACCTTGGTGACGAACCGTAATGCGACCGTTGTTGTTACGACCGGCATTGTTTTTTAATGGCTGTAACAATGATTTTTCTGGTGTTGAAGTTGTGATTTCAGCGAAATCAGAACTTGTCATGTTACGACGGCCATTTGTGGTAGGTTTGTACTTTTTAATCGCCACGTCTTATTTCCCTCCTACGTTGATATTGTTCAGGACTGCTTATTCAGCAGCTTCGAATAATTGAATTTCTTTTGAATCTTCAGTTAATGTAACGATCGCTTTGCGACGTTTTTTTGTATAACCTGCATATTTACCCATGCGTTTGAATTTTGGACGCACGTTTAAGATGTTTACGTTTGCTACTTTAACATCGAATGCTGATTCAACAGCTTGTTTTACTAAAGTTTTGTTTGCGCGAGTGTCCACTTCGAAAGTATATTTCTTTTCGTCCATAGCTAACATGGATTTTTCAGTGATCACTGGGCGTTTGATTACGTCTAGTAATTCCATTATGCAAGCACCTCCTCAATTTGAGTAAGAGCTGTTTGTGTTGCCAAGACTTTGTTAGCTGACACAACATCTAACACACTAACGTTATCAGAAGTTACTACAGAAACGTTTGGTAAGTTACGAGCTGATAAAGCTGCAAAGTCGTTACCATTTTCTAAAACAACTAATACTTTAGTATCGATAGACAAGTTAGCAAGAACTTGTTTGAATTCTTTTGTTTTTGGTGCATCGAAGCTTAAACCTTCTACTGCTACCAAGTTATTTTCAGCAACTTTGTCTGATAATACAGATTTCATTGCTAAGCGACGAACTTTTTTAGGAAGTTTGTAGCTGTATGAACGCGGTGTTGGTCCAAAGACTACGCCACCTCCACGCCATTGTGGTGAACGGATTGAACCTTGACGAGCACGACCAGTTCCTTTTTGACGCCATGGTTTGCGGCCACCGCCACGAACAGCGCTACGGTTTTTAACTGCGTGTGTTCCTTGTCTTAATGAAGCACGTTGCATGATGATTGCATCATAGACAACACTTTCATTAGGTTCGATTCCGAAGATTTCTTCATTTAAAGTGATTTCACCGTTTTGAGTTCCATCTTGTTTGAATAATGCTACATTCGGCATTCCTTAGTTCCTCCTTTCCCTACACTTATTTAGCTTTCACAGCTGATTTGATTGTGATTAAAGATTTTTTCGCTCCAGGAATGTTTCCTTTGATTAAGATAACATTTCTTTCTACGTCCACTTTAACAACTTCAAGGTTTTGAATTGTTACGCGGTCGCCACCCATACGGCCGGCTAGTCGTTTATTTTTAAATACACGGTTAGGCGCTACTGGACCCATTGACCCAGGACGACGGTGATAACGAGAACCATGAGACATAGGTCCGCGGCTTTGGCCGTGACGTTTGATTGCCCCTTGGAATCCTTTACCTTTCGTAGTACCTGTAACATCAACAACGTCTCCTGCTTGGAAAACATCTACTTTGATTTCTTTACCTACTTCATATTCTCCTAGCTCAACATTCTTGAATTCTTTAATGAAGCGCTTAGGAGCCGTGTTTGCTTTTGCAACATGACCTTTCGCAGGTTTGTTTGATAAAACTTCACGTTTGTCTTGGTAACCAACTTGGATAGCTTCGTATCCGTCAGTTTCAACAGTTTTTACTTGTAAAACTACGTTTGGCGTAGCTTCAACTACTGTTACTGGAATTAATTCACCAGACTCAGTAAAGATTTGTGTCATTCCCACTTTTTTCCCTAAGATTCCTTTGGTCATGAGTACACCCCCATCTTAATTTTATAGTTTGATTTCAATATTAACACCAGACGGTAAGTCAAGCTTCATTAGAGCGTCAACTGTTTTTGGTGTTGGGTTCACAATGTCAATTAGACGTTTGTGAGTACGCATTTCGAATTGTTCGCGAGAATCTTTGTATTTATGAGTCGCACGAATAACTGTGTAAAGTGAGCGTTCTGTTGGTAATGGAATCGGACCTGATACGTCAGCTCCAGTTCTTTTTGCTGTTTCCACAATTTTATCCGCTGATTGATCTAAAATACGGTGTTCATACGCTTTTAAACGGATACGAATTTTTTGTTTTGCCATCTTGTTCCCTCCTTCGCCTATTTTAAAAGTAGACATAGCTCCACGAAAATTTATCCGGCATGCTCGTTCATGGCAAAGCGTCCGAGCGTGTCGCAACCTCTCGCTTCACAGCCGGCAAATCAAATCGTTGATCTACCAATGCTTTTTACACTCCTGTAAACAGCACCTTTTTGATTATACTATGAAAGGATAGTGTTAGCAAGGATTTTCTGCGTTTTTTTGAAAGAATTTTTTCTTGTTTTGAAAAGCATTTGTTTTGTTTTTCAATTCTTTTCATTCTATTTTTATAAAAAAAAGAATTTGGGATTCCTTTTTTACCAGAATCTCAAATTCTTTCTTTTTTATTCTATTAACCAATCCGGCGCATTGGAATATCATTGTTATCTGGATGAACCAATAAATATTGAATAACATCAATATTGCTTGCTTGGAATGAGGCTGCACATGCTTGCAAATATAAGTCCCACATTCGATAGAAGCGCTCCCCTTTTTCGTCAACAATTTCTGCTTCTATATTATGGAAGTTTTTTGTCCAATGTTCCAACGTCAATTGATAATCTCTGCGCAAACTTTCCAAGTCAATCACTTGCAAGTCATTTTCTGTCATATGACCGACTAGCTCAGTGACACCAGGAATATAGCCACCAGGGAAAATATAACGATTAATCCAAGCATTTTTAGCCCCACCTTGTTGGCGACTGATCCCATGAATCAACGCCGTACCTTTAGGCGCTAAGTTTCGTTGAACGACGTCAAAATATTCATGTAGATTTTCTGCACCGACATGTTCAAACATCCCAACACTCGTAATATGGTCAAAAGACTCTCCTTTTAAATCACGATAATCCATCAATTTGACAGTCATTCGATCTTGTAGGCCTTCTTTTTCTATAATATGGCGAATATGATGAAATTGCTCTTCACTTAATGTAATCCCAGTTGCTTTGGCTCCATATTCTTTCACCGCAGTTAAAATTAACGTGCCCCAGCCGCAGCCAATATCCAGTAAAGTGTCGCCCTCTTTGATAAACAATTTATCTAAAATATGATGCACTTTATTCACTTGCGCTTGTTCTAATGTATCTTCAGGCGTTTTAAAATAAGCACATGAATATGTCATTGTTTGGTCAAGCCATTTTTTGTAAAAATCATTTCCTAGATCGTAATGGCTGTGAATATCCTCTTGCGAGCGTTTTTTTGAATGACTTTCTTTAGGAAGCCATTTAATAAATTTAGCATTGTGTAAAAAGCTATCCTTTTGGTTATACACATCATAAATCAGTGCTTGGATATCGCCTTCGATTTCAATTTTGCGATCCATGTAGGCTTCCCCTAAAGTTAACGAAGCGTTATTCAGTAAATCCTTCACAGGAATTTTTTCATTGAATACAATTTTAAAAACCGGATCCCCCGACCCTTGCCCATACTCTTTGACGGTACCATCCCAGTATGTGACTTGTGTCTTTTTTGAAAAAGACCATTTAAACAGTTGACTGTACGTTTCTTTTTCTAACATTGCATTCCCTCCATTAAATACCATTTGAAGCCAAAACAAAAAGGAGTAGCTTTCGGTAGTTCGTCAAAACAAACACCACAGTCCGTTCTAAACTGAAGCACAGAAAAGTTAACACCCCTTCTATGTTCCGCTTCTTTTTTTGCAATTACAGTTCTATTCTACTCCTCTTTTAAAAATTTGAACATTCTTTTAACGTAATACCTACTATTGTTATTCTTTATCACAAAAAAACTAGAGCCAGTCTTTGACAGACTCCTCTAGTTCTAAACATTATGCTTTCTTACGCATCCGTTGTTCCGCATGGGTGTATGCACCATGCCACACGTGCCCCACATAAGGATTAACTTGAATACCGTGTTTAATCGCCGCTGCTACAAATTTTTTTGCTAAAGTTACTGCTTCTAACACCGAATAACCTTTCGCCAAGCCAGCTGTGATCGCCGCTGAAAAAGTACAACCTGCACCATGATTATAATCAGTAGGATATAATTCATTTTCCAAAAGATGCGCGGTGTGACCATCGTAAAACAAGTCCAGTGCTTTTTCACCAGCTAAGCGATGTCCCCCTTTAACCACGACATGTTTGGCTCCCATTTGTACAATTCGTTTTGCCGCTTCTTCCATCTCCGCCACGGAAGAAATTTCGCCTAAACCAGATAAGATGCCCGCTTCAATTAAATTAGGCGTAGCAACTAATGCTAATGGCAGTAAATCGTTTTTTAGGCCTTCCACACTTTTGGGTTGCAGAATTTGTGCCGTTCCCTTACAAGCAATGACTGGGTCAATCACGACTTTTTGAATTTTTTCTTGTTTAATGTATTTGCTAGCCATTTTAATATTTTGTTCATTGCCCATCATCCCTGTTTTCAAGGCCGCTACTGGACCGCCTGCAAAAACCGAAATCAATTGTTTTTCTAAGAGCGTTTCTGGCAATTCAGTTACTTCATGTGACCAGCCTGTCGTAGGATCCATCGTCACAATCGAGGTTAAACTTGAAAATCCAAAAACTCCATACTCTTCAAATGTTTTTAAATCTGCTTGAATCCCTGCCCCTCCAGTTGAATCGGAGCCTGCAATCGACAATACTTTTTCCATTAAATCACCTAACCTTTTTCTCCAAGTATACGGAAGAAACAAGTCTGCTAAAACAGCCAATTGGCTTATTTTTTAGCCAGCCAATTTCTAAACAAAAAAAGACCAGAGAATAAATTCTCTGGTCTTACGTCCGAATACCCCAGTTTTTCACGCTGGTTAAAACTATAGTTAAAAAGTTAATTATTTAACGATTTCAGTAACAACGCCTGAACCTACAGTACGTCCGCCTTCACGAATAGAGAAACGAGTTCCGTCTTCGATAGCGATTGGGTGAATTAATTCAACGTCCATAGCAACGTTATCACCAGGCATTACCATTTCAGTACCTTCTGGCAATTCTACAACACCAGTAACGTCTGTTGTACGGAAGTAGAATTGAGGACGGTAGTTAGTGAAGAATGGAGTGTGACGTCCGCCTTCTTCTTTTGATAATACGTATACTTCAGCTTTGAATTTTGTGTGTGGAGTGATTGTAGCTGGTTTAGCTAATACTTGTCCACGTTCGATATCTTCACGTGCTACACCACGTAATAAAGCACCGATGTTGTCGCCTGCTTCAGCGTAGTCTAATAATTTACGGAACATTTCAACACCTGTAACAGTTGTTTTAGATGTTTCGTCTTTAATACCAACGATTTCAACTTCGTCACCAACGCGAACTTCACCACGTTCAACACGGCCTGTAGCAACAGTACCACGTCCAGTGATTGAGAATACGTCTTCGACTGGCATCATGAATGGTTTGTCAGTATCACGTTCTGGAGTTGGGATATATTCGTCAACTGCAGCCATTAATTCTAAGATTTTTTCTTCATAAGACTCGTCGCCTTCTAAAGCTTTCAAAGCAGAACCTGCGATAACTGGAACATCATCGCCTGGGAAATCGTATTCTGATAATAAGTCACGAACTTCCATTTCTACTAATTCTAATAATTCTTCGTCATCAACCATATCCATTTTGTTTAAGAATACAACGATGTATGGTACACCAACGTTACGTGATAATAAGATATGTTCACGTGTTTGAGGCATAGGACCATCAGCAGCAGAAACTACTAAGATAGCTCCGTCCATTTGAGCAGCACCAGTGATCATGTTTTTAACGTAGTCCGCGTGTCCTGGGCAGTCAACGTGTGCATAGTGACGAGTTTCAGTTTCATATTCGATATGAGAAGTGTTGATTGTGATTCCACGTTCTTTTTCTTCTGGAGCGTTATCGATAGAATCGTAGCTTTGTGCTTCCCCGCCACCGTGTTTTGATAATACAGTAGCAATTGCAGCTGTTAATGTAGTTTTACCATGGTCAACGTGTCCGATAGTACCAATGTTAACATGGGATTTAGAACGGTCAAATTTTTCTTTTGCCATTTTGAATGTTCCTCCTAAAAATATAAATTTTATTGTTTGTTTTATATGTGATAGACGTTACTAAAAATCGTCTGATCATCATAAGCTATTTTACACGAAATCTTGAAAAAAGGATAGTTCTAAAAACAAACCTTTTATTCTCAAGGAAAATTATGCGTTGCCGCCGTTTTTCTTGATGATTTCTTCTTGAACAGACTTAGGTACGTCTTCATAGTGGTCAAATACCATCATAAATGTACCGCGTCCTTGTGTTGCTGAACGTAATGTTGTAGCATAACCAAACATTTCAGCTAAAGGTACCATCGCATTAACGATTTGAGAGTTACCGTGTGCTTCCATACCTTCAACACGTCCACGACGACTTGTTACGTGTCCCATGATATCACCTAAGTAATCTTCAGGAACAGTAATTGTAACTTTCATCATTGGTTCTAAAATAACTGGGTTTGCATTTTTAGCCGCAGCTTTCAATGCCATAGAAGCAGCTACACGGAAGGCCGTTTCATTTGAATCGACATCGTGGTATGAACCATCGTAAAGTTTTGCTTTGATATCAACTAATGGATAACCAGCAAGAACACCGTTGTTCATAGAGTCTTCTAACCCTTTTTCAACTGCTGGGATGTATTCACGAGGAACCACACCACCGACAATTGCGTTTTCAAACTCGAAGCCTTTACCTTCTTCATTTGGTGTAAATTCAACCCATACGTGACCGTATTGTCCTTTACCACCAGACTGACGAACGAATTTACCTTCTGCTTTAGTCGCAGCACGGAATGTTTCGCGGTAAGATACTTGAGGAGCACCTACGTTAGCTTCAACTTTGAATTCACGTTTCATACGGTCTACTAAAACGTCTAAGTGCAATTCACCCATACCAGAGATAACTGTTTCACCAGTTTCAACGTTTGTTTCAACGCGGAATGATGGATCTTCTTCAGCAAGTTTTTGTAGAGCCACGCCCATTTTATCTTGGTCAGCTTTTGATTTAGGTTCAACAGCGACTTGGATAACTGGATCAGGGAATTCAATAGATTCAAGAATAACTGGTGCATCTAATGCACATAATGTATCACCAGTTGTTGTGTCTTTCAGACCAACAGCAGCAGCGATATCACCAGAGTACACTTTGTCAATTTCTTGACGAGTGTTGGCGTGCATTTGTAGGATACGACCGATACGTTCTTTTTTGCCTTTTGAAGCGTTCAATACGTATGAACCACTTTCAAGGACACCAGAATAAACACGGAAGAAAGTTAAACGACCTACGAATGGGTCAGTCATAACTTTAAATGCTAATGAAGCGAAAGGTGCTTCGTCATCAGCTGGACGAGTTGTTTCTTCGTCTGTTTTAGTATCGATCCCTTTGATAGCATCGATATCTAATGGAGATGGTAAGTAATCAAGAACAGCGTCCAACATTAATTGAACCCCTTTATTCTTGAATGCTGAACCAGCTAATACAGGGAAGAACTCAACGTTGATTGTTGCTTGACGGATACCAGCGACTAATTCTTCTTCAGTGATTTCTTCACCTTCAAGATATTTCATCATTAAGTCTTCGTCAGTTTCAGCAACAGCTTCAACTAATTTTTCGCGCCATTCTTGCGCTTTTTCTAAATAATCTTCAGGAATATCAGTTTCTTGAATATCTGTTCCCAAATCATTTGTGTAGATTTCAGCTTTCATTTTAATCAAGTCAATGATTCCAGTGAAGTCTTCTTCAGCTCCGATTGGAATTTGAATTGGATGAGCGTTTGCTTGTAAACGATCATGTAATGATTCTACTGAATAGAAGAAGTCCGCACCGATTTTATCCATTTTGTTACAGAATACAATACGAGGAACTTTATATTCAGTCGCTTGACGCCAAACAGTTTCTGTTTGAGGTTCTACACCTGATTGAGAGTCAAGAACTGTTACCGCACCATCTAATACGCGTAGAGAACGTTGTACTTCAATTGTGAAGTCCACGTGTCCTGGAGTATCGATGATATTTACACGGTAGCCTTTCCACTGTGCAGTTGTCGCAGCGGATGTAATCGTGATACCACGTTCTTGTTCTTGTTCCATCCAGTCCATTTGTGAAGCACCTTCATGGGTTTCACCGATTTTATGGATTTTACCAGTGTAGTACAAGATACGCTCAGTTGTTGTTGTTTTACCAGCATCAACGTGGGCCATGATACCAATGTTACGAGTTTTTTCAAGTGAAAATTCTCTTGCCATTTTGTATGTTTACTCCTCTCTTTATTTAAATCGATTGTAAATTGACTTTCTGCTGCCACTTTACGCGACAGACAGAGAGGATCTTACCAACGATAATGAGCAAATGCGCGGTTTGCGTCTGCCATTTTGTGTGTGTCTTCGCGTTTTTTAACAGAAGCGCCAGTGTTGTTAGCAGCATCCATGATTTCTTTCGCTAGACGTTCTTCCATTGTGTGTTCACCACGTAGACGTGCGTAGTTAACTACCCAACGTAAACCTAAAGTTGTACGACGTTCTGGACGAACTTCAACTGGTACTTGGTAGTTAGAACCCCCAACACGACGTGCTTTAACTTCAAGAACAGGCATAACGTTTTTCATTGCTTGTTCAAAAACTTCCAATGGATCGTTACCTGTAGATTCTTTGATGATATCAAATGAATTATAGATAATGTTAGCAGCAATCCCGCGTTTACCGTCAACCATTACACGGTTGATTAAGCGAGTTACTAATTTTGAGTTATAAATTGGATCTGGTAAAACATCACGTTTTGCAACAGGACCTTTACGAGGCATCCGTAACTCCTCCTTCCGAAATATGATTTTTCAAGTTGTTATTGTCTTATTATAATTAAGCTTTAGGACGTTTTGTACCGTATTTAGAGCGGCTTTGTTTACGGTCGTTAACACCGGCAGTATCAAGCGCACCACGAACGATATGGTAACGTACCCCTGGTAAGTCTTTTACACGTCCACCACGTAATAATACCACGCTGTGTTCTTGTAAGTTGTGACCGATACCTGGGATATAAGCTGTAACTTCGATTAAGTTTGACAAACGAACACGGGCATATTTACGTAAAGCTGAGTTCGGTTTTTTAGGTGTCATCGTACCCACACGTGTACAAACTCCACGTTTTTGCGGAGAGTTAACGTTTGTTTGAGTTTTCTTAAAACTGTTATATCCTTTGTTTAAGGCTGGTGAATCAGATTTTTCTACTTTAGATTTACGAGGTTTACGTACTAATTGGTTAATTGTAGGCATTCCTTGTTCTCCTCCTTCCTTACTTCGCTTCTAGTTCCACACATCCAGGTGGTTCTTTTTTCGCGATAAAAAATAATGCAATCTCTGCACTCTTTATCAAATATGCTTTGATAGACAGTCAGCACGTCCCTATAAGGAACCTGTAGATAAAGCACCTTTGTTAGGATACCACGATAAGTATCAGCTGTCAACCCTCTTCTTTCGCCTTTCGTAAAAAAGCTTTTCCTTCTATTTAAATGCACTTTTTCTTTAAAAATTTTTATGACTTTTTCAAAAACTTTCTATCTTTTTTAGTTAAATAACGGTACAATATCTTTGACTATTGAAGGGGGCGGAAAACAGCGATGAATCTGAAACAAATGGTAGGAATCGAAGCTGCAAAATATGTAGAAGACGGCATGATTGTCGGTTTGGGTACTGGCTCAACAGCAAAATTTATGGTAGACGAAATTGGTCGTCGCGTAAAAGAAGAAGGATTGTCAATCGTGGGGGTTACTACTTCAAAAGAAACAGAGAAACAAGCCTTAGCCTTGGGCATTCCTTTAAAGGGTATTGATGAGGTTCCGTATGTGGATCTTACGATTGATGGCGCCGATGAAATCAGCGCTGATTTTCAAGGAATCAAAGGCGGTGGCGCTGCCTTACTTTTTGAAAAAATTGTGGCCACTTATTCAAAGAAATGTATTTGGATTGTGGATAAATCAAAAATGGTGGACGATTTAGGGGCTTTCCCACTTCCTGTTGAGGTTGTCCCTTATGGCAGCTGCCAACTAGTGCATTTATTTGAAGAAAAAGGCTATCACCCAGCACTTCGTCTAAACGCTGCTGGCGAAACATTAATAACAGATGGAGGCCACCATATCATCGATTTGCATTTAGAAAAAATTACAGATCCAGAAGCTTTAGGTTCTTATTTAGACAACTTAGTTGGCGTCGTTGAACACGGCTTATTTTTAAATATGGTTTCTATGGTAATCGTCGGTTATGAAGATGGACCGAAAACCTTACATGTTCCCGCACGTTAAGAATGTGTGAAAAAAGATTATTTATATAGGAAGGATAATATATGAAACGAATTGGTTATGCACGCACAACTATTATTGAAGAAGATTTAAAAAATCAACTAACCACTCTCCAATCGTTTGGTTGTGATGATATTTTCCAAGAGACATTTGATCCTCAAGCGGAGATCAGTGTCTTAGACGAAGTCGAAAAACTTCTTTCTGCTGGGGATACACTTATTGTTTGTAAATTGCACCATTTAGGTAAAACAACCCGCCAATTAACAGACTTTATGAAAATGTTAAAGGAAAAACAAGTTGATTTTGTCAGCATTTCAGAAGGAATTGATACTCACCTTCCAACAGGTGAAGCCTATTTCCAATTAATGGAGAGCTTATCTGCGATGGAATGTGCACTAATTAAAGAACGAACACTCGTCGGGCTCCACAAAGCTCGTGAAAACGGAAAAGTAGGTGGACGTCCCAAAATCGATGGACGCACCGTCCGCAAAATCCGTGCATTATATTACGAAAACAAAGAAACCATCCAATTTATTTCTAATAAATGCGGCGTTTCGGTGGGCACTTGTTATAAGTACATCAATTTACCTGAGACAGATGTCGAACGGCTGTATTCCTAAGAATAAAAAAGAAGTCCTTCAGATGGGGCTTCTTTTTTGATTCGATTTCACTCTAATTTTTCAGCAACTTTCACGTTTTTTTACTATTTTCCATTGGAAATCTTGCGCAAAACGGTGTACAATAAACGTGGAAATCTTATTTTCAGAAAACTAAACTCAAAGGAGAGCTTATACATGCCAAAATTAGTTTTTTCTCGTCATGGACTTAGCGAATGGAATGCCTTAAACCAATTTACTGGATGGGCTGACGTAGATTTAGCACCTGAAGGTGTTGAAGAAGCAAAAGAAGGCGGCCGTAAAATTAAAGAAGCAGGCATCGAATTCGACGTTGCTTATACTTCTGTTTTAACTCGTGCCATCAAAACTTGTAACTATTTACTAGAATACTCAGATCAATTATGGGTACCTCAAATCAAATCTTGGCGCTTAAACGAACGTCACTATGGTAAATTACAAGGACTAAACAAAAAAGAAACTGCTGAAAAATACGGAGACGAACAAGTCCACATCTGGCGTCGTTCTTACGATACTCTTCCTCCATTAATGGAAGCAACAGATGAAGGTTCTGCAGCAAACGACCGTCGTTATGCAATGTTAGACCAACGCGATATTCCTGGTGGCGAAAACTTGAAAGTTACTTTGGAACGTGCATTACCATTCTGGCAAGATGAAATTGCGCCAGCTTTAAAAGACAACAAAACTGTCTTAGTAGCGGCTCATGGTAATTCATTACGTGCTTTAGCTAAACACATCGAAGGCATTTCTGATGAAGATATTATGGATCTTGAAATCCCAACAGGTAAACCATTAGTTTATGAATTAAACGATGATTTAACTGTGAAAGAAAAATACTACTTATAAGAACTTGTTTCTTATTAACAAAAGCGGTTTGCCAAGGCAAACCGCTTTTTTATGGATTAAATAAATTGACTTTCGGTTAAACAATCTTTATAAATCGCTACTATATCCGCTGCATCCAATGGTACATAAGCCTTTTCGGCAATTGCACTATGGGCCACAGCTTGTTGTGCCATTTCTTCAAATTTATCTGCTTCGATGCCAACTTCTGGTAATGTCATTGGAATGCCACAAGCCACAAAGTAATCATATAATGCTTGAATACCTTTTTTCGCTGCTACTTCCTCTTCTTGTTCGACTATTCCCCAAACATTTCGAGCAAATTGCGCAAACTTGCCTACGGTTTGTTCAGACAAAACATAATTCATCCAACGAGGCGTTAAAATCGCTAAGCCAATCCCATGCGTAATGTCATAAAACGCACTTAATTCATGTTCCATTGGGTGACAAGACCAAACACCTTGTTTGCCGCGCCCTGTTAAACCATTTAAGGCTAAACTACTTGCCCACATTAAATTAGCACGTGCATCATAATCTTCTGGATTTTCTAAAGCAATAGGACAATTTTTGATAACCGTTCGCATTAAGCCTTCTGACACAAAATCTTGGACGTCCGTGCCTGTCGAAATACTAAAATAGTTTTCAATCAAATGACTGAAAATATCCGCTGAGCCAGCTGCTGTTTGATTTTGAGGAACCGTAAAAGTATTCGTTGGATCCAAGAACGAAACTTTTGGAATCATATTCGGACCACCAAAGCCTAATTTTTGATTGGTTTCTAAGTTAGAAATGACAGCACCTGCGTTCATTTCACTACCTGTCGCTGCTAAAGTCAAGATGGTCACGATTGGTAAAGCAGGACCTGTATACCCTTTTCTGGCTGCAATAACTGTCCAGATATCTTCTTCCGAATAAAAGCCCGCAGCTATTGCTTTGGAACAGTCAATGGTTGAACCACCGCCAACTGCTAAAATAACATCGACTTGGTTTTCTTTACACAACTCAATTCCTTTTCTAACGGTTTCAATGCGCGGGTTTGGTTCGACACCGCTCAACTCAATCAGTGTATGCCCGTTTTTTTGGGCCAAATCAGTAATTTGTTGGTACAAGCCATTACGTTTGATACTACCACCACCATAAACAAGTAAGACATTTTTGCCAAATTGATCTAACACAGCAGGTAATTCGTCTAAACGATCTTTCCCAAAACGGATGTCTGTTGGTACATAAAAATTAAAGTTTTCCATTCTTTCATCCTCCATTCAATGCTCTTACGCATTTATCATACTATTTTTTCAAAAATCCGCCAATAAAAAAGCCGAGCAAATGACAGTTGCTTTCACAACGATCGCTTGACCCAGCTTTCGATTCTTTTTTATAACGAATCGCTTGTTTTGATTAACAAATAAAGAAAATAAGGCGCACCGATGATCGCAACAATAATCCCTGCAGGCATTTCTCCATTGCCAGGCAATAGCCGACCAATCGTATCACTAACCAATAAAAGTAAACTCCCAAACAACGCCGCCAATGGCAATACCTGTTTTTGTTGCGTAAAACCACATTTGCGAGCAATATGTGGCGCAAGTAAACCTAAAAAATTAATTCCCCCTGTAACGGAAATCGCTGAAGCCGCCAACATCACCGCTAACAGTAGCGAAACGATTCGTTCTTTTTTCACAGCAATACCTACAGAAATAGCTGTTTCGTCCCCCAATTGTAAAATATCCAACAGACGATGACGCTTCATCGCAAAAAAGAACCCGATGACTAGCCAAGGCAACAAAGCGCCCACAAAGAACCAATTACTGCCCCAAATACTGCCTGCTTGCCACATTGTAACAAAACGGTACTTTTCAGTGTCAATTTTTGATGTAATTAATAAGGTGAGTGCTGAAATACCCGTACTCAAAATGACACCCGCTAAGACCATTCGAACTGGCGTTAATCCTAAACGATGATGATACGCGATTACCAAAATCCCAACAGCCGCTAGCAAGCCGCCAACTAAGGCCACAAGCGGAAGTGCAAACGTCGTGATACTTGTCGTCTCAACAAAACTAATAAACAAAATCACTGCCAAACCCGCACCGGCATTAATGCCTAAAATCCCAGTATCTGCCAACGGATTCCGAGTAATTCCTTGAAGAATAGCGCCGCTTAAGCCTAAAGCTGCGCCCGAAAGGACCGCTAGCACAATCCGTGGTAACCGAAAATCCCAAACTAACAGTTGTTTGGCCTGACTTCCCTGTCCCAAAAGAAGGGCTTTTAAATCCATGACGGAAACAGATAATTCCCCTTGCGTTAAACTGATACAAGCAGTTAGGATAATCCCAACTATTAAGACAGCCACCCAACGGGACACTTTTTTCTGTGTCATCCTAGTTGCCCTCCTTTACGAAATAAATAAAGAAAGAATGGGATGCCAATTAAGGCCGTGATAATCCCAAATGGTGTTTCAAAAGGCGGATTCACCATTCGAGCGATTAAATCTGCCACCAAAACGAGGAGCGCACCGCCTAACGCCGAGAACGGAATCAAGCGACGGTAATTTTCTCCAGAAACTGTTCGCATCACATGAGGCACCACCAAACCAACAAAACTGACCGAGCCAACCAGCGCCACAGACAATCCTGATAAAAGCAAAATCGTTATACTGGCAAACAACCGAATACGCTGCGGATTTCGCCCTAAACCAATTGTTGCATCATCGCCAAAACGTAAAATAGTCACCGACGGACTAATCAGAATTGCTAATGCAAATGCGCCCAGAAAGATCGGGACGACTATTTTTAATTGTGCCCAAGAAATAACGCTGACACCGCCAAGAAACCAAAACGTTAACTCTTGACTCAAATTGAACTGAATGGCTAAGAATTGACTAAATGATAAAAAAAGGGCACTAATACCAGCTCCCACCAAGGTCAGACGCATGGGGCTTGCTCCTCGAATTGAATGATTAGAAAGATAATAAATCAGTGCCACACTCACGCCAGCACCAAGAAAAGAAACAACTAAAAGCCACCAATAACTTGCCTGAGGGAGGAAAGCAAAAACAAGCGCTAAGCCCAAGCCAGCCCCAGCATTGATACCCAGCAAGCCAGAATCTGCCAATGGGTTTTGCGTAATCCCTTGCGCTAACGCCCCACTCACCGCTAAACTTGCCCCCACAAAAGCGGCCCCTAAAATCCGCGGCAACCGAACCGTTTGGATGACTTGATGCGCTTGATTGGTCGCATCGAAGTGCGTAAATGAATCAATAATCGTTTGAATCGAAACCGACGTCGCACCAAACATCAGCGACAGAAGCATTGTCCCCATTAGCAAAAAAAGACAGACAAGTAACACTTGCCATTGGTGTCTATAAAATCCGCTTATGCCTTTCATCCATCCAGCTCCATTTCCATCAACTCATAAGAAAGCACTAGTGGCCGCTGTGTCTGACTATGATAACTAATTTCTGCTTGAATAGCGAAAACATCTGCTAAACCAGTAACAGTAATCACTTCTTGCGGTGTTCCCTCATTGATAATCTTTCCCTCTTTCATCGCAATCACGCGATCAGAAAAACGAGAAGCTAAATTAATATCATGAATCGTCATCACGATAGTTTTCTGATGTTCTTGATTAATTCGTTTTAACACATTTAAAATTTCTAGCTGATGCGCTGGATCCAAATAGGTGGTCGGTTCATCTAAAATTAAAATATCTGTATCCTGCACTAGCGCCATAGCAATCCAAACCCGTTGACGTTGTCCACCTGATAAAATTGCCACAGACTCTCTAGCTAACTCAGTTAAGCCTGTTAATTCTAATGCCCATTGTATGTACTCTTGATCTTCTGTGGTGACACTTTTCCAGCCCGATTGATATGGATACCGCCCAAAAGAGACGAGGTCAAAAACAGATAAATCGATTGTATTTTCTGGCGTTTGTGATAAGATCGCTAGTTCTTGCGCCACTTCTTTTGAAGAAAAATGTTGAAGTTCTTGGTTCTTAATGAACACCTTGCCTTTCTCGGCTGGCAAAATACGCGCAAGTGTTTTTAACAAGGTCGATTTGCCACAACCATTTGGTCCAATAATACTTGTAATAGTTCCCGCTTCAAATGAACAGTTCAGCGCTTCACTAATCACTTGACGACCATATCCTGTAGTTAAGTCCTCTGCCTCTAAATAATTCATAACCATTCCTCTTTAATTTTTCTGTCGTTATTTTACATTTATTGAGAATCGTTCTCACTCATTGTTCCTTGATTATAAAAGACCCTTCCTTAAAAAGCAATGTTTCTTCCAATCAAAAAAACGAATTATCTAAAAAATGCAACTTATTTGCTCAAAAAAGCAAGCGATGATTGACAAACGGTCGTTTTTAACTGATAATGAGAATCGTTATCAACTAAAAATAAAGGAGTTACACAATGAAACTTTTAAAAAAGACGGTCCTAATTGGTACAACCCTTCTTCTTGGTTCATTCTTACTCGCAGCTTGTGGTAATACGAATAAAGAAGCCAACAACGCTGACAAAACACATGAAGTAACAGATACCTTAGGCAATAAAGTAACCGTCCCTGCGAAACCCAAACGGATTATTGCGAGTTATTTAGAAGATTATCTAGTTGCATTAGGAGAAAAACCAGTGGCACAATGGACAGTTGGACAAGGCAGCATTCAAGATTATTTAGCGAAAGAATTGAAAGATGTCCCCACTATTTCCTATGACTTGCCATATGAAGCGGTTTTAAAATTTGAACCTGACTTATTATTAATCAGTTCATCTGCTCTAGTTGAAGGCGGTAAATACAAAGAATACAGTAAAATTGCGCCAACTTATGTAGTCAAAAACGGCGAAAATGTCACCTGGCGTGATCAATTGGAAGATATTGCTACTGTTTTAGATAAAAAAGAACAAGCGAAAAAAGTGTTAGAAGATTATGATACCTTAACCAAAGGCGTCCAAGAAGACCTTGGCAAAAAAGATGCTGGCAAATCTGCGGCAGTCTTATGGGTAACCAACAACCAAGTCTTTATGGTTAGCGATAATCGCTCAAGCGGAACCGTGCTCTATCAGGACTTAGGCCTCCAAGTTCCAAAATTAGTGGAAGAAATTTCTAAAAACGCTACTGCGGATTGGAATCAAGTTTCTTTAGAAAAATTAGCTGAGCTTGACGCAGACCACATTTTCCTTGTAAACAGCGATGAATCAGCACCTCTTTTCCAAGAAGCAATTTGGAAGAACTTACCTGCTGTGAAAAATAACCAAGTTCATACCTATGATAAAAAAAGTAGTTGGTTATACAACGGACCTATTGCGAATACCCAAATTGTTGAAGATGTAAAAAAAGCGCTCTTAAATTAAAAAAATGCTTGGATGATTGTTTTCATCCAAGCATTTTTTTAATTAGCAATTGCCGTTTCTAAACCAACTTCAATCATTTCATTAAACGTCGTTTGGCGTTCTTCTGCCGTTGTTTCTTCGCCTGTCACCAAGCTATCACTCACCGTCATAATCGCCAATGCTTCTACATCAAATTTTGCTGCTAAATAATATAACATTGCCGCTTCCATTTCAATCGCTAATACCCCGTATCGACCTAAACGAAAGACATCATCTAAGCTATCTTTGTAAAAAACATCATCTGACAATACGTTACCAACATGGGTAGTAAAGCCTTTTGCTTTAGCAATTTCGTAAGATTTGAGTAAAAGGTCGAAGCTCGCAATTTGTGGAAAATCATATTTAGGAAAATCATTGCGAATCGCGGAAGAAGGTGTCGCTGCTGCTTGTGCGATAACTAATTCACGAACGTTGACTTTTTCTGAAATAGAACCACACGTACCAACACGAATTAACTTCTTCACATCGTAAGAGTTAATTAACTCATGGGCATAAATACCTGCTGAAGGCATCCCCATCCCTGTTCCTTGGACCGAAACACGCTGTCCCTTATATGTTCCTGTGTAACCTAACATCCCACGAACTTGATTATAGCAGACAGGATTCTCCAAAAAAGTTTCCGCAATATATTTTGCTCGGAGGGGATCCCCTGGTAGTAAAATTTTATCGGCAATTTCACCTGGTTTTGCTTCGATATGCACACTCATTCTGGTTTACTCCTTTTTTATAAAGCTGCTAGTGTTGCTTTCACTAACTCTTTGAATTGTCCTTTAACGCGTTCAGTTGTTTCAACTACTTCTGCATGATTTAAGCTACTTTGCATACCAGCTGCTAAATTCGTAATACAAGAGATGCCTAGTACTTTCATGCCACTATGCACAGCTACAATGACCTCCGAAACAGTTGACATGCCAACTGCATCTGCACCCATCGTCCGTGACATCCGAATTTCTGCAGGCGTTTCATATGTCGGGCCAGAAAAGCCCATATACACGCCTTCTTTTAAATCAATATTTTGTTCCGCAGCTACTTTTTTTGCCACTTCCCGATATTCTTGCGTGTAAGCATGACTCATATCTGGAAAACGCGGCCCGATTTCTTCATCATTTTCACCAATTAACGGATTATCGCCTGTAAAATTAATGTGGTCATTGATTAACATCAAATTCCCCGGTGTATATGTTTCATTTACGCCACCAGCTGCGTTGGTTACAATCATTGAATGAATGCCTAAAGCAGCCATCACACGAACGGGATAAGTGACCGTTTGCATCGAATGTCCTTCATAATAATGAAAACGTCCTTGCATCGCCAAAACTTTTTTTCCAGAAAGCGTTCCGTAAACTAATTGTCCAGCATGTCCAACGACTGTTGAAACAGAAAAATGGGGAATTTCAGAGAAAGGAATAGCAATCGCATCGGTTATTTCATTAGCTAATTCACCTAACCCAGAACCTAAGATTAGACCGAAGTCTGCTTGTTGCACCCCTTTTTCTTTCAAAAACTCAGTTGTTTCGTTTAAATGGTTCGTTAACGTTGTCATGTGTTGCCTCCTCGAATTATTGTAATTGATTTAAAAAGCTTTGACCGTTTTCCGTTGCAGGAACTTCAAAGTTTTCAGCAATCGTTGCTGAAATATCTGAATAAAATCCTTGTGGCAAGCTGCCTTGTTTTGTCATTTTTTTACTATAAGCCAATAAAGGCACATATTCACGTGTATGGTCTGTTCCTGGGAAAGTTGGGTCATTCCCGTGATCTGCTGTAATTAAAAGCAAATCATCTTCGGCCATAGCTGCCATAATCTCTGGCAAACGACCATCAAAATCTTCGATGGCTTTTGCATAGCCCTTCACATCACGACGGTGGCCATACAGCGCATCGAAATCCACTAAGTTAGTAAAACTTAAACCTGTGAAATCTTTGTTCATGACCGTTAATAATTGATCCACCCCATCCATATTGCTCTTCGTGCGGATAGCTTCAGTAATTCCTTGTCCATTAAAGATGTCGTTAATTTTCCCAACAGCGATCACATCATTGCCGTTTTCTTTCAACGAATCTAAAACAGTATGGCCAAAAGGATCTAGAGCATAGTCATGACGGTTACTGGTTCGAGTGAAATTACCTGGTTCACCAACATACGGGCGAGCGATAATCCGACCAATCATATAAGGTTCGTCTTTCGTAATGTCACGAACATATTGACAAATTTTATACAATTCTTCTAATGGAATAATGTCTTCATGCGCCGCAATTTGTAAAACAGGGTCCGCTGAAGTATAAACGATTAAATCCCCTGTTTTCATTTGATGTTCGCCGTAATCATCAATGACTGCTGTCCCGCTATATGGTTTGTTACAAACAACTTTTCGCCCAGAAAAATCTTCAATTTGTTTCAGCAATTCTTCAGGAAAGCCATTTGGGAATACCCGAAAAGGTTTTTTGATGTTCAAGCCCATAATTTCCCAGTGACCGGTCATAGTATCTTTTCCAACAGAAATTTCTTCTAATTTGGTGGCATAGCCATCGTGGTCTGCCACTGCTTTGACACCTGTTAAAGGAGCAATAGTTCCCAATCCAAGTTTTTCTAAATGAGGAATGGTTAGTCCCGCTTCTTTGGCAATATGACCCAGTGTATCACTGCCGACATCTCCAAATTTTTCAGCATCTGGTGCTTCACCAATACCGACTGAATCTAGTACGATTAAATGAACACGTTTAAACACACTTGCTTCCTCCTCTAAGGTCGTAAATACGTCAAGAATGACAATTATTTTACGCTAGCCTTTTAAATAGTCTCGAGAATCAAACAGAACAATCTATTTATTCTCAGCTCTTCAATTATACCATGAATCCGCTATTATTGCCTGAAAGAGCATTAAAATTTTCACTGATTCCTTCGATTTTAGCGGTTCTTAAGGTCCGTTAAAAGAAGAGTATCATCATGCTCTTCTTTTTACTGATGTTCACGAGTTACGCGCTTAATTATCGTTAAGAAAAAAGACCTTCGTCATAGATTGACGAAGGTCTTTTTCTTATTTCGTTTTGACGTAATTTTTCCCGTTCGCTTTTGGTCCCGATGATTTTCCGAAGAACACAACTAGGACTAAAATGGTCAATACGTATGGTGCTGCTTGTAGATAAACTTTTGGAATTTCTGAAATAATTGGTAGGTTTTCCCCAGCAATACTCAAGTTTTGTGCAAAACCAAAGAATAAGGCTGCGCCCATTGCCCCAAGCGGATTCCATTTACCAAAGATCATTGCGGCCATTGAAATAAACCCTTGTCCTGCAATTGTGGTAATCCCAAAACGACCCGCAATACTTTGAGCAAAGACAGCTCCGCCCATACCGCCTAAGAAGCCGGATAACAAGACGCCAGAATAACGCATTAAGTAGACATTAATTCCCAATGTATCTGCAGCTTGTGGATGTTCCCCCACAGAACGTAACCGTAAGCCAAAACGTGTTTTATAAATGACAAACCAAGCTAAAATCGCAATCAAAATTGCTACGAAAGCTGGTAAAGAGGTTTTTGCAAAGAATAGTTCACCAATCACTGGAATTTTTGACAATCCTGGGAAAGAAAAATAGCCAAATGATTGTGTAATCATATCTGTTTGTCCTTTTTGATAAATAACTTTTACTAGGAAAACCCCTAGCGCCGGTGCCATCAAGTTAATGACAGTACCACTGATAATATGATCTGCTCGTAAGTTAATAGTTGCAACGGCATGTAAGAGAGAAAAGACAATCCCGACAACGCCTCCTACTAAACAAGCAATCCATGGTGTCGCCGCGCCAAATGTATCAGCAAACGTCAAGTTAAAAACGACCGAACTGAAAGCGCCCATTACCATAATACCTTCCAAACCAACATTAACCACACCACTTCGTTCTGAGAACGTTCCGCCTAATGCTGTCAAGATGAGCGGAGTTGCATACACTAATGTTTGCGTGATGATTGAGGAAATTGTTGCTAAATCCATTAGATGTCTCCCCCCTCTTGATTGTTTTTGTCTGGCGCCGCTTCAATTGTTTCTACAATCGCTACTTCTTTTTTACTACCAGACGCTTTTGCTAACAAGAAACGAATTAAATAACTAATTCCCACAAAGAAAATAATCGCTGCAATAACAACATCAACTAATTCGGTTGGTACACCAGCTATCAACGGCATTCCTTGTCCACCAAGTTTTAACATTCCAAACAGTAATGCGGAAAGTAAAATCCCGATTGAACTACCTGCTCCTAATAGAGACACGGCCATACCATCGAACCCAATGCTCAACGATGTGTTTTGAATAAAGAAGTTTTGGAAAGTCCCCAATCCTTGGACCGCACCACCTAAACCAGCCAGCGTTCCTGAAATCATCATGGATAAAATAATCGTTCGCTTGCTGCTCATTCCAGCATATTCAGAAGCAAATGGGTTTAACCCCACCGACCGAATTTCAAAACCAAGCGTTGTTTTTTTCATCAAGAACCACACAAGAATAAGGAAAATGAAGGCCAAGAAAATGCCGATGTTCAAACGAGAGCCATCACTGATACTTGTTAAAAACGGTGAGCGTAATGATGCATTCGCACCAATCATTTTGGTGATCCCTTTGTTCGCCATAATACTTGGTTTCATGACATTATTAGCAATATGATTTCCTGTGTATAATAAAATATAATTCAACATAATCGTAACAATAACTTCACTCGTCCCAAAATAGGCACGCAAGAAACCTGGAATGGCTGCTGCTAAAGCCCCTGCAACCGCGCCAACAATAATCGCCACCGGCAACGCAATCATCCGGGGTGCATCAGGCATGGATAAAGCGACCCAAATACTAGCCACCCAACCACATAAGGCTTGTCCAGAAAGCCCGATATTAAAGAATCCAGCCGAATTTGCCACCGAGAATCCTAAAGCGGTAAAAATCAACGGTGCTGCGGTTACAAAAATCTCACCAATACTTTTCTTTCCTTGGAAAGCTGTTTCAAACATCGCTTGATACCCAGCCACTGGGTCATAGCCAAAGATAACCATAATAATTGCCCCTAAGAGGAAACCCATAATAACAGATAACACAGGGACTAAAATATTTCTTATTTTTTCAGAACGATTATTCAACAGTTTCACCTGCCTCTACTTTTGATAACTCAGCACGGGCTTCTTCCAATGAGTAGCCAGCCATTAACAAGCCCAATTCATTTTCTGTCGTTTCTTTCGGATCAACAATTCCGACGATTTCCCCCGCATGAATAACAGCGATACGATCAGAAACGTTTAAAATTTCGTCTAATTCAAAACTTACTAATAAAACAGCTTTATTTTTATCTCTTTGTTCAATTAGTCGACGATGAATGTATTCAATAGCTCCGACATCTAAACCGCGTGTTGGTTGAGAAACAATCAACAAATCTGGATCGCGGTCAACTTCTCGGGCAATAATCGCTTTTTGCTGATTCCCACCTGAAAGCGCCCGAGCTGGTACTAATTCATTAGGAGTCCGTACATCATATTCTTCAATTAATTCCCGGGCATGTTTGTTAATCATTCGATAGTTTAAAATACCTGTTGAACTGTATGGTTTTTGGTAATACGTTTGTAGGCCAATATTTTCAGCCAATGTCATCTCTAATACCAAACCATATTTATGTCGGTCTTCAGGAACGTGGGCGACACCCATTTCCGTAATTTCCCGAGGTTTGCGATTAGTAATCTCTTTTTCATTCAAATGAATGGAGCCTTTTTCGACTTTCGTTAATCCTGCTAAGGCTTGGATTAATTCTGTTTGTCCATTGCCATCAATCCCCGCAATCCCAACAACTTCCCCTGCTCGGACATCTAAGCTAAGATTTTTCACCGCATCTAAGCCGCGGCTTTCTTTCACTACTAAATCTTTAATTGATAGAATTGTTTCTTTCGGTTGCGCTGGTTTTTTCTCTGTTTTGAAAGAAACAGAACGGCCCACCATCATATCGGCTAACTGTTGCGAAGAAACGTCTTTCACATTGACGGTGCCAATACTTTGCCCCCGGCGAATGACCGTACAACGGTCCGCCACTTTTTTAATTTCATCTAACTTATGTGTAATTAAAATGATCGATTTGCCTTCATCGGTTAGTTCTTTCAAAATAATCATTAATTCATCAATTTCTTGTGGCGTTAATACTGCGGTTGGTTCGTCAAAAATTAAAACGTTCGCACCGCGATATAAGGTCTTTAAAATTTCAACCCGTTGTTGCATACCTACAGAAATATCGCGAATATAGGCATTGGGATTTACATCCAACCCGTATTGCTTAGACACTTCTTCAATCTCTTTTTTCGCTTTTTTCCGGTCTAAAATACCGCCATGGGTAGGTTCACTACCTAAGATAATATTTTCAGTCACAGTAAAGGCTTCAACTAACATAAAATGCTGATGGACCATTCCGATTCCTAAACGATTGGCTGCAGTAGGACTTGTAATGTTGACTTTTTCGCCATTCATATAAATCTCACCTGAGGTCGGTTCCAATAGCCCTGATAAGATATTCATCAAGGTCGACTTGCCTGCACCATTTTCACCTAGCAGTGCGTGGATTTCACCAGGTTTTACTTGTAGATCAATTTGGTCGTTGGCTTTGAACGTCCCAAATTCTTTGGTGATTTTACGCATCTCAATTACGTTTTCTTCTTGAGACAAGGTCTATTCACTTCCTAACAAAATTATATTGGCAATACTTTAGAGGGTAATTTTGACCCTTAACTAAGTAGTTGAAGAACCTCAACTATTTAGTTAAAAATCCAAACATCATAAAGGGTTTCCTTGGCAGCCGTCGCTGCCAAGGACCACTTCATTTTTAGAAGGAACAATAATGAGCCCTTCTTTTTTCATTTAGGAGCTTAAATTATTCTGGTTTTTCTGGGACTTTTACGTCACCTGAGATTACTTTATCTTTTGCTGTTTTAACAGCTTCTTTTGTTTTGTCGTTTAAATAGCCGTCTGTTAAGTCAACGCCACCATCTTTTAATCCATAAACTAAATGTTCGCCACCAGGGAATTTGTCTTCTAACGCACGGTTGGCAATATCTTGAACTGCTGTGCCGACACCTTTAAGGGTTGAAGTTAACGTGAAGTTGTCTTCTTTGCCGTCTTTTGTTTTGTACTTGCCATCAGCATCTTGATCGCGGTCAACACCGATTACCCAAACTTTGTCGCCAGAACCTGATTCATTCAAGTCTTTTGCTTCTTGGAAGACCCCTTGTCCAGTCGCACCAGAAGCATGGAAGATGATATCAACGCCGTTTTGGTACATTGCAGCAGCTAAAGCTTTCCCTTTGGCAGGATCAGCAAATGAAGCCGCATATTTTGTATCAACAGTAATTTCTTTACCTAATTCTTTCGCAGCATCAGCCACACCTTTTTCAAAACCAGCTTGGAAACGGTCAATTACGACCCCTTCTTCACCACCAACAAAACCGACTTTGTTCGTTTTTGTTTCGTTTGCAGCAGCAACACCGGCTAAGTAAGCTGCTTCATTATCTCTAAATGTTGCAGAAACGACATTCTTTTTGCCATCGATTTGATCATCGATTAAAACAAAGTTTGTATCAGGGTTGGCATCTGCTGCAGAAGAAATTGCATCTTTTAGCAAGTAGCCAATACCAAAGATTGTATTGAATTTACTTGATACCGCTTGGTCAATATTTGTTGTATAGTCAGCTGCATCATTCGATTGAATATATGCATACCCTTTTGAACCTTCTGGTAAATCATGTTCTTTACCCCAAGCTTGCAATCCTTCCCAAGAAGATTGGTTGAACGACTTGTCATCCACGCCGCCTGTATCTGTAATGATTACAGCACTATGCGCTGCATCCCCTTTGCCACCGCCGCTTTCAGCGGTTTTGCCTTTGCCACCACCACATGCTGCAAGTGAAACTGATAAACCTAATGCAATCAAACTAAAACCGAATAATTTTGCTTTTTTCATTTCTGTAAAGCCTCCTAAAAATAGTTTAATGTATTTAAACAACTAAGTTGTTTCTAAGGTTGGTCTGGGACTTTTACGTCACCAGAGATGATTTGTTCTTTGGCTTCTTTAACTGCCGTTTTGGCTTGATCGCTTAGGGCTTCTGTTGTTAAATCAACACCGCCATCTTTCAATCCATAAGTTAAATGTTCGCCGCCAGGGAATTTATCTTCTAATGCAAGATCAGAGATTTTTTTCACAGCAATATTTACCCCTTTAATGGTTGAAGCTAACGTTAAGTTATCATCCTTGCCATCTTTGGTTGTATATTTACCGTCTTCGTTTTGGTCACGGTCAACACCAATCACCCAAACTTTATCTTTTGAACCTGTTTCATTTAGCGCTTTGGCTTCTTGGAAGATTCCTTGTCCTGTAGTCGCCGCTGCGTGATAAATAATGTCGGCACCTGCTTGATACATAGAAGAAGCTAAGGCCCGTCCTTTTGAAGCGTCTGCAAATGTCCCTGCATAAGTAGACGTAATTTGAATATCTTTTCCTAATTTTTTGCCAGCATCTGCTACACCTTTTTCAAAACCAGCTTGGAAACGGCCAATAACAGGTCCTTCAACCCCGCCGATAAATCCTACTTTGTTGGTTTTCGTAGTGTTAGCTGCTGCCACACCTGCTAAATACGCAGATTCATTATCTCTAAATGTTGCAGAAGCGACGTTGTTTTTCCCATTAACTGTATCGTCGATTAGAACGAAATTCGTTTCTGGGTTGGCGTCCGCTGCATCTACTACTGCATTTTTTAGTAAATAACCAATGCCAAAAATCGTTTTAAATTGACTTGAAATGGCTTGGTCAATGTTTGATGTATAATCAGATGCTTCATTTGATTGAATATACGCATACCCTTGAGGTCCTTCTGGAAGTTTGTGCTCTTTGCCCCACTCTTGCATTCCTTCCCACGCAGATTGGTTAAAAGATTTGTCATCAATGCCGGCTGTATCTGTGACCATTACGACACTATGTTGTGGATCACCTTTTGTGTTGGCGTTCTTTTTGCTATTGCCACCACATGCAGCTAACCCAATGGTTAAGGCAACTGCTGCCAATCCTAGACCTAAAAATTTTGCTTGTTTCACTTTCCGAAAAGCCCCCTACTATTTTATCTATTATTTCATTCGCATTTATGCTATTGAAATCTACTTTGAGCCCAACGAAACCTTATGTCCTTTTTTTAAAAATCTTTATCTGTAAATGAATAGGGCAATAATGCCTCAACTGTCATTGTTTTAGTCGCGCCATCTTTACCAACTAGCGTGACCGGCATTTGTGGATCAAAGAATTCAGCCATTACTTGACGACAAGCGCCACATGGAGAAATGGGTGCCTCTGTATTACCTGCTACAACTAAATGTTGGAAGGTCCGTTCATCTTCTGAAATGGCTTTAAAAATCGCCGTTCTTTCTGCACAATTTGTTAAACCAAAGGAGGCATTTTCAATGTTGACCCCTTGATACATTTTCCCGTCTGTAGTCACTAAGCAAGCGCCCACAGGAAAGTTAGAATACGGTACATAGGCGTGTGCCAATGCTTCTACGGCACAATCAAGCCATTCTTGTTTTACTGTCATCTTTTTCGCCACACCTTCGTTTAATTTGAAATACGAATTAATACCCTTCGCCAGTTGCGCCAGAAACAATTGCTACACCCGTACTTGCACCGATGCGTGTTGCCCCCGCTTCAATCATTGCTAACGCTTCTTCTGCATTATGCACGCCACCGGAAGCCTTAACGCCCATGTCAGGACCAACTGTCTCACGCATTAAACGAATGTCTGCTACTTTAGCGCCGCCTGTTGAGAAGCCAGTAGATGTTTTAACGAAATCGGCACCTGCTTCTTTGGCTAATTCACAAGCTTTAACTTTTTCTTCGTCTGTTAATAATGCTGTTTCAATAATCACTTTGACTAACGCTTTTCCTTTGGCTGCATCTACTACGCCTTGAATGTCTTGACGTACGTGATCGTATTGTTGTGATTTTAATGCACCAATATTAATCACCATATCCACTTCATTCGCACCATTTTTAATCGCATCAGCGGCTTCATATGCTTTAACTTCTGGTGTATTTGCCCCCAAAGGAAAGCCAATAACGGTACACACAGCGACGTCGGTATCTGCTAATTGCTCGCTAGCAAAAGCGACCCAACAAGGATTGATACATACAGAGAAAAAGTTGTACTCCTTAGCTTCGTCAATAATTTTTTGGACAGCGGCTTCTGTCGCTTCTGGTTTCAAAATAGTGTGGTCAATCATGCGGTTTAATTCCATGATGAGAATTCCTCTTTTCTTATTGTTTTATTCCGTAATAATATCGTGAATCAAAATAGGCTCTTCGCCGGTTGGTCCAATTTCAATGTTTTTATAAAGCAATTGTTCGACTTCTGTCACGTCTTCACGATTGGCATAAATAGTTAGTAATGATTCGCCTTTTTCAACTGGGCTCCCTACTTTTTTGTGAAGTTTCAAGCCAACTGCAAAATCAATCGTATCTTCTTTCGTAGCACGGCCAGCGCCCAGCAACATTGCGGCAACGCCAATTTCATTGGCAACGATTTTTTGTACCACGCCTGTTTCTTTGGCAGGTAAATCAAATTGATAAGTTGCGGTTAATAATTTTTCTGGCTGGTCAACAACGGAACTGTCGCCGCCTTGATTTTCAATCATTTCTTTAAATTTTGCGAGCGCTCGACCGCTTGTTAAAGCTTCTTCTAATAAAGCCCGTGCTTCGTCTAACGTCTCGGCTTTTTTAGCTAAAACGACCATCTGACTTCCTAAGACATAGCACATCTCCACTAAATCTTCTGGCCCATTTCCTTGCAAGGTCTCGATTGCTTCAACGATTTCTAAACTATTTCCGATGGCCTCCCCTAAAGGTTGTGACATGTCTGAAATTACTGCCATCGTTTGGCGATTTGCCAGTTTCCCAATGCGAACCATTGTTTCCGCTAATCGACGAGCACTTGCTAGGTCTTTCATAAAGGCCCCTTCACCAGTAGTCACGTCTAAGACAATCGCATCTGCCCCTGCGGCAATTTTTTTACTCATAATGGAACTTGCAATTAATGGAATTGAGTCAACAGTGGCGGTCACATCACGTAACGCATAAAGTTTTTTGTCTGCTGGTGCTAGATCACCTGACTGACCAATCACTGCCACTTTTGTATCGTTCACCAATTGAATAAAACGTTCTTCTGTCAATTCAACTTTAAAACCAGGAATCGCTTCTAATTTATCCAACGTACCGCCCGTGTAGCCTAAGCCACGACCAGACATTTTTGCTACATTGACCCCGACACTAGCAACTAATGGCGCTAAAATAAGCGTCGTAGTGTCGCCTACGCCACCTGTAGAATGCTTGTCGACTTTGATTCCTTCTATAGAAGAAAGATCCACAATTTCGCCTGAATGGACCATTGCTAACGTCATTTGTGTAATTTCTTCGTCTGTCATATCTTGGTAAAAAACAGCCATTAAAAAGGCACTTACCTGATAATCTGGAATTGAACCATCTGTGTATCCGTTGATAATAAATTGAATTTCTTCGCTTGTTAGTTGATGCCCGTCACGTTTCTTTTCAATAATGTCTACCATTCTCATGAATTCGTTCCCTCCGATTTCCCGATAATGTATTATACAACAAAATCGTTCAGCTTTAAACCATTTAGTAAACCAGTTTACTATTATTTTTTTCTTGTGAAAACGCAAACAACACGAACATTCTATTTCTAAGCTGTTTTTTAAATCGGTTTTGTGCTTTTTCTAGCAATAAACGTTGCATCAAAAACTTTATTTGGAACTTTCCCTGTTGGATCTGCAATAGCTTCCACCAAAAATTTTGCTGCATAATAGCCAATATCAAAACTCGGCTGATAGACGGTTGTTAAACTCGGCACCAAATATTCGGAAATTTCCAAGCCATCAAAACCAACCACCGAAATATCGTCAGGAATTTTCTTGCCCGCTTCTTCAATGGCTTGATAAGCTCCCATCGCCATTTCATCATTGCCACAAAAAATTGCTGTGATTTCTTCATTTTTCAAAACTTCTTTTGCCGCAGCATAGCCGCCATGCAAGTTCAATTCCCCAGCACAAACATAATGCGGACGAAAAGGTAAATTGTTGTCCTGTAACGCATGCTGATACGCCGTCACTCGTTCCGTTAAACGATAATAGCCGACACTTTCACGCAACATGCCAATATGCTGATGCCCTTGTTGAATCAAATGATGGACCGCTTGATAAGCACCTTCGTACTCTTTAACGATTAGTCGTCCGCTATCTCGTGGATTAATCCCACGATCGACAAGAATGACAGGAATCGGATGTTCTCGTCGGTCTTTTAAAATATGATTTTCTGGCAAAACATTCGGCGTGGCAAAAATAATGCCATCCACCGACCGATGAATCAGCTCGCTAACATATTGCATCGCTTGTTCGGAATCATGCTTTGAATTGCATAACAAAATCATGTAGCCTAACGAATTTAAATATGTTTCCACACCTTCAATCACTTTTGAGAAAAAGAAATCCGTCACATCTGGCACAATCATACCAATGGTTTTGGAATGACGGTTGATTACATTCGAAGCAAAGTAATCTGGCTTGTAATGATTTTCAGCGACTACCGCCAACACCTTGTTACGGGTTTTTTCACTGAAACGACTCCCTTTATTATTCAGAATTTGTGAGACGGTTGTGACAGAAACACCAGCCATATCAGCAATTTCTTTAATCGTTAGTTTCATCGCGCCCCTCCCAACGTCTCCTTTTGCATTGACAGACATTTGTAGACGTGTTACAGTCTTCAAAATACTTATCGAATCTTTTACATTTTAACAAAAAAAAGACAAAAGAAATAGACTAAAAAGATTAAAAAACAAAAGAAAATGGAGGCTATTTTTTTCATGGAAGAATCCCGTGTCCGTCAATTACCAAAAATCGAGCTGCACTGTCACTTAGATGGGTCGATTCGACCAACCACTTTACGCACCATTGCTGAAAAACAAAACATTCCATTACCCCAAGACGAACAAGCCTTGAAAGAGTTAGTGGTTGCCCCTGAAAAATGCACCGATTTGAATGATTATTTAACTCGGTTTGACTTCGTGCTAACCTGTCTACAAACAGCTGAAGCTTTGCAAGCAGCGGCGTATGACGTGATTAGCCAAGCTGCCGAAGATGGCGTGGCTTACATAGAGGTGCGTTTTGCGCCTTCCCAACATACAGAAAAAGGCTTACGGTTACCTGAAATCGTGACTGCTGTTTTAACTGGCTTAAAACAAGGCGAAGAAGATTTTGGTGTAAAAAGCAATGCACTGTTATGCGGCATGCGGCATGATCAACAACAAGCCATAGAAAAAATCGTTCACTTAGCGCATGATTTCAGAGAGACAGGCGTTGTCGGCTTTGATTTAGCTGGCAATGAAGTCGATTTCCCTCCATACACATTTGAAGACGTATTAGCTTTAGCCAACCAATTGTCAATTCCATTAACACTCCACGCTGGGGAATGCGGCTGTGGCAAAAATGTCGCTGATGCTGTCACTTTAGGTGCTACTCGGATTGGCCACGGTATTGCTTTGAAAGATACACCCGAATACTTGGCGCTCTTAAAAGAAAAAAAGGTTCTTTTAGAAATGTGTCCAACTAGCAACTTCCAAACAGGCACCGTCAAAACATTGGCTGAATACCCTTTTCAACAATTTATAGAGGCTGGCTTAGCCGTCTGCATCAATACCGATAATCGCACTGTTTCAGATACTACGTTAACGAAAGAATTCATGAAATTGGCCACTTGGTATCAATTAAGTTATGACGAAATGAAGCAACTCACTAAAAATGCGCTTGCAGGTGCTTTTTTATCGCCAGACGAAAAAAAACTGTTGAACCAAAAAATTGATCAAGCGTATCTATTCTAAAAAAGAACCGCCACTAAAGTGGCGGTTCTTTTTTACTCTGCTTCTTTAACACTTCGTAAAATATAATAGCCTTTGTCTTTTGTCACAATTTCAACATTGCCAAATACTTCAGCCATTTTCTTTTCTGCACTAGGTGCACCTTGTTTCTTTTGAATAACCACCGTTAGTGTGCCACCAACTTTCAACAACGGAAAAGCCCCTGTTAAAATGCCATGGACAACTTTTTTGCCTGCACGAATGGGCGGATTGCTAACAATCGCCGCGTAGGTCGTTTCGTTTAAGGTTTCATACACATTGGAAGAATGGATATCCACAGTAGTAATTTGGTTGCGTTGGGCGTTCATTTGAGCTAGCCCAACTGCCCGTTGGTTGACATCCACCATTTCCACCAGTCGACCAGTCGCCGCTGCTAAGGACAACCCAATTGGTCCATAGCCACAACCAACATCTAACAAACGGCCTGCTGGTAAATTTTCCCATTCAAAGGCATCAATCAACACACGAGAACCATAATCCACTGTCCCTCTTGAGAAGACCCCGCTATCGGTCGTAAACTGAAAGGTCCGACCACGTAATGGAAAAGACCAGCTTTCTAAATCATGTGCTAATTCTGGATTTTCTGTATAATAATGATTCGCCATTTTGTTCTTCCTATCTATGCTTGTTTTGGTTTTAGTCTACCCTTTATTTCTCGAACAATCAAGGCACCTAATAATTCATAGCCTACTTGTGAAAAATGCAAACCATCTGCTTGTAAAAATTCATCCGTTCCAGGATAAACAGTCATCGCTTTATACAAATCAATAACTGGCAAGTTATGTGCCGCTCCGACTTCTTGTGCAACCTTGACCAATTCCTTGATACGCGTTTGTGGACGTTCTGGACGTCTGCCACTATCCGCATATGGTGGTGTAATTAAAATCACCTTTTCTGAACCAATTTCGTGAATCATTGTTTCAAGGTTTTCTCTAAACGTGGCTACTGTTATATTTCGATCCAGTGACGCATCATTGGCGCCAAAGAAAATCACCACTTCATCAGGTTTCTCAATTAGTACTTCTTTATTTAATCGTTTTAAACCATCCTCTGTTGTATCGCCAGGCATTCCAGCATTAATAACAGCCACTTCTTCTAGACCCATCGCAGCAATATCCCGTTTCACTAAGTCAACAAGAACAGGTGAGACGGCTTCGTCTAAATAACCAGCAGTAATGCTATCACCAAATAATACAATTTTTCTCATGGCTTTTCCCCTCTTTTCTAACAGTTTTCTCTTTTCATGATACCATTTTCATCATAAATTGGCGAAGAAGGGAATTCTTTTGTAAAATCCTGTGTTTCCCTTGTGAAATTATGGTAAAATGTACAAAGATTGAACAGGGTTTGGTGGAGGAACAATGGACGATAAAATGAATTACTACCCAATTTCCAGAGAAGAATGGCATGGGTTTTATCATGACGGCAAAGCACCGTTAACCGAAGCAGAATTGGATAACATTAAAAGTGTGAACGACCAAATTTCACTAAAAGATGTACAAGAAATTTATGTACCCTTAACGCATCTTATTCATTTGTACATGAAAGAATTTGAATCGCTAACACTTAGCAAAGGATTATTCCTACATGAATATGTCTCTGTACCACCATTCATCATTGGAATTGCCGGCAGTGTCGCCGTTGGTAAAAGCACCACCGCTCGTCTTTTGCAAAGAATTCTGGCCCGAACGTTTAAACGAAGAAACGTTCAACTCATTACAACGGATGGATTTTTGTATCCCAATAAAGTGTTAGAAGAACAGGGAATGATGGACCGAAAAGGGTTTCCTGAAAGTTATGACATGGAAAAGCTAATTAATTTCTTAAACGAAGTCAAAAGCGGCAAAGACGAAATTAAAGCACCCGTCTATTCTCACAGTGTCTACGATGTTATCGAAGGCGAATATGAGTTGATTCAACAACCAGATATTTTGATTGTTGAAGGCATTAACACATTACAGTTGCCCGCCAATCAACAAATTTATGTGAGTGATTTTTTTGATTTTTCTATTTTTGTGGATGCCGATCCAGCCTTAATTGAAAAATGGTACCTAGAACGTTTTGGGGCCTTATTAGATACGGCTTTCTTAGATCCTAATAATTATTATTACCAATATGCAATTGGCAAACGAGAAGATGCTTTCGCCATGGCACGGAATGTTTGGAAAACCGTGAACTTGCCGAACTTGGAGGAATATATCTTGCCAACGCGCGGACGTGCGGACATTATTTTGCATAAAACGGAAAATCATTTGATTGACCAAATCTATCTACGTAAATATTAAGGGTTGACGAGCTAAGAAATATCCTGTATCTTTTGTAGAAATATCCTTGAAAATTTTCAGCAGAATGCATGACTTTCAAGGAGTAAAATGTTTTAATAAGTATAGCTAGACAAAGAAGAGTACGGAACAAAAGTGAACCACTTTTTAACCGCCTGATTTTCGGCTGTTTAAAAGTAGCCCCTGCGGAATTAAGCCAAAATTTTCTAAAAATCGTAAAACAATTTTTGAAAATCCTCTCTTAATTCTTGGTGCTGACCACTTTTTAACCGCCTTTTCTTTAGATAAATTTAAATGGATAAGGGGTAATAGACGTGACTAACGTTGCCGATTTGACATCTGTCGAAAAAATTATTGTTTTAGACTTTGGTAGTCAGTTTAACCAATTGATTACTCGTCGTATTCGTGAATTTGGCGTATTCTCTGAGTTATTAAGCCACCGAACTACGGCAGAAGAAATTCGCAAAATCGCGCCTAAAGGAATCATCTTCTCAGGTGGACCAAACAGCGTGTATGACAAAGATGCTTTTAGCATTGATCCAGAAATTTATGAGTTAGGAATTCCCATTCTTGGCATCTGCTACGGTATGCAATTAATGACTCATAACTTAGGCGGAAAAGTAGAACCTGCCGCAAACCGTGAATACGGAAAAGCAGAATTAGAAATCCTTGGTGATGCGACATTATTCCAAGGAACACCTGCGAAACAAACCGTTTGGATGAGCCACGGTGATTTAGTAACAGAAATCGCTCCTGGATTCGAAAAAGTTGGGACAAGCAACGACTGTCCAATCGCTTCTATCGAAGATGCCAACCGCAAATTCTACGGCGTACAATTTCACCCAGAAGTTCGTCATTCAGAATATGGTAACGACTTATTACGTCACTTTGCTTTTGATGTGTGTGGCTGTACTGGTGACTGGAGCATGGAAAACTTCATCGATATGGAAGTCGCTAAAATTCGTGAACAAGTAGGTGATAAAAAAGTCTTACTTGGTTTATCAGGTGGCGTTGACTCAAGTGTTGTCGGCGTGCTTTTACAAAAAGCTATTGGCGACCAATTAACTTGTATCTTCGTTGACCATGGATTATTACGTAAAGGTGAAGCGGAACAAGTAATGGAAAGTTTAGGCGGTAAATTTGGCTTAAACATTATTAAAGTAGATGCAAAAGAACGCTTCTTAAGCAAATTAGCAGGCGTTTCTGACCCTGAACAAAAACGTAAAATCATCGGTAACGAATTTGTGTATGTTTTTGATGACGAAGCAACTAAACTTGCTGGGGAAGAAGGCGTTTCATTCCTAGCACAAGGAACTCTTTACACAGACGTCATCGAATCTGGTACAGAAACTGCGCAAACAATTAAATCACATCACAACGTTGGTGGTCTTCCTGAAGACATGCAATTTGAATTAATTGAACCTTTAAATACATTATTCAAAGACGAAGTTCGTGCCTTAGGAACTGAACTTGGCATGCCTGATGCAATCGTTTGGCGCCAACCATTCCCAGGACCAGGATTAGGTATTCGTGTGCTTGGTGAAATTACAGAAGATAAATTACAAATTGTTCGTGATTCAGATGCTATCCTACGTG
The DNA here is from genome assembly GCF_023539285.1 of Enterococcus sp. LX10. NCBI lineage: Bacteria > Bacillati > Bacillota > Bacilli > Lactobacillales > Enterococcaceae > Enterococcus > Enterococcus sp. LX10. Next base: position 119,316 of record NZ_CP092784.1, on the reverse strand, counting down.
AAGAAATCGCAGCAGCTGGCTTAGATCGTGACATTTGGCAGTACTTTACTGTCTTACCTGGCATCCGCTCAGTAGGCGTTATGGGTGACGGCCGTACCTACGATTACACAGTCGGTATCCGTGCTGTGACTTCTATCGACGGCATGACCGCTGACTTTGCTCGTATCCCTTGGGATGTTTTACAAAAAATCTCTGTGCGCATCGTGAACGAAGTTGCACATGTAAACCGTATCGTGTACGATATTACTTCAAAACCACCTGCAACTGTGGAGTGGGAATAACAATCAACCCGCTAGAAAACCTATTTTATAGGTGTTTCTAGCGGGTTTTCTTTTGTGTTATCACACTTTCCTCCCACCATTCTCCGTTTTTCCTTTGCTCCACCGCCCTCAAAGTCCTATAATTTAATCATAAGAATAGTGGCTATTAATAAAATTAATCAATTAAAAGGAAGCGATCTCAACATGTCAAAAGCAACTTTTCTTAAGTATGGTTTTGTTGTCCTCTTCATAGGAATTTTTTTACTTCGTGCCCAAAAATTTATTTCTGAGCCCCTTTCGTACCTTTTTTCGGGTATTCTTTTGCTTATTGTTGCGTATTTAATACTCGTGAAAAAAATGAACTTTTTCTCAAGTTTGCTCACTGTTACCGATCAACCTTCTTCTACCCAACAACGATTGGGTCAAATCTCTGGTTTTGTCAGTTTATTGATTGGTTTACTTCTGGTAATTCTTAGCTTCATTTTCTTTCTCCAACTTTGATTCCCCCTTGACTCTCCCTTCACTCTTGGCTATGATTACCTTAGCAAGTACAATGGTGTACTGTAAACAGTCGAGCAACGGCGCTCAAAAAGATTGACTTTCGTGCATTCTTTTTGAGCGCTTTTTATTTTTAGAAAGTAGGGAAATTGAATGGAAAAAATGTACCGCAGTCCGTATGAAGCGTACCCGTATCTATCTTCTAAACCAGAAGATTTACGATGTGATTTTGAATTAATGACTGATGAATTAGCCTCGATGACAGGTCTTCTACGAGGATATGTGCAACAATTAGACGTCCCTGAACAGCCTGCACTAACAGAAGAACTAGCTAAAATTTGCGAGTTAATCTACCATGTCAATCCAACGACTCGAACAAAATTAACAGTCACAGAGGAAGAAATAGCCTGGCTTTTGGAACGTGTCAATGCTATGAATGAACTGACATACGAAGAAAATCGTCCTTTTGTTTTACCGATGGGCACAATCTGTTCCTCTTATACACACATTTTAAGAGCCAAAGCCAAAGATATTGTTCGTTTACTTTATCGCATGGACTATGGTGGTAAAAAAATTGATCCGCAGCTGTATGATGTAGTCAACTTACTCTCAGGTTACTTTTTCATGTTAGCTTTGTATCTAAATCAGCTCGAAAATGGTGAAGAAGTCCCCTTTGTTTCTCGCAACTATTCTATTTAATTTGGAGGAAGATGATGAATTCATTACCAATACTTGAAAAAGCAGTGGGCGCGATCACGCTGCTTTCCGAAGAACAACAAAATGCCGAATATGAAGGCTTTTTATGCCAAGTTAATGAATCGCAACAACTTATCCGCAGTCGCTTAGCCAAAAAAACGCCGAAAAAAGAAGGCTATTTTGTAGCCTTCTGGGAAAAAAATCAACAAAATCAGAACGAAGCCTTTGATGCAACGGAAGCCCCTGAAATGTTAGCAATTGTCATTTCTGATCAAGAAAAGCAAGGTCTCTTTCTTCTGCCGAAAGAATGTTTAATCCAACAAAAAATTCTCAAAACGCACCAACAAAAAGGCAAAATGGCAGCCCGTTTTTATCCTTCTTGGTGCCAAAACCTTAATCAAACCGCGAAAAAAACACAAAAATGGCAACTAGCTTACTTTACTGATTTATCTAAATACTAAAAACGTCAGCTGGCTTCAGAAGCCAGCTGACGTTTGTTTCTTCTACTGTTTAACCAATTGGTGGCGTACCTTCTGCGTTCCCAGCAATCGCTTCGATTTGAATCTGGGCACCTTTTGGTAAATCCGTCACACCAATCACTCTTCTGGCAGGCGTGCCTTCAGGGAAGTACGTTTGGTAGACGTCATCTACTGCCGCCAGCTCTTCAATCTCTTTCACAAAAATATTCACTTTCACCAGATCAGCTAAGCTGTGATCCACACTTTCAATAATCGCTTTAATGTTTTCTAAACATTGCGTCGTTTGTTCCTTGATTCCGCCAGCAACTAACGCATTTGTTTTAGGGTCCAATGGTAGCTGAGCTGATAGATGGTTGTAATGAGAAAAAGCAACAGTTTGTGTCGAAAATGGACACTTCGGTGCGTGATCTGTATTATTTGCTTCAATAATTAATCCATGTCGATCTTCAATCGCTTGTGGTGGCGTACCATCCCCATGAGAAACCACCGCTTCTACTTGCACCGCCGCGCCCATTGGTAAATCAGCAACAGCAACCACTGTTCGTGCTGGCATATAATTGACCGTGCGCGCAATTCCTGAATCTGGGAAAAAAGCGGCATATACTTGATTGACAGCTTCCAGCTTAGATAAATCTTTTAAATAAATGTTGATCTTCACAATATCATCAAAAGGCACATCAATACTGGTTAAAATGGCTTTTATGTTTTTCAAACATTGTTTTGTTTGCGTTTTAACACAGCCAGCCACAACTCTGCCCGTTTGAGGATCTATAGGCAATTGTGCAGACAGATTGTTATAGTGAGAAAACGCGACCGTTTGACTGGCTAGAGCATCAATTGGTGCCTGAACAGTCTGATTTGTTAATTTAATTAAATCCCCAGCTTGAGGTGCATTAGGGATAGTTCCTTCCCCATTTGAAACAAGTGCCTCCATTTGAACAGAAGCGCCTAACGGCAAATCTGCGACGGCGACCACTGTTTTAGCTGGATAATAATGGGTAAAAAAGGCCGCATAGACCTCCTCAACTGCGGCAACATCCCGCATATCTTTGACAAAAATGGTCATTCTGACAATGTCACTCATCACATGGTTGATACTTTCAACAACCGCTTGGATATTTTTCAAGCATTGTGTCGCTTGGGACCGAATGCCACCTTCTACCAATTGTCCAGAGGTTGGCTCAATAGGTAACTGTGCTGACAAATGATTATAGTGGGAAAATGCGACTGTTTGGGCTGCGAGAGGATGCTTTGGTGCACGCTCTGTATTTCTTGCTAAGACGATATTTTCATTACTCATAACTCTACTCCCTTTTTTAGCATTCCAACAAAAATGATTCCGCTTACATTTTCAAGCGTTAAACTTCCAACAAGATCCTTTTTATTTTCCTGCTTTTCTATTAATGGTGATAGCTTTCCACCACCACTTCTTTCAGTCTACAATAAGAACAGGAACATTTCAATAAGGCATTCCTAAATTGATTGTTGGCACTCAAACAAATCTTCTTCCGTTAAAGAAGACTGGCACGAATCAAGCTTGATTCGTGCCAGTCTTTATAGATAACTCGTTAGCTTTAACTAGTTTTATTTAACCACCATATACTCACGATAATTTTCCGAGAACGTATCCATTAGCGTATAAATTCGTTCAAAATCATAGTCACGACGAGGGTCATCATACCAAACACATTGAATACTTCCAATAATTGGAAGATTTGGGCTACCTGCTGGCACATCTGTAAATGCTTTTTTCGACATATTTGCTAAAGCATCGTCATATTGATAAATGCCAGAATCAACATTGCCAGCGACCCAATACCACGCATCATTGGTATTAAAAATTTTGTGTCCTTTTTGAACAAAGTACTCAGGTTTGGCTACGTCATATCCGCTCCAACCGGCTGTCCAATAAGAAATAATAATCTCTGGGTCAAATGTACCGAAAGAATCGTCGCTGTTGTAATAAATGCCATCATTGAAGCTCATTGGCTGCATGCCCGCATCTTTAATTATTTTAGCTAAATCATTCGCATAAGCGACAAAATCCTTGTAGCGCCCAGAAGATTGCAGTTTCGCCCAACCGCCTGTGTCGACATCATTTGCATACTCATCGCCACCAAAATTGAAAATTTCACTATGCGCGGAAAAATAAGCCACGTACTTACTGATAATCGCCTTTGTGAAATTCACTGCCTTTTGGTTTCCTAAATCTACTGTGCGTTTTGAGCCATCAAAAGTGGGATTTTTAATCGCTAGTTTTTCCATAGCCACTAACAACGCATCCATATGTCCTGGACTGTTAATCACGGGAATGATGTTGATGTTGCGCGCTTTCGCAAAAGCCAACAACCGATCCATTTCTTTTTGTGTTAACGCGTTGCCATTAGGATCATTGTAATACGCGTTGTTGCCTCGTTGGATTGCTTTTGAAACCCGGTTGTGGTTGTATTTTTTACCATTCACATTGACCGACATATCATCCAAGATAAACCGTAAGCCATCATTTCCTAAAATTAATTGGACATCTGTGTACCCATTTTGACTGGCTTTGGCCACTAATTCTTCCAGTTGTTCCACGGAAAAATATTTTCTTCCCGCATCAATGGAGAAGACACTTTTTAAAGGTTGTGTTTGTTTCTCTTTTAAATTATCCAAAGCTGTTTGGACCTCCGTTTGCCAAGTAGTCACTTGCGCGGCTGTATACGTTTTTCCCGCAAGTTCTGTTGCGACTGTCTCTTTTGTTGTTTGTAGTGCTTGAATCGTTTCTGGTGTATAGTTTTCTGCCTTTTCAATGGCTGTAACTGCTTGATCCAACGTACGATATAAAGTGGTTAAGTCAATGGCTAACAGGCCTTTTTCTAATTCAGCATCATAGGTATTTGAAATCCCTTGGCCATAATCGCCACCTAAAATAGCTTTATTCACATCATAAAGCGTTGTTGCTTGTGTCACTGCTTCTGCGGCTCTATTTTGTGCTTCAAGGTCTGTGTTGGCGTAGCTAATTCGTTTTAAATAGTGTTGCGCAGCCGCTTTCATCTCTGCAAGAGAAACGCCTTTACTCTCTGCAATGGCCGTTTTTGTCCAAAGTAAATTAGAAGGTTTTATCTGATTTAAATCGTCTTCATTATAGGTGCGACCATCGCGATCTAAGGCATAGAGGAACATGCCCCCTAAATTATTTTCATAAGAATAACGAGCTACTTTATACATGTTACTTTCCATATACGGCTCTTTTGTGTCATACCAGCGGTTGCGATCTTGCTCTTCTGGGAAAGTTAATCCTGGAACAAATCGTTCCCCATTGAGAACCGGACTTAAATTATTTAATGCTCGTTGCGTGCGTTGGTCATCGCTGCCATACTGTTGATACGCGAGAAAATCGAAACAGTCACTGACATCTTGTAAAGGTGGTAAATATTCTGCATTGGTATCATACAAAAATGGACGATCCGTTCCCGACTTCGGTCCAATGTATTTTGATAATGCACGAATGACACCATTAGATAAAACAATATCTTTTTCACTTGGACGAGTTTCCATGTCAATATCTAACCCATCAATTCCTAAATCATCAACAAATTTGGTTAGCAACTCTTTCGCATAAGCATCAAATTCTGCTTCTGTAGGCGTTGTTCCTGCATAAGGAACTTTTAATAGCTCGCTATAATCAATCCCTCGAACTAAACGAACACCTCGTGCATGTAATGCTGGCGCATACTCATTTTTTAACGTATCATAAAATGGCTGTGCAAGTGCTTCTTGTCCTTTTGGCACATAACTAAAGACATTCACAATGTCAATACCATAAGGAATATCGTGCATCGTTAGCCAATTTTCATCTGGCAATGTTGTATTAACCCCTTGCATCGTTTTGTCACGCCAGGCCCGATAATAAACCATAAAATGTTTTTCTTGGGTCGGCTCATTGGCTTGGCTGACCATTGGTTGATGTAACAGACTAAATAAGATAAACGTCAAGCCAACCAATAACAAAAGACCCAGCCAACTGACAATTGTTTCTCTGTTTTCTCCTCTTCCTGTCGATAAATCGTTCCCCACTTTGAACACCATTCCTTTCTGCACTCCATTCATTTTTGTGTATCCGCCTAAAAAGAAAGCGCATACACAGTCATCAATAGAATAACAAAAAATAACGAATTTGCAAAATAGAAACTGGAAAAATGAGGATTTTCTATAAAAATCTTTTCCCGCCTAAAATCACTTTCGTTAGGCGGCGTTTAAATGGTAAATTTTGAGACTTGCAAGAAAAACAGGCCTATTTTTCTTGCAAGTCTCCTTTACTTAGTCGTGATCAACATCGGCAATTTTCACAACAATTTTCCCTTGTGCTCGTCCTGTCAGTGAATAATCCACCGCTTCTTGAATTTGGCTAAAAGGAATGACTCGGTCAATAATCGGCTGTAATTTTCCCTGTTCAATGAACTCAGTGAGTAAAGCTAATTGCTCGCCATCGGGATGCATAAACAAAAAATGATAACTAACATCTGTGGCTTGCTCCAATCGATGAATCTTGCGAGTAGCTATTTTAAAGGCCCATTGTTTCCAAAGCGGCAAGCCATACTCTTTAGCAAAACGTTCGTTGGGAATGCCTGACAATGTAACGACTTTTCCCTGAGGTTTAACCACTGAAAAAGCTTTTTCTAAGATTGTGCCCCCCATTGTATCAAATACATAATCGTAGTCGGATAAAACTTCTTCAAAATTTTGTGTCCGATAGTCAATCACTTCATCTGCTCCCAACGCTTGAACCCATTCTTTATTTTTACTACTCGTTGTGGTGGCAACGTAAGCGCCCGCTAGTTTTGCTAATTGAATCGCAATGGTTCCAATCCCTCCTGAACCTGCTTGAATCAGGACTTTCTGGCCTGGCTGTACATTCATAATATCATGTAGCGCTTGATAACTTGTCAAACCGACTAACGGAATGGCCGCAGCTTCTTCAAACGTTAAATTTTTCGGCTTCATAGCTACAGCCGCTTGATCCACTGCAATATATTCAGCAAAAGTTCCCACGCGATTTTTGGGTACTCGTCCGTAAACTGCATCGCCCATCCTAAAATTTTGAACATTTTTTCCAACAGAAACAACAATCCCAGCAAAATCACTGCCTAAAATCAGTGGCATTTGATAATTTAAAAGCATCTTTACTTTGCCATCTTTTGTTTTTAAATCAATCGGGTTGATACTGGCAGCGATAATTTTGACCAAAACATCATTGTCATGAATGGTGGGTAAGGGCACCTCCTCGATTGATAATTCTTTTTGTCCGTATTTATGAATTAAAGCGGCTTTCATCATTGAATCTTTCCTCTCTTTCTATCCCTTTTATTGGTTTAAAAGTTTAAACCTTTAATCAATTAGTATCTTAACGAAAAATGGGATCCACGTCAAGTTTCAGCCCTCAGCGTATTTTATTGACAAAAAACACGAAAAATGGTTTAATCGTTTAAAAATACGAACCAAAGAGGCGAAAGAATATGAAAGAATTAGAAGGAATTCAAACAGAATTTACTGCGCTTAGTGATTTTTTAATCGCATTGGGTGATGAAAAACGCCAAGCAATTATTATTGCACTGTTAGAAGACCAGGCCTGTGTTGGCCGTCGTGTCACTGAGTTAACAGAGGCGACACAACTCTCACGTCCCGCTGTTTCTCACCACTTAAAAATTTTGAAACAAGCCAAATTAATTGATTGTCGCAGTGAAGGAACTAAAAATTATTACTCTCTTTCTCACGATACCACCAAAATTGAGCAACTCCAACAACTATTGACCCACATTACGTCGATTATGCCAGGGAGGAAGCAAGCATGAAAAAAATTCTCGTGGTCCTCACAAACGTTTCCCGTTATCACGGCACCGAAGAACCGACTGGCCTCTGGCTAGGTGAAGCCACGGAGTTCGTGGAAGAAGTAACCAAAGCAGAATTTTCAGTTGACTATGTTAGTCCCCAAGGAGGCTATGTCCCTTTGGATCCCCGGAGTATGAAATATGTAGATTCATCCATTATGGCGGTTTATGAAAGTGCCGATTTTCAAGAACGAGCGCTAGCGCATTCCCTCTCTCTTGAAGAAATTGAGCCAGATGAATACGCAGCAATTTACTTTACAGGAGGCCATGGCGTTATGTGGGACTTTCCTGATAACCCTCAGTTGCAAGCAATCACTCGTAGCCTTTACGAACAGGGCAAATACCTAACTTCTGTTTGTCACGGAATTGCTGGTCTTTTAAATGTCAAAGATGCGTCAGGAAATTATTTGATTGCAGATAAAACCATTACTGGCTTCACTACTGCAGAAGAAATTTTAGCCATGAAAAAAGCAGTTGTTCCTTTCTTAAACGAAACAATTGCCAAAGAACATGGTGCTACTTTTGCGAAAAAACGCCCCTATAAAGAATTTGCGTATCAAGATGGCCGTATAATCACTGGGCAAAACCCTTTTTCTGTCCGCGCTGTCGCAAAATTGTTAATTCAACAATTATCAAAATGAAACAACAGCGACTACTTTTAGGTAGTCGCTGTTGTTTCATTGCTTCTTCTTTTTTCCGAAAGCCGAAGCCCTAACATAAAAAATTTTTGATTAGCTAAAGAGTAACATCGCGCCAATTAAGATAATTAGGTTAATTAAGCCTAAGACAATCATTGGTTTGGCCATGAATTTTGTCCAAGTGGCATATTGAACTTTGGAAATTTCCAAACCACCCATTACAACACCAGATGTTGGCGTGATCAAATTAATCAAGCCACAACCTGAAGCAAAAATCATAACCATCACTTCTGGACTTAAACCAATGTTTTTAGCTAACGCACCCATTACAGGAATAGAAACGTACGCTAAACCAGAAGTTGAAGGAATTAGGAAAGATAAACCTAAGTATAAAACAAAGGCACCGATGACAAATAAAACTGGGGAGAGTCCTTGTAATAAGCCTGCCGCTTTATCAAGGATAAATGAATCTAAATACGTTTTAGACATCAAAACAGATGCCCCGCGAGCAACTACAATGATTAAAACAACGGATAACATATCTTTGGCACCGTCGATAAATGCTTCAATGGTTTCTTTTTCAGTAAAGCGACCAATCAAGGCAGCAATGATCCCTAAAAGGAAGAACCACATCGCTAAGTCGCCAAAGTACCAGTCACCGAAACTGTTGCCTGTTAAAACAGACGTCCAGCCTTTGAAAATCGTCACTCCAAAGTCGTTCCATGGAATTAAGGAAACAATCATAACGACAAAACAGAAAGCGAATACCATTAAGATTTTTTTATGACGATTCGTAAATGGCATTTCTTTCGACGCTGCTTGTCCATACGTTTTTTCCATATCCTCTTGTTCTTGTAAAGATAAAATTGTTGAACCTTTGTCAGCCTTCACTTTTTTCGCATAACGCATCACAATGAAAATAGAATAGCTGGTAGAGGCCGCCCACAAAATAGCACCGACAATTAAAATAATTCCTGTATTCGGCTGAATGCCAATACCTCGTAACGCATCCATCGCTACCCCTGTGGAGAAAGGGTTAACCGTTGAACCGATAACACCTGATCCTGCACCCAATAGCACAGTCCCCACTGCGACAAACGTATCAAAACCAGCGGCGACCATGGTGGCACTCAATAAACCATAAAAAGGAATTGTTTCTTCTGCCATTCCATAAGTCGACCCACCAATAGAAAATAAAATCATTAAAATCGGAATGATTTTCAATTCGTTCCCTTTTAACTTTTTAACGACTGATTGAATCCCTGCTTCAAGAGCCCCAGTTTGCGTCACAATATTTAAAAAGCCACCGAGTACTAAAATAAAAATATTAATTTCAATGGCATCTTTAAACCCATTGAATGGAGCCATGATAATATCCGATAATTTGGCCCCTACCACGTGGTCAACCATTTTGCCATCAATTTCTCTTGGGGTAAATGGCTGGCCATTTAGCAAGACCGTTACGATACCTAAAACAATTAAAATAATAAATAAAATACTAAAAGACGAAAGCTGTTTTTTGTTTTTCTTCTTTTTTTCTGCCATATCCTTTTATACAGGAACCTACTTTCCTGTATCTCCCTTCTCTATGATTAATTACTCAATCGATCAATAAAGAATGGTGTATCTAGAAAAGTTAAGAATTTATGACTGTAGCTAATACGGTTCATTTGGACTAATTTTTTCATAACACTGCTTGCTGTTTCCCGCGTAGTTCCACTCATCCGTGCAATGTCATTAATGGTAATTGGACAAGCAATTGCAACGCGTTCTCTGTTGTCAATTCGTTCTCCTAAATCATTTAATAACATCGCCAGTGATGTCACAATCCGTTCACATGCATCATTGGTTGTTCCTTTTTGGATTTTTATCATGCTTTCTTTTAAAAGGACCGATTGTTCTTGAATCCAATGAATCAATTGCTGGGGATTATTTTGGAGAAAACGCTCAAACAGTTTAACTGGCACAAATACAACCTCAATATCCGTATAGGCAATCGCGGAGTCGTAATGAACCTCATCTTGAAACAGTCCGATTCTCGGAAAAAGAGCCTGCTTTTTCATAAAATGCAGATAGGAAAAATTACCACTGCGATCATTTTTTTCAATTTTAATGACACCTGAAACCAATAAAATTAAATGATTTCTCGGATCACCTGGATAAAAAAGGACTTGGCCTTTTTTATAGGAGCGAACGAAACTCTCGTTACGCAATTCTGTTAGTTCTGATTCAGAAAAGTATTGAAAATCTTGATTATTTTTAGTGATTATTTTCTCTATCATCATCTTAATTCTCCTAAATACTATACTTTATTTTGTCACAACCGTTCCTACGATTTCATCGCCGCTCATACTTCCTAAGTTTTCCAAAGAAGTGATAATTGCTTGTTTATTGGGTTGGCTTTCTACAAACTGAATGGCGGCTTCAATTTTCGGTAACATACTACCTGGTGCAAAATGACCCGCTTGTTTGTATTCTTCCAACTCTGCTACAGTGACATTGGTTAATTGTTTTTCATCTGGTTTGCCATAATTAATGCACACATAATCCACGCCAGTTAAAATAACTAGTGCATCCGCATCCACTAATTCTGCTAGTTTTTCAGAAGCAAAATCTTTATCGATTACTGCTTCGACACCTTTTAATTCTTGTCCTACGACAGGGATGCCGCCACCACCACATGAAATGGTAATTATATCATTTTTTATTAAGGTATTAATAGTCTCAGCCTCGTGGATGTCAATTGGCTTAGGACTTGGAACGACTTTGCGCCAGCCACGTCCTGCATCTTCTTTAAAAATAGCACCTGCTTGCATTGCTTCTTTGGCTTCAGCTTCTGTTAAAAATGGACCGATCGGTTTTGTTGGATTTTTGAAAGCCTCATCTTCTGGATCCACCACCACCTGTGTTAAAACAGTAGCCACTTGTTTCTTGATTCCTGCTTTATTTAATTCTTGATTAAGCGCATTGGACAACCAGTAGCCGATACTTCCTTGTGTCATAGCAACACACGTATCTAGCGGCATTGCTGGATTTTTTTCAGAATCAGCTGCTTGTTGTTGCAATAATAGATTACCGACTTGTGGACCATTGCCATGTGAAACAATCAACCGATGCCCTTGTTTAATTAAATGAACTAAATAGGCAGATGTTTGAACTAATGCTTGCTGTTGTGCGTGTGCGCTAGCATCATTTGAAAGGATGGCATTTCCGCCTAGTGCAACGACCATTTTTTTCCCCATTACAAATCCTTCTTTCCTATCATAATAAAGAATAGGCCGCCCTTCAAAAGAAACTCTTAAAGGGCGAAACAACTATTCTTTTTTCAATGTTTTTTCAGTTGCTTCCTACACACGAGGAATGAATAAGTTGCCTAAAGTAGCTGCCATGATTGCTTTAATGGAATGCATTCTGTTTTCTGCTTCTTCAAATTGACGACCATATTTACTGCGGAAGACTTCATCCGTAATTTCCATTTCAGTAATGCCAAATTTTTCAGCAACCATTTCTCCGTATTGTGTTTTCGTATCATGAAAGGCTGGTAAACAGTGTAATACGATTAAATCGCCATCCATGTTTTCGGTTTTTTCTAACATAGCCATATTAATTTGATAAGGTTTCAACAGATTGACACGTTCTTCAAATTTATCTTCTTCACCCATGGACACCCAAACGTCTGTATATAACACGTTGGCTCCTTTAACGCCTTTAGCAACGTCGTCTGTAATCATTAATTCTGCACCAGATTCTTTCGCAAATTCTTTTGCGTAATTAACGACTTCATCAGAAGGGAACAATTCTTTTGGTGCACAAATGCGAACATTTACGCCTAAAATAGCACCTGTCACTAACAAGCTGTTTGCCATGTTGTTACGGCCATCGCCGACATATACTAAAGTGATTCCTTCTAAACGACCAAAGTTTTCTTTCACTGTCATAAAGTCCGCAATCATTTGTGTTGGATGCCATTGATCCGTTAAACCATTCCAAACAGGAACACCAGAATATTTCGCTAAATCTTCCACTACTTCTTGACTAAACCCACGGAACTCAATCCCGTCAAACATACTACCTAAAACAATCGCTGTATCTTCAACAGATTCTTTTTTACCTAATTGAATATCGTTGGCGCCTAAATACTCAGGATGTGCCCCTAAATCAATCGCTGCTGTAGTAAATGCAGAGCGTGTCCGTGTCGAAGTTTTTTCAAATAAAAGAGCGATATTTTTTCCTTCTAAATAGTGATGTGGAATCCCTTTTTTCTTCAATTCTTTTAAGTGAATACTGAAGTCTACCAAATACTCTAATTCTGCTCTTGTAAAATCTTTTTCTGCTAATAAACTACGTCCTTGAAATACTGAATTCATGATGATTCCTCCTATTTTTGGGTGTTTTTTAAAGATCTTCACGGTAAAGTGGCATACTCATACAACGAGGGCCACCACGGCCACGTACTAGTTCACTTCCTGGAATGTAATTCAATTTCACGCCTGCTTCTTCTAGCGCTTTATTCGTAATTGTATTCCGATCGTAAACAACAACTTCCCCAGGGGCAATTGCTAATGTATTTGAACCGTCGTTCCATTGTTCACGGGCTGCTGCGGTTAAATTCCCAGCGCCGCAACGGATTAATTGAACATTGTCTAAATGCAAGTATTTGCATAAAATGTTATCTAATGTATCTTTTTCTTTTGTAATTTGGATGTCTCCATCTGCCTTTTCAGTGATCGAGTAAACAACCAAACCACCTTCGATTTCTGGATGAATCGTAAATTTATCATAGTCAATCATGGTAAAAACGGTATCTAAATGCATGAATTTACGATGTTCACCGATATCAAAAGCCAAGATATTTTTGAATCCTAATTTTTGTTCAAAAATATTTCTCGCAATTTTTTCAATTGACGCGGCATCCGTTCTTTGAGAAATCCCAATGGCCACTACTTCTTTTGAAAGAATTAATTCATCGCCACCTTCAATTCTGGTTGATTCTGAACGATCATAAACTCTAGGAACCTCTTTTCCAGCAAAACGAGGATGATAATCAAAAATGTATTGCCCAAAAATGGTTTCCCGTTGTCGAGTTACTGAATACATATGATTTAAAGAAATCCCGTGGCCCATTGTCGCAAAGTTATCACGTGTGAAGTATAAGTTAGGCATTGGATCAATAATGAATGGATAATCCGCTTCAACCATATCTGTTAAAAATTCTTGCTCATATTTAGGTAATTCTTGTTTTTGAATGCCTGCAATCGCTTTTTGAATAAGTTCTTCGTTGTCGTCAATTTCTAACATTAACTCTCTAACTTTTTCTTTTGCTGATTCGCTGCGAATATTGGCTTCTTCTAAGAATTGGTCAATAAATTGTCGGCGGACCTCTTCATTAATCAACGCTTCAGCAGCTAAGTCCTCTAAATAGACCACTTCGATATCTTTTGATCGTAACAACTCTGCAAATGCATCATGTTCTGCTTGTGCTTTTTCTAAAAACGGAATATCATCAAACAACAATCTCTCCAGATAATCTGGCATTAAATTTTCTAATTCCTTACCTGGACGATGTAACATCACTGTTTTCAATTTCCCGATTTCAGAAAATACATTAATTGGATGACTCATGTGAAATAACCTCCTCAACTTAATTACAAACACAGAATAACAGACCTGATTAACCTAGGACGTGAGCCATTTGCCAAACAAAATACCAAATATACAACGGTATTCTTTCTTATGCATATTTCCAGCCTGAAAGAATGCGCTTTCATAGATATTCTAAAAAAATAATGCATAATTAAATAAAAAAAAATGCATTTATTCAAAAAAAAATATTTCTTCATGCACTTCATAAAGTTATAATCTTATATAGGTAAAAGGAAGGGAGTCAGCAGTCAAAACGACTTCTGGCTCCCTTCCATTTATGCGTTACTTTTTGACAAAGGTGTTGGCTGAATAAATTGTTGAAAATACTGCTCTAGTTCTTGTGCTTTTTCCTCGGATGATGAAACAATAATAACAGTGTCGAAGCCAGCGACAGAACATTTCTTTTCACACAAAGACACTTCATCAAGTACAGCTGAAAACAATGTTGCGTTGTCTGGTAATGTATGAACCACTAGTAAAAAGGCGACACGTTCAACTTTGGTCACTACCTCACGAATTGCTTGTATCAACTGTTCTTTTTTTCGTTCTTCTAAAGAAGTGAATTGTTCAAAAATCGTTAACCGCATCTCGCCAGACTCATCTAATGCTTTGACGACTTTTAATTCCCATAAATCCCGTGAAATCGTTGCTTGTGCGACATTTATCTCGCGCTTTTTTAATTCTCTTAACAACTCATTTTGACTATGAATTACGGTTGTTTGAATGATTTCTTTAATCAAACTTTGGCGTGTTTGCTTATTCACAAATAACACCCTTCCTCCAGACATTTACAAAGCAATACTAGCAGAATCTCTCTAATTAGAATAGAAAAAGGGTCGTTTAGCTAAAAGGTTCTCATTGATTTTGCCGGATATTTCGCATTTAAAAAAGTGAGACTTGCACAATTTAGTAAAACGTTGTACAGTGATTTTAGGGAATTACTGGCACCGTTTTAAATAACAGCAATGATGTTTTTCTGCATGATTAACTGAACTGGAGGAAAGTAATGAACCGATTAAAACGCCAAACGATGATTAAGCGATTGGTCACAGAAAATGAAATCCATACACAAAGTGAATTACTAGCATTATTGGAAAAAGAAAATATTCACACCACACAAGCAACTATTTCTCGTGACATTCGTGAGCTGAATTTAAACAAAGTAGACAATGGTCAAGGAGAAGCCTATTATCGTATCTTGAATAATTCTGCCCTTCGTCCAAAATATAAAACAGATGAAGAACGTCTTGTTGACATTATTATTGAAACTGGTGTTTCTTTAACACAAATAGAGTTCACAAATCTTTTAACCGTCTTACCTGGCAACGGGCAAGCCATCGGGGTTTTAATTGATCGCATACGTATCCACAACCCTCATATCTTGGGCTGCATCGCTGGGGATGATACTATCTTAATTCTTTCAAGAAATAAAGAAGATGCCCTTGAAGTTAACAACTATTTCCAGCAGTATTTGTACCACCCATAATTCGTCACTTAGTGAAATCGACTATTTTTTGACATCATTGCTATTTTATTAAAGATAAATAAAAGAAGGCGTCTCAGTGAAAGCTGAGGCGTTTTCTCATGAATTTTTCTTTTGAACACCGTCTTTTTTTTGTATAATAATCAAAAAGCAAAGAAAGGGTTTCTTATGACTGAACAATTCATACTCACTTCAAACGATCAACAAACTCAGCTCAATGTACGTCATTGGCCCTGTCCTTCACCCAAAGCCGTAGTTCAATTGATTCACGGCATGGCAGAGCATATCCAACGTTATGATGAATTTGCTCGTTTTTTAAATCAATTAGGGTTTGCCGTAATTGGGCATGATCATCTAGGTCATGGCGAATCTGTACAACCAAGCGCACCGATCTATGGTTTTTTTGGAGAACAAGGGCCTGAAAATGTCGTTACAGATATTCATCAAGTGAAACAATGGGCTATGAATCACTATCCACAATTGCCCTATTTTATGATGGGTCACAGCATGGGGTCTTTCGCCTTGCGCAACTATCTGCAAGACTATCCTGTGACTATGCAAGGAGTCATTTTCATGGGCACTGGAACAAGTCCGTTACCTTTAACCGCCGCATTGCCTTTTATTAAAAAAATGGCCGAGAAACAGCCGAAAAAACCAGCTCCGTTCATTGATAAGCTGGCATTTGGTTCTTTTAGCAAAAAATTTCCTGAAGCAAGTTCCTTTAATTGGCTCTCTAAAAATCAAGCCAATGTGGCTGACTATGAAAATGACCCATTAATGGGCTTCGTATTTACCAACAATGGTTTTGCTACCCTTTTTTCGCTTGTTAAACGAGCCAATCAAAGGAATTGGTACCAAGCGATCCCAAAAGAATTGCCTATTTTAATCATTAGTGGCGCTGAAGACCCAGTTGGTGATTTCAGCAAGGGACCAGCGAAAATTCAAAAGCAATTAAAGCATGCAGGTTTTCAGCACGTGACGTTACGGCTATTTCCCACTTTGCGTCATGAAATTTTATTAGAAACGGAAAAAGCAACAGTTTTTCAAGAAATTGGGCATTGGTTAACGGATTTAACGAAATAAAAAAGAAGGTTGATGTTGTGACATCAACCTTCTTTTTTAATCTATTTTCGTTAAACCGCCCATATAAGGACGTAGAACTTCTGGAATCGTTACCGTGCCATCTTCATTTTGATAATTTTCCAAAATGGCAGCCACTGTTCGACCAACAGCAAGTCCTGACCCATTAAGAGTATGAGCATATTGAACTTGACCCGTTTTATCACGATAACGAATCAACGCCCGACGTGCTTGGAAGTCTTCACAGTTTGAACAAGAACTAATTTCTCGATACGTTTTCTGTGCCGGAATCCAAACTTCTAAATCATAGGTTTTCGCTGCCGAGAAGCCCATATCACCTGTCGAAAGAGTAATCACTCGATAAGGGAGGCCCAATTTTTCTAAAATATCTCCAGCATTGTTGGTCATTTTTTCTAATTCTTCATAGGAGTGTTCTGCATCACTAAATTTAACCATTTCTACTTTATGGAACTGGTGTAAACGAATTAATCCTCGGGTATCACGGCCTGCGCTACCCGCTTCCGAGCGAAAAGAAGGACTTAAAGCAGTAAAATAAATCGGTAACTCTTGCGCCTCTAAAATTTCATTATTATAGTAGTTAGTTAATGGGACTTCCGCTGTGGGGATCAGCGTCAAATCACTTTCTGCAACTTGGAAAACATCTTCTTTGAACTTAGGAAACTGACCGGTGCCAAACATTGCTTTGCTATTGACCAAATAAGGAGGAATCACCTCGGTATAACCATGTTCATTAACATGTTGATCTAACATAAAATTATAGACCGCTCGTTCTAAACGAGCCCCTAAGCCTTTGTAATAAAGAAAACGGCTACCAGATACTTTCGCGCCTCTTTCAAAATCTAAAATTCCTAAGGCTTCACCGATTTCCCAATGTGGTTTCGGTTCAAATGAAAAAGTTTTCGGCGTACTCCACCGCCGAACTTCTACGTTGGCGGCTTCGTCTGCACCAACAGGCACGCTCTCATGAGGTAAGTTAGGCAGACGTTCTGCAATGGCTGTGCATTGTTCTTGCAAATGAACAACTTCTTGGTCTAAAACTTTAATTTGCTCGCTAACTTCTTGCATATTTAGCAATTGTTGTGAAGCATCTTTTTGTGCACGCTTTAATTGTGCAATTTCTCCTGATACCTGATTACGGTGTTTTTTCAATTCTTCAACTTTAACAAGTAACGCTCTCCGCTCTTCATCTAAAGCCAAAAAGCGTAATAAAACTTCCTCGTCCACACCACGTGTTTTTAACTTTTTCTGCACCACTTCTACATTTTGGCGAATTTTTTTCATATCCAGCATCTTATTTCCCTCTTCATGATTAAATTTTAAACAATGGTGAATTTTACTTTTTCAAAAATCTCATTCTTCATTCGTTGGCCAGTCGCTGTGCCAGCTAAGCCACCTAAACCCGTTTCTCTCAATTCTCGTGGTAATTGACGGCCGACTTTATTCATGGCTTCCACCACTTCATCTGCTGGTATTTTATTTACAATTCCAGCTAAAGCCATATCTGCAGCGATTAACGCATTGCCTGCACCTACTGTATTTCGTTTGACACAAGGAATTTCGACTAACCCAGCCACTGGGTCACAAACTAAACCTAATAGATTCCCTAAAGCCATAGCAAAAGCTTCAGAAGATTGGCGTGGTGTTCCGCCAGCCGCTTCAACAGCTGCGGCGGCGGCCATCGCTGAAGCACTGCCTACTTCGGCTTGACATCCACCAACTGCACCAGCAATCATCGCATTGTTGGCTGTGACCATCCCAAATAAAGAACTGGTAAACAAGAAACGAATTTGTTGATCACGCGTTAAATTCAAGGTATTTTTAATCGCTGTTAAAACCCCTGGTAAGGTGCCACTTGCACCAGCAGTTGGCGTTGCGCAAACAACGCCCATTGCTGCATTGACTTCATTAGTACCTAGTGCGGCTTGAACTGCAGACATCATTAAATCACCTGATAACGTTTTGCCAGCTGCGCGGTATTTTTTTAAACGTGCCGCATCACCGCCCGTTAACCCAGTAGGAGAAAAAACGCCTGCTCCTTCTTGCGAGCGTTTAACAGCTGCATCCATGACATCCAAATTTTGACCCATCTGTGTCCAAATTTCTTCATAGCTTTTTTGGCTACGCTCCATTTCTTGCTCAATCATCAAATCAGAGATTTTTTTTCCTGTTTTTTCAGCTTTATCGATAAATTCTTCAATCGAAAGGTACATATGTCAAACTCCTATCATAATAAGATTATTTTCGATGTGTCATCTAGTGAAAACAGTTGTTCTTTCACCGAGGAAATTGGTGCCGAATCTAAGTCAAAGATGAATAAAATTTGATCCCCTTCCACATAACGAGACACAGCATTCACTTGAATATTATTTTTTTGTAACGTATCTTTAAAAGCTTGCATCGCCTGCTCTTCTTGATTAATGACTAACAAAATAGGTAAAGGACCATGTAGTTGGACATTGAAACCGTCTAATTCAATGTATTTCACCTCGATAGTGCCGCCACCTACAGAAATTCCTGTTAAATGAATTTCGTGCGTTGCATCACTGAGTGTTACACATGCTGTATTAGCATGCTTCACTGGACTTTCTTCACTCATTTCTAAAAATTGAATCTCGATTCCTTGTTCTTCCGCAAGTTCAATGGATTGTGTTACGTTGGCATCATCTGCTGCTAGTCCAAGAATTCCACCAATAATTGCAAAATCAGTCCCATGTCCTTTATGCGTGTCTGCAAAAGATTCATAGTATTTAATCACAATTTTTTCTGGCGTTCCGCCGAATAACTTTCTTGCCGCTAAGCCAATCGCTAATGCTCCAGCTGTATGCGAACTAGATGGACCAATCATAATAGGACCGATAATGTCAAAACAACTTTTGTAGTTCATTACTTTGTTCACTTTTTTAGGTTTATTGATGGCCATAGCTGTGTTCATACGTAACTCCTCCTTTGGTTTTTACTGCTTCTTTTTCTTTCTCACTGGTTACTTCCGTCGTTCCTTCAAATTCTGGTGTATTATCCACCGCTTCAATTCTGTAACGTTTAAAGACCAGCGCACCTAAAAATCCAAACATCAGACTGACCACTGTGATAATCGCTACTGCTAGTAAAGTCGTTTGAATGGCATTGTTACCTAATGTCACAAGTAAACCAGCCCACGGCGTTGCCATTCCTGTCACAGGTACTTTTAAGCCAAAGAAAGTCACTACAATACCACTAACCATTCCAGAAAATAAATTCGTTGCGTAAATAGGAATTGGATTGGAACTGATGATATCGACTTGTGTTAGTGGCTCGATTGCTACAGCTAACGGGGTTGAAGCTGTGCCTAGTTTTAACTTTTTAAATAGCGCCGCATTGACAATGGAACTGCCGTAACAAGTCAACGCACCGACAGCCATTGGTACACCAGTCAAACCAATCAAGGCAGTTAAAACCATTGAACTTAACGGTGTCATACCAACAATCGGGATAATAGCACCTAAAATTGCGCCCATCACATATGGATTGCCATCTACTGCACTTAAAATCGTGCCCCCAATAACTTCTAGGACACCTAATACAACGGGTTGAATAAAACCAGCAACTAACGAAGCAGCGACTGGAATGACTAAAATAACGACTAATAAGTCAATCCCTTCTGGAATACGTTTTTGCATCTGCTCAACAACAAAAGATAAAAGATACGCGGTAATAAAAGCTGGTAACAAGCTGACTTTAATCAATGACAGACCTAAAATAATTGAAAAAACTGGACTAATCCCGAAAGCCAGCGGCACAAGAGCTCCAGCTGCTAAACCACCTAGACTACCCATAGTTTCACCAATTTGCGACACATAATCTAAATGAAAAACGCCGCCTACTGCATACCGCAAAAATGCCTCTGGTAGAAAGGTGGCACAAGCTGCACCAGACAAAGCACTTAAAGATTTTTTCCCTCGCGGTGCTTTAAAAGAGAATAGGGACATGCCACATAAAACTAAGACTAACATCAAGATTCCTGATAACGTTTTCATTTCTTTGCCTCCAACTATATTTTTTTATAACGGATGGTACTCCTGAATAAAATTTTTATTGCTCAACAAGTGAAAGAATGAGCGATCATTCTGATGAACTAAAGTACAATGAGTAATAAAAATTTCATTCCACATTCAGAGTATACGACTAAACAAAAGTTTAGTCAATGTATTTTTTTAACGTAAAGAATCTTATTGCTTTTCCATTAAAAAAGTATTACACTAAAATTAATTTCAGTGTAGGGGAGGATATCACTTGGAGTCATATTTACGTTTAAGTGAAGTAGATAAACAAATCTTACATTCACATGCCTTAATGCTTGATGGATTAGGGAACTTCTTTGGTAGTACCCATGAAGTCATTCTTCATAGTTTAGAAAATTTGGAAAGTTCAGCTATCAAAGTCATCAATGGCCATTTCAGTAACCGCAAGGAAGGTGCCCCCATTACTGATATGGCGTTAAAAATGTTAAGTCAAGTAGAGTCGGAACATGATTACGCTGTGAAACCCTACTACAATAAAAATCAAAAAGGGGTTATTTTAAAATCTTCCACCATTCCAGTTATCGGTGAAAATGATCGTATTATTGGATTAATCTGTATCAATATGCATTTAGAAATGCCATTAATTGACTACTTGCAAGACTTATTACCTTCAGGACAACAAAATGATATGTCCCAAGAGCTTAAAAATTCTGAACATTTTTCTGACAATATTGACGAATTAATCACTACTTCACTGACAAAAGTAAAACAAGCAGTAGAAAGCGATCCAAATGTATCACATTTGAATCAAAATAAAGAAATTGTTATTCGTTTATATGATCAAGGAATTTTCAATCTCAAAGATTCTGTCATAAAGATTGCCGATCGATTAGGTATTTCAAAAAATACCATCTATTTACATATCCGCAATCATAAAAAAGAAGAAGCTTAAACCATCAAAGCCACCAACGCTAGTTAGCGTTGGTGGCTTTAATCACTTCTCTTCTATTTTAATTTGGTAAATCAAACAAGTAAGGTGTCCCTATTTCTCCATTTAACGTAACATCTAAGCGATTTTTTGTGCCGGGAACTAAATTACTGGCTGTGAAATTCCCTTGGGCATCCGCAGTAAAACTTGCTAAAATCACCCGCGCATCATCTGCACGTGACACTAAAATAGTTGCATTAGGTGCTGTTTTACCAGAAATTGTCCCTTGTTTCGGATCAATCGTAATATTGCTAAAAGAAAGCGCTGCTTCTTGTCCTGAACTTGGAATGTCAATTTGGACAGGTGCACTATTCCGTTGATCAACGGTTGCGATTAATTGAGTAGTCGCTCCCGCTCTGGGACTAATTACTGTAAAATTGCCATTGGCATCCGCATAAAAAACACCTGCTTGTGCAGAAGCATCACCTACTACCGTTGCTGTAATGGTTGCATTAGGTAATGTAGTACCATTAATTTCATTTCTTTCAGGATTGAAAACAACATTGGTAATTGTAATGTTTGTATCAGGTGCTTGGTTTTGAGGGACTTCATTCGTTTCATCAGTTCCTGCAGAAGGCTGCGCGGCATTTTCTGACGGATTTTCCCCTGCCACATTAGAATTTTGACCCGTGACAGACGAATGACTATTTTTCATTTCTTGTTGGCTAGAGGATTTCTGCGTGGCTTTCTTTGTTTCTTGCTTTGGCTTAGAATCATTTGTGCTTGCTGTTTTTTTGTTTCCACATCCTGCTAAACTTAAAGACAATACACTGAACGTTAACATACTGAACAAAACAATTTTTTTCATTTTTCGTTACCTCCAGAAATCTTTTTGTAACATTAATGTAACATTGTTTTAAAAATCTAGCAATAATTTTTCAACCGTTTTCCTTTTTGTTTAAAAAGAAAAAACCTACACAAAGGCATTTAGCCTTTGTGTAGGTTTTTATCTGCTAAATGGATTTAATGTTTGCGATAGCTTAAATAGTAAAAGCCAGAAACAAAAATAGCGCCACCAATGATGTTACCTAAATAAACAAAAATAAAATTACGGAAAAAATCCCCCCACTGAACGCCGCCTTCAAAAATTGCGGCTGGAATGATGAATGCATTCGCCACACTATGCTGAAAGCCAATTGCAACAAAAATCATTACTGGAAACCAGATGCCTAATAGTTTCCCCGCTGCATCTTTCGCACCATAACAAAGCCATAAGGCCAGCCCTACAAACCAGTTACAGCCAATACCTGAAATAATTGCCTGAAGCCAAGTTGCTGCAACTTTATGTTCCGCAAGAGAAAGAACCTGATTTAAATAGGCGCCGCTACTGGTTAAACCTAAATAATGGCCAAAAAAATAGGCAACAAATAGGGCACCAACTATATTTGCCAATGTGATTGTGACCCAGTTCACGATTAATTCTCTGAAAGAAACCTTTTTAGCAAACCAAGCCGTACTCACCGCCATCATATTTCCTGTGATTAACTCACCACCAGCCATTAAAATAACAATTAGACCAATTGGGAAAACCGCAGCTCCCACTAAAGCTTGAACACTGGCTAAATCTGCTGGAATAGAGGCGGAAACACGCACATAAGCCAAATAGCCGAGGGAAATCATGGCACCGCCGATAAATCCTAAAATGAGTTTTGCTACCAAAGGCTTTTGAATTTTTTTCTGACCATTTTCAATACTGATACTTAAAATTTCATCTGGTGTATACAAATATTTCACTTCCTTTGTTTTTTGTCCTCCTTTACTTTACCCTTATATCACAGAAATTCAAGTACTTTTGTGTATTTTTTCACTAAAAACTGTAGTTCTTTTAATTTTATATAAAAACATCCTGAAACAAGTCCTATTTCTTGTTTCAGGATGTTTACTTATCCGTTTTTAAAGAGTTATCTTTTCACTTTAAAACAATAGGTTGCCATGGCTAACGATAACATGCTAAGACCTAGGAAGCTCCCAACTGCTGAAGATTGTTCCCCTGTTTTGGGGAATTTTTTCTTGGCAATTTTAGTCGTATTATCCGCTTTTTTGACTGTTCCTGACGAATCTTGTTTCGTTTGTATCTGTTTAGTTGCTTGGTTTTCTGCTGCGGATTCCTTTGTTTGACTAGCCTTGGCAGAGGTCTTTGAATTACTTTGAGAGGCATTAGGATCTTGATTAGACTCTTCCGCGTAAATGACAGAGTTTTCGCCTTTGTTTTGGCTGTTTGCGTTTACAGTGCTTGGGGTGCTACTCTCGCTTGTACTGTTGGTTGCGCTGGTCGTACTTGAAGTGTTACTTTCATTTGTATTGCTTGGTTCACTTGGCGTAATTGAAGCACTGCTTTCCCTTGTACTACTTGTTTCGCTAGTTGTGCTTGGCGTGCTGCTTTCCCTTGTACTACCGCTCTCACTTGACGTGCTTGGCGTGCTGCTTTCACTCGTGCTACCGCTCTCACTTATCGTACTTGAGGTGCTGCTTTCGCTTGTATTACTGGTTTCGCTGGTTGTGCCTGGAGTACTACTTTCGCTTGTACTACTGCTTTCACTTGTCGTGCCTGGAGTACTACTTTCGCTTGTACTACTGCTTTCACTTGTCGTGCCTGGAGTACTACTTTCGCTTGTACTACTGCTTTCACTTGTCGTGCCTGGAGTACTACTTTCGCTTGTATTACTGCTTTCACTTGTTGTGCCTGGAGTACTACTTTCGCTTGTATTACTGCTTTCACTTGTTGTGCCTGGAGTGTTGCTTTCGCTTGTGTTACTAGTTGTTTCTGTTGATTTTTCAACTAACAGAAGTAACGCCGTTTTTATGGTTTGTGTTAATTGATTAATACGCTTTTGCGCATCTACGGGTGTTTTAAAGCCACCAAGTGTTGGCTCTAATAATTCTTCATCTGACCAAGCAAGCAATTTTTGTAACTGTTTAGGACTTTCTTCCCCAGTTGTTGTATCTACTAAGGCTTCTTGCATGGCTTGCCAAGAATCTGTGGTATATACAGATTCGTCTAATTTGTGAACGCTCGCAAGTTCCTTTTCTGCTTCTGCACGCTCTAGCGTGATATCGGCTTTTTTGACTAATACTTTCATTGCAGATTGCAAATTACTTGTTAACTGATCCACTTGTTCTTGGGTTTTGTCCCCACTCACCTGACCTTCTGCTAACAATTGTGTCGCCTGCTGATAATAGGAAGGAACAATCGTTTTAGGCCCAATGGCAGTGAATAACTGCCAAGAGTAAACCGTATATTGGTTTGCTTCACCAATCGAAGCATAAACGGTTTGTAGTCGGGACAAATCAAGCTTTTTTACAGGGGCCTCTACCGTCACCGGTACGTTCACTGTTACCAATGAACCTGTTTCGTAAGTTAATTGAACAGTCACTTTTTGTTGGCCGATTTCATTTAAAACCTCTGGATTGACGATTTTAGCAGTTGGGACTGCTTCATCCGCATCATTTGTATTAGCAACCAGTTGCTGCGGATCGATTGATTGTCCTTGCACAATCGTCGTGGCCACAGGAGTTGCTAAAGTATTTCTAACCGGAATTGGCGTATTTTTATATTGCTCATAAAGTGTTGGTGAAATCAACGATTCCCATGTTGCTGGCATTAAGCGATAGTCCGCCTCTGTCCAATTTTCTACCAATAATTGGCCGTTTTTAAGGCCATCATCTCGAGTATTGTCTTTCACAAAACTCGTTTCTGGTCGGAAACCACCGCCACTAGCGATTAACAATTCCCGACGTCGGTTTTGCGGAATATTATGGTAGTTAACAAACTGATTGTTAATAAATACGCCATTGAACACATTGTTATTTCCCGTATGACGATTGTACTCCATTCCAATTGCATATTGATTGTCCCAATACTTCCAATCAAAAATGTTGTTAGCCACTAACCAGTTGGATAATTCTGAAATAGCTCCCTCTGCTTGCGTTTCTGCCAAACCAATCTCTGGTGTTCCATACATAATGAGACCTGTATTTCGCAAATAATTATTCATAATCGTAATATTACGACCTGATTTAAACTTAAATCCGCCAGCAGGACCATTTTGTAGTCCACGTAAATGATTCCCCACCACCGTGATATTTTGGGCACCACGGAAATAAATCGCATGATCGCCACCTAAGCCGTTTAAGTTTTCGTTGTCATAGGGTGAATAGAAAAAATTATGTTGAACAGTTACATCCTTCAACATACTATAAGAATTAACCCCTGTTGATAGATAATTTTGTTCATTAGGTACTGAAATAGCACCTGCTTCAATGGCTGTTTGTAAACGTGTAATAGTCGCTGCTAAGTCTGAACGACTGGTGCTTTTAATCGCATCTAATTCCGTCACTTTTAACCCAAATAAATTGTCCACGATGTCTACATCTGACATATACTGGAAGCGACTTGGTGTTGAATAGCCACCAATGTAAATCGCTCGGTTAAAATCAATCCCTGGCTGCATATGTGCTGTGTCACGCATGAAAATATTACCTGAAATTTTAACGCCAATATCTGCATTTAAATTGACTACGAATCCTTTTAATGGATTATAAAAAATATTGTTTGCTAGGATTAATTGATTCGTTAATTTCAAAGTCACATTAATTCCATCAAAGGCAATATTTTGAAGTCGTACATTAGTTTTCGTTCCATAAGTTGTATCTGTCAGCTGAATCGGGGCACCTGTAGCATTATGTAAGATAGTGGCTCCTGTTGTATCGCCAATTAATTGATAATTTGAAGAAATCGCAATATCTTTTGACAGAGCATAACTTCCCTGTGGTAAAAATAATGCCTGTCCTTCCTTTGCTGTCTGACTCAGCAATGCCTGTAACTTATCTGTTTGATCCTCCGCACTATTAGGCACCATTGCTTGTGCGCCAAAAATTGTTGCATCTGTTGCGTTAACTGGCTCAACCGCTTCGGTCACCATTGGTAGACCAGCCACTGTTAATAAACCAAATAGAAGAATGAGCATTGTTTTCTTCATGTGTTTCCCTCTTTTCATTCCGTTACTTCCAACGGCTTATTTTGTAAAAGTTGATACAGCGTAATGACACGACTGTCTTCGTATGCATAAATTTTTTTAAATCTTGGATTCATATGTAAAACACTTGTTACTTTTAACAAATTTTGATTCGTGACTTCCAATTCTAAAGCTTCAACCAATTCCTTTAATCGGACGCCTGCACTATTTTCTTCACAACCTAAAATTTCTTCAATTTGTTCCATCCGTTTTTTCATCTCATCCCGCCTTTCTTTGCTCCTTCTATTATATAGAAAAATCCTTGTGAGAAACCTCAATATTTTTTAACCACCTGTTAAAAAAAGTAACAGTTCCTTTACTATCAAGGGTTAATAACCTACTATTTACAATAAAAAAACAAAAAAAGTGCCTTTTCGATATGATTTCCAAAGGAACCTGTGCAGGATTTATTAAAAAATAGCAAGAAAACGTCAATAGATAGGTGTTAATCACCTATCTATTGACGTTTTCTCTTTGTCTTTTTTTACTTTTCAAAAAAAATTTTTTACAATTTATCGAACATATGCATCAAAAAAGCCCATTTTTTTGATTTTTTATTAAAGTGACCTAGTTCTTTTTTCGTTAATTTTTACTATTTTTTGGTTCAAACGATTATATTGCTCAAACGTTAACTCACTTGAAAGTAAAAAGATCTCTGGATGCCCTGTTTCCACATCTGTCAAAGAAGTCACTAATAGTAAATCAATATTTTGCCAGTCTTCTTTGCTTGCTTCACTGTATCGTAAAACTTCCAATGCATAAAATCGACGAAAATTATTTTCAATCGATAGTTTCACCCGTTCTTCTTCTAGCACTGGCAAGCCTGATTTTAACCCTAAAACAATTTTTTGTTCACGATGAATTAAATCATTGGAAAGCGCCAAAACACTAGAATAACGCAGAGCCAAAAATTCTTTATTTGTAAATAATTCATTGCCTGTTTGTTCGTAAAGTTGATTTAAGCCTTTGCTTAATTCTTCTAAAAGAACCGGATATTTTTCTTTGACTTTATTCCAAAAGACATTATACATTTTCACATTTTGGACATAGTAAAGTTCGGCAAATAAATGTGTAGCAAACAAATAATAAAAAATTTGCGGACGAATTTTTTCCAATTGCGGCGTCATTTGTATTTCTTCTAATAAGAAATGTTGGACTAAATGAGTCAACATATAAACAGGCGCTTCAGACTCATCAAAATGCGCTAAAATAGCTTGTGCAGTGGCTTCGTCTTGATAAAATTGGTCATTGGCTAACAAGAAAAAGTACACAAAAGTTAAATCGTTTTTATTAAGGAAAAGGGTAGTAGCTGTCATCTCTTCTATAAAGGCTTGGTAATGTTTATTTCCTTCTAAATAGGTTTCTTGCTCGGCTGAAGGTCGGTATTCAGCACCTTGCGCACTCCGGACTTTTGAGATCGCGACCATATACTTAACTCGGCGTAACACCGTTTCCGCAACTTCTACGTTGAAAAAAGCCATCACTTTTTGGACGGTTTGTGCGACTTCCGTTTCTTGTATATAGTCAAAAGGCCAAGTATCACGGATTAAGTCCATAAAAATAGTGTAAGCAAAATGGCGCAAATATGCTTCATTGCCTTCAATTTTCCAGGTGCTTTTATTAATCACTAACCCCAATGGCGCTAAAATTTCTGTAAACCCTTTGAGCAAGCGCCGAATCGTGGCATCACTGGTATGATATTTTGTTGTCGCTGGCACAATCCCATTAAATCGCCCCCAGAATAAATCTTCCATTACTTGATAAGTTAAACTATCTTGAAAAATTGCTGTATAAAGTTTCTGGAAGGCTTGGCTAGACGCCAAGTTCAAGCGATAGCCATGCCCCTTTTCAAAAGCCAAAGAAACATCATTATCTACGGCATAATACGTAATGTCATCTTTTAGAAGCTCTACGTATTTTTTGACTGATTTTTTGTTTAATTGTAATTCTTCTGCTAACTCATTGATGTCAATCCAACCTTCATTAATTGGCAAGTTTCTTAAAATAATAATTTTAGAAACGACATCTGTATCGAATATATCAACATATTCATCCCATTTCACTGTTCACTCAACTGCCTCTCTTCTGTTCTATTGTACACAAAATGAGAAATCTATTCCACGAAAAAATAACAGTTGTTTCTTTTATTCTTTCGTAGATGTGGACGTTTCAGGAACAAACACGTTGAGTCCCCCAGCTTCCACCGTTACTTTAATCGGTAAATCATCGGTAGGATCGCCATCTGTTCGTGTTTGGACTTTCTTGTCTTTTTCGCCCCTAATTTTAAATTGACTCCCAGAGAAATACACGACACCAGGAATTTCATTTAATTGTCCTCTGATAATTTTAGGTAAGTAATAGACAAACTTGTAAAAAACTAACTTAGGCAAAATGATAATGTGCACTTCGCCGTCATCTGGCGTGGCATTGGCATCGAAATTGGTAAAGCCACCAGCAGAATTTGTCATGGTCATCGTTAATAATTGGGCTTTGCCATGCCAACGTCTTTCATCGCCATCAATTTTTAGTTTGTACTTTTTCTTTTTCACTAATAAGCGGAAAAATTGCTTTGTAAAGGCTAACGGACCATATTTTTGTTTCTCCTGTTGGGTCACATTCGCTGCTGTGTCCGCTAATAAGCCAATCGTTAAGGTTGAAATCATTACATCTTGATTTACCATCCCAAAGTCAACTGGTGTTGTCTTACCTGCCAAAATGGTTTCAAAGGCATCTTCTTCTTTCAAAGGAATACTTAACACACGCGCAAAATTATTGACTGTTCCGCCTGGAATAATCCCTATTTGATAGTCACGAATGGTGTCTTTAAAATTTTGAACGGCATGATGAATGGTCCCGTCACCACCAATGACGACCAAGACACCCACTTGATTTTCTTTGGCATTTTTCCGCATTTCTTCAGGATCAATGTCTGGATTGGAAGGTTGCAAAATAACCGCTTCCCCTTTCGCTTCTGCAGCTTTTTTAAAGCGTTCTGCAATCTCTTTACTTTCACTACTTCCTGAAGTTTCGTTGTATAAAACCATCATCTTTTTCATCATTCTATCCTCATATCTCTAACTAAATTTCTTGCACATGTAAAGTGTACAATATTTTAGCCAAAATACCTAAAGATAGCATCGAAAAATAAAGGCTGAGGCACAAGCGGTTTGTTCCAAGAACTCAGTAAGTTCTGTTCAAAGGCTAAACTGCGATGAAGGCTTACATGAGAATGTCAATAAGAAGGAGCTACTTTTGTTCAGTTGATTAGCTTAAGATGGAAAAAAATAGGCCATCCGTCCTTTCGACGGATGACCCACTCTCTGTTTTTTTATGGCTTTAGCTTATTTCTTGCTCTTTTTATAAAAGAGCCAACTTGCCAAACCGACCAACAGGAGGCCGATAAAGACAAAGAAGTAATTGACTTGTGTGTTGGTTTTCGGTAAACCAAGCCAACCTGTCTCTCTAGCTGCTTGTTTCGTTGTTGGCTGATTTGGTTTTATTTTTTTGTATACAGGTTGTTTCTCGTTAACAAACGTGCCCGCATCCACGAGTTCAGGTTTGTCTTTCGCTGTTGCTGCAATAGTGAATGCGACAGCTTGCTTAGACAGTTGGTAACCATCCGGTGCTTTTGTTTCCACAAAGGTATATTTTCCTGGTTGTAAGTGGTTCACTTGAACTAACCCTTGGTTGTCAGAACGTAATGAACGAGCGACAGTTTGCCCTGTCTCTGCATCTGTCACTTTAAATTCAGCACCTGCTAAGGCATTCTTTTGCTGATCAATTTTCACTAGCTTGGCACCACCTTGGTAATTAATAAAAGGTGCTTTAAGTACCACAGTGGCTGGTTTGCCTTGGTTGTCTTTCGCAATCGTAAAGCTTGCGCTTGGCGTTTCATTAAGAAGATAGCCAGTTGGCGCTTGTGTCTCCACAAAACGATACGTTCCCGGTGCTAAGTTTTTCGCAATGACTTTGCCTTGCTTGTCAGACATCAGATTGGTTTGTCCATCTACGGTTTGCCCTGTTTCATCAATGACCTTAAACACCGCACCTGCCAATGCTTCACCTGTTTCGTTTTCTTTGGTTAATTGAGCAGTTCCTTGATAATTGATAAGATCGCCTAAAGCAATTGGCTGCTCTTTTCCTAATTGGGCGGTTACATCAAATGGATGTGGCGTTGTGTCTAACAGATAGCCTGTTGGTGCTTTCGTTTCCACTAAAACGTAATGCCCTTCATTCAGCCCTTTAGCGTAAATTTCGCCAGTCTTATCCGTTGTTATTTCAGAAACTTTTTCTCCTGCACGATTCAAGAATGTGATTGGTGAACCTTGGGCCTGATTCTGCTCATCGGCATTGTAAATTGCAAAAACTGCACCCGCTAAGGTTTGACCTTGCTCGTTGACTTTACGTCCCGTTACTTCCGCTTGATAATTTACAAACTCTAACTCATCTAGTGGTTGTTTATCATTTGAATTCTTCTTCACTACAAAATAAATGGGTTGTTTATTGACGATATAGCCATCCGTTGCATCTATTTCATCTAATTCATAGCTACCAGCGCCTAAATCGTCCATAGCCAATGAACCATCTTTTTCAGCAGTTACTTCTCTTTCAAAGATTTTTTCCCCATTTTCGATTCGATACAATTTAAAAATCGTTCCTGGAAGTGGGTTCGCATTGGCATCGATTTTCTTAAAGACAGCACGTCCTTTGAAATTGGCGAAGGCCCCTAATTGGAAGATCTCCGGATCACCTTTGAAATCACCACGAATTTCTACTTTTACTAATTCAGGATAAATAATATACTCTGAGCCATCTGGTAATTTTGGTGCTTTGATTTCTTTGTAATAATAGGTACCTGGCGCCAAGTCTCTAAAGATAATTTTGCCATCTTTGCCACTCGTTGCTGTAATCCCTAATGATTGTTTATTGTGATCATATAATTCAAAAACAGCGCCTGCTAATGGTTGGTCTGCGCTATTCGTTTTCACGATTTGGAAAGCCCCTTTGTAGTTCACAAAGTTGTCACTAGCAACCACGACCGCTGGTTCACCAGCATTTTTCTCAGCAATTTCAAATGGGACTGGCGTGGTATTTAACAAATAGCCTGTTGGCGCTTTGGTTTCTACAAAGCGATATTTACCTGGGGCTAAGTGCTCTGCAACAATTTCCCCTTGATTATTTGTCGTCAAGCCTGTTTGAATCGTTTGTCCCTTCGCATCGAGCACTTTAAATGTCGCACCACTTAACAAGTGTCCCTTCACATCTTTTTTGATTAATTTAGCTGCACCTTGATAGTTAACAAAGTTAGCCGTTGCTATAACTGTTGCTGGTTTGCCCCGATCGCTTGCTGCAATCGTGAAAGTACTTGGTTCAGTGTTTAAAAGGTACCCTACTGGCGCTTTGGTTTCCACAAATTGATATTTGCCTGGGGCTAAATCCGTCACTGTGACTTTTCCGTCTGCATCCGAAACTAAGTGTTCTCGAACCACTTGTCCTGTGGCATCAAGGACCGAAAATTCAGCACCTGCTAATGGATTGCCTGCTTGATCTTTTTTAATTAGTTCAGCAGAACCTTGGTAATTAAGCATTTTGACATGAACATCACGAATTTGTCCGCTCGTGTTTTGTGTCACGATGAATCGTTTTGGTGTAGTGTCTAAAAGATACCCTGTCGGTGCTTCGATTTCTGTGAACTGATAAAGCCCTGGTTTTAAACTATCCACCTCTAACTGGCCATTTGCGTTGGTTCGATCCGGCGCAAGGGGAACTTCTTCCCAATGAGTAAACGGCGTGGTTACGGCATGCTCTAATTTAAAGCGTGCATTGACTAATTTTTTGCCCTTCTCATCTGTTTTTTCTAAAATTACTTTATTGACATCGTTTTTAATAATAGTTGGTTGTGCACCATCTGCTGAAGTTTCTTCATCAATAGTAATGACTCGGCCTTTAGCTAATTCGTCCGAAACTGTATAACCTTCTGGTGCTTTCGTCTCCACCAAAATGTATTGCCCTTGCGGCAACCCACCAAATGTGATAACCCCAGTGGCGTCTACTGTACCTTCACGTAGGACTTGTGTTTTGGCTTGGTCCCAAATTTGGAAATGGGCGCCTGCTAAAATAGTCGTCCCATCCATGGCTGTTTTCTTCAGCTGAATTTTGCCTTTGGTCCCTGTGGCATGCCCGCCACTGTGATCGATGTCAACGACCACATCGCCATTGTCATCTCCATGAACGACTTCTGAACCATTTCCAGTAATTGACACTTGGTTGGATACCGTGTCTGTACTCCCCGCCGCTGAAGAAGTCACTAAACTACGATATTCCATGTAATAAGGTGCTTCAATATGGGCCATTTTAACGACAATTTTTTGTTGTCCTGTTTCATTATCGGTGGTAACTTCCAGTGTGTAATCTTTTCCTTCTTCTAAAATAACAGATTTATCTGGCGTAATCGTTCCGTCTTCTGTTACGTTGGTACCGTAAATCACCAATGACTCGGGATCTAACACTTGGTTTGGTGAGGGTGTATCAGTGATAACCACATCGTCTAAAACCGATTGGGCGCCATTGATCATTACATGCCAGTACACATGATCTGGATCATCTTTGTGGTATTCGCCACCTTTTTTCACTGATTCGCCACCATGTTGAATAGAAACTTTTCCTGTCACATCACGTGAAGAACCTTGGTTTGTATAAGATGCGGTATTGTCATAGCTAGCCGAACCTTCGATAACTTTTTCATCAACAGACGTCTTAAATTCAATCACATACGTACGACTATCATTAGGAAAGTCAACACGCCAAGTATTTTTGTTTTTCTCGCTTGGTTCTTCCATTTTGATATCCGTCAACGGTTGCGTTGGTTTCACTTTTTCAACCGAACCATCTGGCTTTGTATTGCCTTCATAGACTTTCAAGCTCCCAGCCAAATAGGTTTGATTGGCTAAAATTGGATCCGTCAAAAAGGCGTCGACTAAACGGTTATTACTTAAATTCACCGCAATCGTCCAAGTGATTTCTTTAGTGACGGCATTGTAAACACCACTTTTTTGCGCATTTAAATCAAAAGCAGGTAAAGGTTTAAACGGTTTATTATCCTCTGAGTGATGATTGTTTCCTGCTTCATCCATCCAATCAATGGCAGCGGTATTTCGGTAATGGTCCAATGCAGGGTTGTTAGCATCTAACTCGGTAACATCGAAAAAGGTATTGTAGGTTACGTAAAAGGCATCACTTGTTTTGGCATACGCCCCCATGAAACTTAACTTAAAGCCTGTTTCACCTTCTGCATTACGAGTTATTTCTACCATGTAATCTTTACCTAACGTCAACTGAGCACCAGTAGTTGTATCTTTAACAACCAACGAATTGGGTACCATGGTTAAGCCAGGAACTGGTTCGTATGTGTCCGTAATCACGGCATTTTCCATCAAATAATTATTTTGATTCACAGCTAACGTCCAACCAATCGTTGAATTTTGATAATCCACTGCACCAGTGTTTTTAATAATATTTTGTTGATTGGCTGTGCCATCACCTTCTGAATGCTGACCAGTGCCGACATCCACACGATTATTCACGGCAACATCGCCTTCGACAATTCCATCAACTTTGGTTTTATAATCAATCTTGACTGCGCCAGTCACATCATGCAAAAAGTCAATCACAAAGGAGCCATCATCGTTAATTACCACTTTGTAATCTTTTCCTTCCACAAGTTCTGCTCCAACGACTTTATTTCCTTTGTCATCAAACGTCACTGAATATAAATGTAAAGAATCTGGTTCAAACGTTAAATTATCCCCCATTGTGTCTGTAATGACTGCTTGGTCTTTTGGAATGGTTTGTTCGCCATAGTTGTAGTTAATTTCCCAAGTGAATTCTTGATTGGTTTCATCGTAATCTATATTGCGCTTGTCTAGCATTTTGCCATATGTGGCGGTAACGGTTGCTTCAGCATCTAACCCATTTGGATTATTATCACTTGTTAACGTCGCCTGATTTTTAAAAGGCACATCACCCCCGCCATCTGGAATAACCGCCTCGTCAATCGTCGTTTGGTACTCAAGACGATACGCTTTATTCGTGTCACCTTTAATTGTCACATTGCCATTTTTATCAACGGTATATTCATCTGGACTAAGTTCGCGACCCACTTCTTTAATTGTTCCATCAAGATTCATCACTAACTCATAGACTTTCACTGACTTAAAGGTATTCCCTGTTGGCCACGTTTCCGTCACAGTTGGATTTGTTTGATCTTTCATCGCTTGATTGATATCTACCGTCCAAGTAATCGCACTAGGATTGGGCGTTCGATCAAAATGGCCTTGTTTATCAATTTGTTGTTCGGTATCCGGGACAATCGGAATCACTACAGGCGGCAAATCTTCTTGCGTAGGAATATCAATCACCCAGTCTCCTGGGCCTCGACCATCTGAATCATTCAAATGAGTATCTAAAGAAAAGTCCCCGTGAATGTCACTTTCAGACGTGATGCGCTCATTAAAGGTAAAACGAACCGTACCATCTTCACTAATTGTGTAGGTTCCATAGACATTGCCTTCCGTATCAACTAAATCACCTGAACCTGGTTTATTAGGTTTCAAATTGCCAGGTAATTGAAACTCGAAGTAATCGCCTGCTTTCATTTGTTCCCGCACATCTTCTGGAATCGACCAGTTAAAGTTCCAATGGATGGTCACATCTTCTTTGTACGGTGGTGTTGCTGGTGTGCCATCAGGATTTAAATAAATCGGATCCTCAAAATTATCGATAATCGTTGTTTCATCACCTGTAAAATAGTCATTGATATCTGTTGGTCCTGCTACACGTGGTTTGACAGTTGTCGATTCAGTTGTTTTACTTTCTGTCGCTTTTGTCGTGCTGGCGACAGTTTCTTCGGACGAACGAGGAACAGAGGAGTTTGCAGATGCTTCTTCTGTTGAACCTTCATTCGCTGTTGTGACTGTAGAACTCGTGATTGTCGTTGATTCTGTCGGATCAGTACCAGTATTTAACGTCAACGCTCGTTGTTGTTGTCCATAAGAAAACGTCACATCTTCTGTAGCTGTGAGGTTCAACGTTAAGACTAACGTATCTGCTAACGCTTGCTGATTCAATTCAATTTGAATCTGTTTCTTCTGGTCATCCACTTGAATCTTGCGCGTATTATTGGGCGCTGCCCAATGTGCAGCTTTGATTGACACATTGGTACTGTAATGCACTACAACCTCTTGTGTTGCTGGTTGTGCTTTTCCTTGAAGCGCTAAGGTCATTTCTTGCTGACTGGTTTGCGTCACTTCTCCTAACGTTAGCTGGCCATCGCTGTTAACATCTTCCGCCAAAGCCATGAGTGGTGTGCCGTAATTTAAAACAAGTAACAAACACATCAACCCATAGAGCCAACGGTTTACCATTGGACCATTCTTTCTCATTTCTTTCATCCTTCCTCTACTAACGACACATAGAAGAGAACGTTCACTTCGTACCAATTTTTTATTTTAAGCCAAATAAGTGAGTGCTCTTCTGTTGTCTTTCTTCCTTGCTAAAACAGACAGCCAACACGCCTTTTCTTTTTATCTCCTCAAAACGCAGTCTTACTTCGAATGCGGATTCATTTTTTGCTTATTCCTATAGACTCTTCTATAAGAATAAGAAGAGTATAACGAGATTTTTCAGCAAAAATTATCAACAACTTCTCCTCCAAATAGAAAAAGTTGATGAAATGCTAAAAACCCTTTTCACCTTTATAAAAACACTCCCTTAATCCTTTCTTATTTGTACTAGTCCTTCTTCCACTATACCGTTTTTTTAAACTTTTTCACAAGAACTGCTTAGACAAAAAAGCCTATTTGTATAAGCTATTTAAGCTAAAAAAACAACAGACTTAAATTGTCATTTTTGTTATTTAAATGTTTTATATAAACCATTTGTTTTTCTTAATAATTTGTTTCTCTATCATTTTTTGTCCGCTTTTTCTTTTATTTGACACATTCAGTTCTTCTTGATTTTTAAGAATAGATACAGTAGCATAAGAACAACTAGTTCTTTCACTAACAATTATCGAATATTACTTAGAAAAGAATGTTCTATCTGTATTATCTGAAAAATCAAACAATCGTAACCAATTAGAAAGGTGGTTATTATGCATAACTTATTAACCAAGCAGGAAATTCAGTTGCTTTCCCTAATTGAATACTTGTATGACAGTAAAGAAAAAGTCCCCATGCAAGTACTCCGGCGAAAATATGAATTTTCCCATTACAATATCAATAATTTATTGAATCAATTAACTTTATTAATTTCTCGAGTCAATACACATGAAAATGTACATATTCGCATTATTAATAATCAACAGTCCATAGAATTAGTCGCCGATGAAAATATCCCGATTGAGTTAATGAAAGAAGCCGTGGTCCGCGGGTCGTTAACCTATATGTTAGCCTTAGATTTACTTTTAAAACGTTACACTTCAGCCAAAGATTTTTGTGAAGAGCATTTCATTAACTTTTCTATTTTTAAACAAGTTAGTGACCGTTTAAACAATTATCTAGCTAGATTTAATTGTTATTTAAACTTAAAAAGGCGAGAAAAAATTTGTGGTGCTGAAAAAGATTTTCGCAGTTTCTTTTACTCTCTATTTTTCATTTCAGGAACGTCTCTCGTTCCTTTTTTATCTAAAACCAATCAAGCGCAATTACAGAATTTTATTGAAATTATCAAAAACCGTTATCCTTACTTTACATATACCGATTTACGCAAATTAAAATTAATTATGTCCATAGGTTTACTCCGTTATCAATCTGATTTTACAATCAGCGATTATCCTGAAATTGCGGCAATCAATTTAGCCATTCCTTATTCAGAATTTCAATTATTAGTGAATGATTGTTTTATTAATGAACAACAAGAACCCGACACTTGGCGGGCTGAAATTCGTTTCTATTATGATTTTTTCAGTACATTAACGATGTACTCGCTTGAACAAATGGAAACCATTAACTTTGCTAACTTAGCAATCATGGGAATGGATAACAGTCCCCACGTCACTTGGATTTTTGAAAAATGTACGCAATTACAGTTGGATTTAAGCGCAATAGAAGTTGTCTTTTTGTTGGTTAATTTATCCAATGCCAGTGAGCGTCTCATCCATTTTCCTGTGGAAGAGGAGTTGAGTTACGAAATTGCTAATGTCTCTTTGTATGAAAAGCAATACCCAAACGTTTCACGAACAACTAACTATTTCTTAAAGCGTTTGCCTTTTGACAAAGAGCACCCACTAGATGCGTTATTTAAAGAAACCATTTTTTTAATTATTCGGAGTGTTTTATTAAACAAACAAATTCCGGTTAAAATTTTGCTTCATTCATCTATTAATCAAATACAAGAAAATTGGTTAGCAAAGGAAATCAATAATTATTGTGATGTTCCTTTGAAATTCGTCAATCATATTCAAGAAGTGCCTGACTTAGTCATTACCGACAAAAACAATCCACTTTTCCATGCCAGTAAAACCTTTTATTGGCATCCTGTTCCTTATTTAGACGAATACCATAACTTAAAACAAGTCGTCCGCAAAATTTATTTTGCCAAATTACGTGGGGAAAATAGTTTGGAGGGAATTGGATGTTAACAGAGTTACTTGATGTACCTTATCGTAAAAGTTTTGCTCTTTTAGAAGAGTTACTCGAACGTCGTGAAGCAGAAGAACAAACATTGGCGATTTCTACTTTAGCCACCCAATTAAAAATGCAACAAACTACCATTCTACAGTCCGTGGCTTTGCTCCAAACAGAAATTGAAGAAAACGGCTGGGAGAACTTATTTTCTTTATCAGCAACTGCCAAAGAAATCACATTTTGGTTTGCACCCTATTTCCAACTGTCGTTTTTGATGCCCTACTTTGTCAAAAAAAGTTTCGCGTATCAAGTGCTGACCTATGCCTTTAACCATAATGCAATTGATAGCAAACATTTTGAAAAAGTTTTAGAAATTTCTTCGTCAACCTTTACACGAAAAATTGGTCAACTAAACCAATGGCTCCAAAAATATCAGATTGAAATCAATTTAAAACGTACCAACGTGTTGGTGGGCAAAGAAAAAGATATTCGGATTTTCTTTATGATGCTTTTTTGGAACAATTACTCTGAAGAGGATTGGCCATTGCACACAATCACAAAAAAAGAAGTCCATAGTCTCTTTCGACGTTTAAAACATTCTGTTTCTTTCAATACAACACAAGATTTTACAAAAGACTTGATTTTTTCTGCGGTGATTTTAGCGCGTTGGAAAGAGGGCTTTTTTATCAAAGAAACTTTCGTAGAGGAAGAAGCGATTGTTAATCCCTTTGTTAATCTGAATGAATTTGAATTATTTTTTAAAGAAGAAGCCTTACACCAAGTTCCAACAAAATTTATCCAAAAAGAAGGCCTTTTTGCCTTTTTCTTATTGACGATTAGTGTCAGCTACGCCACACAAGATATCTTGGAAATTCCAGCAGCACGGATGCATATGGTCCAACTATTAGGCTCGCCCATTAAAGAGATCATTTATCAACTAACGTCTTTTTATCAAATTAAATTGACATTTCACGAGTATCTTTATCTGTATACTTCTATCCAAAATTTAAGTGTCTTTTTTAAAACCTTTGTCACGATTGCCAATCCATTTGTGCAAGAAAGCTTTTTAAAAGAAGCACTTCAAAAAAATCCGAGTCTCTACAAAGATGTGAAGCGACTTACAATTGAAATGCTTCCAACATTGATGGGCAATGAAAAATTGTTAGTTGACTGCTTGTTTATTCTTTTTTGTACACTGAAAACGAAATCTTTACCACCGATTCGTGTCTTAGTACGGACCAACCAAAGTAACTTAATTTTAGATACCCTTTACGAAAAGCTAAGTAAAGCCGTGGATAAAAAATTAATTTTTGTCGCTTCACCAGAAAAGCCTTTCGATGTAATTATTACAAATATCTTTTCAGAAATTAGTGTCAAATCAACGATTCCTACTTATTATGTTGATTTTTCCGCTAGCATTGGTGAACTAGCGCAGAGCTTAGAAAACTTAAATACACAAATTGTCACCAAACAAAGTCCACGCCACTTTTAAAAGTTTTCACGTGAAACATTTTAAGTGTTAAAAATAAGCAAGGGACATAAGTTAACATAGCTTATGTTTCTTGCTTATTTACTTTAAATTACAAAAAACGTCAAAAGGTAGCAGAAAAACTGCTACCTTTTGGCGTTTTTTCGAAAATTTTCAATGTTCCACTCCAGTGATAACGAAGCGTGGAACGTTCATTTACTAACTACTCATTTTACATGACGTTGTTATTTTCTGTCACCCATTCTAGCTCTTGCAAGTAATGATCCAAAGTCGCGTGATGTTGATCGACATCGGCTAACTCTGTTTCAATTTTAGCTAAACGCGTGTTCATGCGTTGAATTTCCGTTAGTGTTTGTTGTAAAACGTTTAAAATCCGTTCATCGTTAGGCATTGAAATCACTCCTTGTCCATTTATAGTTCTGAGCCGTGTTCAATCTCTTCAATCGTTTCAAGAGACAAATCTTTGGCATCATTTTTAGCTTTGTGGAAGACCATATATAAAATGGTACAAACGATTGGGATACAACCTGCTAAGAAGTACATTTGTTGGAATGACATAAAGTTACGTAACTCACCTAAAACGTACGGACCAACCCCTAATCCAAGGTCTAAACCGATGAAATAAGTCGATAAAGCAATCCCGATACGGTGAGGACTTGGGCTTTCTTGAAGACAAACCGCTTGGCCATTTGACATGAAGGTACCATAACCTAAGCCAATTAACCCACCTGAGACTAATAACATCCAACCAGACGTAGTCATACTTAATAAGAATAAGCCTAGTGTTAAGAAAATGTAGCTCGGATACATGACGTAGCGTTCACCTTTGACATCGAAAATCCGACCTGTTGAAGGACGTGTTAGGGTAATCACGACCGCATAGACGATAAAGAAGAAAGTGCTGACGTCAACTA
The DNA here is from genome assembly GCF_023539285.1 of Enterococcus sp. LX10. Taxonomy (NCBI): domain Bacteria; kingdom Bacillati; phylum Bacillota; class Bacilli; order Lactobacillales; family Enterococcaceae; genus Enterococcus; species Enterococcus sp. LX10. The sequence goes on along the minus strand of NZ_CP092784.1, from coordinate 78,620 downwards.
AATCGATTACTTTGACATAAGAAGATAAGAAAGATAAGACACTTGAATAAGCAAGACCCATTAAAAAGGCGATAAATGTAATAAATAAAACTTTCTTTTCAACAAAACTATCAAAATTCCATTTAGATAAAGCTTCACGATGTTCAGGTGTTAACTCAATATTTTTCACTGGGAAAATGAAGCAAGCAATGGTTGTTAACAAAATTAAAATAATTGAAAAGTTAATAATGACATGGAAGTTGGAAACATTTAACAATAACATCCCAATAAATGGCCCAATGCCGGCTGCTAAACTAGTACTCAACCCATAATAATTGATCCCTTCCCCTTTTTTATTTTTAGGGATATAGGCGGTAACAATTGCGTTGGTCGCTGTCGAAACGGTTCCGTAACCAAACCCATTTAAAAAACGGACCAAATAAAGAATACCCATGCTTGGCATATACATATACGCAACAGTCGTTAAAAGATAAAACAAAGCCCCATAACGTAAGACTTGTTTGCGCCCAATCAGTTCAAGGAGTTTTCCCATGAAAAGTCGTGCAAGCAATGTCCCGATGATGTAAATTCCTGAGGCCAAACCCGCTTGACCTAAAGTAGCGTGTAAGCTATCTTGCGCAATCACCGCAATAATAACCATTAACAAATAATAAACAAGATAGACAATGAAATTAATCACTGTAATGCTGATAAAGCCTTTATTCAAAAGCTTTGTTGGTGTTTGTTCTGTCATAATTCTTTGAATTCCTCTCTCTTTTGTTCTGTTTATTTTGTGTTGCTATTTTTCAATAAAAGACCGCTATCCCCTCACTTTGATGACTTATCAAAAAATTTTCTGAAATTCATTTGCAGTTATTACTATACGAGATATCCGTTACAAAAAAATGTAAATTTGTGAATGATAAACGTTATCTACAAATAACTTCAACAAATGTTGTTGATTTTTGTTGAAAAGCCAAAATAACTAATGATTTTAATTAAAATAAGCTCTTGGCTACTTGCTCAAAATTTACTTTTCATATGATACTTCCTCATACATAGAAAAAGAAAAATAGGGCATAAGTCGAAACGACTTATGCCCTATTTTTTAAACTTTCTCTATTTTCGTCCTAAAATCCATGAAACGATGGCAACTAAAATCACTGCCCCGATAATCGATGGCACAATAGCCATCCCAGCTAAGCTTGGTCCCCATGTGCCTAAAATGGCTTGACCAATTGTTGAACCAACTAACCCTGCAATAATATTGGCAATAATGCCCATCGATGATCCTTTTTTAGTAATTGCTCCAGCGATTGCCCCAATGACACCACCGACAATTAATGCCCAAATAAAGCCCATGATTGTTTCCTCCCTTTAACCGTTTATTCTACACGTGGTTCCATATTTTCTTTGACTTGTTCTGTTCCTTTATTCACAGCTTTTTTTGCTTTTTCTGTTTGTTCAGAAGCAAATTCACCGGTACTTTTGGCAGCGCCTGTGACTTTATCTTGAACAGTTTCACTATCTTCTTCGTATTCTTCTTTTGATTTGATATCGACTACGTTAACATTCACTTCAATCACATCTAAGTGAGTCATTTTTTTCACTTCACGGCTGATTAATTCTTTCATTTTTTCGTAAATGTCTTGAATATCTTTGCCGTATTCTACCACGATATCCATATCAACAGCGACTTGTTTTTTACCAACTTCGGTATCAATACCAGCTGTGACGTTATCTGTGTTTACTAATTTTTCAGCAATATTTGAGAAAAAGCCGCCATCGACTGTCAATAGACCATCAACATTTTCTAAGGCTAAACCGATAATTTTTTGAACGACTTTATCTTCAAATGTTAATTCACCTTTGATTGCATGATTTTCTGGTGTGTGTGGTCCGTTTCCTGCTGGTTTTGGTACATTATTGAATTTTTCGTTACTCATGGTTCATTCCTCCTAGTTTCTTCTATTATTGCTTTATTTTTAATAAAATAATAACCCATTATTGAACACGAGGTGCCGTGTTTTCTTTGACTTTTGTCTTGCCTTTAGTTACCGCATGTTTGGCTTTATTGGTTTGTTTTGACATAAAACTACCTGTCGCTTCAGCGGCGTTGCCAAGTTTATCTTGGACTGTTTCACTTTCTTCTTGGTACTCTGCTTGTGTTTTGATATCTACTACGTTGACATTGACTTCGATTACTTCCAAGTGAGTCATTTGTTGGACTTCACGAGTAATAACCTCTTTCATTTGATCATAAATGGTCTCGATATCTTTCCCATATTCGGCTACAATGTCCATATCCACTGCGACTTGTTTTTTGCCGACCTCGGTGTGAATGCCTGTTGTAACATCTTCACTGTTAATCATTTTATCTCGTAAATTCGAGAAAAAACCACCGTCCACAGTTAACAAACCGTCGACTTCTTCCAAAGCAATGCCAATAATTTTTTGGATTACTTTATCCTCAAACGTCAACTCACCTTTAACAATCGATACATTTGCATTTTCCATAGCCAAAACCTCCTATTTATGATGAAAATAATTTTTGACAATGCCTGTCTGTTCCAAATACAAACCTAGCCAAATACCTAGTCCTGTCAGGAGTACCACTAACAATGTTTTAAAGAAGCCGATTGACAGAAACAAGATTGCAAAAACCAAACCGACTAGGCCACCAATTAACGGAACGGCATATTGTTTTATCCATTCAACCATTGTACATCCCTCCTACTCCACACGTGCTTGTGTTTGCTGTTGTTGTGGTCGTTTCATTGATTGAATATCTTCAAAATGAACATCAATCGTAATCTTGTGACCAGTTCCCACCAAACGAGCAAGCCGTTCTTCCATTGTTTTTGACCAAGCTTCTGTTTGTCCAATTAAATCCGCCGTTCGTTTCAGTGTGCCTTTGACATTGACCTTAATGCGCCGTTTTGTCGCCTTTACACGAATGGTTGGTGCTTCCAGAAAGTCACTGTCTTGCAAGCTAGAGCGTACAAATCCTTCGATGGCTTTACGGTGTAACACTAACTTTCCTTGCTCTTCTTTTAATTCAAACGTGCCTTTTCTTCTTGGGAATAAAAGAATGAATAAAAATAGAAAGAGCATAATTCCTAGTAAAACCAGCGCTACCCAAAAAATTGCTTGACGTGCGTACTCGTTGTCTTGCAAGAACCATTGGACATTATCTGGTGGTTGCCAAGCTGTATCGGCTGACCAAGTGGTAATGGCCACCGCGCCAAATAATGCCATTAAAATCAGTGAACCTAGAAGCAAAAGTATTTTAACAACTTTATTCACGGAACATCCCTCCTAAAGATTAATTGCTTCTCCACCAGTTACGCCATAAACTTGAGCCGTAACATAACTTGCATCATTGGACGCCAAGAAAACATAAACAGGGGCTAATTCAGCAGGCTGACCCGCACGTTCCAGTAAAGAATCTTGCCCAAATTCTGGCAACTCTTCAATTGGTTGTCCATGATCTAACTGTAACGGTGTCCAGATTGGTCCTGGAGCCACGCCATTTACCCGAATGCCTTTTGGTGCCAGTTGTTTTGCTAAACCAACGGTAAAGTTGGCAATTGATGCCTTCGTTGCTGCATAATCCAACAAATGCTCACTGGGATTAAAGGCTTGGACGGAAGTCGTTGTCACAATACTACTTCCGGCAGGCAAGTGAGGCACTGCTGCTTTGACAATGCCAAACATCGCAATAATATTGACATGGAAAGTGTCTATCACTTGTTCCATTGGTAATTCTTCAATAGCGGCACAGGAAATTTGTTGGGCAGCATTTAAAACAAGGGTATCCAAGCCGCCTAATGCTTCACGAGCTTGTGCAACCAATTCTTCAGGTGCCTGTTTATCTCTTAAATCTGCTGGCAAAAGAAAGACTTTTCGGCCAGCTTCTCGTATATAGTGCGCCACTTCTTCGGCGTCTTTTTCTTCACCTGGGAAAAAATGTAAGGCAATATCTGCACCTTCGCGAGCAAAAGCAATCGCCGCCGCTCGTCCAATCCCAGAATCACCGCCTGTAATTAATACCCGACGATTTTCTAATTTGTGATTTCCGACATAGCTGTCTTCCCCACAATCTGGTTTAGGAACCATTTTGTCCTGTAATGCGGGAGTTTCTTGATCTTGTTGCGGAAATCCATCACTATAAAATAACTTTCTTGGATCTTTTAAGTTTGGTTCTGTCATGAAATCTCCTCCCTTTCTACTATTACCTTAATACAATTTTTTCTTTTTGAAAAATATTTGAGCACATAAAATAAAAAAAATATTTTTAATACTCATTAAGCGAAATTTTTGGCAAAATTATCTAAAAGCTGATTTTATTTTTCAAAATAGCGTTTAATTGACTTTTTTTATCAACATTTGTTATTGACATATGATGTCCAATTCGCTTAAATAAGAAGGAAGCCCAACAGGCAAAAACAAAAATATTTAGAGATAATTGAGGAGTTACCGCCAATGAGAAATGTTTTACAAGACTACTTAGATGAACATTCTTTTCGAGTCGTTGTAAAAAAGAAGAAAAATTATTTAACTTATGAAGGACTGCAAGATCGTTATGCCTATATTTTAAAAAGTGGCATCATCAAAACTAGCGTTATTTCCAAAGACGGTCGTGAATTTAATTTACGTTATATCAACAATTTGGAAATTGTTTCATTGCTACGTGATGAATATTCAGAATTTATTGATGCACCTTTTAATATTCGCATCGAATCTCCACAAGCAGAACTTTATCAAATCGACCGTGTTCAATTTTGGCGGGATATCAATAATAGTAAAGACTTGCAAATGTATGTCAAAGAATACTATCGGGACCGTTTAATGCATTCCATGAAAAAGATGCAGCAAATGTTAATGAATGGCAAATTTGGGGCCGTTTGTACACAAATCTATGAAATGTACGATTCATTTGGCGTAGAAACAGAGGAAGGTATTTTAATTGATTTCGTGGTGACCAATGAAGAAATTGCGCATTTTTGTGGGATAACTTCTGCTAGTAGCGTTAACCGGATGATGCAGCAACTAAAAGAGTTAGGGGCAATCGAATTACGTAACCGCAAAATTTTGATTAAAGATTTAGATATGATTAGAGATAACATTATTGTTTAACATCAGCACCCCCCGCAAGTTTGACCTTGCGGGGGTGTTTTTTATTTTTCAGTGACAATATTCACAGGAAATTGTCCATAATCTAAATTAAATGTCCGCCCAGCCGTCAGCTGAAGCATTTCTTTTTTCATGCCTTCCGCCAAACGTACATCGCCAAAACTTTCAATCATATCAATAACGGCGATCACTTCTTTATAGTATCTCATTTTGCCAGTGTGCAGATAATACGTAAGGTTTTTTAAGTAACGTAAGTTAAAATGAATATAGTAAATTTCAGCAGGAATCGTGGTAACACTCATTAGCGCTAAATACTCCCGGGCTTTCGCATAATTTTTCTTATAAAGTTGCGCTGTAATGATATTTAGATAAAAACCATAGGCGACATTTAATGTTTGGGTATCACGTAATTCAGCATCTTTGACAGGAAACATCTGCTCAAGAATCTGAAGGACTTCGTTTTCAGAAAATAACGCTCCTGTATTAGTCACCATTTGATAATCGTAATATGTATAGTAGCTTTTGCTAGAGATAAGTGCGAGAATTGCCATTCGATCAGGTTCGTCAAATTCTGGAATTTCCTCCCAATCATTACTGAAAGTTAGCTTAATATCTGTATAAATAGACATCTCCACTGCGTTTTTGTGGGGATTGCGCTCTAATTGATAAAAGTAATGAATCAGGTTCTTTTTTTCACTTGTATTGTTCACTCCCATTTGACAACATTCAATTTGATGCATAATTTTAGATGAAGCCCTACTTCTTGTTTCAGAGACCATATGAAAAAATTCATTAAAGGTAATCCCCAGTGACTGTAATGCTGTCATTAAATCCTCGTAACTTAGCTTGGCTTCACCAATTTCGATTCTTCGATAGGTTTGTTTCCCTTTTTTTGGTAAAACATCTTTCTGAGCAATTTTTTTCTTTTTTCTAAAATACTTTAATGCCTCTAACACATCCATAATATGCTCCTTTCTATTAATAAGTTAATATTAAGTATTATTTTTTTATTAACTAAAATATAATATTTTATAAAAAATTATTTTTACGAACTTTAATATTACCAAATAATCAAATAATATATTTGTTTAAATTATTTTTTTGCACATTATAATTGTTAGACGTCAACAATTTTAAAAAAACTTTTCTAATTCGTTCTTGAAGAAACTAAGATATCTGTCTTATAATGAAATTCAATATAACTTAGAGCAGGAGGTGTCGCAATGTTTGGTTTCAATATTAGTTTATTTCTTATTACTCGGTTCCGTTAAACCCACTCTTCACTAATCATTGTACAATCAATTCCATCGAATATCTATTTCATTTTTATTAAATAACATTTTTAATAAAAGTACATATATTTTTATTTTTAGATATTTTCTTTAATTAAATGAAATATATTTATTAAAACAAATAAATTACATTCAATTAAATTCAGAAGGAAACAGATTGTAGCAAGTGAAGAAAAAAACAGCTCTTGAGTGATATTTCCTCAAGAGCTGTTTTTCTATTTTATCTCAAAAGCGGTTTGCGTTGTGGGGTTATTACTTAATAAGGTGTTTTTATACAGTAAATAGTACGCTGCTGCTGACCAACTAAAGTTTTTCGTACTTAAGCCCTTCCCTGTCAGTGGATCATAATTTTCATGAATAGGGCCTTCTCCCATCAATCCTTCGGCATGTAAGAAGAGTTTTTGTGTCATTTCTTTTGCTTCTTTTGTATAGTCATAGTTTTGAAGAGCTTCTACACCAAACAAGGCTTGATCAAGCCAAACTGGTCCTCGCCAGTATTTCGTTGCAGCAAATTTTTCATTGTCTTTGGATGCCGTTGGGAATGGCATAAAGGTATTAAACATTTCTTGATTCATCATGTTTTTCTTAACTGCCGCCGCCTGTTCTTTGGTCGCTACTTTTGCCCAAAGCGGCAACCAGCCTTCTGTTCCTTTGCCACGATTGACTAACAATTTTGTTTTCGAGCCGTCTTCATTTATTTGTAAGTCATAGAAGAAGCCCGTTTTTTCATCAAACATATTTTCTTGAATATATTTTTTTAGTTTCTTCGCTTCTTTTTGATAGTTCTTATAGTCCTCTTTTTTGCCTAGTTCTTCTGCTATCGAAGCTAAATAGCCCTTTTCAGCGTAGAGATACGCATTCAAATCCACTGATTCTTGATTAATCGAATACCCCACTACTTTTCCTTTATTTTTATTTTCAAAAACTTTAACTCCGTCATCGCCTTTGCCCACACCTTCTTTGTCAAACCGTGTAGCGTTATCCATACCACTTTCCCACGCGGCTGCTTCAATAACAGCATTATCGTCCACTTTAGGTTGGCCATTTTTATCTTTAATGATTTGATCCTTGTCGTCTTTTTGCCAGTGGGCATCACTGACCATGCTTCCATATTCTGCTATCCCATTTTTATTGTGGTCTCGGTTGGTATACCACCAATTGTGATAAGCTACAAGTTTGGGGTACATTTCTTTTAAAAATTCCTTATCTTTGGTTTCTTGATAAATATGCCAAACTGCCCATGCAGCCAATGGTGGTTTAGAATTTCGTTCATTCCAGTTGCCACCTTCACCACCACGCGCACTGTCTTGATTGTAAAAGACAGCATCAATGATCGCTCCTGCATCTTGTGGACGTACGGTATCATCTTTTTGAATTTGATAATCAAACAAGGCCCGCATATTATTTTTAGCTAACTCAGGATTAAAATCAGCCGTTGCTACATCCGCTTTCCACGAATCCCAAGCCCACATACCAATAAACCATTTATAAGACATGGACGGAACAATCCCGTCATGCTTAAAGGCACCTGCCGCACTTCGCCAATTGGTATTAATCGTTTCAATCGATTTGACTAGCGCATTTTGATATTCAGGAAATTCTGCTGTTTTCTTTTGATCGAACGTTTTATCTAGATACCCTTGCCACCTTTGCTTGTTCTCTTTGAAATAGCGTGCCGCATTTTTGGTATATTCGGGTGCTTGTTGTTGTTCCTTTGCCTCTTCCTCTTTTGTAAAAGTATAGCTTTCTGTCGTATAGGTGTTGTACGTTTGTTTAGGCTTCAATTCAATAGGTTCAGCGGTCGCTGTATAATTCCGATTATCAATTTTTGTTGAAACTTTATCCGCATGATGAATCGTATATTTTGTGTCTTTCGTAGCAAAATAATTCCACGTTTCTCTGACTTCACCAAAATTCACTTGAATGTCATTGTCTTTAGCAGTTAAACGAGTGCCAATATCTAAGGTTTCCGTTCCCTCTTGAATTTTGTCAAAGACCACACCTGTCCAGCTTGCTTCAAGTGACAAGGGCTCTTCACCAGTGTTTTCAAGTGTCGTTTGGATAAGCGCCGTTCGATTGCTGACAAAAATTAAAGCTAAATGAATCGTTAAATCGTCTAATTCATAGGTTTGCTCTAGGCGCCCAGGATAATAAGACAGGTCCATGCGGTTGCTTTGGCTTAAATCATAGGTTTCTCCCGTTTTTTTATTTTTGACCGTTAATTTGTTTAAACTTGCCGCCAAGTTTACTGGATATTCTTCCGCAATAATCAATGGCCCCGCAAAACCACCCAGTAGCTCTTTATTGCTTTGTTCAGGTAAATAGTAGCCATGCCATGCACCTAAATCAGAAAAATTATTAAAATAATTGGTATCGTATACGCCATTCGTCCGTTCGGTTGGTGATGCACTCACATCTAAAACATTTGCAAATTCATCAACTTTTGTTCTTTCAACACTTGCTTGCACTTCCCCGCTTAACGCAAAACAGCTGACTACGGTGATTCCTAACGCTAACCAAGTAGACACCCGTTTCTTTTTTGATAAACCCTTCATAAAACCCCTCCTATAAAATGATAGCGCTTTATACACTGATTTATTATCAGCAAGGACTATGCCAAATGGAGTGTATCCCTTTTTATTATTGAAAGATTCAACTTTCTCTAGAAAAAAAGCGATCGTATCGAAGTGTATTGATCAAAAAATAACGAGTGTATCGATAGTGTATTTAGTTTATGCTTGATTCTGTTTTATTTTCGTAGCTTCCACAAATTTTTCAGTAATTTTTTGCGGTCGTGTAATAACAGATCCCACCACCACGCTATAAGCACCTAGCTCCAGAACACGTTGGACTTTTGCTGGCGTATCAATCATTCCTTCTGCAATGATTGGTGTAGTAAAATGCTTCTTTGCTTCTCTTAACAGTTCAAAATCATTTTGTTCAATCCGCTGATTTTCACTTTGCGGCGTATAGCCGACTAACGTTGTGCCAATATAATCAAAGCCTAACTCCGCCGCTTCAATCATCTCTTCCAGCGTGGAACAATCCGCCATCCATTCTTGGTTAGGATACTTTTCTTTTATTCTTTTGAAAAATGTGGCTAACGTTTCGCCATTTGGTCGTTTCGAATGGGTTGCATCGAGAGCGATAATTTCTGGCTGAACAGCCATTAATTCATCTACCTCACGCATAGTTGCAGTAATATATACTTCTGCATCAGGATAATCTCGTTTAATAATCCCAATGATTGGTAAATCAACCTCTTTCCGGATTGCTCGAATGTCTACCACAGAATTTGCTCGAATACCTTTAGCCCCTCCTTGTTTAGCGGCCAAAGCCATCTTGGACATGATAAAAGAACTATGCAACGGTTCGTCTGCCAACGCTTGGCAAGAAACAATTAATGCCCCTTTGATTTCTTTATTCAACATTGATCCCTCCAATTTAAAAGCGATTACAAACACAGTATACCTACAACAGCTGAAATATGCCACTCTCCCAAATAAGAACAAACGTTTCACGTGAAACAAAAGAAAGCAAGCGGTTAAGGCTTGCTTTCTTTTGACTTATTTTTAATTTTTACGACCCTCTAAATAATCATACCCAAAATGTGCATACGCAAATGGCGTTGCAATTCGTCCTCGCGGTGTTCGTTTAATGAAACCTTTTTGAATAAGATAGGGTTCATACATATCTTCCACCGTTTCGGTTTCTTCACCGATGTTTACAGACAAGGTACTTAAGCCAACCGGACCGCCGCCGTATAAATCAATCATTGTTTTCAACAATTTTTGATCGACATAATCCAAGCCTTGATGGTCCACTTGCAGCAAGGTTAACGCTTTGTCTGCAATCGCTCGGTCGATTTTGCCATCTGATTGGACTTGGGCAAAATCACGGACACGTTTTAACAAACGATTAGCAATTCGGGGGGTTCCTCTTGAGCGGCGCGCAATTTCAAAGGCACCTTCCTCAAAAATCTCCGTTTGAAAAATATCTGCGGAACGGAGAACGATTTCTTTTAAATCCTGCTCTTGATAATACTCCATGTGAGAAATAATCCCAAAACGATCTCGTAATGGCGCTGAAAGCATCCCTGCCCGTGTGGTAGCGCCCACTAAAGTAAAAGGCGGTAATGGAAAATGAACGGGATGTGCCGTGGTTCCTTGACCAACCATGATATCAATGTAAAAATCTTCCATTGCGGAATACAGCATTTCTTCCACCACTCGCGGCAAACGATGAATTTCATCGATAAATAACACATCACCAGGCTCTAATTCGTTCAAAATAGCGACTAAATCTCCCGCCCGTTCGATGGCTGGTCCACTTGTGGTACGAATGTTCACATTCATTTCATTGGCGATGACCATCGCCATTGTCGTTTTCCCTAAACCTGGCGGACCATAAAGAAGGGTATGATCCAACGCTTCATTCCGATTTTTCGCCGCTTCAATATAAATCGTTAGTTCTTGTTTTACTTTGTCTTGACCAATATATTGTGCTAAAAATTGTGGACGTAACGATTTTTCAATTGAAGCTTCTGCTTCTTGACTTGCAGCTGAAAGCAACCGTTCTTCTTCTGTCATCGTTATTCCTCCTTAGCGTTTCATCATGAATTTTAACGCATTGCTTAAATAAACATCTGTCGTTGTCTCACCTAACGCTTCCAATTGCTTAGTGATACGCTTAATCTCTCGGTCACTGTAGCCTAGGGCACTTAATGCTTCTAACGCTTCTGCCAATGCTTGATTGCTTGTTGTCACCGCTTCGGTTGCGGTCATGGCCGCAACCGCTGCTTCGGAAGACTCTAATTCGCCTAATTTTCCTTTTAAATCTAAAATCATTTGTTGGGCTGTTTTCTTGCCAACACCTGGGAACTTCGTTAAATATGTAACATCTTCCCCTTCAATTGCATTGATTAAACCACCATGATCAGCCACAGAAGCCATGATAGCTAAGCCACTTTTAGGGCCAATTCCAGAGACACTGATTAATTTTAAGAACAATTGTTTTTCTTCTAAACTGCCAAAACCAAATAAAAGTTGTGCATCTTCCCGCACGACTTGGTGAAGATATAGTTTAATATCCGTATCCATTTTTCCTGAATAGCGATACGGGTTATCGACTGAAATCTGATAGCCAATGCCATTTGTTTCAACGACAATATAGTATGGGCTAACAAACGTTACTTTTCCAATAATATATTCGTACATGTTGTCACCTTTCCAATTGCTGATTGCGTACATATGTTCCATTTTAACACAAAGCATCAAAAAGCCATAGCGGAGAATTTTTTATCATCGACCTTTGCTACATCTATTTGTTACTTTTCGCTCACTAGGGAATTAAAAAGTGCGTACTATTTTTTTTGACATGTTTGCGTAATAATAGCGGTAGCTTCAAAAAAACAACCAAAAAGGAGACTACATACATGAAATTAAGTATCTTAGATCAATTAACGGTTCCTAAAAATCAATCAGCAAGCGACACATTACAAGAAGCCAAAGAACTCGCTCAATTAGCGGAAAAACTTGGTTACACAAGAATTTGGTATGCCGAACATCACGGTTCAGATGCCTTTGCCAGTGCAACGCCAGAAATTTTAGTTGCACATATTGCTAGCGCCACCGAAAAAATTCGTGTTGGCGCGGGTGGCATCATGACCATGCATTATGCGCCATTTAAAGTCGCAGAAACGTTTAAAACGTTAGCAGCTTTATATCCTGATCGAATCGATTTAGGCATGGGCCGTTCGCCTGGTGGTAGCCCTTTAACTACGTTGGCGTTAAATAATGGTCAGCCACCACAACTAGACCAATTTGATAAATTACCTGAAATTTTACTCTTTTTAAAAGAGGAATTTCCTGAAGATCATTTATATTCTAAAATTTCAGCTGTTCCGCGGGAAGTTCTATTACCACAACCTTGGTTACTAGGTGCTAGTAAAGAAAGCGCACGTTCAGCTGGTGAATATGGCATTAATTTTTCCTTTGCACAGTTTATTCATGGACATTTGCCCAAAGAAGTATTGTCAGCATATTACAAGCATTTCCGACCAGTAACTGAACAACAAGAGCCTCAAGTGAGCGCTGCGTATTTCACTTTTGCCGCCGACACGAAAGAAGAAGCAGAATACCATGCGGCTAGTTTCGAGCATTATATCTTTGCCACCGAACATGGGCTTCCTAATAAATTTTTATCGCCAGAAGAAGCCCTAGCTTTCCCTTACAGTGAAATGGACAAACTGGTTTTAGAACAGAATAAACAACGCTTTGTCATTGGTAGTAGCCAAGAAGTTGCGGAGTTTTTCCACCAACAAGAAGAACTAGGGTTGACAGAAGCAATGCTAATCACCCCAGGTTATGACAAACAAACGCGCTTTCAATCGTTTGAACGCCTAGCAAAAGAATTATTATAGAAAGGAAATGAGAAATGTTAGAGGTTTTAAAAAGAATTAATACGCTTGCACAAAAAGAGCGTGAACAAGGTTTAACATCTGAAGAACAAGCTCTTCGTGTCGATTTGCGACAAGAATATTTGCGAACCATTCGTGAACAATTCAATAAAACATTAATGGGCGTCACTATTTATGATCCTACTGGTGAAGATGTAACCCCAGAAAAATTAAAAGAAGAACAGCAGAAATATTTTGATTAAAAGAGACACAGAACAGTCGATTTGACTTGTTCTGTGTCTCTTTTTTAACTACTCTTCTGTTACATATGTCCACTTATAATCATATTGTGCACCAGCACCATGGGCAACGACACCTTTTACTTCTTTACTGCGTAGATGGGCAGTCGCCTTTTGATAAAGTGGGGCTAAAGCGGTCTCTTCACCAATCAATAACTTCTCAGCCTTAACCATGTCTTCCCAACGTTTTTCAGGATCTGAAGCATCTCTTGTGGCTGAAGTCTCGATCAACTCATCGTAGGCTTTACTTGAAAAACGCCCGCGATTATAGTTATTACCAGTAACAAAAAGGTCTAAGAAACTACTTGGATCTGCGTAATCCGCAGCCCAACCACCTAAGATTGTCTCAAAATCGCCGCGACTGCCTCGATCAATTCGAACTGAAAACGGCACTGGGCTCACTGTTACATCAATGCCCTCTAAAGTATCCTTTAACGTACCTTGAATATATTCCGCTAACTTTTTCGTAGAATCGACATCATCGGCAACAATATCCATTTTGAGTGTTGTTATGCCCAATTCTTTCTTAGCTTTTGCCCAATATTCTTTTGCTTTTTCTGGGCTATATTCAACAATTTTTTTATTTTCATCAGCAAAATCTTTGTCATCTGTCGGCGAATACGACATCCCTTCTGGAATTAAGCCGGTAGCGACTACTGAACCGTCGCCTAAAATTTTATCTACTAATGCGTTGCGATCAATCGCTGCTGAAATTGCTTTGCGTAAATTCACATTATTATACGGTGAATTTTTATCTCGCTGATTAAATTCCAAATAGCTGGTTCGTGCTTCTTTTTCGATAACCAATTCTGGATCCTTCGCCATTTGCTGGGCCAATTCGCCACTTAAAATAACATCGTCTGCTTGACCATCTTGGAATAAGTTCAAGGCAGTTGGCGCCTCCTTGACAACATCAAAATTGATTTTATCTAATTTGACATTGTCTTTATCCCAATAGTTTTCATTTTTTTCCAAAGTCCAATTGGTATCTGAGCCAGCCCCTTCAAAGTTAGCTAAGACAAACGGACCATTATAGACTGCTTTTTCACTGGAAGCAGCGTAATCTTTGCCATATTTCTCTACGGTTGCTTGATGTTGCGGGAAAAATAGTGGAAAGGCCAGTAAATAATCAAAATATGGTGTTGGTTTTGCCAGTTTAATTTCTAGCTCGTAATCTCCGTTTGCTTTAATGCCTAATTCAGAGACTGGTTTCTTACCAGCTACAATATCTGCGCCGTTTTCAATCATTTCTAGAAAATAAGCATACTCAGCGCCAGTCTGAGGATCTGCTGTACGTTGCCAACTAAAAACATAATCGGCAGCTGTGACAGGATCACCATTGGACCATTTTGCTTCTTCTCTTAGTTTCACTGTGTACGTCAGACCATCATCACTGACTTGCACTTTTTCTTTAGCTCCTGCTGGTTGCGGCTTGCTTTTATCATCTAAACGATAAATTCCTTCATACGCATTATTCAGTGCCGTAAAACTAATTGTATCTGTTCCTAAAGATAAATCTGCAGAAGGCATTTCTTGTTGAACCACTACTTTAAATTCTTGTTTAGCGGCAGTTTTCTCTGATCCGCCCTTTGCTTTTTCGGCGCCAGCTCCCCCATCACCACCACAAGCAGCTAAAACTAATAGCGTTGTTAAACTTAACCCGATAAGTCCTTTTATACGTTTACTTTTCATGCCTTTCTCCCTTCACAGAAAAAACTCTTCATTTTTTAATTTTTGGAATATTCTTATAATACTAAAATTAAAAACAAATGGCAAGCATTAAAATAAAAAAAGAACCAATCCCGAAGGACGGTTCTTAAAAAATGACTAACTAGCTTTGTTACATCGTTTATAAATATACCAGCCAGAAGAAGAAAGTCCAACGAACAGTAAACCATATAATGCAAGCGTTTCTGTTTCTGTACCCGTTTTAGGTAAAAAGCCGCCATACTTTTTCTTCTCTGTTACGGATGGATTGCTCTGTCTTGCTCCCGCTTTGTTTTGTTTATTGGTTGCTACTGGTGTTTCTGGTGTTGGTTTCGGGTCTGATTTTGGATCTGGTTTTGGATCTGGTTTCGGATCTGGTTTTGGATCTGGTTTCGGATCTGGTTTTGGATCTGGTTTTGGATCTGGTTTTGGATCTGGTTTTGGATCTGGTTTTGGATCTGGTTTTGGATCTGGTTTTGGATCTGGTTTTGGATCTGGTTTTGGATCTGGTTTTGGATCTGGTTTTGGATCTGGTTTTGGATCTGGTTTTGGATCTGGTTTTGGATCTGGTTTTGGATCTGGTTTTGGATCTGGTTTTGGATCTGGTTTTGGATCTGGTTTTGGATCTGGTTTTGGATCTGGTTTTGGATCTGGTTTTGGATCTGGTTTTGGATCTGGTTTTGGATCTGGTTTTGGCGTCTCTCCTCCACCGATTAACTCTTTGTAAGCTTCTTCCGAAATAGAAACAATTCGTTCGCCTGGGAATGGTTCTTTATATTGTGCTAAATCAATCGTCGTTGCTGCACGATACAACCGCAAGCTGGTTGCACTTTTCAAGTATTCAATTAAGACAGCATCTAGTGAAATCCCTTCTTCTCGTTCACCACCTAGCATATCGTAACCATCACCACCAGCAGCTAAGAAATCATTGGTAGCCATCCGGTATTGTTTCTTCTCATCCAATGGTTCAAACTTTTGTGTTTGCCGATTTTTAATTTCTATTCCTAATACGCGACTACCGACAATCGTTTGTCCTGTTTCATTGCCTTCGTCACTAGCCAAGCGAGTACCTGGTTTTGTGGAATCATAGTGGATACGAATGGAGCTTGAAACATGTAGGAAACCACCATTTGCGCCAAGTTTTGGTTGGCCAGCATCATCTAGTAAAATTGTGCCATTCTCATCTTTTTGTGGAATCGAACGAACAGACATTTCAAACATTTCTTTAACTTGAGCACCGGTTACTTGAATTTGCGCAATGCTATTGCCAAAAGGTAACACAGCAATGACATCCCCAACTTTAATCGGTCCTTGTTTAATATCAGCGCGAATGCCGCCACCATTAGTTACTGCAAAATCAGCAGGTTGGCTAAACGCGTCTTGGCCATATGACATAATCGCATCACCAATCAAATTCCCTAAGTTGGTCTCTCGTGTGCGCACATTTTCTCGTTGTCCATCCAATGTGAATGGAATATAATCGACAATTACTTTTTCATTTTCAGCGTTAAAATTCGTTCGTGCTTCATCAACGATGGCTTTAACTGCCGGGTTTTCTGGCAATCCTAGCAACTCTTCTGCTGGAATCAATTTTGCTGTTTTCTTAGTTGGTTCATTCTCTGATGCTGTGACAATTCCAACATTATTTAAATAATTACCTGTTTGAGCATAGATCACTTTGCCATAACGTTTGCCACTTTCGACGGCTGTATGCGAATGTCCATCAATCACATTAATATCTAACTCAGGATATGTTTGACTAAGGGTTTCTGCTAGCGTATCACCACGCCAGATATGCGGCGTCGTTTCATCTACGCCTAAATGCCCAGTAACCACGAAAGCTTGAATATCCGCGTACTTCTCTTTAATTTCATTAATCACCGCTTCTACTTCTGGAATCGGGTCTTTAAATGTCACCTTCTCCACGTTTTTCGGGTGTGTTTTCGTTGCTGTTTCTGGGGTCGTCACACCTACAATGGCAAACTTTTTCCCGGCTTTTTCTACGATTGTATACGGATCAAAAACCCGTCCACTGCCATCTCTGTAATACGTATTACTAGATAAAATCGGAAAATTCAGTTGGTCTTTATAACCTAGTGCAATCTCTAAACCAAAATCAAACTCGTGATTTCCCACCGCCATGGCATCATAACCAACTTCATTCATGGCTTTGGCCATATCCGCGCCTTTGGAGAAATTGGAGATTGGTAATCCTTGGAAAACATCCCCTGCATCCACCATCAAGGTTGGGTTTTCTTGGTCTTTAAAAGTTTTTAGACGCGCCATACCTAATTCGCCTTTCCCTGCTTCTAGTCGTCCATGAACGTCATTTGTATGCATAACGGTATATGCATTATCTAAATCAAAGCCCGCATTACGGACATCTTGTTTCGTAATAGCGGCGGCGTTTGGTGTACGTCCATCAGGAGAAGTCGGAATTTGAAGAGTGCTGTCATTCACTAATTCGATTGCTTTGGTACGCCATTTTTCATCAAAATTTGTCCCAATAATTGACCAATTTCGTTCGATTTCTTGTTCTGGATCAAGCGTTCCTTTTTTCTTAATATAATCAACAATCATTCCTCGTAAGGTTTCTGGATCAGAATTTTTAATAGGTTCCCCTACTTGAATCCCTTGGCTAGCTAAACCGCCGTAACGATAATTATTCATAGCAATCGTATATTCTTTGGCAGGATCCAACGGTTGGCCGTCAATTTTCGCATCTACAATTCGTTCACCCACTGGTTTTGAAATGTCAATCTTGTAGTCCACTCCAGAAATCATGTCATAGTTATATACACGAATGTTTGGATTAAAACTAATGGTCAAATCATCTGGCTGTGTTTGGTTATAGTACGCCCCTTGTTTTTCTAAATACTTCAGTAAGTTTTCACCGTTAATGGGAACACTCACTAAGGTATTCGGGTATTTGTAGATATCAAAAATCGTGGCATAGGAAATCTTCCCCGCAGGTAATTTACTGTCGTATTTAAACAGCGCTGCCGCACTTAATTGTGCACCTGTCACTTCTTTTTGAACGTTATTAATTAAAGAAATCATCGCTGTTGGTTGTAATTGTGCTTCGGGAATTCCTTTAATTTCTTGTTTTGGTAAAAAATCAGCTGTTGCTGTGCCGATCTCCTCCTGAATAAACGCTCGCGTTTGCTCATGGTATTCTTTTGTCGCTGCCTTAACTGCTTCATCTGCTGGAACATTCGTTGTTGGTACAATCGTTGCTGTACCTTCTTGCACTTCCCACTTATCGGCATTTTTAGCAACTGAAAGATCAATTTTGACAACCTCTGTCCCCGTATCTTTCGGTCCCCCTACCGGTACAGTTTTTCCATTCGGCGCTGCTCCTTGCTTGGTAAAAGAAAGGTGGTCATGACCCAGAATATACGCATCAATCCCCGCGACATTTTCAATTACTTGGTCGGCGCTGGCAGCCGGATCACTATTTTGTTGTCCCGCATGAATCGAGGCAACAATAATGTCAGCCTGATCGTTAGCTTTCAACTCAGTAACTGCTTTTTCTGCTTCTTCTTTCAAAGGTAAAAAATTAAGCGAAGTAACACGAGGGCCATCCCACAAAGGAATGTGCGGAATTGTTAAGCCGATAATCCCAACTTTTAAATCTGGCTGCCCATCTTGATTAAAATCAAGTTCCTTCGTGGTAGTCCCTTCAACAAAACGAAGACCATCTTCCTTATTGTAGGTATTCGCAGACAAGATTGGAAAAGTGGCTTCTTGTTGAATTTTTTTGATTAACGGTAAACCAAAATTAAACTCATGATTCCCCAAAACCATTGCATCATACTTCATCACATTCATGGCGGTAATCATTGGATGGGTCTTTTCATTCACTAAAGGCGCTTTATTATACAAGTCATCTGTTAAAATAGTGCCTTGAATATTGTCGCCATTATCAATTAAAACGGTGCCTGCTGGGTTTTGTGCCCGGACTTGGTTGACGACTGTACTTACTTGGGACAAACCAACTGGTAGTTCTTTATCATCTTCATAAGACCAATTCCATAATTGACCATGAACATCTGACGTACCTAAAATTGTTATTTTTTGCGGCGTGCTCGTTTCTTCTTTTTCAGCGGTTGACGTTTCTAAATTCGTCGTCTCTGTTGGTGCTGTGGTTTCTTGTGACTGCTTGACACTGTCACTCGTAGCCTGATTTGGTGCTTCTTGTTTGATGTCTGTTGTTTCCTGTGTAATGACTGGTTCTTGTTTTCTACTTGAATCGGTGGTACTTGTTACTGCTTCTGAACTTTGTTGACTCGTTGTTTCTACTGCATATGCCGTACTAGTAACGCTTGGCGCTATCAACGCAACAGCCATTAAAAAATGCATGCCCCACTTCACTTTTTTAAAGCTCAACTTTTTCACAAATTTCCTCCTTGTGTTTCAACCCATTTGCAACAAACAATTGTCAAAGTAACAAACAACAAAAAGAGCCTTCCCCCATCACGCTGCTCTTCTTTTCCTATCATAATATATCCGTTAAATAAAAAACAGTAAATTCCGTTAAAATAAGATGTTTTCCCTGTAAATTGTTTTTATTTTTGGACAATACAGCGGATTTGTTTGTGAAAAAAATAGTAATTTTGACCAAAACACGAACTTTATAAAAAAAGAAAGTCTTTTTATATTGGAAAAGCAGAACAAAAACTATTTTTTTGAAAAAAATAACTAAAAATACCGAATAAACAGCATTGGTCTAGTCTTTAAGGAGGAAAAAGAACGCTCTTTTGCTTAAGCAAAAGAGCGTTCTTTTTTATTTGAAGTTAATCCTTCATGTAAGGTAACTTTTTAGCATAGCCTTCTTTATTCACTTGACGTGCCCGGGCAATCGCCAAATCTTCTGAAGGGACATCTTCTGTGATAGTTGAACCAGCAGCAGTCACCGCATGATCACCAATCGTGACTGGCGCAACAATGTTCGTTGCAGAGCCAATAAACGCGTGATCACCCACGACTGTTTGGTGTTTATTTTTGCCATCATAATTAACAAAAACAACGCCGCAACCGACATTAATATCTTTGCCTAATGTTGCATCACCAACGTATGTTAAATGGCCCACTTTTGTTCCTTCATCGATTGTTGCATTTTTTACTTCCACGAAGTTACCAATGTGTACGTTTGCCCCCACATCTGCTTTAGGACGTAAATGTGCATACGGACCCACATCGGCCCCCTCGCGAACCACACTTTCTTCAATCACAGACTGTTTAACAACCACTTGATTGCCGATGTGACTATCAACGATTTCTGAATGTGCGCCAATCAAGCAATCTTCGCCAATCACTGTTTTTCCTTTGATAGTGACTCCCGCTTCAATGACTGTGTCTGAACCAATTACCACACCTTCATCAATATACGTTGTATCTGGATCAATAAATGTAACACCATTTCGCATATGCATTTCATTTAAACGACGATGCATAATTTTATTAGCAGTGGATAAAGCGACGCGATCATTTACACCCATTGCTTCGTCAAAGTCTGCCATTTGGTAAGCAGCGACAGCTTTGCCTTCTTTTTTCAAAATTTCAATGATATCTGTTAAATAGTATTCCCCTTGTGTATTGTTTGTATCTGTTTTCGCTAACGCTTCAAACAATGATTCATTATCAAAACAGAAGGTTCCTGTATTAATTTCTTGAACACGTGCTTCTTCTTCACTGGCATCTTTTTGTTCCACGATTCGTTCAACAATGCCCACATGGTCACGAATAATTCGACCATAGCCTGTTGGGTCTTCCGCATGCGCTGTTAAAATAGTCGCACTTGCATTCTTACCTTGATGGTAATCGAATAAATTTTTCAAGGTTTCCGCAGTTAATAACGGCGTATCCCCTGTAATAACTAATGTTGTTCCTTGTTTACCACCTAATAACTCTTGTGCTTGCATGACTGCATGCCCAGTTCCCAATTGTTCAGCTTGTAAGGCATATTGACTACGTTCGCCTAAATGGCTTTTAATCATTTCCGCCCCATGTCCAACGATTGTCACGATTTCTGTTGGTTCTGTTTGTTCTACCTGATCTAAAATATGTTCGACCATTGGTTTACCAGCAACTGGATGCAATACTTTATAAAGTTTAGATTTCATGCGTGTTCCTTTACCAGCTGCTAAAATAATTGCGTATCTATTTTCCACGTTTGCCACCTCAAATTAACTAAATTGTTTGATTTTCTTCTAAATCGTCCTCATTATACCTTTTCTAGTTTATCTTACTCTTTTGTCTTTTTCAACAAAATAAGGCATTTAAAAGGTAGACCAATTTATTTTCTCATCTTTTTTTAAAGGAATAAAACAGAAAAAAAGAACCTGAAAATGGAATGGACCATTTTCAGGTTCTTTTTCAAATTATTTCTCTGTGAAATAGTTTCCTGGGACTACGCTAATCGTTTTTGTTTGTGTATCAACATCTTCCACATATAATAGCGAAGTGTAGTCATCGATTGCACGACGGCCATTGAATTTTGACTCAGCAAAAACAGTAATGCCCACAAGTTCTGCTTCAAATTCTTCAATCATACTCTTCATACCATTGACGGTGCCGCCGCCTTTCATGAAGTCATCCACGACTAAAACTTTTGAGCCGCGTTTTAAGCTGCGTTTTGAAAGTTCCATTTTTTCGATACGTTCTGAAGACCCTGATACATAGTTCACGCTCACCGTTGAACCTTCAGTAATCTTAGAATCGCGACGAACAATCACAAACGGAACATTTAAGTAATAAGACACAGCTTGCGCAATTGGCACTCCTTTGGTCGCAACGGTCATTACCGCATCAATTTGTTTGCCTAAATATTTAGAAGCAATAATCCGGCCCACTTGTCTTAATAAATTCGATTCCCCAAGTAAATCTGAAAGATAAACATAACCCCCAGGTAATAAGCGATCTTGTTCTGACAAACGATCACACAAATCCATAATCAACTGCTTCGCTTCCTCATAAGGAATTTCAGGGATAAAGCGGACACCGCCTGCAGCGCCTGGAATCGTTTCTAAAATACCTGTTCCACGTTCTTTAAATGTTTTTTTAACAATTGCTAAATCTTCACTAATGGAAGACTTGGCAGATTGGTATCGGTCAGCAAAATATGTCAAAGAAACCAATGTATGGGGATGATCTAAAAGATATTGGGTCATATCGATTAATCGTTCACTTCTCCGAATTTTCAAATTCGTCACTCCTTTTCATTCTATCGTTCCTTATTATAAGGGGTTTAACCGAAAAATTCGAGGATTTTTTTCAAATAACTGAAAATAGTTCGCCATTTCTTTAAAAAAAAAGAAATAAAGGAGAAAAACTTTCGTTTTTCTCCTTAGTTTCTTTGCATTTTTTGTTTTCGTTGGACCATGACAACCACTCGGCGATAAATATTGACTAATAAGAATAAACCAATAAAAATTAGGGTAATGCTTGCACTCGGTGGTGTTTCCAAATAATACGAGCTAGTCAACCCTGTTAGCATGCCAATCAAGCCCATAAACACACTGATGATAATCACCGTGTTGAAGCCTTTACCAATTCGCATACCTATCGCAGCTGGTAAGACCATAATTGCTGAAATTAACAAGGCTCCCGCGATCGGAATCATCACAGCAATCGCCACACCAGTAATTACATTAAAAAGCATCGACATCCAATGAATAGGTAGCCCATCAACATGAGCAGTATCTTCATCAAATGTTAAAACATACATTGGGCGTTTAAATAACATAAACAATAGAACTAAAACTACGAATAAAATTGCCAACATAACCACTTGATCCCACGTAATCGTGACGATGGAACCAAATAAATACGATTGAATACTAGCAGCTGAATTGCCTCCTGTTAAATTCATTAAAACTAACGCCAAAGCCAAACCGCCTGACATTAAAATAGCAATCGAAATTTCTGAATAGGTGCTATAAATCATTCGTAAATATTCTAGAATGATTGCAGCCACAATCACGACAATTAAGGTCATTAAATTAGGATTCCAATTAAAAAAGAAGCCTAGTGCCACACCGGCTAATGACACATGTGAAAGGGTATCTGCCATTAAAGATTGTCGGCGAATAACTAGAAAGACGCCGAGCATTGGGGCAATCACTGAGATAAACAGTGCTGCTAAAAAGGCCTTTTGCATAAATGCATAAGAAAGCATTTCTGCCATACGATTCACTCCTTACCGCTAAAATGAACACTACCATTGTAGCGACGTTTAAGCGAATTAATTTTTTAATTCCTGCTTATTTTTTAAATTTTTCCAACATTTCTTTAAGCTGTTCCTAGGCTTTCGTTATTATCGAGCCAGATAACGTTTTATTGGAAAATTTACGTATACGATTCTTCACTCATATGGAAGCAACGCCATTTCGAATCTTCTTTGCGGACAAGACGAATTTGACGATCTACATAGGTTTTGATATCTTCATGATCATGCGTAATCATCAAAATAGCTTTTCCATGTTCATGCGCACTGTGTTGCAACAATTGATAAAATTCGTTTCGCGATTGTTCATCCATACCTGTTGTTGGCTCATCTAAAATAAACAAATCTGGATCAGTCGCAAACACTCGTGCTAAACTAATTCGTTGCTTTTGCCCGCCAGAAAGCTCGCCAATTCGTTTGTGGCGCATTTCCCACATGTCCACTGATTTCAAAGCTTTTTCCACATGAAGATGATCTTTTTTCGTCAACGGTTTGAACCAACGATTTCTGGGAAAGCGACCTGAACGTACTAATTCAATGACGGTGCTAGGAAAGCCCGCATTGAAAGAAGCGACTTGTTGTGGAATGTAGCCAATGCTGATTTTTTCACCAGCACTATTTTTTTTAGCGACCGTAATTTTGCCACTTGTTGGTTTTAATAACCCTAAAGTACTTTTGATCAGCGTTGACTTGGCAGCGCCATTTTCTCCTGTTAAAATAACGAATTCCCCTGGATCAACATAATAAGAAACATCTTCTAAAACAGGTTCATCATCATAATAGAAGGTTAAATTTTCGACTTCAATATAATGCATAAGTTGGCTCCTTTCTGTTGCCAGATTAATGAATGCTTTTTTGTAAAGCGGCGAGGTTTTCTTTCATGACAGACACATAGTTCTCGCCTGCTTCTTGTTCTTTTTGAGTTAAACTCTCTAAAGGATTCAATACGGCTAATTCGACGCCTGTCTCATCTGCCAATGTTTTGGCTACTTTTGTAGAAGCCGATGCTTCAAAATAGATCACAGAAACATTGTTTGTTTTAATATATTTTTTTAATTCGGCTAAACGACTTGGCGAAGGTTCTTGGTCTGGAGAAATCCCAGCAATCGGTTCTTGGGTCAAGTCATATTGTTTTGCCAAATAGCCAAATGCAGCATGTTGCGTCACAAAGGTCCGATTTTTAGCGCCTGCAAATGCAGCTTGGTATTCCTTATCTAGCGCAGTCAATTTTTCCAAATAAGCAGCGGTATTTTTTTCAAATACGGCTTTTTTCTCAGGATATTTTTTGATAAGCGCATCCCGAATCGCTATCACTTCTTTTTGCGCTAACACGGGATCTAACCAGACATGCGGATCCAGTTCGTGAGAATGGTTATGGCCTTCATGACCTTCTTCGCCAGATTCTTCCTCTTCTGTTCCTTGCATCAATTGAATGGATTGACTGGCTTCCACGATTGAAACTTTTTTCGTGTCCAAGTTTTCAATAACATTCGGAACCCAAGTTTCTAGCTCTTTACTATTATAAACAAAGACATCCGCATCAGTAATTTTCGCTAAGTCTTTTGCGCTTGGTTCATAATCGTGTGGTTCCGTTCCAGCTGGAATCAACAGCTCAACCTCTCCCTCATCACCAACGACTTGTTTTGCGAAGTCGTACATCGGATAAAAAGTAGTCATTACCGTGAGCTCTTTCTTCTCTTTTGGCGATTGTGTGGTTTGCCCACAACTAGCTAAAAGAAAAGCGCTGATTGCTAAAGTAACGCCGATTATCAAACGGCGGTAGATTTTCGTCATGTTCTGTCCTCTTTTCGATTTACCTATTATAAACCGTAATATTTACGATTTGCCAGGAATAATGTACCAAATGGATCACGGGACGTCAAGGAATAAATTAAAAAAAACAACAGAGCGTGGGACAAAAATCACTTTGGATTTTTGTCCCACGCTCTGTTGTTTTTTATTTATTTCAATGTCCGAACCAAATAAACTTCTTCGCAAAAGCCTTTGAGTCCATTATAAATCCGTTGTGCTCGTGTTTTCTTTTCACATAAAGCAAAGACTGTCGGTCCACTGCCGCTCATCAACGCTGCATCAGCGCCGTACTTCAGCATGCGATCCTTGATTTGTTGCACGATTGGATGTCTGGCAATCGTGACACTTTCCAACGCATTGCCGACCGTCTGGGTCATCCCAGTATAATCACCATTTTCAATAGCTATTCTTAGTCCAGCAATATCTGGATGGTGCAATTCATCTACCGCTAAATCATTAAAAACGGTACTAGTAGATACACTAATTCTTGGTTTAACTAACACAATCCAACATTGAGGCATGGTCGGTAATGCTTCAATTTTCTCCCCACGTCCGTTTGCAAAGGCTGTTCCGCCCCTTAAACAATAAGGAACATCCATACCAATTTGGCTACCAATTTCACAGAGTTCGTCCATCGTCAACCCCAGATTCCACAGCTTGTTCAAGCCTCGTAATGCTGCGGCACAGTCACTGCTACCACCTGCTAAACCAGCTGCCACGGGGATACGTTTTTCAATATATATTTTAATTCCTTTATGAATATTATAGGTACGCTTTAATAAGTCAACTGCTTGATAGACATGATTCCGTCGATCCACGGGTAAAAAAGAGCTGTCCGTTTCAATACGAATGATGTCTTCTTCTAGATTTTCAAAAGTTAAATGATCGGCTAAATCTACACTTGCAAAAATAGATTCAACTTCATGATAGCCATCCACACGTTTATGCAGAACATCTAACCCAAGATTAATTTTCGCAGGAGCTCGTTCGATTATTTCCATCGGTTCCCTGATTCACCTTCCTTAATCTTTTGTCTACCAACATTTTAATCTTTTAGATTCTATCATATGTCCATGAAGAAGTACACCGAAGATTGCTCTTTCTCTGACGACAGATGGCTGAAATTAAAAAGAGCTTAGGAACGAAGGGCTCTTCCTTCACTCCTAAGCGGACTTTCTAAATTATACGGCTTGACCGATGAATTCGATTTCAACGGTGCGTGTTAAAACATCTGAATAGCTATAAGATACACGTTCAAATGAGTTCTCGTCTGGATCCAAGTCAACAACAAAAACAGATGGATAAGTCTCCGTTAAGATTCCTTTACGTTCTGTTTGGCGCTTTCTTCCAGTCTGAGCAACTAACATAATTTCACTGCCGATACGGCCTTCCAAATCTTTCTTAATTGACGATAACGTTGTTGGCATTGCATTCACCTCGAGAAATATTATATCACTTTTTTTAAAAAATTTCAAGTTTATCATACTAGAAGTCTGTTTGCAACTACTTTTGCTCGACAAACCGGCTGTTTTGTCGAATTTTTATTCATTTTCTAATGTATATTTCATTTTTGCTTTGGCACGATCATAGGCACTTCGGACAGCTGAAAAAGTTCCCCCACGTACTTTAGCGATTTCTTCTAACGTGTAGCCTTTTAAGTATGCGTTTAAAATTTGTTGTTCCAACGAGGAAAGACGTGTCGGAAAAGCTGCCAATTTTTCTTGAATCATTAATTGACCTAATGGGTCGGTGGCCGTTGTCCCTAAATAGTCCACTAACTCTTCACCAGTGCTTTCTAAGCGTTGTTCCAGAGAAATAGACAAGGTATCTGTTCGCCGCTTATAGGCGCATTGATGGCGAATTAAGCTATGTACGTGATTTTCAAAATTTCGTTTAAAAAACTTTCCTAATGATGCTTGTTTTTCTGAATCAAATCGTTCTAACGTCCGAAAGAAGACAATTCGCCCTTCTTGAAGCCAGTCCTCAGTATCATAATCTTTTAAATAGTATTTTTTCATGCACTTATAAATCACTGGCTGATATTGCCCATATAAAGCTTGAAATTGTTCTTGGTCTCCTGCTAATGCTTGCTGAATCTGTTCTAACATAAAAAGCCCTCCTTTTCGATAAACGTATCGAATGATTTAGGAGAGCATAGCATGTTAGAAATTTATGACTTAAGCGAACATTTGTTTAATCTTTTTTTTGAGACAATTCTTCTAGCTTCTCAGAAAGTTTTGATAACTGCTCCACGTTCCATGGAGAATTTCGACGAAATTGCTGGAAATGGATATCTGTTGCATGAATGGCAATCGTCTTTTCTGTTTTCTGGACAGCTTTGTAAAGTTCATTGGCCGAAGTCCGCAATGCACCTTGTGAAAAGACCACCCATTGTTCAGCCAAATCACTCGTTGCGACTGTTACTTGCGTTAAACGATCATTTTTTTCACCAGCTAGACGTTCAATATAACTATCTGCTGTTTCATCTTCTTTGGTGAAAACCACGGTCAAAAGGTACTTTTTGTACGTTTGCTGAATACCTGGGACTAATTGGGCATCAAAGACCACAATGATTTCCACCCCTTCATATTTGGCATAATTGGACAGACGACTAAGAAGCAGTTCACGCGCATCCTCTAAACGCTCTTGCTTTTTCAACTGGACCAATTCTGGCCAAGCACCAATCATGTTATAGCCATCAACGATTAACAATTGTTTTTTCATACAATCGCCTTCTTCTATAATGGGTTGCGGCCACGATAGACTTCATACATTAGCAAGCCTGCAGCCACACCAGCGTTTAAGCTTTGAACGTGTCCAGTCATTGGAATCGTTAATAATTCATCCACTTCTTTATGAAGACCTTGACTCATGCCACGACCTTCATTTCCGATGATTAAGGCAATTGCGCCTTGTGTATTCCAGCGACGATAATCCGTCCCAGACATATCTGTACCAAAAATCCAAAATTGATTCTCTTTTAGCGTTGCAATACTTTGCGCTAGATTCGTTACACGAGCCACTGGAATATGTTCCACGGCCCCTGTTGACGCTTTGGTTACGGTTGGTGTAATTCCCACTGCGCGATGTTTCGGAATGATAATACCGTCCACGCCTGTCGCATCAGCTGTTCGCAAAATTGAGCCAAAGTTATGTGGGTCCTCTAGACTGTCTAAAATTAGGAAAAATGGTGTTGCTGTCTTTTCTTTTGTTTGTTCCAATAATTCTTCTAAAGTTAAATATTGATACGCTGTGATTGCTAAAACCATGCCTTGATGCACGCCGTGATCACTCATCGTATCTAATTTTGCTTTAGGCACCCATTTGACTGGAACCGCCTGTTCTTTCGCTGCTTGTTTTAATTGCTCAATTTTCTCGCCACGAGCATCTTCTTGTAAAAACAATTTATTCCCGCGTCCTTGCTGCAACGCCTCAACAGTGGCATGGAAACCAAAGACAAAGTTATCTGCTAGCTCTTCTGAGGCTCCATCAGCACCTGCTGTCGCTGGTCGTGGGTTCCGTTCTTTTGAACGCTTGTCTGAACGTTCTGGACGTTTCTTACCTTTTTTAAAAGGACGAGATTTTTCATTTTTCATTGGTTTCACCTACTTTCTTGATACACCAGTTAATTAATTCTTCTAAACGTTCTTTTTGTTGTGTCAAATGTAAATAACCCATCAAGGATTCGAAACCGGTCGCTACCCGATAGGTCGTCACATCAGCATTTTTGGCAAAGGTGTGACTTTTAGCATTCCGACCGCGTTTGTACATCACTTCTTCTTCCTCCGTTAGCATTTCTCCCGCTAACATCGCTTGCATTAAGCTTGCTTGGGCTTTTGCTGACACGTAGTGTGTCGCCATGCGATGCAAAACATTCGGTTTCGTTTGTCCTAAGGAAACTAAATAATCACGAATGTAAATTTCATAAATCGCATCGCCAACATAGGCCAAAGCTAAACCGTTTAATTGTTTGTAATCTCTCATTCACTTCTTCTCCATCTCGTTCCTTGCGGAGTATCTTCTAAAACAATGCCTTGTTCTTTTAATAAATCGCGGATTTCATCACTTCGGGCAAAATCACGGTCTTTCCGTGCTTGGTTCCGTTCTTCAATTAACGCATCGACTTGTGCATCCACTAATTCTTCGTTTTTAAAGAATAAACCAAAAATAGCTAACCAGCCACTGAAAAGCTTATCCATCGCCACTAGAACTGGTTCCGAAACTGTCGCTTGTTCACTGTACTGATTCATCATCTTCGCTAATTCATAAACGACCGTAATCCCGTTAGCTGCATTGAAATCATCATCCATTTCCGTAATAAAACGTTGCTCTAATTCGTTTAATTGCGCTAAATAGTGTTCATCCTCTGGCAAACTTGCGACCGCATCTGCTTGTCTAAAACGTAAATTTTCAAACGCATTTTTCAATTTTTGATAATTGGCTGCTGCCTCTTTTAGAGTGCTTTCGCTATAACGAATCGGGCGACGGTACTGGGTGGTGGACATAAAGAAACGTAAAATTTGCGGATCCACTTTTTGAATCATTTCATGAACAGTAATGAAGTTACCTAGGGATTTACTCATTTTTTCATCGTCTTCACCAATTGTGACATAGCCGTTATGCATCCAGTAATTGGCAAAGGTATGGCCTGTTTTGGCTTCGCTCTGTGCAATTTCATTCTCATGATGTGGAAATTCTAAATCTTGTCCACCGCCATGAATATCAATCGTCTCTCCCAAGTGTTTTGTCGCCATGACAGAGCATTCAATATGCCAGCCGGGACGTCCTTTCCCCCAAGGAGAATCCCAAGAAATTTCATCTTCTTTGGCACTTTTCCAAAGAGCAAAATCCAATGGGTCTTCTTTTAATTGTTGTTCAACGCCAGTTCGTTGACTTGCCCCCACTTCTAATTCATCAATCGATTGATGGCTTAATTTACCATAATTAGGGAATTTACGGGTGCGATAATACACATCACCTGCGACCTCATAAGCAAAACCTTTTTCAATTAAAACGTCGATAAAAGCTAAGATATCAGGCATGTGGTCCATCACCCGAGGATGTAACGTTGCTGGTTGGACATTCAATGCTTGCGTGTCTTCTTCAAAGGCTTTGATAAAACGCTCCGCCACTTCCGGCGCAGTAATTTTCAATTCTTTGGCTGCCTTGATAATTTTATCATCGACATCTGTAAAGTTCGAGACATAATTCACTTCATACCCACGATATTCAAAATAACGACGAATCGTATCAAAGGCGATCGCACTGCGCGCATTACCGATATGGATATAGTTATACACGGTTGGTCCGCAGACATACATCCGAACTTTATGCGCCTCAATTGGCGTAAATACTTCTTTTTCTCTGGTCAATGTATTATAAATTTTAATCATGCCCTTTTTCCACCTTTCTTCCATTTAGACGAACGACTTTCGCAGGAACACCCACAGCTGTGGCATCTGCTGGGATGTCTGAAATAACAACAGCACCCGCACCAATTTTTGAACGTTCACCAATCACAACTGGCCCTAAAATTTGAGCTCGTGCCGAAATCATCGCTCCTTTTTTCACTGTTGGATGGCGTTTACCCGTATCACGACCGGTCCCACCTAACGTCACTCCGTGAAACAAAACAACATCTTCTTCTATTTCCGCGGTTTCCCCAATCACAATGCCCATGCCGTGATCGATAAAAACTCCCGCACCAATTGTGGCTCCGGGATGAATTTCTACGCCCGTTATGAAACGCCAAAATTGTGCATGAATCTTCGCCAACAAAAACAACTGATGCCTATATAAGAAATGAGACAAGCGATGCCAAAACAGGGCGTGCAAGCCAGGATACGTTAAAAGAACTTCTAGTGTAGTCCGCGCTGCAGGATCGTTTCTTTTAACAGCTGCGACGCTACGTTTCAACCAACTCATAGGGTGAACTCCTTTCTATTATACAAAAATAAAAAACGTCTTTTAAGCAACAAAAAAACGTTGCTTAAAAGACGCCCATGCGTGGTTCCACTTTTCTTCACAAGAACTAGCTCTTGCCTCGATACAGTTAACGCCTGCCGACGTCTTCGGTTACTTTTTTCACCGAAGCCACTCATAGATGCATTTCGACAAAAGATGCTCGCTGTTCTCACCACCCACAGCGTCTCTGAAATCCATCTGATTGTCTACTTCTTCTATTCTTTGTGTTTTTATAACACTTTATTTAAATGATCTAATGCTTTTTCTTTGCCTAATAATTCGATAGTTTCACCTAATTCAGGACCATGCATTTGTCCAGAAACAGCAATTCGAATTGGCATAAACAAGTTTTTGCCTTTAACGCCGGTTTCTTTTTGGACGGCTTTAATCGCTGCTTTAATACTTGGCACATCGAAAACGTCCAAGGCTTCTAATTGTTCTTTAAACGCATGTAACACAGTTGGCACTGTTTCTCCTTGCAAGAATTCTTTCGCAGCATCATCTAAAACTGGATGTTCATTAAAGAACAAGTTTGATAGTTCCACAATTTCAGCTGCATAACTCATTTGTGGTTGATACAAGCTAACTAATTGTTTTAACCATTCGATTTTTTCAGGAGATGGATTTTCTTCAACACGACCGTCAGCGACTAAATAAGGAAGACACATATCTGTTAGTTCACTTAAGTCCATTTGTTTCATGTATTGATTGTTAATCCATTCTAATTTTTTCGCATCAAAGGCCGCTGGTGACTTGCTTAAGCGTTGTTCATCAAACAATTTAATCAAGTCTTCTTGTGAAAAGATTTCTTCTTCGCCAACAGGAGACCATCCTAGTAAAGCAATAAAGTTGAACATGGCTTCTGGTAAGTAACCTAATTCACGGTATTGTTCAATAAATTGTAAAATTGTTTCATCACGTTTGCTCAATTTTTTGCCAGTTTCTGAATTAATGATTAAGGTCATATGGCCAAAGACAGGTGGTGTCCATTCAAACGCTTCGTAAATCATTAATTGTTTTGGTGTGTTCGCAATATGATCATCGCCACGTAAAACGTGAGAAATTTTCATTAAGTGATCATCTACTGCAACGGCAAAGTTATACGTTGGCATCCCATCACGTTTTTGGATGACAAAATCGCCACCAATGTTATCTGACTCAAAAGTAATTTCACCTTTTACGATGTCATCAAATTTGTATTCTGTGTTACGTGGCACACGGAAACGAATCACTGGTTCTAGACCAGCCGCTTCTTTGGCTGCTTGTTCAGAAGGTGTTAAATTCGCACAAGTGCCTGCGTAGTGAGGCATTTCCCCACGAGCTTGTTGTGCTTCACGTTCTGCTTCTAATTCTTCTGGCGTACAATAACACTTATACGCACGATTGCTACTTAATAATTGATCAATCAATGGTTGGTAAATTTCTTTACGTTCTGATTGACGATATGGACCATATTCTCCCGGATGAGCAGGTGATTCATCCCATTCCATCCCTAACCATGCTAAGTTTTCCAACTGACTTTTCTCGCCGTCTTCGATGTTCCGTTTTTGGTCGGTATCCTCGATACGAATGATAAATTCTCCGTCATTATGGCGGGCAAATAAGTAGTTAAATAATGCTGTTCTTGCATTCCCAATGTGCAAGTGTCCAGTTGGACTTGGTGCGTAACGCACACGAACTTTCGTCATGTTCATTCCTCTTTCCATTTTTTAAAAACAGACGGTTTAACGTCGTTTTCAGTTATTTTTCCAATAAAGCAACGGCAATTGCGCCGATTCCTTCTTTTTTACCAACAAAGCCCATCGTTTCCATGGTCGTTGCCTTAATGTTCACTTGTGTGACCGCTAAGTGGCAACTCGCGGCTAGATTCTTTTTCATCTCTGCCAAGTATGGGCTCATCTTTGGCTCTTCCGCTAAAATTGTACAATCAATATTGCCAATAGTAAAGCCCGACCGCCCAACTTTTTCATTTACTTTTTTTAATAAGTTTACAGAATTCGCATTTTTGAACTGCGGATCGGTTTCGGGAAACAGTTGCCCAATATCACCCAGACCAGCGGCACCAAGGATTGCATCAATAATTGCATGTGTTAAAACATCGGCATCTGAGTGCCCTAACAGACCTTTTTCATAAGGAAGAGTAACCCCACCAATAATTAAAGGTCGTTGCGGAACTAATTGATGAACATCAAAACCTTGACCGATTCGAATCATACTAAGTCCTCACTTTGCTTAATTTTTATCGTTTTTAGGATGGTTATCCTTGCGATCATTAATCCCGCGACCCGCATGCGCCGGTTTGGCAAAAATCATACGCCCAGCTGCGGTTTGTAAAGCACTTGTAACGACCACTTCGATTTGCTCATTCATGTAATGCTGGCCATCTTCAACCACAACCATTGTGCCATCATCTAAGTAAGCGACCCCTTGTTGACGCTCTGTTCCAGCTTTTACAACCATCACATTCATCGTTTCACCTGGAATCACCACTGGTTTCACAGCATTAGCTAAAGCATTAATGTTTAAAACAGGCACATTTTGAAATTCAGAGACTTTATTTAAGTTGTAGTCATTGGTCACAACCACGCCATCTAATAATTTTGCTAATTTGATTAATTTACTATCTACTTCAGAGATATCCTCGAAATCTCCGTCATACATCTCAACGGAGATACCTTCTTCTTTTTGTAAAGCATTTAAAATATCTAAGCCACGACGACCTCTCACCCGTTTTAAACTGTCTCCAGAATCAGCAATGTATTGTAATTCATATAAAACAAAGTTAGGGATGAGCAAAACACCTTCTAAAAATCCTGTTTTCGCGATATCGTAGATTCTGCCATCAATGATGACACTGGTGTCTAAAATTTTGTATTTATGGAAGTTGTCTTCCACTTTACGTTCCAACATTTGTCCTTCGGCGTCTTCCGTATTTGCTTTCTTTTGGCGAGGTGTGAAAACTTTTTTCCATTCCTCAATCCGTGTTGTTCCCATTCGGAAACCTAAGTAACCCAGAATAATCATAACTAGAATTGGTAGTAAACTATTCACGACAGGAATTTGTAAGTTGTACATTGGAATGGAGATAATGACGCCAATTGTTAAACCAATGATGGCACCAATACTTCCAAATAATAAATAGGTTAAACTCATTTCATTTAAAGCTGCTTCGATTTTTTTGACAGCGGAAACAATATACTTTGCTAACCCTAAAGATAAAATAAAGAAAATAATTGCACCGATTAATCCGTTCGTAAAGTTATTGTTTAACCAACTGTTATTGCCTTGCTTAGCCATTTCCCAAGCCATGGGGAAAAGAGAAATTCCTAAACTTGCACCAGCAATGATCATCAGCAACGTGATGATTCGTTTTTGCATATAGCCATCCTCCTCGTTTATTTAATAAAGACGTCTAGTGTTGTGGGGCGTATAAAAATCATACGCCACCAACAACCTAAACGGATTATTTCTACTTTCATTATTTAAAAACTTTTCTTAACGTTTCACCAATTGTTGAAACGCCAATAATTTCAATCCCTTCAGGCGCTTCCCAGCCACCAAGGTTATTTTTAGGGACATAGACTTTTGTAAAGCCTAGTTTTTGCGCTTCACGCACTCGTTGTTCAATACTATTCACGCGGCGGATTTCACCAGTTAAACCAATCTCACCAATGAAACATTCTGAAGATGAGGTTCCTTTTTCTTTATAGCTAGAAGCAATACTGATTGCTAACGCTAAATCAATAGCTGGTTCATTAATTTTGACTCCACCAGCCGCTTTTAGATACGCATCCTGGTTTTGTAATAAAAGGCCTGCCCGTTTTTCTAAAACCGCCATGATTAAAGAAACGCGATTAAAGTCCAACCCGGTGGTCGTTCGCTTGGCATTGCCAAACATCGTTGGGGTAACTAACGCTTGGATTTCCACCAAAATGGGGCGTGAACCTTCCATTGCTACCACAATCGAAGACCCAGTGGCTCCTTCTAAACGTTCTTCTAAAAAGACCTGAGAAGGATTCATAACTTCAACCAATCCATGTGTCTGCATTTCAAAAATACCAATCTCATTCGTTGAGCCAAACCGATTTTTGACAGCCCGTAAAATTCTAAAGGTGTGATGCTTATCTCCTTCAAAATAAAGAACCGTGTCTACCATATGTTCCAACATCCGTGGCCCTGCGATAGACCCTTCCTTCGTTACGTGTCCGACAATAAAAATGGCAATTCCATTCGTTTTTGCCAGTTTCAATAATTCGGCAGTTGTTTCTCGGACCTGACTGACACTACCAGCAACGCTGGTAACATCTGGCTGCGTCATTGTTTGAATCGAGTCAATAATGACATAATCTGGTTCTAATTTTTCAATGGCTCGTGATATTTCGTGCATATCTGTTTCTGCGTATAAGTAAAATGTCTCGTTGACGGTGCCTAGACGCTCCGCTCGCAATTTAATTTGCTCAGCACTTTCTTCACCAGAAACATATAAAACCGTGCCACCTGTGGCTGCTAATTGTTGCGATACTTGTAAGAGCAATGTTGACTTACCAATTCCGGGATCGCCACCGATTAAAACTAATGAACCTGGAACAACGCCACCACCTAAAACCCGATTCAGCTCCACTAATTCAGTTTTTACACGCGGCTCTTTTTTAGGTACAACTTCAGATAGCCGTTGTGGTTGTGTCTTTTTACCAGTCAAACTTACTCTAGCACGACGATCAGAAGTATCTTGAATAACCTCTTCCACCATCGAATTCCATTGTCCGCAATTAGGACAGCGGCCGAGATATTTTGGAGACACATACCCACAGCTTTGACATTCAAATTGAACTTTTGCTTTTTTTGCCATGTAGAATCTCCTTATCTGTTGTTTATTTTAACATTTATTAAATGGTTTGAATAACGTTGCCTACTGAAAAAATGGGCTTTATTTTTGTCCAGACGAACCAAAACCGCCCGTTCTTTCTGCATCGACTTGGTCATCATCCGCTAATAAAAACGGTTTAAAAATCCCTTGGCCAATTCGTTCACCTTTTTCAATGACAACATCTTCATATCCAAAGTTTAAAAATTGGAACATGATATGTCCTTCGTT
Source organism: Enterococcus sp. LX10 (assembly GCF_023539285.1). Classification (NCBI taxonomy): domain Bacteria; kingdom Bacillati; phylum Bacillota; class Bacilli; order Lactobacillales; family Enterococcaceae; genus Enterococcus; species Enterococcus sp. LX10. The sequence continues at coordinate 42,712 of NZ_CP092784.1, read as the reverse complement.
ATTCTCGTTATTATAATAATCACTGTCAATGACTCCGACACCATTCGCTAAAAGTAGGAACCGTTTTAGCGGGTTCGAAGAACGACTCACCAATTCTAAATATTCAGAATCAGGCATATACGCCTTAATTCCTGTTTTAACTAAAATTGGTTTGGGATTTTCTCCAGCTTGTTGTAACTTCCAAAGACTTGGTACAACGACCGTTTCGGCTGCTTGAAAATCATACCCAGCGGCACCTTTTGTTGCTCGTTGTGGGACACTCAAGCCCTCTTCTTGATACTTAGAAATAATCTCAAAACCACGTTGTTTCATATTCATTCTCCCCTACTGTCTAAACTACTCCTATTTTACCATAATCTCTGATACTCTGGTTGTTTTTAGTAAGTTTCTCATTTCTAAAAGCCCAGTTAATCTAGACTACGCAAAAAAGAGGAGAATTTTTGTTTATTTTCCTTCTTTTAGTCTATCATCTTCTCTTAAAATAAACAGACCAAATCCCAAAAAGTCCCAAGATTCCCTCAAAAAGTTCACACTTTCATTAAACTTTCTTTACTATTCATTATTTAGCACTTTCTAGTAGCCGCTGATTTTGTTATAATGAGTGTCAAATTTTACTGTAAAAAGAAACGAGGCACTTATGAGAAACAAACTCCAACAGGCCAAACGAATTGTGATCAAAGTCGGAACCAGTTCTCTGATTTATCCCAATGGCAATATTAACTTAAAAGCAATTGATCAATTAGCCTTTACTTTGAGTGATTTAAGCAACCAAGGCAAAGAAATTATTTTAGTTTCTTCTGGCGCAATTGGTGTCGGACTGAATAAATTAAATCTATCTGTGCGCCCAACGACAATTCCAGAACAACAGGCAGTCGCTGCAGTCGGCCAAGCAGAATTAATGAACATTTATAATCAGCGGTTTTCAACCTATAGCCAACAAATGGCACAAGTTTTATTAACTCGTGATGTTATTGAATATCCTGAAAGTCGCAATAATGTTACCAATACTTTTGAACAACTCTTAAAAATGAATATTATTCCTATCGTCAATGAAAATGATACTGTCGCAATTGAAGAATTGGATCACTTAACCAAGTTCGGGGATAACGATCAATTGTCAGCCATTGTCTGCCAAATTGTTCAAGCTGACTTGTTAGTTATGTTATCAGATATTGATGGTTTCTTTTCAGATAACCCTACTGTCAACAAAGAAGCCACGTTATTTTCTGAAATCAATGAAATTAATAAAGACTTGTTCCAATTAGCCGGTGGTAAGGGGAGCCGCTTTGGCACTGGTGGGATGTCTAGTAAATTAAAAGCTGCTGAACGTGTGTTAGCTAATCAACAGGCGATGATTTTAGCAAACGGAAAGCAGCCAAAAATCATCTTTGAAATTTTAGAAGGAAAAGATATCGGTACGTTATTTATTAAAGGAGGGCATGAAAGTGACTGATTTAAAGCAACTAGGGCAACAAGCTAAAGAAGCCTCTTATACGCTAGGCTTGATGGATACTCGTCAAAAAAATACTTTGTTAAACAAAATGGCCGCAGCCATTGAAGCCAATGCGCCCCGCATTTTACAAGCAAACGCATTAGACTTAGAGCAAGCCGCTACCCACGGAATTTCTGAAACAATGCAAGACCGCTTACGTTTAACAGAAGAACGGATCACAGCGATGGCCGAGGGCATGCGCCAAGTCGCTACTTTACCCGATCCAATTGGGGAAGTAGATAAAATGTGGCGCAATGAAGCGGGGCTGTTAATTGGGCAACAACGCGTGCCTTTAGGTGTTATTGGAATTATTTATGAATCGCGGCCAAACGTGACAACAGATGCCGCTAGCCTTTGTTTCAAATCGGGAAATGCTGTTATTCTTCGAGGCGGAAAAGAAGCGTTTCACTCCAATCAGATATTGGTGACAATTTTACAAGAAGCGCTAATACAAGAAGCCGTTTCTCCCCATCTCATTCAATTTGTTGATGATACTTCTAGAGAAACAGCCCAACAACTTATGCGCTTAAATGACTACTTGGACGTCCTCATTCCACGTGGCGGCGCCAACTTAATCAAAACTGTTTTGACAACGGCCACTGTTCCTGTTATTGAAACGGGCACAGGCAATTGTCATATTTACGTGGACAAAGATGCCCAGTTAACAATGGCAACTGAAATTATTGTCAATGCTAAATGTCAACGTCCTTCTGTCTGTAACGCCGCCGAAACGTTATTAATTCATCAAGAAGTGGCTGAAGCCTTTTTACCAACAATTGAAAAAGCCTTGAAGGAGTTTCACGTGGAACTTCGGGCAGATGAACGTGCGTTAGCAATTTTTGAAGAAGCCATTCCAGCGACTGAACAAGATTGGGAAACGGAATTTCTCGACTTTATCTTAGCAGTGAAAGTCGTTGATTCTTTAGACGAAGCCATCCAGCATATTAATCGCTACAATACAAAACATTCTGAAAGTATTATTAGTGATAATTACTTTGCCACACAACAATTTTTACAACAAGTGGATGCAGCCGCTGTTTATGCGAATGCTTCAACTCGTTTCACGGACGGTTTTGAATTTGGATTTGGCGCCGAAATCGGCATTAGTACGCAAAAATTACATGCCCGTGGACCTATGGGTCTAGCAGAGCTTACTTCGACAAAATATGTTATTTATGGAAATGGGCAAGCACGTTCTTAGAAAGAAAAACCCTTGATTTAAAAATCAAGGGTTTTTCTTTCTCCTCTCCAATGTGCATCTTTACACATGGGATTGTTCACAGTTCTACAATCTATTCTTGATATTTTTTTTGAATCCTCATTATACTTTCTACATATGCTTGTTTCACTTGGACTGGCTCTAAAATTGTCACTTCTTCACCAAAGCCCATAAAATAGTTGGCTAAAAATTGTGTTTCTGTTGGATGAATCTGTCCAACTAAAAAACACTCCGTGGGCGTTTCTTCCAACTGAATATTGTCAAAGCGATGTTTATAAAAAAATTCTTTGCCTTTTTCTGTAATGATTGCTTTAAATGGAATCGTACGTGCCGTCGTTTGTTGATGGCGATACGATTCTTTCAATTCTTCATTCGTAAAATCCAGTGTTTGGTTTAACTGCTGAATAGCCTCCATAAAATCACAGCGGTAAGTACGCCAAGCCTTTTTAGTCACATCATAGCCTGAACAATACCAATACCCTTCTAAAATAGTTAACCGGGTTGGTAAGATTTTTTTCGTTGTTGCTTCATATCTGGTATAGTTAAACTGAATTACTTGTTGCGCCAAAATACAATGAAACAGCTGCTCTAAATTGCCTGGTGCTTCTACTTGTTCAATTCCTTCGTAATAGACGACCTTACTCATTTGACTGATTTTAAATTGGGTTGGTTCATCTAAAGAATGCAATAATTTTTGCTTAATCTGCTGATAGGAATGACCAAACGGTGACTCTGCGACTAATTTCAGTAATTGTAACGAAAAAAAGATCGCTAACACTTCGTTTTCATTAAAATAAATCGGCGGCAACAACGGTTTGTTTAAAACTCGATAGCCACCATAACGACCATTCTCCACATATAGCGGCACGCCTAAATTTTCCAAAGCTTCAATATCCCGCAAAGCTGTGCTTTTAGAAATCCCAAAAGTTTTCATTAACTGATTTAAATTAAACTGAGGATGGGTTCTCAAGAAAAAAAGTTCCTGATTTAAACGTTCTGATTTTTTCATTTTTCCCTCCATCGGTGTCACTTTTTGACACCTTTTATTGTTATACTTATCTTATCAATCTTAGGAGGTTCAAACAATGAAAAACACACAATTTGCCCTTTTTATGGTCTTAAATGGACGAGCAACGGAAGCCTTGACGTTTTACCAAGAAGCCTTTGCTGGTGATATTCTTTTTAAAATTACTAATCAAGAATTTAAAGAGCGCTTAAATCCTTCTTTGACCATTCCCGCTGGCGAAGAACACTGGCTTTCTCACTCGATTTTACAAATGGACACTTTTCAATTACAACTAGCTGATAATCCTTTGTTTGCAGGAATGAATACCACGCCCACAGAACAATTGACCCTCAGCTTAACCGTCGACAGCCGTCACTCTGCCAAAACAATTTTTGAAAAACTCACGTGCCATCCCGAATCCTGTATTATCCAAGAACCAATTGAAAATGAATTTGCAACATTTTATGCGATTGTGAAAGATCCTTTTGGTTTAGTCACTCAAATTACTCATGAAAAACAAGCAGATCCTACCAAGAAAGGACGTTAGCCGAAGAATGCGAACCTATGAATCAAAAGAAGCCTTGATTGAGGCCATTCAAATAGCTTCACAAAAATATTTAGCTGAATTTGCAGAAATTCCTGAAACACTTAAAGATCACCGAATTGAAATAGTAGCTAAAACACCTTCAGAGAACTTAGCCTATCAATTAGGCTGGCTCAACTTGCTGCTTTCTTGGGAAGAACAAGAACAACGTGGTCTGACCGTTCAAACGCCAGCTGAAGGCTATAAATGGAATCAACTGGGCGCTCTCTATCAATCATTTTATCAAACCTATGGACAAATGAGTTTAGAAAGTCAGCTGATTGCGTTGCAAGACACCTTAGAAAAATTACTTCATTGGATTGACTCGCTTTCCGAAGATGAATTATTTTTACCTCAACAACGGGCTTGGGCGACCACCAAAGCACAATGGCCTCTTTGGAAATGGATTCACATTAATAGCGTTGCCCCTTTTACTAGTTTCCGAACGCAAATTCGCAAATGGAAAAAAGCGTGTCTTTAAAAAGTTATCCACATTTTTTCAAAAAAAGCTTGACAAGCATTTTTAAATTCTCCACAGAAAACTTTGTGGATGAAATTTCTTATTTTTTCCAAAAAACTTTTCCACAGTGTTTATTTGTTCGACATTAAATCTTTGTAAATTCTAGAAAAAAGAAGATGAAAACGTTGTTTTAATAACGTTTTCATCTTCTTTCAACTTTATGGGTTCCTTTACTTTTAGCAAGCAGGACTTCTGAACTTACGTCTATTTTTTTTAGCAACTCGAAAACTTATCCTTGTGGATAAACCGAGATAAAAAGCTCTTTTGTGGTTTTCAACAGAGTTATGCACAAAGTTATCCACAAGGTGTTTTCAGCAATTTTTCGGAGAATATTCGTTGTTTAATCTGGTGATTTAGCATTTGAATGTCAATCTCTTACTACTAATTCTTCTTCACTCCACCCTTAGGATCCTAATAAAATTTTAAAGTTTTTCTTCTATTGGTACATCAAATAAAGAGTATGATAAACTATAGGTACTTTCGAAAAATCAGGTGAGGTTATTTATGAAAAATAAAAGTAGGCAGTTTTTAAAAAACAACTGGCCTTATATGTTAGCCAGTTTCTTCATTCCATTTTTAATTATGGCAATTATCTATTTGAGTATTGGGATTTATCCAGGAAGTAGTCGCAGTGTTTTAGCCAGCGATGCCTTTTCTCAATTTTCAAACTTTCACGCAAGCTTTAACAATGTTCTTCATGGAAAACAAAGTCTTTTCTATACGTGGAATGCTTCTTTGGGATTAAACTACTTGTCCTTAATTTCCTATTATCTTGGTGGCTTATTTACGCCGCTCGTCTTTTTCTTTAACAATCAAAACATGCCTGATGCGCTCTATTTCCTAACGTTGTTGAAAATTGGGAGTGCTGGCTTGAGTTTTTGGTTCTTGGCAAAACAAACCTTTAAGATTCCTAAATGGTCCCATGTGACTTTAAGTGTGTCTTATGCGCTAATGTCCTTCATTGTGGCCCATTCAGAATTAATTATGTGGCTGGATGCCTTTATTTATCTGCCACTCGTAATTTTAGGAATTCATCGTTTAATGGACCAACGAAAGCCGACATTATTGTTTGTCAGTTATTTCTTGCTTTTCATTACAAATTATTATTTTGGCTTTATGATTGGGTTGTTTTCCTTCCTGTACTATTTTGCACGAACGTTTACAGACTGGCAACGATATAAATCTCGAATCGTTGCGTATTTTACTACTTCTCTTTTAGCTGGTGGAGCATCCATGATTATGGTCTTACCTGCTGTCTTAGATTTACGAACCAATGGTGAAACTCTTTCTGAAATTACAACCTTTAAAACAGAAGCGACTGCCTTTTTAGATATTATTATGAAAAATATGATTGGCGTTTACGATACAACCAAATATGGGTCCATTCCTTTTATTTACATTGGGTTGTTGCCTTTGATTTTTTGTCTCTTCTATTTCGTTACGAAAGAAGTTCCATTGAAAAACAAACTACTTTTTGGCAGTTTGTTTGTCCTATTGATTGCTAGCTTTTACATCACGCCCTTAAATTTATTCTGGCACGGCATGCATGCGCCGAACATGTTTCTTTTTCGCTATAGTTTCCTCTTTTCATTCTTAGTTATTTTGCTTGCAGGTTATGGTTGGGAGAAATTTGAAAAGGATGATCTCGGCGTCTTAAGCGGCTTGATTTTGATTCTTTTAGCAATTTTTGCTCTTGCAATGGGCACAAAAGGTGCTACTAGTTATACGTATGTGACTTTAACCTCTTTCGTATTAACAGCAACTTTTTTACTATTATACTTTTTCGGAATTGCTTTTTATCAATTGAAAAAAGCGCCTATGCAATACTTAGTGATTTTGTTATTGCTGCTCGTTTCTGGTGAAGCAATCATTAACACACGGGCGATGGTCACTGGTATTTTAGATGATTGGAACTACGCATCACGTAGCTTGTATTCTGAACCTTATCCTGACCTAAAAAATCTAGTCGATCAGACAAAAAAAGAAAATGATACCTTTTACCGCTTGGAAAATCTAAATGGTGTTTCGGCCAATGACGGCATTAACTATGGCTACAGTGGCATTAGCATGTTTTCTTCCGTACGGAACCGACATTCTTCAACATACCTAAACGCCTTAGGTTTCCGCTCACGAGGCACGAATTTAAATATTCGTTACCAAAATAATACCTTGTTAATGGATGCTTTGATGGGCATTAAATACAATATTGCTGAAAACAATCCAATGAAATTCGGCTTTGAACGACAAGCAGCTGCTGGTAAATATCAGCTTTATCGTAACGAAAATGCTTTGCCGTTAGGATTTTTAGCAGACAAAGAGATTTACAATGTCCGGCAACCTCTCAATGATAATTTAGGTAGTCAAACAAATTTACTAAATGCTTTAGCCAATACCAATGAACGGTATTTTACCTTTTATCAACCAACGATGACGCTTCAAAATAACGTGACAATTACGCAAAATACAGCTGGCGTAACTTTTACGGAGAAACAACATAACGTAGCCAAAGAGATTTCTTATACAGTCAATGTGCCCGCCAATACGCAAGCTTATTTGAGTTTATTCCCAACGGATTTTGCTCAATTGGAAAGTTCCACTGCGACGGTCACCGTGAATGGTTCAAGTCAGCAATCACAAATTGGCATTACTGGCCAATATTATAATTTAGGTTACTATCCCAAAGATACAACTGTTAACTTCAAAGTAAGTTTTTATGGAACCAAAGCAGTAAGTTTTGTTCAGCCGCAAGTGGTTGGCTTAAATACCAATGCATTTGAAAAAGCCATTTCCGCCGTACAAGAAAAAGGCGTTGATTTAACCACTGGCAAACGCTCTGCTTCAGGTACTTTTACCGCCGACAACAATCAAGTACTCGTCACTACAATTCCTTATGACAAAGGTTGGCGTGTCAAAATTGACGGCAAAAAAGTTACCCCAAAAGCCTTTAAAGATGCCTTTCTAAGCGTTCCTGTCAGCGCTGGAACCCATACTATTCAGTTCTCTTATTTACCAGAAGGATTGATTCCTGGCATCGTGTTATTCGTTCTATGTACTGGTGGTTTCGTTGCATACGTAACCTTGATTCCTGCTAGACGAAACCGTAAAAAAGAAGACAAATAAAAAATCACGCGATGGATAAGTCATCGCGTGATTTTTTTAAATTTCAGTCATTGCTTCTTCCACAAGCGAAACACTTTGATGTCTTCCTTTCGTAATCAACAAGGAAAGTTGCACAAAAGCAAAGAGTACACTGGTCCGCTTAGGATAAGCAAAATAACGAGGTTGCCAACTAGTGACATATTGTTCTTTGCGCTTGCGTGTATCTTGAAACGCATAAATTTGATAACTATACTTGTAAAAAATATTAACAAAGCGTTCTTTTAAGAAAGAGTACTTGCTCTCCCCTACGTTAGCCAACGGAGCCATCCCAATATCAATTAATTGATAGCCCTGCTGTTGATAGGTTTCAATAAAATGAGTGAACAAATATTCTCTAGTAAAAGCAGGTGCTTCTGAACGAATACGTAACAAATCATACGAAATACTTTTGCCTTTTTCCATTTCTTTTCCAGTAATGAAACCGATGACCGTTTGTTTCTGTCTCACCAAGCCCACGCTACTGCATTTCAAGTACTCGGGATCCAACCGTCCACCAATAAAGTAGCGCTCTTTTTGATTCCGTGACCAGTCCGCAGAAACTCGTTCTAACTCTTGATATAAGGCATCACTAATCGTTTCGGGATAAAATTCAAACTGAAAATCCGCTACTTCTGCTGCTATTTTTTCAGTCACTGTTTCCGTCCAGGCTGTTTGATTCACTGTTGACGGCTCATCAAATTGAATCAAGCCTTCTTCCCCAACTTTCATAAATTCAAAGCCGCAATCGTGAAGATTCATAACATATTCTTCCGAGATACGATAAAAAACTAATTGATAACCTAACAAATCAGCTTGATCCATAAACGCCAGTGTCGCCGCTGTCCATTTCTCTCGTTGCCCAATTGGATCCGCCAAGACAAAGCATTTATTAAACTTCATTTGAAACCCAAAAAGTACTTGATCTTCGCCTTCTTCTTGGTAATAAAAATGACCATAATCCTTTAAATATAAAAATTGACTGCCTTCGTTGCCACCAAATTTTTCCAAAAAGCGTGTCAACCGCGCTTCTTCAAACCCCTCACCTAAAGTAACAGTTGTTTCGGCTAAATATTGATACAAAAAGAATAAACCAATCAAGGAAATACTTAATCCAATCAATCCGTTAAACCAAACATCATCTGACGGAAACAACAAAAAGTGATTGATAACTTGATTGCCACCAGCTGGTCGTGCGGCGTAATAGCCAGCAACCGCATAACCGATAAACAAGCAGCCAAACAAAATACTATCTACCGTTAAAGCGCCCCATGAATAAACAAACTTTTCACGATAAAATTCTTTACGAGCCAAAATAACCGCCAATAAAATAACGGCATAAACAGCAATTAACTGCCACGAAGTCGTTCGTGCCACCGTATTTACAATACAAAATCCTAGTAAAATAATTGTAGGCCAATAAGCTTTTTTCACTTTCATAGAAATGCCTCGAGCTAAACCTAATAACAAGAATCCTACAAATAAATTCAATGTTTGATCTAAAAAATTAAAAGAAAAGGGAAGTAACACTTGGAATAAACGACTGACATTCGACAAATTCGTCACAGTCGATAATAGAACCATCATAATTCCTGCAAAATATAACGCCGCCACCAAAATAAAATGCGCCACTTTTTGTGAAAATAACCGAGGTAAATTATCAAAAAATTGATTAACTTTCATGCCTGCTTGTTGCAAGAACAAAATAACTCCTGTCATAAAAGGCGTCACATAATAGAACAAACGATAATACAACAACCAGACGACCGCTTGTGATCGATCAATCCCTAATTGTGATAAGCCCAAAATCATTAAGACATCAAACGTTCCCATACCACCAGGAACCATAGTTAACATCCCAATCAACGTAGCGATAACAAACATTGGGTAAACAGAAACCATCGAAACTGGCACCTGCATCAAGCGACCTATCATCAAGAAAGCAAACATCCCACCTAGCCATTGACCTAATGAAGCGCCGAATAAAAGGAGCACCGCTTTTGGAAAAAATGTTTTAAACAATGTTCGCCGTTTTAAATACGTGAAAAACCAGAGCGCTGGCGCAATTAGGCTGCCCAATAATAACCAAACCCAATATTCACGAAAAACATTTTGGGTTCGAATAAAAAATAAATCAACAAACGCCACAAAAGATAAAATAGATAACCCTGAAATCAAGAACAGAGCAACTTTTGAGACCGTTGCTACAACCTTGCCCCGCGGTACATCTTTTCCGTAAAAATTAATCCGTAGCGTTGCCCCAACCACGCCGCCAAAACCCGCTAAGTTATTAATGGTATTAGTGACCCAAGCCGAAGTTAACCAATCCATTCGTTTCATTGGTGGCTTACCTTCTTTTTCCAATAATTTAACGACTACATAGTCATAAAGGAGCATCGGAATAACCCCTAATAGTCCTGCCAAGACCATACCAATTAAACGCCCCGTACTTTGTTGTTCCATCGTGGAAAAAATATCCGCCCAGGTCATGCCTTGAGCGATATGTGTCACTTGGTTAGCCACGAAAACTAATACAGAACCAAGAAAAATTAGTTTCAATAATAAACTGTGTTCTTTCAACCACTGCGTTAGTTGGCTAATATTTTTTTTCATCTTATAGCCTCTTTCATATCTCTTTTCTATTCATTTAACTTTCGTTTTATCGATTTTCTTCCATGGTAGCCTATTTGCTGAAAATTTTCCAGCACGGCTAGACATTTTGGCTGAATCGTATTGTTTTATTGAAAAAAAAGAGTGAAAAAAATCTAAGACGATTTTTTCTCACTCTTTTAACTGTATTTTTTACGCCACTACTTCTGCGATAATCTCAATCTCCACCAACACATCCATCGGTAATTTAGAGATTTCAATCGTTGTGCGTGCAGGATATTCCGCACTAAAATACTCAGCATAGACTTCATTGAATGCCGTGAAATCCGCCATATTTTGTAAATAGCATGTCGTTTTGACTACATGAGCAAAATCACTACCAGCTTCTGTTAAAAGCCCTTGAATATTTTTCAGTACTTGATTGGTTTGTTCTTTAATCGTTGTCCCAACCACCTTGCCTGTTTCAGGATCCAGTGGAATCTGACCAGAAGTAATCAATAAACCATTCACAATTTTTGCTTGTGAATATGGCCCAATTGCTTGTGGTGCTTGCTTTGTTTTAATTGTTTTCATTTCTTTTCCCCCAGTAAATGACAAGTTGTTACTTTTTGTTATTTTATTTGTTTCTATTTTTCCATTGTACTGCAACCATTTTCGGAATGCTATCTTTTCTCAATTATTCCCAAGCGCTGATGTTGTGCCATCCTTTTGTAAAACAGCTTCAAAACCTTGGCGCATCCTTTCAAGTCCCTCGTGTAGTTTTGCTTGCGAACAGCCAATATTTAACCGTAAAAATCGCTGTCCATTACCGCCATAAATTGAGCCGTCCATAATGGCGACTTTCCCCACAGAAACTAAAGCCTCTTGTAAGCGGGCCACATCTGGAACTGCCGCTGATACGTCCAACCACATTAAGTAAGTGGCTTCCAGCTCCGTCACTTTAATTTTTGGCAAATATGTCTGTAAAAAATCTTTCACGTAACGTTGGTTCTCCGCTAAATAATCATTCAACTCGTCAACCCAAGTACCACATTTTTGATAGGCCGTCATGGTTGCTAGCATTCCCAAAATACTTGTTGATGATAAACCATCGGCATTTTTTAATTTGAGCTGAAAAGCGTCACGTAATTCGTTATCTGGAATTAGGGCGTAAGCAAAAATCAGCCCTGGAAAATTAAAGGTTTTCGTGCCACTGGTAATAATGGCAGATTTTTTATAACCAAATTGCGTAATTGGTCGATGAACTTGGCCTTTATTAACGATATCCATATGAATTTCATCAGAAAGTAAAAACACATCATACTGTTGGCACAATGAAACCATTCGCTCTAATTCCCATTGCTCCCAAACACGTCCTGTTGGATTATGCGGGGAACATACAAGCAAACAGCGATTTTCTGGTTGCGCTAGTTTTTTTTCTAAATCAATAAAATCAATGCTGTAGCGCTTCTCTTGATAAAGCAGTTCATTTGCCACTACTTGCCGCTTATTTTCCTGAATAACTTTAAAAAATGCATCATACGCAGGTGTTTGTAAAATAATGCCCTCCCCTTCATTAGTTAATAATTGGATCAACGCAGAAATCCCATAGATAACGGTCGGGGTATACATAATCCAGTGTTCTTCAATCTTCGTCTGGAATCTTGTCTGGTACCACGTTTGAATTGCTTCTTTTAATTGCGGATGGTTCCACCTCGTATAGCCAAATACGGGATGTTTCAAACGCTCCTGTAATGTTGCCAGAACTGCCTCTGGCACAGCAAAATCCGTATCGGAAATAGTGAAGGGAAGCAAGTCCGCTTCCCCAAATCGGTCTTCTACAAAATCCCACTGTGTACAATACGTTCCTCGTCGATCAATTGCTTTATCAAACGACACACTCTTCACCTTCTGTCTTTTTTCTAACCTAAAATCATCTCTAATTGATTACGGACCGTTGTCACTTTGGTTCCGATAATCACTTGCACATTCTGCGCATCTAAATGCACGACGCCTAAAGCCCCTAATTGCTTTAATTTGTCATCATCTACTTTATTAGCATCTGCTAACACTAAACGTAAACGCGTAATGCAATTATCAATAGCTTGAATATTCTCTTGCCCACCCAAAGCCGCTAAAATCCCAGGCGCATCATAGCCACCCGTTTTCTTATATTGAACTTCTTGATCGGTATATTCAGTCTCATCTAAGACCTTGTCTCGTCCAGGTGTTTTTAAATCAAAGGTTACAATGACTGTTTTAAAGACGAAATAATAAACAACAAACCAGATAGCGCCGACAATGAGAACCCACCACCATTTTGTATAAGTTCCTTGTAACAAGCCAAAAATAACAAAGTCCAGTAGCCCGCCATCAGTGTTTCCAATCACAACACCCAATAAAGCCATTACCATGAAACCTAGACCAGTCATAATGACATGAAACAGCCATAATAATGGACTAATAAATAAGAATAAAAATTCAATTGGTTCTGTAATGCCAGTGATAGCCGTAGCAATTACACCTGAAAGGAGTAAGCCTTTAATCTTATGTCGATTCGCCGGAGCTGCAGTATGATACATCGCAAGCGCCGCCGCTGGTAAGCCAAAAATAAAGGTCGGCATTTTCCCTTGTGACAAGAAAGCTGTTGCGCTTGGTGAAATCGGTAAATTATTTTGCAATTCTGCATAGAAAATATTTAACGCACCAAACACTTCTTTGCCAGCCACCACCGCTGAACCCCCTGCTTCAGTAAAACGAATCATGGAAACCAAAATATGATGCAACCCAAACGGCAACAGTAAACGTTCCCCTGACCCAAACAGAAAAGGCCCAAAAATACCAGAACGTTGGATAAGTTGGCCAATCGCCATAATCATTAGCGCGAAAAGTGGCCAAACTAACGGAATGACTAAGCCCACGAAGGCCATCACTAATGAAGTAATAATTGGCACAAACCGTGCGCCAGAAAAGAAGGCAAAACTATCTGGTAGTTGCACCGTATAAAATCGATTATGCAACTTATAGACAATAAGCCCCGCGATAATTCCACCGAGAACGCCCATTTCAATCGTTTGAATCCCAAAAACCATTCCTTGGCCAGCTTCCCGCAACTGTTCAGGATCCACGAGGCGATTCGTCTGCACTAAATAGAAATTAATCGCTAAATTCATCACCGTATAGCCTACGAAACCTGAAAACGCAGCAATTCCTTTTTCTTTCCGAACTAACCCCAACGGAATGGCCATTGCAAACATGACAGGTAAATAGGCAAACGCAAAACCACCAATTGTCGACATAAATTGGAAAATAATTTTCACTGCGGGCTTTCCTAAAAACGGGATTGTTTCAATCATGGATTCACTGGAAAAAGAACTTCCTAATCCCAACAAAATCCCCATAAAAGCTAATAAAGCCACTGGCAACATAAACGTTTTACCTAATCCTTGGAAAAACTCCCAGAAAGTCGCTTTCTTTTTCTTTACTGCCATTTCTTAACTCCTCCATTCATTCTTTACAAAACTAAAAATGATTGCGTTTACATTCATTGCCCTCATTATAACTAGCCCAAAACAAAGAAAAAAGAGGCTACACTTTTTCTGTATCCCCTTACATCATTTAGTATGGTGTTGCATAAAATTACCGCGGCTGCTTTGCCTCTGCGTACATTAATAAAACCGTATCGAACAAACAAATGACAGCAATTCTTGAACTTAAATCCACGCGCTGATGATAACGTGTCGTCCCTTTGGCAAATAACGTCGTCGTCGACAATTTTTCCAAGGTGCTTCCTTTAGTCGAAATCAAACTAATCATCGGCACTTGCTGTTCCTGCGCTACACGTGCATACGCTAAAATCCCCTTAGTTTCTCCTGTATAACTGACAAAAATGGCTAAATCCTGTCCATCCAGATTCTTAACTGCTGCCGCTTGTTCATCCCAATCAGATCGTGCATAGGCTTTTTTTCCTAAAAATGTTAGCTTTCGTGCAAAATCAGTACAAATAGGAAAACTGCCACCAACACCGAACACTTCAATCGTATTCGCGCACTCAATCATTTTTAGCATTTCCGCGACTTTGGCTTCATCCATCTGTTGAAAACTATCTTGCACGTTGGCGATCAATTGTTGCGTAATGGCTTGAAAACTACGACTATCGCTTTCTGTGCTCTCGCTCTGCACCGATTGGACGATCGCATATTTTAATTCTTGGAAGCCTCGATAACCTAAGTGTTTGGCTGTCCGAGAAATAGTGGCTGTTGAAACAAACAACGCCTGCGCCACCTCATAAATGGTTTGTGAACTAATTTCCGTCATATGCGTCAAAATATAATCCAGTACTTGATTTTCAATTTTACTTAAATCATTTCGTTTCTTTTCTAACAAAGCGATTAATCCCTCAGTCGTCATCCAATCCCTCACTTTAAATCCTTTTTTATAATTATACACCAGAATATTCTGATTATTTCAATAAGAAAGTCCAAAATAACCAACAGCGGCTCCATCATTCGCCAGAGAAAAAAATCAGCCTTCCGATGGAGGTGCTTGTTGCGCATTCTTGCTATACTCTGTATATAGAAAACAGGAAAAATTTGGAGGTAGTACGTATGAATAATCAACGACCAATGTTTATAAATATTCTTTTAGTGTTCCTTTTATTTTTAGTTGTCGGTTCACTCTTTAGTGCCGTTGTCGGTATCGTGGGAAGCTTATTGTGGCTAGCAGTAAAAATTTTAGTTCCCGTAGCGATTATCGTGTGGCTTGTTCGAACAATTTCGGGAAATAATGGTAACTGCCACCGTCGTTATTAAAAAAAAACAGGTTTTCCTTTTCGGAAAACCTGTTTTTTTACTTCTTTTATCTAAAAGCATATACAATATTGCTAATACCAAACATCATAAAGTAAAAGCCAACTAAGAAGCTTAAAGTTAATGCTGAAGACAATGGATTAAATAATAACATTACACCTAAGATAATCCCTAAAACGTCAACAATTAATGTGAACCAGAAGTAACCTGTGCTTACTCGTTTAGCAAAATCTAAAGTAAATAAGCCGAAAATTGAGTCGAATAAAAACCAAATTGCAAAAACAAATGGTAACACAGCGACACCAATATTTAAGTTAAACAATAAGTAAACACCAATTAGGATATCAATAATCCCTAAGATGATTGGTGCATAAGCTTTGTAGCCTAGCAATTCTTTCATACGATTACGTACAAAAATTTCAAAAATCCCTTTAATAATAGCAAAAATCGCAAAAACCATCACAATGGCAATTAAATTACCGGCAGGATTTTGGAAAGAAATTAATGCAGTCAGAACAAATAGAATTCCTAATACTAATGAACCCCAGTCCATTCCATGATGTTGTCGTTGTTCCATGACACTCACTCCTCTATAAAATAATTTATTACACTTATTATGTTACTACTATTTTACAAGGTGTCAAATATTTTCATCGTGCTTTCTGAAAACCATTTCAATGATAACTCCATTAAAAACAACGTATCACTTGATTGTCTCTTTTTTGGTGCAAAATTGTGCCTTTTTTGTATAAATAAGTCCCTCGTTTTCCCACAAAAAAACCGCTACTTTTTCATCTAGTTTATAAAAAAGTAACAGTTATAAATTATTTTTTCTTTTTCCCAATCGAGAGAATCCCTCTTTTTATGACATCAAAGAAACTCAAAGATTGGACCATATGATCTGGGTCAACATATTCACGAATAGCTCGTAACACTCGCTTCGGCTCTTTTGAAGCAAACGTATACGTCCCATTTTTCTTGGTTTGAATCGCATAACGAGGAATCCATTTTCCTTTGAACATTACTGAAGCCAACACGTAATCGACTTCTTCCCACGGAATTTGGATAAACTTACGTGGATCTTTGGCATGGTAAAATTCAAACCCGCGGTCACCTATCATAATTTGTCCATAATCTGTTAATCCTGTAAATGCCGTCGCATCTATAACTAAATCAACTTTTGTGTTTAATGATTGTACCATGTTATCTGCTCCATTTCATTCGACTAATTCCTCTTTATTATACGTTTCTTTCCTGATCGAAACAAACAAAATTACATCTTTGTTTAAAAAAGCGGAAGAAAAGTTTCTCGACTTCTCTTCCGCTTTTTTTGATTAGAAGTAATAAACTTACCTCGTCATTCTTATAATAAGCCGATTAAGTGGCCGACAACGCCGACTACGAATAAACCAAGAATGATAACGATTGGGCTAACTTTTTTCTTCAATAACCACATACATAAGAATGTAAGTAGTAATGGTGCTAGACCTGGAATCAATTGATCTAAGTTATCTTGTAAAGTAGTAACTTTCGTTGGTGAAAGCGCCAAGCCTTGGTTCACTTGTTCAAAGGCTTTATGCATTCCTTCACCGCCAGCAGGAAGTTTATCCCACTCGATATAAGCACCTTTGTCTAACTTAACTTGTGAGACAATTGGTAAGAACTTAATCGATACCCAACGTTGAACTAATGCGGCCAGTACGAACATCCCTAAAATAGAAGCACCTTTTGTAATATCTTGTAGTAAACCACCTGAAAGGTCATCAGTAATTTTAGAACCTGCTTTGTAACCAAACTCTTGTGTATACCACATGAATGACCAACGAATTAAGTTCCAAGCAACGAAGAATAAGATTGGGCCTAAGATGTTACCACCCATTGCTAAGGAAGCACCTAAAGCGCCTAACATTGGACGAACAGTAAACCAGAAAACTGGGTCACCAACACCGGCTAAAGGACCCATCATCCCAACTTTAACCCCTTGAATCGCTACGTCATCAACTGGTGCGCCATTGGCACGTTCTTCTTCCAAAGCTAATGTTACACCAAGAATTGGTGAGGCAATGTATGGGTGTGTATTAAAGAACTCTAAGTGACGTTTTAACGCCGCTGAACGTTCTTCTTTCGTTTTATATAATTTTTTGATTGCTGGAATCATTGAGAATGCCCAGCCGCCGTTTTGCATACGTTCATAGTTCCAAGAACCTTGGATAAATGTTGAACGCCAAGCTACAGCTAAACGATCTTTTTTAGTTAATTGAATTTTTTCTGCCATTTTCTTTGCTCCTCCTTCAGAATTAGTAGTCGTTTAAAATATCGCCTAATGGGTCGCCAGAGTTGCCTCCGCCATTTGAGTTAGAAGAACCGCCCATTTTAGATAAGTTCAAGTAAATAAGAGCTAAAGCGACACCTAAAGCACCTAATGCGATTAATGTTAATTGAGAAATCGCTGCGACTACGAAACCGATAATGAAGAATGGCCATACTTCTTTTGTTGCCATCATGTTGATTACTAATGCATAACCTACGGCAACGACCATACCACCACCGATAGCCATACCATCAGTTAACCAAGCTGGCATTGATTCTAAGAAATTACGAACAGTGTCAGCAGGAATGAATAGTAAAGCACCTGCTGGAATCGCAATACGAATACCTTGTAAACATACAGCGAAAATGTGTAACATTTCAACTTGTTTAATGTTGCCTTTTTCAGCAGCCGCGTCCATCATGTGAACGATTGGAACCGCAACTGTCCGAACGATCATTGTTAAGAACAAACCTGCAACCGCTAAAGGAACTGCGATGGCAATCGCTGAAGGAACACCTTTAACACCTTGGCCACCTAAAACTAAAATAATTGCTGAGGCAACAGATGCTAAAGCGGCATCCGGTGCAACGGCAGCCCCGATGTTCGCCCAACCTAACGCGATCATTTGTAAAGTACCACCTAAAACAATTCCGGCTTCTAAATTACCAGTAACTAATCCGATTAATGTACATGCTACTAACGGTTGGTGGAATTGGAACTCATCCAAAATCCCTTCCATACCAGCTAGAAAGGCAACGAGTAAAACTAAAATAATTGATATAACAGACATGATAAGCCTCCTATTTTGATTTGTATTTGGCGAGTTACGCGTTTGCTAACTCATTTTTTGCTTTTTTCAAAATTTCGTCCATATTCGCTTTTGAATCATTTGGCACTTTACGCACATCAAATTTGATGCCTTTGGCTTTTAATTCATCAAACGTATCAACGTCTTCTTGACCCATTGATAATACTTTGCTTACAACGACTTTTCCAACAGAGTGAGCCATTGAACCAACGTTTACTTCTGGGATTTCTACGCCGCCTTCAACCACTTTTAAGACGTCTTCAGGATTTTCAAATAATAATAATGCTTTTGTATTGCCAAAACGTGGATCTTTCGCTACTTCAATCATTTTACTGATTGGAATAACATTGGCTTTTACTCCTGGAGGAGCTGCTTGTTCGATTAATTTCTTACGTAAGTCATCTTTTGCAACGGCATCAGAAACAACAATAATTCTGTTTGGTTGTGTTGCTTTTGTCCAAGCTGTTGCTACTTGACCATGTAATAAACGTGAATCAATACGTGCTAGCACAAATTTAATTTTGCCATCGCCAACAACTGTACCTGGTGGTAACGAACCTTTTGGCTGTGCATCTTCTGTCGCAGCAGCTTTTGGTGCTTCTGCTGGTTGTAACTCTTCTGGTTTAACTTTGACACCATCTTTTGCTGTTTCAAGAATGTGTGTCGCAATTTCTTGTGCTGATTCCATAGAGAAACGAGAAGCATATGCTTCAATAACCATTGGTAAATTCATACCTGCAACGATTGCCCATTTGTCTTTATGATCTTCTAACAATGAGTTCGCTTGGTTAAATGGTGTTCCTCCCCATAGGTCAACTAAAAATAGTACTTCGTCTTGATTGTCAAACGATGCAATGGCTTCTTGCATTTTTGCTTTTACATCATCGGGACCTTCGCTAGGCATTAACGTAACTGCTTTTACATTTTCTTGTTCGCCAAAGATCATTGCACCAGATTGCAAGATCCCTTCAGCAAATTCACCGTGACTTGCTAGGATAATTCCTACCATTTTTATACCTCCTGTATAATTGATGTTTTTTTTCATGGTTGTACTGCTAAACGCTTTCACTTTTTGAAAAAAATCAGATAAATCAGATTCTGACAAAAATAAATGAAAAAATTTCAATAGTTCTTGATTTTTTTCAACATCAGCACTTGCCTTTATCAATACAGTTCATGAAGCAATGATGTTGGTCCTAGGCCACCACATCCTTTCAATGTCTTTCGTCTGTAAAAATGAACGTCAGCTGGCGTTATTTTCTTTGCTACGCTCTTTTTTCAGTAAATCCATCAAATTCACTTGGCTGTCTGCTGCGACTTTTCGAATTTCCAATTCAATACCTTGTTCATTTAAAAACAGAAATGCTTTTAAATCGTTGGCATCCACTGCGACTGCATTCGTAATCATTCGCTTGCCTGTACTGAAACTCATTCCGCCAATATTCACAGAAGTTAGTTGTACACCGCCTTCGACCACTCGTTTCACGTCCAAAGGATTAGTGAATAACAACATGGCTCGAAACGAATCAAAACGAGGATCAGGGTAAACATCAATCATTTTTTGAACAGTGATGACATTTACTTTGACACCAGGTGGAGCAGCTTGAACTAACAAGGCTTTTCTCAAATTGTCATGAGCAACGGAATCACTAACCACTAAAATGCGATTAATGTTCGTCAATTTTGCCCAAACAGTTGCTACTTGGCCATGAATTAATCGATCATCAATTCGAGCTAAACGAATATCCATTACCATCGGGAATGCTCCTTTAAATTCATTTTTAAAGGTTAGGACCTTTGTCTTTTTACTTAAAAATTTTAGGTAAAAAGGGACACCTTATTATAAGCAAGTTTCGTGCCAACTTTAGTGTATCGGTTTGAAACCTAGAAAATTATAGGTTTTTTTAAGAAAATTAAAAAATCGATACACTAATAAATAGTGTGTCGATTTTTCTGTATTAATCTAGTGTATCAATTTCGGTGATTTTATCTTCGATACACTGGGCATTTTTGACTAACTGTGCGATAAAATAAACTTCTTCTGCTGGAATATCCATATTAAGAGCTTCTTCCATAGTCTCAATTGAGGCCACAATCACTGGATAAATTGGCTCTTGAACCAATCGACCAAGTTCTTTTTCTGAAACCGTCAGTGTATCATTCCGTAAAATACGCTCCAACATGCCTGATGTGTGCATAATCAAATTGATGTAAAATGTGTACTCTTCTGGCATCGCTAATTGGGTTTGGATATTTTTAGCGAATGACCACAACAGATCAATGATTTTTTTTCCATTAATAAAAGTGAAACTTTGCTCCATATATTTGAGACAAATTTCTTTTGCTGCCGCTTCGTCCAACGGCTTATTCATTACTTCTTCTTTCCGCTCTGCTAGTAATTGCTGAATAATTTTTTCTGCTTCACCGGAAAAGAAATTTTCCATGGAAATATAAGGAACTCCAATTTTGGGATTGGTAATCCCAGTTGTCGCAATAATTTCATAGTCTTCTTGAATTTTAGGCAAGACTTCTTTCATATTTACAATGGACAAAGGAATCACTTCTAAATGCCAGTCTATTTGTGGCAAGACAGCTTCCTCAATAAGCTCTTTCATTCGGCGCGCAGTTCCTTCTCCAGAAGCGCAGATAGCAATAATTGCTCTTGTTTTCCAATTTTCAATGATTTGTTTCGTTTCACTTTGGCGAATATCGGCATAGCCATGAAAGTTTTTTAAGGACTCGTGAAGTGTTTCCAATTGTGTATCAATTAATGCGGTTTTGCGGGCCGCTTCAAGCACAATTGGCGTAGTCACCATGTCTACTGTCCGCACATCAATGCCTGTCTGGCGTACAATTTCTTCTGAAAACGTACTTAATGAACCCATATCCACCAATAATAGTACGCCATTCTCTTCATTCACTTCACCAACTGCTTCAACGATTTTACGCAAAGCTTCTTTCGGTGGCATATCTAACGGCATATCCACAGCCTTCAAATTATCAACATTTAACAATTGAGAAACCACTTGTACCATACTGCTAGCGGTACTATTTCCGTGCGCAGCCACGACAATGCCAATCCGGCCAGCCTCAGGATTTTCTCTTAAAGAAATGAGCAAAACAGCTAAATAGTAACTTTCAGATTCAGGAATCTCCATCTGATAACTACTTTCAATAATATTTTTAATTTCTTTCGCTATTTCAAACTCTGTTGGATAATCTAAAACCATATTTCGAATACTTTCATTTAAAGGATGCTTAGGATCTTTGCCTAATTGGATGCGTTTCAAGAAAGAACTAATGTGTAAACTCATTGCATAAATAAAGTTGGGTTGAAACGAATACGATAACCGCTTCGCTGCAAAATTATAAATTTTCTTAGTGACATCAATAATTCGTTGGTCCACAATTTCAGCCAATTTATTTTCTGTATCAAAGGTGAATCCATAATCTTTGTAGAAAGATTTTAAATGAACATTGATATCCGTTGTAATAAAATTATTAATTAGTTCTTGGTCCAAGCCGTCTGCTTTTAAGAGAGCCGCTTTATCTCCAATAATCTCATATAGATTGTAAGGCAATTCATAGGCATCTGACTGAATAGCTACTAAAGATTCATTTGGTGATACCACTAATTGCGGTTCCAGATATTTCGACAACTCCGACAATACTTCTCGATTACTGGCAAGTTGCATAATGCCTTCTTTAATATTGTCCGTTAATTCGTCCATCGTAATCATTAATTCCTCTTGTTCCATCTGATTAAGGAACCCTCGCGCAGTCACAAGTTGCACATTCGATTTTAGCTGACCGACATTTCCATAAGAAACACTTCCGATTAACGCTTTGACCACATCTTCTGACAAAGAGATTCGCCGTTGAATCCGCGCTGCTTCCATTGAAACCATCACTTTTAGGAGGTCAATTTTTTCTTTCGCAGGACGGTCACTAAAGTTCGGTAATTGAATGATAATCGGAATGCGTCGCACAAAAGTATTCAATAAAGAAGAAGTAGGATTCTCCGTCGTAGCACAAATAATCCGAACATCCGCATGATGTGATTTCACTGTTTCACCTAAACGCGCGTACACGCCGTGATCCATAAAATAAAAAATCATTTCTTGTCCTTCGGGTGGTAACCGATGTACTTCATCTAAAAACAGAATGCTGCCATCTGCTTCATCAATAATCCCTTCTTTCGCTTTCGTAGCGCCTGTGAAGGCCCCTTCTACATACCCAAATAAATGCGACATCAAAAGTTCTGGATTATGCGCATAGTCTGCACAGTTAAACACCACAAACTCTTTTTCTTTGGCCACAATTTGGTTCAGCTTCGCAAATTGAAACATGGCATGAGCAAAATAAGTTTTCCCAGAACCTGTTGGTCCAGTAATTAAACAATTCAAGCCTTTTGGCGGATATAAAATCGCTGCTTTGGCTTGTTCAACCGGCGTTTTCATGCTTCCAGCTGAACCGATAATTTTTTTGAAAATATCTTCAACTTCTGGGGTTTTACTTGTCGTGACTACTGGTTCAACCAATGGTTCGATAAAAGTTTTTGTGGAGTGATCCATTGATTTTTCCCGATAACTTTTAACTGGCTTGGTTAATGGTCGATGCTGAAACGCCACCTGCGCGACATATTTTACTGGTCGACCAGATAATTTTTTCAAGCGCCCTTCACGAACGAGTTGATTCAAATCTTTACTAGCATTGGTCCGCTGAATGTTTAAACGTTCTGAAATTTCTTGTGTCGTGACTCCCGCATCACTTGTTAAGGTCATTGGCGTTAAATTCTTCGTTTGCTCTTTAACATATTGATAGATTTTTTCAATCCGCTTCATTTTTGATGGCTCCTTTAATCGATACACTAATTAATTTACATGATACAGTGTATCATTAAAAAAATACACTAAAAACCCTTTCATGAAAAAATTTTCTGTTTCACATGAAACATTTTAAAAAAACGCCTTTTTTTCTATAAAAAACCCACCTTTTTATTCGTTTCTGTAAAAAGATTGAAACTCCTTGAAAAAAGGTTCTGTAGCCGATATAATGCAGAGAGGTTCAAGAATATATTAAAAGTGAGGAAAACAATTGATTACTGTTAATGATGTAAGTTTACAATTTCCAGATCGTAAACTTTTTGAAGAAGTGAATATTAAATTTACTCCTGGCAACTGTTACGGCTTAATCGGCGCAAACGGTGCAGGAAAATCAACGTTTCTTAAAATTTTATCAGGTGAGATTCAACCGACAACTGGCGTGGTTTCAATGGGTCCTAATGAGCGACTAGCAACGCTGAAACAAAATCACTTTGACTACGAAGACTACACTGTTTTAGAAACTGTAATTATGGGACATAAACGTCTTTACGAAGTAATGAAAGAAAAAGATGCTATCTATATGAAAGAAGATTTTTCAGATGAAGATGGGATTCGTGCCGCAGAACTAGAAGGCGAATTTGCTGAACTTGACGGTTGGGAAGCAGAACCTGAAGCAGCTGTTTTACTCCAAGGGCTAAACATTCCAGAAGAATTACATGATCAAAAAATGAGCGAATTAACAGCTGGTCAAAAAGTCAAAGTATTATTAGCTCAATCTCTTTTTGGTAAACCAGATGTCTTACTATTAGACGAGCCGACAAATGGTTTAGACACCCGCTCAATCAATTGGTTAGAAGAATTTTTAATCAACTTTGAAAATACCGTTATCGTGGTTTCCCATGACCGTCATTTCCTAAACAAAGTCTGCACCCACATGGCAGATTTAGACTTTAGTAAAATCAAACTTTACGTTGGTAACTATGATTTCTGGTTGGAATCAAGCCAACTAGCGACAAAATTGCAAGCACAATCTAATGCCAAAAAAGAAGAACAAATCAAAGAATTACAAGACTTTATCGCTCGTTTTAGCGCCAATGCCTCAAAATCAAAACAAGCAACGTCACGTAAAAAAATGTTAGATAAAATTACCTTAGATGACATTCAACCTTCCTCTCGTCGTTATCCATTCGTTGGTTTTACACCAGAACGTGAAATCGGCAATGACTTATTACAAGTTGAAAATGTCTCTGTAACGATTGATGGCAAAAAAATCTTAGATAATATCTCGTTCAACTTAACAAAAGATGATAAAGTGGCATTCATCGCTGACTCAGATATTACAACGACTACGTTATTCAAAGTGATTATGGGCGAAATTACTCCCGATACAGGTTCTGTTCGTTGGGGCGTTACAACTAGCCAAGCTTATTTACCAAAAGACAATAGCAAAGACTTTGAAGAGCCATTAACCATTTTAGATTGGTTACGTCAATTTGCTGGTAAAGAAGAAGATGACAATACGTTCTTACGTAGTTTCTTAGGTCGGATGTTATTCTCTGGTGAAGAGGTACTAAAACCAGTCAATGTTCTTTCCGGAGGCGAAAAAGTGCGTGTCATGCTTTCAAAATTAATGCTTTCCAAAGCCAATGTCTTAGTTTTAGATGATCCAACGAACCACTTAGACTTAGAATCAATCACTGCGTTAAATGATGGGTTGATGGCTTTCACTGGTTCAATTCTTTTTGCTTCACATGACCACCAATTTATCCAAACATTAGCAAACCGAATTATTGCTGTTTCTGATAAAGGGGTCATTGATCGGGCAGAAACAACCTATGATGAATTCTTGGAAAACCCAGAAATTCAAAAACAAATGGACGTTTTATTCAGTTCAGATTATTAAAAAATGAGGTCGGGACAGAAGCGTTTAACTCCGAGAAATAAGAAGGAATTTCCGAAAATTGTTCTATAATTTTTGGAGAATTTCGGCTTATTTCCGAAGGAACTTCAACTCTTAGAGCTTTAGCTCTTAGAAGTTGTTGAGATCGGAGCAACGCGTAGTGTTGCTTCTGTTCCCGCCGTTTATCAATTTTTAAGCCTAGGACAAAAATCCAAAGTGATTTTTGTCCTAGGCTTATTTTTTATTTTCTTTTTTCACCAAAAGAAAACACAGCAATACAACCTATTCCGGTATGACTAGTAATGGTGGGTCCTAGAGGATAAATCAGTATCTCATTAACCTCTATTTCTTTTTCAATTAATTCTTTGACTTTTTCCGCGTCATCTTTCGTTCCCGCATATGCAATCAACAGTGTTTGTTTCATTGGCTCTACAATGCCTTGAATCGTTTCTTGCGCAATCTTTTGCAAGGACTTGTTTCGTCCACGAGTTTTACCAACGGATGCTAGTTTGCCTGCCGCATCCACGCGAATAATTGGTTTAATGTTCATTAAGCCACCAAGCGCTGCCGCTGTTTTAGAAATCCGTCCGCCACGTTCTAAATGTTTTAAATCATCTACCGTTACCCACGAGTGAAGTTTCATTTTTTGCTCTTCAAGATAGGCAACAACTTCTCCTAATGAATGACCATCTGTTTGTAATCGAATGGCTTCTCGGACTAACATCCCTTGACCTAAGCTAGCTGCTTTTGTATCAATAATATGAATTTCTACATTATCGTACTCTTCTTTTAACATCTCTACTGATTGCAACGCACTTTGATAAGAGCCACTTAACCCAGATGAAAAAGCTAAATAAATCACCGGTAACCCTTGCTCCACAAAAGGACGGAAAAATTCATTGTAGCGTCCCACATTAACTTGAGAGGTAGTGGGCATACTTCCATTTTTAATAGCCTTTAAGAAGTTCTGATAATCAAACGTTTCACCTAAATCATCGCGATATTCTTTCCCGTCAATTTGAATATTCATGCTAATAAAAGGTACTTGGTTTTCTTTTAAGTATGTATACGGCAAGTCACAACAAGAATCTGTCACTAATTGATAATTCACGGACAATTGCCCCCTTCATGTTTTCTTTTATTTTACCATAGTTTTTCTTTTTTATATAAAATTAAAAAAGAACGTAAAGGCTGAACTGGCATAAGCCATCCTTTACGTTCCCTTAAAAATCTGCTTAAATTTGTGCCCAAACGCTTTCTAAAACGTTCGTTTGGTTACGGTCTGGACCTACAGAGAATGTTGAAATGCGCACACCAACTAATTCTGAAATCCGATGCACATAGTTACGAGCATTAGCTGGTAAATCGGCTAAAGTTTTGCAACCAGTGATATCTTCAGACCAACCTGGTAATTCTTCATAAACTGGTTTACAGCGGCTTAATTCTTTCAAGCTTGCTGGATAATGGTAAATTAATTCACCATCAAGTTCATAAGCTGTACAAATTTTCACCGTTTCTAAACCACTTAACACGTCAATCGAGTTTAATGACAAGTTTGTAATCCCTGATACACGTTTTGAATGACGCATAACTACTGAATCAAACCAACCGACACGACGCGGACGTCCTGTTGTTGTTCCGTATTCTTTACCGACACGACGAATGGTTTCTCCTGTTTCATCAAATAATTCTGTTGGGAATGGGCCGTCACCGACACGTGAAGTGTACGCTTTGCAGACACCAACCACTTTATTAATTTTTGATGGACCAACGCCACTACCGATAGTTACGCCACCAGCTACTGGATTAGAGGAAGTAACAAATGGATAGGTTCCTTGATCGATATCCAACATGACACCTTGTGCCCCTTCAAATAAAACCCGTTTTCCAGCATCTAATGCATCGTTTAAAATAACCGAAGTATCTGTAACATATTGTTTAATTTGTTGTCCGTATTCATAGTATTCTTCAAAAATATCATCAAATTCAATGGCTTCGCTATCAAACATTTTAACGAATTGACGATTTTTTTCTTCTAAGTTAATTTTCAAACGTTCCGCAAAAATTTCTTTATCCAATAAATCAGCGATACGGATTCCCACCCGTGCTGCTTTATCCATGTAGGCTGGGCCAATTCCTTTAATCGTTGTCCCAATCTTGTTTTCACCTTTCGCATCTTCTTGCAATTGATCCAATTTAATATGATACGGCAAGATGACATGGGCACGATCTGAAATACGTAAATTATCAGTGGCAACATTATTTTCTTTTAAATAAGCTAATTCTTTTACTAAAGATTTTGGATTCACAACTACGCCGTTACCAATTACACTAATTTTTTCTTTATAGAAAATCCCTGAAGGAATTAAATGTAATTTATACGTTACGCCGTCGAATTTAATGGTATGTCCGGCGTTATCTCCGCCTTGGTAACGAGCGATCACTTCTGCGTTTTCACTTAGAAAGTCTGTAATTTTTCCTTTACCTTCGTCGCCCCATTGCGTTCCAACAACTACTACTGATGACATTCGAACACCTCGTTCATAATTTTTTTGTCCTGAATCATTGTACCAGTAAAACTAGTCCCTTTCAAGGGTAAAAATCGAATATTCTTTCACAATCAAAAGCGTTTCTGTCAAAAATACGAACATTTTTAGTTATGTTTTTGTAAAATAATAAAATATACGAATATTGTTCGTGTTTTACTCTCTGATTTTAATCCCTTAATAAGCAAAAAAACGAACTCAAAAAATGAGTTCGTTTTTTAAAATTCTGTCCTCGGCGAAAGCGAAGAAAATTTATTATATTCTTTAATGAAAAGTAATTCGACCGTTCCACGCGCACCACTACGGTTTTTCTCAATGATGACTTCTACAACATTGTCAACTTCTGGTGGCTCATGATCGCCGTCTTCTCCTTCACCACGATCATAGTAATCATCACGATAAAGAAAGGCAACGATATCGGCATCTTGCTCAATGGAACCTGATTCACGAATATCACTTAACACAGGACGTTTATCTTGACGTTGTTCCACGCCACGAGAAAGCTGTGACAAAGCGATAACCGGGACTTTTAATTCTTTCGCTAATTTTTTTAATTGACGTGAAATATCAGAAACCTCCTGTTGGCGGTTCTCTTTTCCAGTTCCTTCAATCAATTGTAGGTAGTCGATCAAAATTAGACCTAAGTTGCCTTTTTCTTGTGCTAATTTACGACATTTCGCACGAATTTCGGTAATTTTAATCCCTGGTGTGTCATCAATATAGATATTCGCACGGGACAAACTACCCATCGCAATAATTAAGTTTTGCCATTCTTCTTCAGATAATTGCCCTGTTCTTAAATGGCTAGCCTCAATGGATCCTTCTGCACAAAGCATCCGGTTCACTAATGATTCTGCCCCCATTTCTAAACTAAAAATAGCGACAGCTTTATCTGTTTTGGTGCCGACATTTTGGGCAATATTTAATGCAAAAGCGGTTTTCCCTACCGCTGGACGGGCCGCTAAAATAATTAGCTCTTCCGCTTGCAAGCCGGCAGTCATTTTATCCAATGCTTGATAGCCTGTAGGTAAACCAGTAATCTCTTCATCATTTTGGTATAATTGGTCAATATTCGCAATAGTTGTATTTAGAACATCTGAAATTGATAAAAAGCCACTGCGATTCCGCTTTTCAGAGACTTCTAAAATGCTTCGTTCTGCATCATCCAAAATAGATTCAACATCTTCACCTTGCTCAAAGCCTTTAGTTACAATCTCTGTAGCAGTTTGGATTAAGTTGCGCAGCAACGATTTTTGTTCAACAATTTTTGCATAATAAATGACATTGGCAGCTGTCGGTACAGCTAAAGCTAAATCTGACAGATAACTTAGTCCACCAACATCTTCTAACAAATTCTCTTGTTCTAGGCGATCTTTGATTGTTACCACATCAATCGCTTCATTTCGGTCGCTTAAGGTCATCATCGTTTGGAAAATCAACTGATGACTACGACGATAGAAATCTTTAGGTTCCACATATTCCATCGCTTCTATTAGCACATCTGCATCTAAGAAAATAGAACCTAAAACGGCTTGTTCCGCTTCAATATTTTGTGGCGGTACCCTATCTTGCAATAATTCATTCATTTTGTTCTCTCCCACGATGTCTTACTTTCTGGTTCATTTAGTCTATCCATTTTAACACAATTTCATTAAAAAAAGTACATTTTTTCTCTGCTGATTTCTCTATTTTTAGTTCACTTTTCAATTTTAAAAAATACACAACTAATAAAATTATAATACTTCAGTTAATTTAAAGTGTTATGTATTTGATTTTTAAATATTATAAAAATAATTTGAGTAATTTATTCGGCATAAAAAAGAAGCCGGAGAAATCGGCTTCTTTTTTATCGATTGTATTATTCCGCTACGACATGAACCTTAATTTTCGCTGTAACTTCATGATGTAGTTTGACTGGTACGTTAGTGTAACCTAGAGAACGAATTGGGTTGGCTAATTCGATTTTGCGTTTATCCAATTTTACATTGTATTGTTTGTTTAAGGCTTCTGCAATTTGTTTTGAAGGAATTGAGCCAAATAAACGGCTGTCTTCTCCAGCTTTTGCCTTGATCTCTACAACAGTCTTTTCATCTTCTAAAAAGGCTTGCATTTCTTTTGCTTGTGCTAAAACTTCTGCTTCATGTTTTTCTTGGGCTTTCTTTTGACCCGCTAACGCACTCATGCTTCCTTTATTGGCTTCTTTCGCATAGCCGTTTTTAATTAAAAAGTTTTGGGCGTAACCAGTTGGCACTTCTTTTACGTCCCCTTTTTTTCCTTTTCCTTTAACGTCTTGTAAAAAAATGACTTTCATTTCCTTCACTCCTGTTCATACATTTCATTAATATTTTGACGAATTACATCAAGTAGTTGCTCTTTTACTTCTGCTACTGTTACGTTTGATAATTGTACTGCCGCATTAGTAAAGTGACCGCCACCACCTAAATTTTCCATAATAATTTGGACATTAATTGAACCATTACTCCGAGCACTAATGCCAATCTGTTGATCCGTCCGCTTGGTAATGACAAATGCTGCATTAATCCCTGCCATAGAAAGTAATGTGTCCGCTGTTTTGGCAGCTGTGACACTATCATATTCTTTGTCTTCACTCCCGGCAACAACGACGGTATCTTTTGTGACATATTCGCTTTTAGAGATTAAGTTGTTCATTTCCAGATAGCTTGTAAGATCAGAACTTAATAGATATTGTACTAAAGATGAGTCTGCTCCACAAGTTCGTAAATAACTAGCCACATCAAATGTTCGCGCCGTCGTTCGTGTATTGAAACTTTTCGTATCAACCACAATTCCCGCCAACATCATGGTTGCTTCAAAGGCCTGCAGTTTATTTGCGCTATTACTTTGGTATTCGATCAATTCTGTGACTAATTCTGAAGCAGAAGAGGCAGAAGATTCAATATAAGAAAGCAAGGGTTTTGCTGGAAATTCGTCTCCTCGTCGATGGTGATCAATGATTACCACTTTATCAAAACGCTCATAGAGCTCTTGTGAGATCGATAGAGACGGTTTATGGTAATCTACCATAACTAATAAGCTACTTTCTTTCTTGCGCTTCATGGCCTCTTTAGGACTAATAATGCGCTCTTCTAATTCTGGGTACTCTTTAATCGCCTCTAACACTCTTTTGACATCGGGAATGATTTCATTTTCATCTAAAACAATCCACGCTTTTCGATTATTAAACGAAGCTAAACGAGCAACACCAAATGCTGAACCTAACGCATCCATATCTGGATAACGATGGCCCATAATATAGATGTCAGCTGATTCCGCAATAATTCCCTTAATTGCCATGCTCATTGCACGAGAACGTACTTGGGAACGTTTCGTCGTTACTGCCGTTTTTCCACCAAAAAATAACGGCTTCGCTTCATCTTTGGCTTCTTTTACAACCACTTGATCGCCGCCACGTACTAAAGCTGTATCTAGGTTTGTTTGAGCCGTGGTCCCGGTTTGATCTAAGGTTGGCCCCCCATAAGCAATCCCCATGCTTAACGTAATGGCTACTTCATGGTTAGCTGATTCCTTACGGATCGTATCCAAAATAGAAAATTTTTCGTCCATCATTTTTTGAATATCTTCCCATTGGGCAATGAAAAAATAACGTTCTGCGTTGATTCGCTTATAAAAAACTTTGTATTGGTCCATCCAATCAGAAACCATCGTCGTAATGAAACTATTCAAATAAGAAATTTCTTTCTCGTCCATTGTATCGGTGACATCATCATAATTATCGACAGACACAATGCCAATAGCCGTTTGCATTTCGACTTTTTCTTGATACAAATTACTTTCTTTAGTGATATCTTCAAAAGTAATTGTATGTTGTTCTTTATTGACGCTAAAGCGATAGGTATTTTCATCAATCGTAAAGATATCTTGGTTTCGTTCTGCTAATTCTAAATAGGACGTCACTTGGCTAGCGGTTAACGTTAGCTGATTGTCTTTATTAAAAATAGAAGCAGCATAAGGATTAAGCCATTCTACCGCGCGTGTTTCCCCGTTATACGTAATAATTCCCACAGGTACTTCATTCACAACATAATCCAACGATTGTTCAGCAATGGAACTTGCTTCTTGAATCTTTTCTACGTTTGTAATTTCTACATCTCTAATCAACAGCCGAATAACCACTAAGAGAAAGATATCTAATGCGATAATTACCGCCAATAGCAGCCATTTATTTGTTAGTAAGAAATAGAGGAGAAATTCTACTAAGAGAAGACCCACAACAATTAAGAAACCGTTTTTTTGAATTCTCTTCTTTTGCATTTTTTTGCCTCCAATCTTTCTGCAGACCTTTGAGGCGACTTGTTCCAACGAGCATATAGCTCTGGTGATTCACTAGTTATTTCATCCCTTATTTTATCACAAAACACTTCATTCTGCGAACCTTGTTATGTTTCACGTGAAACACTAGTCAAGATAAAAAAAACCAAAGAGCAAGCTCTTTGGTTCTGGAAATTGTCATAAAATTATTGTTCGTCACTAACGAATGGTAATAATCCCATGATACGTGCGCGTTTAATAGCAATCGTTAATTTACGTTGGTTTTTAGCGCCAGTACCTGTAACACGACGTGGTAAAATTTTGCCACGTTCTGAAATGAATCGTTTTAACAATTCAGTATCTTTATAGTCGATGTATTCGATGTGGTTTGCTGCGATGTAGTCGACTTTACGACGTTTACGTCCGCCTCTTCTTTGTTGTGCCATTCTTGTTCCCTCCTATCAAATTCGTTTAGAATGGTAAATCATCATCTGAAATGTCGATAGATGAACCTGAGCCACCAAATGGATCAGAATCTTTATCGAAATCAGGCATACCGTTATTGTTTTGCGACTGAGAAGATGATGGATTGAAACTATTGTTGTTGTTATTAAATCCAGAACCGGCATTGTTATTACCAAAGCTACGATTTTGTGATTGATAACCATTTTCGTTGTTATTAAAGCTACCGCCGCCAGTTCCTCTTTGTTCTGAAGCAGAACGAGATTCTAACAATTGGAAGTTTTCACAAACCACTTCAGTTACGTAGACACGTTGACCTTGTTGGTTCTCGTAGTTACGAGTTTGAATTCTTCCGACAACACCTAATAATGTACCTTTACGGGCATAATTAGCCATTGTTTCTGCGGGTTTACGCCAAATCACACAGTTGATAAAGTCTGCTTCACGGTCACCATTTTGATTCGTAAAGTTACGGTTTACAGCAAGTGTAAAGGTCGCAACAGCTGAACCACTCGCGGTGTAACGTAAGTCAGGATCTTTTGTCAATCTTCCGACTAATACAACGTTATTAATCATTCAAAACATCTCCTTTCGTCAATAAATGTTTCATGTGAAACAAATTATGCTTCTACCTTCACGATCATATGACGGATAATATCGTCATTGATTTTTGCTAAACGATCAAACTCGTTGATTGCGCCAGCTGTTGATGGAGAAGTAACGTTAACGATATGATAGATGCCTTCACGGAATCCGTTCATTTCATATGCTAAGCGGCGTTTTTCCCAATCTTTAGATTCGATAACTTCTGCTCCGTTATCTTTTAAGATTGTGTCGAAACGTTCTACTAAAGCAGTTTTTGCTTCTTCATCAATGTTCGGACGAATAATGTACATGATTTCGTACTTCGTATCTTGACTCATTGATTTTCACCTCCCTATGGACTTCAAGGCTCTTAGTTGGCTAAGAGCAAGGAGAACATACCTAAAAAGGTAGTTCACAATCTCTAATTATATGCTAATTGATGGACAAAAGCAAGAAATAGTTTTGAAAAGCCCCAATAAAAAAGTTTCGCCAACTGGCGAAACTTTTTTATGTTATTCTTCTGTTTCTGATGTTGTTTCGTTTTCTGTTGTTTCTACAACTTCAACGATTTCTTCTTCCACTTCTTCTGGTTCTACAACAGCCATTGTTACCACTTTGGCACCATCTTCCATTCTCATTAAACGAACCCCTAATGTT
Source organism: Enterococcus sp. LX10 (assembly GCF_023539285.1). Taxonomy (NCBI): domain Bacteria; kingdom Bacillati; phylum Bacillota; class Bacilli; order Lactobacillales; family Enterococcaceae; genus Enterococcus; species Enterococcus sp. LX10. Next base: position 8,975 of record NZ_CP092784.1, on the reverse strand, counting down.
GCGCGTCCTGTTTGAGAAACAGAATCAACGTTAAAGCGGATAATGACGCCTTTGTTCGTAATCAATAAGATATCTTCATCCCCATTGACCGTGGTTAAACCAGCTAATGGACCATTTTTCTCAGTGATATTTGCTGTCTTAATCCCTTTACCGCCACGTCCTTTAACTGGATATTCAGAAGCTTTTGTACGCTTACCATAACCATTTTCAGTAATGACTAGGACTTCTTTATTTTCATCCAGAATCGCTGCGCCGACCACATAATCATTTTCGCGGAGACGGATTCCCCGAACACCGGATGCTGTCCGGCCCATATCACGTACAGTATTTTCATCAAATGTGACAGAGTATCCTGCATGTGTTCCGATAATCATCTTCTGATTGCCATTAGTCGTTACCACGTTAACTAACTCATCATCTTCTTTTAAGCTAATGGCGATTAAACCATTACTACGGATATTAGAAAAGGCTGTTACGGCTGTCCGTTTGACGGTTCCTTTTAAGGTTGTGAAGAACAAGTATTTACCTGCTTCCGCTTTGCCCTCAACAGAAATAATCGCTTGAATTTTTTCTGCAGAATCAATTCCCAGTAAGTTAATCACTGGAATTCCTTTTGCTGTTCTACCGTATTCAGGGATTTCGTAACCTTTTGCTCGGTAAACTTTCCCAGTGTTCGTAAAGAATAATAACGTGTCGTGTGTTGAACAAGAAACTAGGTTTTTCACGAAATCATCATCATGAACGCCCATGCCTTGGACACCACGTCCGCCACGGCGTTGCGCCCGGAATTCAGAGTTTGCCATCCGCTTAATGTAGCCGTTATTGGTTAATGTAATCACGACTTCTTCTTCTTCGATTAAATCTTCATCTTCAAGACTTAAGACTTCACCTACTAATAATTCTGTGCGTCGTGCATCACCAAATTTTGTGCGAACGTCATTTAACTCTGTTTTAATGATTTCAATGACGCGTTCTGGGCGGGCTAAAATGTCCTCTAAGTCCGCAATGAATTTCAATAGCTCTTGATATTCATTTTCAATTTTGTCGCGTTCTAAGCCTGTTAAACGGCGTAAACGCATATCTAAAATCGCTTGCGCTTGACGATCTGAAAATTCAAAGCGTTCAATTAACGTTGCTTTTGCTTCGTCATCTGATTGTGACCCACGGATAATGGCAATGATTTCATCGATATGATCTAAGGCAATTCGTAGACCTTCTAAAATATGCGCCCGTGCTTCTGCTTTGTTTTTGTCAAAAATCGTCCGGCGAGTAATGACTTCTTTTTGATGCTCGACGTAGTTTTCTAAAATACGTTTCAAGCTTAAAATTTTCGGTACACCTTTTTCAATGGCTAACATGTTAAAACCAAAAGATGTTTGTAAGGCAGTCATTTTGTACAAGTTGTTTAACACAACAGAGGCACTCACATCTCGACGAACATCGATGACAATCCGCATGCCTTCACGAGAAGATTCATCCCGCAAATCGGTAATTCCTTCAATTCGTTTATCTCTGTGTAATTCAGAAATTCGTTCGATTAATTTGGCTTTATTCACCATATAAGGCAATTCAGTTACTAAAATACGTTCTTTTCCATTCGGCATTTCAGTCAATTCAACTTTTGCACGAACTGTAATCGAACCTTTCCCCGTTTCATATGCTCGGCGAATCCCTGATTTCCCCATCACTAAACCGCCTGTTGGAAAATCTGGTCCAGGTAACACTTCCATCAATTCATTCGTCGTTACATCAGGATTGTCCATCAATAAACTTGTTGCATCAATCACTTCACTTAAATTGTGTGGTGGAATATTTGTTGCCATCCCCACCGCAATCCCCGTTGTTCCGTTAACTAGTAAGTTTGGAAAACGAGCAGGTAAAACTACTGGTTCTTGTTCTGAATCATCATAGTTTCCTTGGAAATCGACTGTATTTTTGTTAATATCTCGTAGCATTTCTAAAGCAATTTTACTCATACGTGCTTCGGTATAACGCATAGCGGCAGCGCCGTCACCATCGACAGAACCGAAGTTTCCGTGGCCGTCAACTAACATAGCCCGATAACTAAAAGGTTGTGCCATCCGCACCATTGATTCGTAAATCGCACTGTCCCCATGGGGGTGATATTTACCCATAACATCCCCAACAATCCGGGCTGATTTTTTGTGTGGTTTATCAGGGGTTACCCCTAATTCGTTCATTCCATATAAGATTCGGCGATGAACAGGTTTTAAACCGTCACGAACGTCAGGTAACGCGCGGGCTACGATAACACTCATTGCGTAGTCAATGAAAGATTCTTTCATTTCGCTGGTCAGATTGACGTCTTGAATGTTTTCTTTAATTTCTTCACTCATGAATTTTTTCCCCTCTAAATATATGTTCTAGCGTCTCTTACAACGTTGCGACACATTAAATATCCAAGTTTTTCACGTAATGGGCATTTTCTTCGATAAACGCACGACGTGGTTCCACACGATCGCCCATTAGCATTTCAAAAATTTGGTCAGCTTCAATGGCATCATCGACACTCACTCGCGCCATTAATCGTTTTTCTGGGTCCATTGTTGTTTCCCAAAGTTGGTGATCATCCATTTCACCCAACCCTTTGTAACGTTGAACACTTGGTTTTGGTGAAGCAGGTAATTCTTCTAACACTTTTGCTAGTTCCTCTTCAGCATGTTTGCCCGGTTGAACGTAGGTGATGTTTTTCCCTTGTTTCACACCATATAGTGGTGGTTGGGCAATATACACATAACCAGCTTCAACAATTGGCCGCATGAAGCGATAGAACAAGGTTAATAACAACGTTCGAATATGCGCACCATCGACATCGGCATCGGTCATAATCACTAGTTTGTGATAACGTGCTTTAGAAACATCGAAATCTTCGCCGAAGCCTGTTCCCATAGCTGTAAATAATGACCGAATTTCTTCATTGGCTAAAATTTTATCCATGCTGGCTTTCTCGACATTCAAGATTTTCCCACGAATTGGTAAAATGGCTTGGAATTCACGGCTACGGCCTTGTTTTGCTGAACCGCCGGCCGAGTCTCCTTCGACGATAAATAATTCGCATTTTTCCGGATCTTTACTTGAGCAATCAGCCAGCTTCCCTGGCAAGTTGCTAATTTCTAAAGCGCCTTTACGACGGGTGACTTCACGGGCTCTTTTAGCGGCTAAACGAGCTTTTGAGGCCAACATACCTTTTTCGACAATTTGTTTACCGACTGTTGGATTTTCCATCAAGAATTTTGTAAAGTATTCTGAGAATAAACGATCCGTGACGGTCCGTACTTCTGAGTTTCCTAATTTCGTTTTGGTTTGTCCTTCAAATTGAGGATCTGGGTGTTTGATGGAAACCACTGCGGTTAAGCCTTCACGAACATCTTCCCCAGTTAATTTTTCATCGTTTTCTTTCATCAATTTTTGTTTACGTGCATAGTCATTAATCACACGTGTTAAAGAAGTTTTAAAACCAGATTCATGCGTTCCGCCTTCATAAGTATGAATATTGTTGGCAAAACTTAAAATATTTGAGTGGTAGCCATCTGTATACTGCATTGACACTTCCACTGTAATATCTTGTTGCTCTCCTTCAATGAAGATTGGCTCTGGGAAAATAACGTCTTTATTGGCATTTAAATGCTCAACATAACTCTTAATCCCGCCTTCATAGTGATACTCTTTTTTATCTTCTTGTCCTTCACGACGGTCTTCAATTGAAATGTGTAAGCCTCGATTTAAAAAGGCTAATTCACGAACCCGTGTTGCTAATTTATCAAAATCATAAACGGTTGTTTCTGTAAAAATTTCAGGATCTGGAATAAAGTGAACAGTGGTTCCGTGGCGATCCGTTTCTTCGATAACTTTTAGGTCATCAACAACCGCACCACGACGATATTCTTGGTAGTACACTTTGCCATCTTTATAAACACGAACATCTAAACTGGTCGATAAAGCATTAACAACAGAGGAACCAACACCGTGCAAGCCACCTGATACTTTATAGCCGCCACCGCCAAATTTCCCGCCGGCATGTAGCACTGTAAACACTGTTTCCACAGCTGGGCGACCTGTTTTGGCTTGAATCCCGACTGGAATTCCACGACCATCATCGATAACAGTAATACTATCGTCTGGTTCGATAATTACTTGAATTGATTTAGCAAATCCTGCTAAGGCTTCGTCGATAGAGTTGTCAACGATTTCCCATACTAAGTGGTGTAACCCTTCGCCACTAGTAGAACCTATGTACATACCAGGACGTTTCCGGACAGCTTCTAAGCCCTCCAAAACTTGAATCTGACTAGCGTCATATTCTTGCGCACGTTCTCTCATGTTTTTTTCTTCTTCTGTCATGTCGCTGAATTCCTTTCTATCTTGCCTTGTTGAACATAAAAAATATCTGGTTCAACTGTTAGCTTGTCTTTTATGTGATCTAAACTAGTTGTCGTTAAGAACGTTTGAACTTTGCCTTCAATCGTTTCTAACAAGTGAATTTGACGTTCATTATCTAATTCACTCATGACATCATCTAGTAATAACACAGGATATTCTCCTGTTTCTGAATGCATCAAATCAATCTCTGCCAATTTAATACTTAAAGCTGTCGTTCGCTGTTGGCCTTGTGAGCCATACGTTTGAACATTTTGACCATTGACAATAAACAGCAAATCGTCACGATGAGGGCCTAAAAAAGTATTCGCTTTAAACAATTCACGCTTACGATTGTTCATTAATTGTTGGAGCAATTGATTTTGAAGTGCTTCTAAGGAAAGATCCGTGTTGTCAATTGGGATGCTTGATGCGTAGTCAATGGTGAGCGTTTCGCGTCCATGACTAATTTTTTGATGGAGTAAGTTTGCCCAGTGTTCTAATTTTTTAAGAAAACCTAACCGAGCGTATAGAACTTTCCCGCCAAATTCAGCTAGCTGCTCTGTCAAAATATCGAGATAAACAGTATCTGTTTGTTTCTTTTCAGCTAGTTGTTTTAGGTATTGGTTCCGTTGCTTTAAAACAGACTGATATTGGACAAGATCATAAAGATAAATAGGACTCACTTGTCCGAGTTCCATGTCAATAAATTTCCGGCGGACTTGAGGTGAGCCTTTCACCAAAGATAAATCTTCTGGGGCAAATAAAATAACATTCAATTGCCCAATGTACGCACTGAGCCTTTTTTGCTCAATGTGGTTAACCTTGGTTTTACGTCCTTTGTTGGAAATTAAAATTTCCAACGGCACGGTGCCTGTCTTTTTTTCAACTACGCCACTAATTTTAGCTGCTGCTTGTTCCCAGCCAATTAATTCTTTTTCATTGCTGGTTCGATGACTTCGTGTCATTGCTAGAACATAAATGCTTTCTAACAAGTTGGTTTTTCCTTGGGCGTTTTCGCCTAAAAAAAGATTTAACGTTTTTGGAAAATCTAAGCTGACTGTTTCATAATTACGATAATGCTGAAGTGTCAGCTCATTCAGCCGCATCGTCGGACTCGTTTCCGTTTTTCACCATAAAAAAAGTACCTTCTTCAGGTATCTCAATCATCATGCCCGCATAAAGTTTCCGTCCGCGACGATTTTCCAACTCGCCATCAACAAACACGCTATTGTCTGCCAAATACCATTTGGCTTGGCCGCCACTACCAATGACGTTGATTTCTTTAAGAAACTGACCAAGCGTTATATACTCAGTTGCTAAAACAAACGTTTTTTTCAATGTGCATCCCTCTTTTTTCTAATACGTTCTCATATATATTATACCCTTTTTCATAAGAGAAAACAAATTTATCTGTCTAATTTTCATTCTAAGCAATTTTAATTCTAAATGACCGAAAATATTATTAGGATAAAAAAACTCTTAAAAAGCATTTTAAAACGGAAATTGATATTTTTTTGAGAAAAAAGGGGCCTGATTTGGCAGAAATGACGAGTAGCGTTTAACTAAAAAACAATTTGGGGTAACTCAAAGACAAACGAAGAGGGCATGCATTGAAGAAAAGTAGCTTGTAGAGGTCTGAGCGTCGTTTTAAGCAACGTAAACTTCTTTCACTAGGAAATGTTCATAAAAAAATGAACAGCTCTTAAACGAAAAATTAAAGGGCTTTTTTCTTTATCCACGAAAAAAAAAAAGCAGAATTTATTCGTCAAACGATAGTTCAAACATTCACAATCATATTAGCGTAAAAGCTATTCTAGTTTTAAAAAGCTTATCTAGCAGCGTTTATCGGCTTTAAATAGACGACAAAAAAGAACCTTCGGCGATCATAGTGATTTTCCGAAGGTCTTTTTTAAACATGATTAATTTGTACGAACCGGTGTAATTAGTTGAATGAAATCTAGTTCTGTTTCGGTTGGCTCCAATGTAAACGGACGAATTGGAGAAAGGAATTTCACGGTAATATTCATATCGCCAAACGCTCGCAACGCATCTTTCATATAATCTGGGTTGAAAGAAATATCCAACGCTTCACCAGAAACATTTTCATAGTTTAACGCTTCTTCGACTTTTCCAATTTCAGGTGAATTTCCATATAAAACAACAGAATCTGTTGAAATTGAAAGGCGAACAATATTGTTACGTCCTTCATGAGAAAGTAAAGAGGCACGTTCGATTGCTGAAAGCAATTCTGGTACATAAAATTCAATTTGCGTGTTATGGCTAGTTGGAATTAAACGGTTGGTATCAGGATAATTTCCTTCTAACAAACGAGAATAGAAGTACATTGTTTCTGTTTTAAATAGCACTTGGTTTTCCATAATGCTGATTTCAACCATTTCTTCTTCATTGGTTAATGAACGAGAAAGTTCAGTTAAACTTTTTCCTGGAATTACAATGTTAAAGTCTTCTACTGCTTGTTCTGTCGGGATCACACGTTGACTTAAACGATGTGAATCTGTCGCAACGGCAAGTAATTTTTGATTTTCTAAAATAAAGTGGACCCCAGTTAAAATTGGACGACTTTCGTGCATCGAGACAGCAAAACCTGTTTCACTAATAATTTTTGTCAATAAATGAACAGGTAATTTCATTTGGTTTTGAGTATCAATTACTGGTAAGTGCGGATAATTGTCAGCATCTAATCCATTAACCGTAAAATCAGCTTTTCCTGAAGTAATTGCAACTTGATTGTTATCTAGAACTTCCATTGTGAACATATCTTCTGGTAATTTACGAATAATTTCGCCAAAGAAACGAGATTGTAAAACGATGCTACCTGTGCGTTCAATGGTCATTTGAGCTTTTTCATCATCTTTACTTAAAAAACTTTCAATTGAAATATCCGCGTTACTCCCAGTAAGTGATAAGCCATCTTCTGATAACACAATTTTAACACCCGTTAAGATTGGAATCGTTGTTTTAGAAGAAATTGCTCGTTGAACAGTTTGTAATTCTTGTAAAAAGACACTTCGTTTGACCGTTAATTTCATAATGTAAACTCCTTTTTAAGTATTTTCAATACGTTCTAATTTTGTACGCCACTGTTTTGTATATTATATATAAATAAATAATAAAAGTAATAGGGCATGTTGATTCTGTGGAAAAGTCAAAAGAGCATTGTTTTTACTAAGTTATCCACTTGTGTATAAGTTGTGGATAACTTTGTTCTTTTTTGTTTAGTTTTCCACATCCTAAGAGTTCAATAAATTTTTAATTTCACTGACTTCTTTTTGAATCGCTGGATCTTTTTCCAATAATTGCTGAATCTTTTCGTGCGCATGAATCACCGTTGTATGATCTTTGCCGCCAAATTCGGCACCAATTTTTGGCAAGGAATTGTCGGTCATTTCTCTAGCAAGATACATTGAGATTTGACGAGGAACCACAATTGTTTTCACTCGTTTTTTCCCTTTTAAATCCTTAAGAGGCACATGATAATATTTGGATACTTCTTCTTGAATTTGTAAGATGGACAATTGATTTTTACTACCAACTGATTTTAGAGATTTCAAGGCGTCCGCCGCTAAACTAGTGGTAATATCTTCTCCATTAATAGTTGCAAAGGCTTGAACGCGGACCAAAGCACCCTCTAATTCACGGATGTTGGAATCAATTTGACCAGCGATATAACTTAGTGTATCATCCGGAATTTCTAAACGCTCGGCATCTGCTTTTTTGCGCAAAATTGCAATCCGTGTTTCTAAATCAGGCGGTGTGATATCGACAGACAAACCCCAAGCAAAGCGAGAAACTAATCGTTCAGGTAATTTTGGAATATCATTAGGCGGGCGATCACTTGTTAAAACAATTTGTTTATTTTCATTGTAAAGATCGTTGAAGGTATGGAAAAATTCTTCCAATGTTGCTTCTTTTTCCGCCAAAAATTGAATATCATCGACTAATAATAAGTCAACATTGCGATATTCTTTCCGAAATTGTTCGGATGTCTTTGTTTGAATTGAGTTGATAAATTCATTCGTAAACGTTTCGCTACTAACATATTTGACTTTGGCATCTGGTTGATTCACTAACATTTGATGACCAATGGCATGCATCAAATGGGTTTTCCCTAACCCTACACCACCATAGAAGAAAAGGGGATTGTAAATCGAACCCGGATCCTCGGCAACAACAAGCGCTGCAGCGTGCGCCATTTGGTTTCCTTTACCAATAACGAAGGTGTCGAAAGTGTACTTAGGATTAAGCATCGCTTTTTTACTTTGTTCACTAAAAACAACTTCTTCTTCGGCAGGTTCTTCGAGTTCTTGTGCCAGTGCTGCGTCTTTTTCATCGGCAACAACAAAATGGGGCATCACTTCTGCACCGGTCAATTTAAATCCAGTTTCGACAATTTTTGCCGAAAGATTTTTTTCCCAGTAATCACGATGAACTGCAGAAGGGACTTCTAGCCACAATTGATTGTTGTCTAATTTCAAAGGGCGTGTGGTTTTAATCCAAGCATCAAAACTTGGCGCCGACAAAATCGCTTGATAGGCTTCTTCAAGGCTATGCCAAAAACTTTCCACGTCGGGCAT